>CANQEH010000012.1 GCA_947594835.1 uncultured Acetatifactor sp. | reverse complement strand
AGTGCCTCCTTTTTGGTGTCTGATTTATTGTAACAGGTAGTGCATGATCGTGTCTACTTATTTAGTATAGATCCAAAGGCGATGAGAAGGATCTATCAAGACCAGTGAAAAGAAGCAGTGGAAGAAACCAATGAACAGAGGCTGTGGAAGGGAGCAATCGCATGAGATATGAATGGGTGGACGGGTATCTGATGGAAAAAACGGGTGTGACCAGGGATCTGCAGAAGGACTGGAACTGGATGCGCTACCAGATCGGCGGGAAAATGTTTGCCGCGGTATGCAGGGATGAAAAAAACCGCCCCTATTATATTACGCTGAAACTGGAGCCGCTGGAGGGAGACTTCCTGCGAGAGCAGTATGAGGATATCATTCCCGGCTACTATATGAACAAAATGCACTGGAATTCGGTGAAAGCGGAGGGCAAGGTGCCGGACGATCTCCTGAAAGACCTGCTGGATAAGTCCTATCAGATCGTATTGGGAAGCCTGAGTAAGAAAAAGCAGAGGGAAATTCTGGAGACAGCAAAAAAGGACGATCTCATCAGCTGCTGTGGCGCCGCAGACGGAAAAGTGTTCCATGCGCCGGAAAAGCTGAGGACGGTCGTCCGGCTCCCGATAAAATAAAAGCACAGATTGCACCGAAGGCCTTACAAAAATACAATTGCCCTTTCCGGCATTCTTTTTTATAATGGAATGGAAAAGGAAGTTTCCGAAACAACAAATCAGATGCGGAAAGGGAGGCGGGAAGATGTGGCTATTGTTTGCGGCTTTGTCTGCGGTTTTTGCCGCGCTGACATCCATTCTGGCAAAGGTTGGGATAGAGGGCATAAATTCTAATCTTGCCACGGCGGTCCGGACGGTGGTGGTTGTCGTCATGGCCTGGGGCATGGTGTTTCTGACAGGCGCACAGAAGGGGCTTTTCGGAATCAGCGGAAAAAGCTGGCTGTTTTTGATCCTGTCAGGCCTGGCGACCGGGGCGTCCTGGCTGTGCTATTACCGGGCGCTTCAGATGGGAGAGGTGTCAAAGGTTGTGCCGATAGACAAGATGAGCGTTGTCATCACGCTTGTGCTTGCGTTTGTCTTTCTGCATGAGCAGTTCACCTGGAAATCCGGCGTGGGAATCATCCTGATTGCAGCGGGAACCCTGTTGATGCTGTGACAGGGAAGAAATTTGTCCCTGGGGCAGCCGGGCCGGGGAGACGGCAGCGACGCCCATGAAAGACGGCCTGCCGCGCCCATTTTACGGGTGGGCAGATTTGTGAGATGAGAGGAAAGGGATGCAGTACATACGGCGTCCGATCAACAGAGTCCGAAGCGGACGGACAGGAGGATGGATACATGGAGACATGGAAGGACAAGACATACCACAACCTGCTTTTGGAGGCGGGGTTTCGCCAGGAGGAAATAGACAGGCGTCTGGAGGAGGTCTGGAATACCTTTTTCTACGGAAGCGGGGAGGAAAGGATCTACTTTCCTGTGGGAGAGGACATGGGCTATCTGTGCGATACGGGGAATGACGACGTCAGGACAGAAGGGATGTCCTACGGGATGATGATCTGCGTACAGATGGATCGCAAGGAAGAATTCGACCGGATCTGGAAGTGGGCGAAAACTTATATGTGGATGGCAGAGGGGGAAAACGAGGGATATTTTGCCTGGTCCTGCGGGACAGACGGCAGCAAAAATGCGTATGGCCCTGCGCCGGACGGGGAGGAATTTTTCGCCATGGCGCTGTTTTTTGCGTCTCACAGATGGGGGGATGGCGAAGGGATCTTTGCCTATTCCGACCAGGCCAGGGAAATCCTGCGGGCCTGCCTGCACAAAGGAGAGGGCGGCAGACCGGGCAGCCCCATGTGGAACCACGACAATTACCAGATCCTGTTTGTGCCGGGGTGTGACTTTACGGATCCCTCCTATCACCTGCCCCATTTCTACGAGCTGTTTGCGCTCTGGGCAGACGAACAGGACCGCCCGTTCTTCCGCAAGGCCGCTGACGCCAGCAGGGCCTACCTGACGGCCGCCTGCCACCCGGAAACAGGCTTTTCTGCGGAATACGCGGAGTTTGACGGCTCTCCCATGAGCAGGAAGCTGCCCTGGACGGATGATCGGCATGACTGGTTTTACAGCGACGCTTACCGCACGGCAGCCAACATAGGCCTGGATTTTGAGTGGTTCGGGATCGACTGCGGCCAGCGCCAGGCGGCGGACCGCATACAGAAATTTCTTCTGGAAGCGGGAAAAACGGGGGATTACCACACCTATGAGATAGACGGCAGGGTAGCCGATCCGGCGGTGCTGCATCCCACGGCCATCACCGCCACGGTGGCGCAGGCGTCTTTGGCCAGCACCTGTGACTGCCGCATGGAATGGACGGCGCTTTTCTTTCACACGCCGCTTCGGGAAGGAAAGAGACGGTATTACGACAATTGCCTTTATTTCTTTGCTCTGCTGGCATTGAGCGGCAATTACCGCATCTGGTAGGGATTTGACGTAAAATGGACCATAAGGCGTCTTACGTTTTTGTTCGTTTCCGCATGGGGCGATTCGTGCGCCCCTTTCAGGGTCATCTTGTGATCTATTCGCCCCAGCGCTGTTACAGCGGGAAGTTCAGCATTGCGCTGGCACCCGGAGGCGGATGAAAAAACGTCAGGATTTTATCCTTGCACAGACTGGCAAGGTATGCTAGAATGAGGACAATTGAATATGCGCGGTAAGGTGTCGGAACGCCCTGCGGGGCGGTTCCGGTGAAAAGGGAAACAGGTGCAAATCCTGTACGAACTCGTCACCGTAATTAGGGAGCAGAAGCCACAATGTCACTGGGAAACTGGGAAGACGGCCGATGCGATGATCTTCAAGCCGGGAGACCTGCCTTATCGCTGTACGGAAACAATGGTTTCAGGCCACGAGTAACTGGTCGTACGTTTTGGTACAAACCCTCAGCCCGTCATCCCGGGAAGGGTCTTCTTTGTGTTACTTTTCTGTCTTAAGTCTGGACAAATTGTTCCCCGGTATTCAATGAGAAAAATAGGTGTCTGCGCTGCCAGCCACAGGATTACTGTGCGTGCCGGAAAAGCGCAAAAAGGAGGAGAACATGAAAAAAATCAGACATTGGCAGATCTTCGGTCTGGCGGCTGCCCTGGGCGTGTGCTGCCTGGGCGGGTGCGCAGGCCGGGGGCAGGAGACGGCGGGGGAGAAGGTCGTAGAGACGTCCCAGCCCGCATCGGAGGCCGGACAGGAGGCTGCAGCGGCAGAACAGAAGGAAAGCGGCGCCGCCATCCTGGTGGTCAGCTTCGGCACCAGCTACAACGACAACAGGGATCTCACCATCGGAGCCATCGAAAACGCCATTGCCCAGGCCTGCCCACAGTATGAGGTGCGCCGGGCCTTTACCAGCCAGATCATCATCGACAAGCTGAAAAGCCGGGACGGGCTGGTGATCGACAACGTGGAGGAGGCTCTGGACAGGGCGGCGGCCGACGGGATCCGGGAGCTGATCGTACAGCCAACCCACCTGATGGACGGATATGAGTACACCGACCTGGCCCAGGCCCTCACCGACCGTCTGGATCAGTTTGACAGGATCCTTCTGGGGGCGCCCCTCCTGTCCGGGGAGGCGGATTTTGAGGCGCTGATCGGGGCCATCACCGCCCACACCCAGGCATACGACGACGGCAGGACGGCCATCTGCTTTATGGGCCATGGGACGGAGGCGGATTCCAACGGCGTGTACGCCCTGCTGCAGCAGAAGCTGACGGAAGAGGGCTATGAAAACTATTATGTGGGCATCGTGGAAGCGGAACCTGCCCTGGAAGATGTGGTGGCGGCGTTAGCCGCTAAGGGCAGCTATGAAAAGGTTGTTCTGGAGCCCTTGATGGTAGTGGCCGGGGATCACGCAAACAACGATATGGCCGGGGAGGAAGAAGACTCCTGGAAGACGGTCTTAGAGGCGCAAGGCTATGAGGTGACCTGTCTGTTAGAGGGCCTGGGCCAGCTGGAAGCGGTACAGGATCTCTATGTGGAACACGTGCAGGCGGCGATTGCGTCGGGCGAAGCGTTCCAGGGTCTGGACAGCGCACAGAAGGATGCGCAGACAGGCAGCCTGGCGGACGGCGTCTATGCGATCCAGGTGGAGTCCAGTTCCTCCATGTTCAAGGTGGTAGATGCGCGCCTCACCGTCCAGGGCGGCCAGATGGAGGCAGTGCTCACCTTAAGCGGCACGGGCTATGGGAAACTGTACCTGGGGACGGCCGAGGAGGCAGCAGGAGCGCCCGAGGAGGAATGCGTGGGCTTTGCAGAGGACGCAGAGGGCGCTTACACCTATAAAATCCCCGTGGCGGCCCTGGACGAGCCCATCGCCTGCGCGGCCTTCAGCACCAAGAAGCAGGAGTGGTATGACAGGGAGCTGACATTCCTCTCCGCCACGGCCTCTCCCGCCGCGTCTTCCGTGGCGGACGGCGTCTACAGCGTGGAGGTGGTCTTCGAGGGAGGAAGCGGCAAGGCGGCGGTGTTATCCCCGGCCCTTCTGACGGTGGAAGGCGGGAGCATGACGGCCCGCATTGAGTGGAACAGCGCAAACTACGACTATATGCTGGTGGACGGCGAAAAGTATCTGCCGGTGAACACGGAGGGCAATTCCGTGTTCGAGATCCCGGTGGCGGCCCTGGACGAGCCCCTTGCGGTGACCGGGGACACGGTGGCCATGAGCACGCCCCACGAGATCGACTATACGCTGACCTTCCTGTCCGACGCCATGACGGCGGCAGAGTAAAGAGCAGGTGGGAAGCGGAATGAGACAAAAGAAAAAGCGGGCGGCCTGCTGCCTGGGGCTGGCCGGCCTGCTAATGCTTACCGGGTGCGCCCGGAGGGAAAGCGGCAATCCACAGGGAGGGCTGGTTCTCACAGGCAGCCTTCCCCTGGAGTATGCCACCCAGTTTTCCGTGGAGGAATACCAGGGGGGTTATACCATGCTGTCCACGGCGGGCGGCGACAGGCTTCTGGTGGTGCCGGAGGGGAAAGAGACGCCCGAGGGGCTGGATCAGGACGTGGCCGTGGTGCACCGCCCGGTGGAAAATCTGTATCTGGTGGCCTCCGCGGCCATGGATCTGTTTGACGCCCTGGACGCCGTTTCCGCCGTCACGCTTTCCGGCCAGAAGGAGGAGGGCTGGTACATCCAGTCCGCCCGGGAGGCCATGGCCCGGGGCGATATGGTCTATGCGGGAAAGTACGACAGGCCGGATTATGAGCTGATCTTGTCCTCGGGCTGTACCCTGGCCATCGAGAACAAGATGATCTTCCACGCGCCGGAGGTGATCGAGCGCCTGGAGGAGTTCGGGGTGCCCGTGGTGATCGACTGCTCCAGCTATGAATCCCATCCCCTGGGCAGGGTGGAGTGGGTGAAATTTTACGGCGCGCTCCTGGGAAGAGAAAAAGAGGCAGAGCAGGCGTTTGCCAGGCAGGCCGCCGTCTTAGAGGAGGTGGCCGCCCAGGAGAGGACGGACAAGACAGTGGCGTTTTTCTTCATCACCGCCAACGGTCTGGTACAGGTGCGCCGAAGCGGCGACTATGTGCCGAAGATGATCGAACTGGCGGGGGGAAAGTACTGCTTTGACCGGCTGGGGGACGGGGAATCCGCCCTCTCCACGGTGAACCTGCAGGTGGAAGAGTTTTACGACGGCGCAAAGGACGCAGATTTCCTGATCTATAACAGCTCCATCGACGGCGGGGTTTCCTCGGTGGGGGAGCTGTTGGACAAATGCCCCGTGCTGGAGGACTTTGCGGCAGTCCGTGAGGGGAATGTGTGGTGCACCACAAACGATATGTACCAGCAGACCATGTCCATCGGCGACCTCATTCTGGACATCCACAGGATGCTCCAGGGAGAAGAGGAGGGGCAGATGCGGTTTTTGTTCCGGCTTAAGTAGGAGGGAGCGGGTATGGGAAGGAAATTTTTGATCCTTGTAACCCTGGCGGCGGTTTTTTTGACGGCCAATCTCTGCGTGGGCACGGTGAAGATCCCGCTGGGGCAGATTGCGGCGGGCCTGGCGGGCCGCCCTGTGGATCCCGCCGCCCAGCGGATCCTCTGGGATATCCGGCTGCCCAGGGCGCTGGCCGCCCTGCTTTTGGGGGGTGCTCTTGCCCTGGCCGGGTATCTTCTGCAGTCCTTTTTCCACAACCCCATCGCAGGGCCCTTTGTGCTGGGCATTTCCTCCGGGGCAAAGCTGGTGGTGGCGGTGTTTCTGGTCTGCCTTCTGGGCAGGGGGATCCGGGTCAGCTCCGGGGCGCTGATCCTGGCGGCATTTCTGGGCGCCATGCTCTCCATGGGGCTTGTGCTGCTCTTGTCCCGCCGGATGCACAATATGTCCATGCTGGTGGTGTGCGGCGTGCTGATCGGCTATATCTGTTCGGCCTGCACGGAGCTTCTGGTGACCTTTGCAGACGACGCGGACATTGTAAACCTCCACAACTGGTCAAACGGCAGCTTCTCCGGCATCACCTGGGGAAATGTGGCCCTGATGGCGGCGGTGGTATCTGTGGTGTCCTTTCTGGCCTTCCTTCTGGCCAAACCTTTGAGCGCCTATCAGCTGGGGGAGGCTTACGCCCGGAACCTGGGGGTCAACCTGAAGCTGCTCAAGGTGCAGATGGTGGTGCTCTCCAGCCTCCTTTCCGCCTGCGTGGTGGCCTATGCGGGGCCGGTTTCCTTTGTGGGGCTGGCGGCGCCCTATCTGGTGAAAAGCCTGTTTGGCACCCAGAGGCCCCTTGTGATGATCCCGGCCTGCTTTCTGGGCGGCAGCGTCTTCTGCCTGTTCTGCGACCTGCTGGCCAGAAATCTGTTTGCGCCCACGGAGTTGAGCATCAGCACGGTCACGGCGGTCTTCGGTGCGCCGGTGGCGGTGTGGATGATGCTGTTGAGAGGGAAGGAGAAGGCCTTGTGACAGACTTGTTTTTTCAGACGCAGCGCCTGTGCGTGGGCTATGACGGCAAGCCCCTCATCGAGGGGATCCAGATCGGGCTGGAACAAGGGGAAATCCTGACCCTGATCGGCCCAAACGGCGCGGGAAAGTCCACCGTGCTAAAGAGCATCGCGGGACAGCTTGCCCCTTTAGGGGGCACGGTGTATCTGGACAAGCGCCCCGCCGACCGGATGACGAAGGCCCAGCTGGCCCGCCAGATCGCCATTGTGCTGACAAGCCGCCTGCGGGGGGAGATGATGACCTGCGGGGAGGTGGTGGCCACAGGGCGGTATCCCTACACGGGGTATTTCGGCCTTCTGTCGGAGGCGGACAGGCAGATCGTAGAGGAGGCCATGGAGATGGTTCACATGAGGGAGTGGAAGGAGAGGCCCTTTTCCCGCATCAGCGACGGCCAGCGCCAGCGCGTGATGCTGGCCCGGGCCATCTGCCAGCAGCCCAGGCTTTTGATTTTGGACGAGCCCACCTCCTATCTGGACGTGAGGCATCAGCTGGAATTTTTATCCCTCCTGCAGAAGATGTGCCGCAAGATGGGGCTTACCGTCATCATGTCCCTGCATGAGCTGGAGCTGGCGGCCAAGGTGTCGGATCGGGTCTGCTGCCTGAAAGGCCGGTATGTGGACAGATACGGCAGGCCGGAGGAGGTCTTTACCGGGGGGTATGTGAGCAGTCTGTTCGGGGTGTCTCTTGGCAGCTACGACGAGATAAACGGCGGCATGGAGCTGGAGCCTGCCCTGGGCCAGCCCCAGGTCTTTGTGATCGCAGGCGCAGGCACGGGCAGGAGCGTCTACCGCCGCCTGCAGCGGAAGGGGATCCCCTTTGCCACAGGCATCCTGTTTTCCAACGATCTGGATTACCCCGTGGCAAAGGCCCTGGCCGCAGACTGCATCGCATCGGAGGGCCTGGAGCCCATGGGGGAGGCGCTGTTTGAGGCGGCCCGCCAGAGGGTGGATGCCTGCGGGCGGGTGATCTGCTGCAGGGAGCGCTTCGGCGCGCTGGAGGAGGCCAACGGCAGACTGCTCTCCTATGCAAAAAGCCGGGGAAAGGAGATAGAGGAGCCATGGCGAAAGTGATCATGATACAGGGCACCATGTCGGGGGCAGGCAAGAGCCTGATCGCGGCGGGGCTCTGCCGGGTGTTTCGTCAGGACGGATATCGGACGGCACCCTTCAAATCCCAGAACATGGCCTTGAATTCGTTTGTCACGGCGGAGGGGCTGGAGATGGGCAGGGCCCAGGCCATGCAGGCGGAGGCGGCAAAGACGGAGCCCCTGTCCTGTATGAACCCCATCCTGCTAAAGCCCACCAGCCACACGGGTTCCCAGGTCATCGTCAACGGAAAGGTGCTGGGCAATATGAGCGCCAGGGAGTATTTTTCCTACAAGAGGGAGCTGATCCCCCAGATCAAGGCCGCGTTTGGCAGGCTGGCGTCCTGGGCAGACATCATTGTGATCGAAGGGGCCGGGAGCCCGGCGGAGATCAACCTGAAACAAAACGACATCGTCAACATGGGGATGGCCGGGATGGTGGACGCCCCGGTGCTTCTGGTGGGGGACATCGACCGGGGCGGTGTCTTTGCGCAGCTTCTGGGCACCCTGCTGCTTCTGGAGGAAGAGGAGCGGGCCCGGGTAAAGGGGCTTGTGATCAACAAGTTTCGGGGGGACAAATCCCTTTTGGACTCCGGCGTCGCCATGTTAGAGGAGCGGGGCGGGGTACCTGTGGCGGGGGTGGTGCCCTATCTGGAGCTTTCCCTGGAGGACGAGGACAGTCTGACGGAGCGGTTCCGAAACAGGGCGGAAGGGCAGATCGACCTGGCGGTGCTGCGCTTTCCCAGAATCTCCAATTTCACCGACTTTAACGTGTTTGAGCAGTTTCCACAGGTGTCCGTTCGGTATGTGGCCTCCCCCGGGGAGCTGGGCAGGCCGGATCTGATTTTTCTGCCGGGCAGCAAGAACACGCTGGAAGATCTCCTGTGGATCCGCAAGAACGGTCTGGAAAGCGCTGTAAAGAGCCTGGCGGGAGAGGTGCCCATCTTTGGCATCTGCGGCGGCTACCAGATGCTGGGCCGCGAGATCTGCGACCCGGAAGGGGTGGAAGGGGGAGGCGTCCAGAGCGGCCTGGGCCTTCTGCCGGTGCGCACTGTGCTGGCCCGGGAAAAGGTAAGACGCCAGCGGCAGGGAAGGATCGGCCCCCTGGAGGGCCTGCTCTCCAGGCTTTCGGGATGCCCTTTTTCCGGCTATGAGATTCATATGGGCCGGACGGAGGGGCTTAAGACAGAGGGGCAGCAGGCGGTGGTGACGGGAGGGGCGCCAGAGGTGTACGGCTCTTACCTCCACGGCCTGTTTGACAGGGGGGAGACGGCCCAGGCTCTGGTAGAGGCCCTGGCGGAAAAGAAAGGCGTGACGCTTGGAGGGGAAGGGGCCAGGGATTACCGGGCCCTCAAGGAAGAACAGTACGACAAGCTGGCAGACGCCCTGCGGGCGTCGATGGATATGGAGGGGATTTATGGGATGCTCAGAGAAGCCCGTCTGGCCTGAGGCCGCCGGGGCGGGATGGAAGCGGCCCGTCCTGACGCCGCCCGACGAAGCGGTCAGGGCGCAGGTTTTCAAAAACTGGGACAGCATTGCAAAGCCCTTGGACGGCATGGGAAGCTTTGAGGCGCTGACGGCCCGGATCGGCAGCATCACAGGGTCTGATCGGATTGATTTGTCCAAAAAGGCGGTGCTGGTGCTGTGCGCCGACAACGGCGTTGTGGAGGAGGGCGTAAGCCAGTCCGGCCAGGAGATCACCGCCGTCATGGCCAGAGCCATCGCAGAGGGAAGGTCCTGTGTGTGCCGGATGGCGCAGGGCGTGGGGGCGGACGTGCTGCCCGTGGACATCGGCATCAACCGGGAAGGGCCCCTGCCGGGCGTGCTGGATCGGAACATCCGCCGGGGAACCCGGAATTTTAACAGGGAACCGGCCATGACGGAGGAAGAAACCATCCGGGCCATCGGCGTTGGCGTGGAGCTGGTGCGCTCCTGCAGGGAGAAGGGTTACGCCATCCTGGCCACAGGGGAGATGGGCATCGGCAATACCACCACCAGCAGCGCGGTGGCGGCGGCCCTTCTGGGGTGCGGAGCGGACGCGGTGACAGGCCGGGGGGCCGGCCTGGACGACGGGGGCCTGCGCAGGAAAAAGCAGGTGATCCAGAATGCCATCGCCCGGTACGGGCTGGAAGGGGCAGATCCGCTCCGAATCCTCTCCTCGGTGGGCGGCCTGGATCTCGCCGGGCTGACGGGGATCTGCATAGGCGGCGCGATGTTTCATGTGCCGGTGGTGCTGGACGGGATCGCCAGCATGACGGCGGCCCTTGCGGCGGCCCGGCTGCTTCCCGGCACGGAGGCGTTTCTGATCGCTTCCCACCGGGGAAAGGAGCCTGCGGCGGCGCTTTTGGAGAAGGCGCTGGGGCTTTCCCCGGTGATTTTCGGCGAGCTGGCCCTGGGGGAGGGCACCGGGGCGGTGATGCTTCTTTCCCTGCTGGATCTGGCCCTTCGCATCTACAACGGCAGGACGGACTTTGACCAGCTTCAGATCGCGCCCTATGAGCGGCATATGCCGTCTTGCCAGGCGGAGCGGGAAGGAAAGGGGGACGGGGGATGACGGTATTGATCCTGGGGGGAAGCGGCAGCGGAAAGTCCGCCTATGCGGAGGAAACGGCCCTGGCGCTGGCGGGAGAAGGCGCGAAGTATTACCTGGCCACCATGGAAGCGGGGGACGGGGAGGCGCTTGAAAGGGTGAACAGGCACCGGCAGATGAGGAAGGGCAAGGGCTTTGTGACGCTGGAACAGCCCCGATCGGCGGGGGAAGCGCTGTCCCGGATGGGGGAAAAAGCCCAGGGGGCCACGGTTTTATTGGAATGTCTCTCCAACCTGACGGCCAACGAGATGTTTTCTGAGGAGCCGCCCCTGTCCTGGCAGGAGACGGCGGACAGGATATGGGGGGATCTGTGCCGTCTGGCCCACGGCGTGGGACATCTGGTGGTGGTCACGGGCAATGTCTTTGAGGACGGTGTAATCTACGGGGAGACGACTGCCGCCTATCAGCGGGCGCTTGGGGCCCTGAACCGGCTCCTGGCGGCAGAAGCGGGCCGGGTGGTGGAAGTGGTGGCCGGGATCCCGGTGACAGTAAAGGGGTGAAGTCTGATATGTGGATGTGGAAAGCCTGTGCAATTGCGTTTTCAACTTACTCCAGAATCCCCATGCCCCAGTGGCAGTGGCAGGAGAAGGAAATGAGGTACGCCCTGTGTTTTTTCCCCTGGGTGGGGGCCGTTGTGGGCGGGGCAGTCTATCTCTGGCTGTGGCTCTGCGGCCTGTGGGGGATCGGGAGCCTTTGCCGGGTCTTTGTGGGGGCCGCCATCCCGCTGGTTCTCACCGGGGGGATCCATGTGGACGGCTTTCTGGATGTGTGCGACGCCCTCCACTCTTACCAGGTGCGGGAAAAGAAGCTGGAGATCCTAAAGGATCCCCACATCGGCGCCTTTGCGCTGATCCGCCTGGCGGCCTACGGGCTGGTCTATCTGGGGGCCCTTTCGCAGATCAGCAGAGACAGCCTGCCTTTGGTCTTTTGCAGTACCTTTTTCTTTTCCCGCTGCCTCAGCGGGCTGGCGGTGGTCTCCCTGCCCCCTGCCAGAAAAGAGGGGATGCTCTATCTGTTTGCAGGGAGCGCCAAAAAGGGATGCGTGCGTGCGGCGCTGTCTTTGCAGGCGCTGTTGTGCGCGGCGGCGGGGCTGTGCTGGTGCTGGCCCGCCGCGCTGGCAGCCCTGGCGGCGTCTGTGGGGGCGGCGGCCCTCTCCCTGCGCCGTTGTGTGAGGGAGTTTGGAGGCGTCACCGGCGATGCGGCGGGGTATGCCCTGGTGCTCAGCGAGGGGGCGGCGGCAGCAGCCCTGGCCCTGGCGGAAGGGCTGGGGGCGGGCCTGTTTTGAGGCGCGGGACGTGCGGGGCCTGAACAGAGCAGGCGGGATGAGCGCAGGCAGGAGCCGCTGAAGCGGCAGAAGGAGAGACGGGATGAGATTGATTATCGGCGGCTATGCCCAGGGAAAGGCGGACTATGCGGCAGGGCTTCTCCGGGGAGAAAAATGGGTGATGGCAAAGGGGGCCCTGCCCCGGGAGGAAGAAGTGCAGGGGAAGATCCCGGTGGTGGATTGTCTGCATGAGTGGGTGCGGGAGCGGCTCCTGCAGGGGGGCAGGCCGGAGGAAGAACTGTCTGCCTTTCTGGACAGGCATCCCGACTGCGTGCTGATCTGCGACGAGATCGGAAACGGCATCGTCCCCGCAGAACCCTTTGACAGGGAGTACAGGGAGCGGACAGGAAGGATGCTGGTGGAGCTTGCAGGCCGGGCGGATGAGGTGGTGCGTGTGATATGCGGGATCGGACAGAGAATCAGATAGAACTTTATTTTCTGCGCCATGGGGAGACGGAGTGGAACAGGCAGCGCCGCTACCTGGGGCGGACGGATCTGCCCCTCTGCCGGGAGGGCAGGGAAAAACTCTTACAGGCGGCAGGGCAGTACCCGGAGGCAGACCTTCTGTTTTCCAGCCCCATGCGGCGCTGTCTGGAAACGGCAGAGATGATCTACCCCGGCAGAAAAGTACAGATCGTCCCGGAGTGGAGGGAGATCGATTTCGGGGCCTTTGAGGGGAAGACCTATCTGGAACTGCAAAAGGATCCCCGGTATCAGGAATGGATCGCGTCTGGCGGTACGCTGCCCTTCCCGGAGGGGGAGAGCAGGGAGGCGTTTGACCTTCGCTGCGAACAGGGGTTTCTTCGGGCGGCGGGGCAGCTTGCGCCGGGGAAGCGGGCGGTCTTTGTGGTTCACGGCGGCACCATCCTTTCTGTGTTTGGACGCCATGGGGGAGGGGATTATTTCGACTACCAGGCGCCAAACGGCGGGGGATACCGGTGCCTTCTGGAAAGGGGGCAGGCAGGGGGCCTGGTGTTTGATAAAATTCGGAGGATCCCAGGACCCCAGGAGGGACAAAAGGGATAAGCGGCGCTTAAAAGCGCACAAAGGGGGATGGATATGGAATATCACGGGATCGCGTTTGCCCTGGGGTTTGTTCTGGATCTGATGCTGGGGGATCCCCACGGGCTGCCTCACCCGGTCCGTCTGATCGGCGCCCTGATCGCATTGCTGGAAAAGAAACTTCTGGGCGTCCCGGCCAGGGGGACAAGGCGGGGACAGTTCCGGCGCGGCGTCTGGATGGCGGCGCTGGTCGCAGCGGCGGCGACGGGGACAGCAGCCCTTCTTCTGGGGGGCGCGTACCTGCTCCACCCGGCGGCGGGGGTGGCGGCGGAGGCGGTGATGACGTACTACCTGCTGGCAGCCAGGTCGTTAAAAGAGGAGAGCATGGCGGTGTACTGCCGCCTGCGGGAAGGGGATCTGCCGGGGGCCAGGACGGCGGTGTCTATGATCGTGGGCAGGGACACCCAGTGTCTGGACAGCCAGGGCGTGATCAAGGCGGCGGTGGAGACCGTGGCGGAAAATACGTCGGACGGGGTGATTGCCCCCATGCTGTACACCGCGTTTGGCGGGCCTGTGCTGGGATTTTTGTACAAGGCGGTGAACACCATGGACTCCATGGTGGGGTATCAGAACGAGAGATACCTGTATTTTGGCAGGGCGGCGGCCCGGCTGGACGATGGGCTGAATTATCTCCCGGCCCGCGTCAGCGCCTGGCTGATGATCGGGGCGGCTTTCCTGGGGGGAAAGGATTTTTCGGGGCCGGGGGCTTACCGCATCTGGAAGCGGGATAAGAGAAACCACAAAAGCCCCAATTCCGCCCAGACGGAGGCGGTGTGCGCCGGGGCGCTGGGCATCCGGCTGGCGGGGGACGCAAGCTACGCAGGCAGGCGGGTGGAGAAGCCCTTCATCGGGGATGCGCTCAGGCCGCCGGAGGCTTCTGACATTCCCCGGGCCAACCGGCTGATGCTTTTCACCGCCTGGATGGGAGAGCTTTTGTGCCTGGCGTCTCTGGCGCTTTTGGCCGTTTTGTGAGAGGCGTAGGGAAGGAGGGAACCCATGGCGGCAAGGCATGGAGGAGACATTTACCGGAACCGGGTGCAGATGGATTTTTCGGTGAACATCAATCCCCTGGGGGCGCCGCCCCAGGTGGCAGAGGCCCTTTCCCGGGCGGCGGCGCAGACCAGTGTTTACCCCGACCCGGAGGGAAGGGCGCTAAAGGAGGCCTTTTCCCGCTCCCTGCAGGTGCCGGAGGAGTTTTTCCTGTTTGGAAACGGCGCGTCGGAGCTTCTCATGGCTCTGGCCCACGCCTTAAAGCCCCGCCGGGCGCTCATCCCCGCGCCCTCTTTTTCCGGGTATGGCTATGCGGTGCAGGCGGCGGGGGGAGAGGCCGTGTATCTGCCGCTTTCAAAGGAGCGGGGGTATCTGCCGGGGGAGGAATTTCTGGAGGCGCTCTCCGAAGGGATTGATCTGGCGTTTTTTGCAAACCCCAACAACCCCACCGGGCGTCTGGCGGACAAGGGCTATGTGAAAAGGCTGCTCTCCCGCTGCCTGAAAAAACAAATTCCCCTGGTGTTAGACGAGTGCTTTGTGGAATTTTGCGGCCCGGAGGCTTCCCTGCTGGAGGATCTGGAGTCCTATGGCAATCTGCTCCTTCTGCGGGCCTGCACCAAGACGTACGCTATCCCCGGGGTGCGGCTGGGGTATCTTCTGTGCAGCGACGCCGCTTTGCGGGAGCGGATCGGAAGGCAGCTGCCGGAGTGGAACCTCTCGGTCTTTGCCCAGGCCGCGGGGGTCGCCTGCGCGGGGCAGCAGGCTTACTTAAAAAGGACGGCGGAGTATGTGCAGGCGCAGAGGGCTTACCTGGCGCAGGGGCTGGAAGGCCTGGGGTTTCAGGTCTGTGACAGCCAGGCGCCCTTTGTGCTGTTTTACAGCGGAAGGCCTCTGTATGAGAAGCTGCTGGAGCAGGGGATCCTGATCCGGGACTGCGCGGATTTTAAGGGGCTTTCCAGGGGCTATTACCGGGCCGCCGTAAAGACCGGGCGGGAAAACGAGGCGTTACTGGAAGCGCTTGCAGCGATAGGAGCAGACCCATGAGAGAGATTGTGTATTGTAAGCCACAGGAAATTGAAAAGAAGAGCTTCGAGATCATTTCCCAGGAGCTTGCCCGGCGGGGCGTCCGTCTCCCCGAAAGCCAGGCTGCGGTCACCAAGCGGGTGATCCATACCACGGCGGATTTCGACTATGCCCAGACCCTCTGTTACTCTGACCATGCGGTGGAGACCGCCCGGGGGCTTTTGTCCCGGGGGGCGCACATCGTCACGGACACCAACATGGCCCTTGCGGGGATCCGCTCAAGGGCCCTGGCGGCATACGGCGGGGAGGTCCACTGCTTCATGGCCCTGGAGCAGACGGCCCGGCTGGCCGCGGAAAGGGGGACGACCCGGGCGGCGGCCAGCATGGAGCTGGCGGCAGGGTTAAAGGGCCCGGTGATCTTTGCCATCGGCAACGCGCCCACAGCCCTCATCAAGCTGTATGAGATGATGGAGCAGGGGATCCTGCGTCCAGCCTTTGTCATCGGCGTGCCCGTTGGGTTTGTGAATGTGGAGGCGGCAAAGGAGCTGTTTCTGCAGACGGACGTGCCCTATATCATCAACCGGGGGAGAAAAGGGGGCAGCACGGTGGCGGCGGCCATCTGCAACGCCCTTTTGTATGGGCTGGAAGGGGAGAGGTGAATATGCGATACGGGTTTACCACCGGAAGCTGCGCTGCGGCTGCGGCCAAAGCGGCGGCCTATATGCTGCTCTCCGGCAGGGAGAAAAAAGAGATCACCATCCAGACCCCCGGGGGAATCGCCTTTACCGCCAGGCTGCGCCAGATCTGCAGAGAGGAAGGGGAGGTCAGCTGCGGGGTGGAAAAAGACGGCGGGGACGACCCGGATGTGACCACCGGGGCCCTGATCTGCGCCAGGGTCTGCCTGGGCAGCGGCAAGGGTCAGAAGGTGCAGATCGAAGGCGGGGCGGGCGTGGGCAGGGTCACCCGGCCCGGCCTGGATCAGCCGGTGGGGAGCCCGGCCATCAACCGGGTGCCCCGGGAGATGATCCGGCGGGAAGTGCTTGAGGTGTGCGAGGCATTTGACTGTCAGGAGGGCCTGACGGTGGAGATCTTCGTGCCGGAGGGGGAACGTCTGGCGGAGCGCACCTTCAATCCCCGGCTGGGCATCCGGGGCGGCATCTCCATTCTGGGCACCACCGGGATTGTGGAGCCCATGAGCAGCCGGGCGATCCTTGATACCATGCGGGTGGAGCTAAGGCAGCGGCGGGCGGAAGGGGAGCGCTGCGCGATCGTCTCTCCCGGCAACTACGGCCAGGCATTCGTGAGACAGACATACGGCTACGATCTGGACAAAAGCGTCAAGTGCAGCAATTTTATCGGGGACGCCGTGGATATGGCGGCAGAGCTTGGGTTTGAGAAATTTTTGCTGGTGGGACACATCGGGAAGCTGGTCAAGGTATCCGGGGGGATCCTGAACACCCACTCCAGGGAGGGGGACTGCAGGATGGAGCTTCTGGCCGCCGCTGGCATCCGCCAGGGGGTAGAACCTGCCGCGCTGCGCCGCATCCTGGACTGCGTTACCACAGAGGAAGCGCTGGACGTGCTGGAGGAGAGCGGCAGGCGGCGGGAAGTGATGGAGGACTGTCTGGAACACATCTGTTTTTATCTGGACAGGCGGGCGCAGGGGAAGCTGGAGACTGCCTGCGTGCTGTACGCAAACGGATACGGGGAACTGGCAAAAAGCAAGGAGGCGGCGGAATGGTTTACTTTGTCGGCGCAGGGACAGGAGCCATCGACCTGATCACAGTGCGCGGAATGCGGCTGCTGGAGCAGGCGGACATGGTGATCTACGCGGGGTCTTTGGTCAACCCGGCCCTGCTTTCGTATACCGGGGAGGGCTGCGAGTGTCATGACAGCTCCCGCCTGACCCTGGAGGAGGTGCTGGCGCTGATGTGCCGGGCACAGGAGGAGAAAAAGACTGTGGTACGGCTGCACACCGGGGAGCCCAGCCTTTACGGGGCCGTCCGGGAGCAGATGGACGCGCTGAAGAGACGGGGTATCCCCTATGAGAGCTGCCCCGGGGTCAGCGCCTGCTTCGGCGCAGCGGCGGCCCTGAATATAGAGTACACGCTGCCGGAGGTGTCCCAGTCCCTGATTATCACCCGGATGGAGGGGCGGACGAGCGTGCCGCCGGGGGAGTCCATCGAGAGCCTGGCTTCCCACAGGGCCTCCATGGCGGTCTATCTAAGTGCGGGAAGGCTGGGGGAGCTGAGCAGACGCCTGATGGCCGGGGGCTATCCGGGGCAGACGCCGGCGGCGCTCTGCTATAAGGTCACCTGGCCGGAGGAGAAGATCTGCCTGTGCACGGTGGAGACCCTGGAGGAGACCGGGGCTCAAAACGGCATTGCAAAGACGGCGGTGGTGCTGGTGGGGGAGGCGGTAGCACCTTTTCGGTACAACCGTTCCAGGCTGTATGACCCCGGGTTTTCCACGGGGTTTCGCCCGGGAAAGCCAAAGTAGAGGCCCTTTGGGGCCGGATCTGGACAGGAGGGTCTGCATGAAGATCAGCGTAATCAGTTTTACGGAGAAGGGGATGCTGCTCTCGAAGCGTCTGGCGGAAGGGTGGCAGGGGCAGGAGACGGCGCTGTATGCCAAGTGCGGCGCAGCTTTTCAAAAAGGACTGCCGGACGCGGTCTGCCCTGTGACGCAGCCCGTGGCGCAGTGGGCCGGGGAGCGGATGGCGGAGAAAAGCGCCCTGGTGTTTATTGGGGCCTGCGGCATTGCGGTGCGGGCCGTGGCCCCACACCTGAAGGACAAGCTTTCGGACAGCCCGGTGTTGGTGCTGGACGAGGCAGGCGCCTATGTGATCCCGGTGCTCTCCGGCCATATGGGGGGCGCCAACCGGCTGGCCAAAGAGGCGGCCCGCATCCTGGGAGCGGCTGCGGTGATCACCACGGCCACGGATGTGCGCGGGCGGTTTGCGGTAGATCTCTTTGCCCGGGAAAACAATCTGTCCCTCTGGCCCAGGGAGGGCATTGCAGAGGTATCCGCCCGGGTGCTGGCGGGGGAGGAGATCACGATCTGCGTGGAAAGCGGACACCTGTGCCGGGAGGGCGCCCTGCCGGAAGGGGTGCGTCTGGTGGACTATCCGCCCGGGGGCCGGGTGGACGTGGTGGTCACCGGGCAGGAGGGGAACTTTCCCGCGGCCCTTTTGCTGCGTCCCCGCCGCTATGTGCTGGGCATTGGCTGCCGCAGGGGCAGGGAGGAAGAAAAGCTGGAGGCCTTTGTGCAGGAGGGCTTGAGGCGGGCGGGGATCTGGCAGGGAAAATCCCTGGGGGATTTTGTCTGTGCGGTTGCCTCCATCCGGAACAAAGCTAAGGAGCCGGGGCTTGTGGCCCTCTGCCAAAAGCACGGGATTCCCTTTCTCACCTACACCGCAGAGCAGCTGATGGAGGTGGAGGGCGTCTTTTCCTCCTCCGGGTTTGTGAGAAAGCAGGTAGGGGTGGACAATGTGTGCGAGCGGGCCGCCCTGCGGGCCTGTCCGGGGGGCGGGGAACTGGTTCTGCCAAAATACGCCGCAGAGGGCATGACCCTGGCTGTGGCAAAGAGAGGGTGGTGCGTGCGGTTTGGAGAAGCGGATTGACATTGTGGGCATCGGGCCCGGAAGGCCCGCTGGGATGACTCTGGAAGCCAAAGAGGCTCTGGAGCGGGCGGATGTGATCGTGGGCTACACGGGATATATCCGGCTTTTGGAACAACGGTTTTTGGAAAAGGAACTGCTGGATACGCCCATGCGGGGCGAGAGGGAGCGGTGCAGGATGTGCTTTGCCCGGGCACAGGCGGGAAAGCGGGTGGCGCTGGTGTGCAGCGGCGACCCCGGCATTTACGGCCTGGCCTCCCTGATGTACGAGATGGGAAGGGAATACAGAGACGTCTCCCTCTCGGTGGTGCCCGGCGTCACGGCGGCTTCCAGCGGCGCGGCAGTGCTGGGAGCGCCCTTAAACCACGACTTTTGCACCGTCAGCTTAAGCGACCTTCTGACGCCCTGGGAAACCATCGAGAGGCGGCTTAAGGCTGCCGCAGAGGGGGATTTCGTCATCGTCCTCTACAACCCGGCCAGCCATAAGCGGAAGGGCCATCTGGCCAGGGCCTGCGACATCCTTCTTCAGTATCTGGAGGAGGAGCGGCCCTGCGGCTATGTGGAGAACATCGGCAGGGAGGGCGAACGGGCCGTCACCTGTACCCTGCGGGAGCTGAAAGAGGCGCAGGCCAATATGTTTACCACGGTGTATATCGGAAACAGGGATTCTTTCCTGGCAGAAGGGAAACTGATCACAAAACGGGGGTATCAGCTTGAAGGAAATACTGATCTTTGCGGGAACCACGGAGGGACGGGAGCTCTCTGAATGTCTGGCCCGGGCAGGGGCCGCACACACGCTGTGCGTGGCCACGGAGTACGGGGAGGTGGTCTTAAAGGGGCACCCTCTGGTAAATGTGCGCCGGGGCAGGATGACGTGGGAGGAAATGGCGGAGCTTCTGAAAGAGGGGGACTTTGCCGCGGTGGTGGACGCCACCCACCCCTATGCCCGGGCAGCGACGGAAAACATCAGGCGGGCCGCGGAGGCCGCCGGGATTTCTTATCTGCGCTTAAAGCGGGAGAGCTCTGCGGCAGAGGCGGGCGGGCGGATTACCTGTTTTGAGACGGCCGGGGACTGCGCCCGGGCTCTGGAGGGGACGACGGGGAACATTCTCCTGACCACCGGCAGCAAGGAGCTGGCCTGCTTCTGCGCCTCCGGCCAGGTGAGGGAAAGGCTGTATGTCCGGGTGCTGCCGGGGGTGGAGAGCCTGCGGCTGTGCGCGGAGCAGGGCGTCCGGGGGAAACAGATTCTGGCGCTCCAGGGCCCCTTCACGAAGGAGATGAACCTGGCCATGCTGCGCCAGTACCGCATCCGCGTCCTGGTGACAAAAATCAGCGGCAGGGAGGGCGGGTATGAGGAGAAGCTGGAGGCGGCCCAGGAAGCGGACATCCCGGTGTTTGCCATCGGAGGGGCCGGGGAGGAGCCGGGGGAGACCTTCGCAGCCGTCTGCGGCAAGCTGGAAGAGATCCTGGGAAGGAGCTTAAAGAGGCCCTGCGCCTTTCAGATTCTGTTGGCGGGGGCCGGGATGGGCAGCAGGGATACCATGACGGAAGAAGTAAAGGAGGCTGTGGCGGAGGCGGATTTGCTGCTGGGGGCGCCAAGGCTTCTGGAAGGGCACTGCCCCAGGGTGGAAAAAAAGCCCTATTACCGGGCGGAGCAGATCCTGCCTTACTTAAAGGAGAAGCAGACGGCCCTGTATCGGCAGGAGGCAAAGGTGGTGATCCTCTTTTCCGGGGACAGCGGTTTTTACAGCGGCTGCGCCGCTCTGTACCGGGCGCTGGCAGACCAGATCGGTCAGGGGGCCCTGCAGGGAGAAGTGCGAATCCTGCCCGGCGTCTCCTCGGTGTCCTATCTGGCCGCCTGCCTGGGGGAAAGCTATCAGGATGTGCCGGTGTACAGCCTTCACGGCAGGGAGTGGGAAAACCTGATCCACCGGCTGAAGGAGACAGAGAAAGCCTTTCTCCTTCTGTCCGGCCCGGAGGATCTGGCCAGGCTGGGGGAGGGGCTTTTGCAGGCCGGCATGACGGACTGCCTGGTGTATGCGGGGTACCAGCTCTCCTATCCCGGACAGCAGGTACAAAAGCTGACGCCCCAGGACTGCCTCTCGGCGGCGGAGCCGGGCCTGTACACCTGTCTGGTCAGGAATCCGGCCTGGCAGAAAAGGCGGCTGTCCCACGGCAGGCCCGACCGGGACTTTCTCCGGGACAGGACGCCCATGACCAAGGAGGAAGTGCGGGAGGTGGCGGTCTGCAAGCTGCGTCTTGCGGAGGACGCGGTGGTCTACGACATCGGCAGCGGGACGGGCTCGGTGGCGGTGGAGATCGCCGGGCTGCCGGGACGCATACAGGTGTATGCCCTGGAGAGGGACAAGGGGGCCGTCGCGCTGCTTGGCAGGAACAAGGAGGCGTTCGCCCTGGACAACCTGTTGATCCGGGAGGGGGAGGCGCCGGAGAGCTTTGCCGGGCTGCCGGCGCCGACCCACGCCTTTCTCGGGGGCAGCGGGGGGAGATTTTTTGAAATCTGCCAGGCGCTGTATGAGAAAAATCCCAGGATGCGGGTGGTGGCCAGCGCCGTGACCCTGGAGACACTCTCCAGGCTGCAGGAGCTTGGCAGCCGTTATCCCATGCGGGATCTGGAACTGGTGCAGATCCAGGTCAGCCGGGCAAACCCTCTGGGCGGATATCATCTCTTCCAGGCCCAAAACCCGGTGTGGCTCTGCTCTTTTACCTTTGAGCCGCCCTCGGCGGCGGGACAGGAGAAAGTTTGAAAGTAAACTTTCAAATTTTGATTGGTATGCGTGCTGAAGCACGCTGGGGGTGTAAATATGAAGATCGGACGGGTGATGATCGCCGCGCCAAAGAGCGGCAGCGGCAAGACCATATTGACCTGCGGGCTGCTCCTTGCCCTGCTTAAGGCGGGACGGCAGGTGGTGTCCGTCAAATGCGGGCCGGACTATATCGACCCCATGTTCCACGAGAAGGCGCTGGGGATTCCCGGGAAAAATCTGGACACTTTTTTCACCGGGGAGGAGCAGACCCGGGCGCTTTTTCTGCGGGATGTAAAGGAGGGGGATCTGGCGGTGTTTGAGGGCGTCATGGGGCTGTTTGACGGCCTTTCGGGAATCCGCCCGGAGGGCTCCTCCTACCATCTGGCCCAGGTCACCCAGACGCCGATCCTGCTGGCGGTGGACGCAAAGGGCATGGGCCGTTCCCTGGTGCCGCTGGTGGCGGGCTTTCTGGCCTACGACAAGGCACACCTGATCAAGGGGGTGCTGCTCAACCGGATCTCCCCCGCCTATGCGGAGCGCCTCTCCCCCCTGATCGAGGAGCTGGGGGTGCCGGTGGTGGGATGTTTTCCCGAGCATCCGGGGGCCTGCCTGGAGAGCAGGCACCTGGGGCTTGTGCTGCCCGGGGAACTGCAGGGCTTAAGAAAACGGCTGGAGGCGGTGGCAGGGCAGTTCCAGGAGAGCGTCTCCCTGGAGAAGATCTTAAAGATCATGGAGGAGGCCGCCCCCCTTTCGCCCGTCCCTTTCCCGCCTGTTCCCCAAAGGCAGGGGGAGCGGCCTGTGATCGCCGTGGCCAGGGACGCGGCCTTTTGCTTTTATTACCGGGACAACCTGCGCCTGCTGGAGGAGATGGGGGCCAGGCTTTCCTATTTTTCCCCGCTGTCTGACAAGGCCCTGCCGGAGGACGCGGACGCCGTTTTGCTGGGCGGCGGTTACCCGGAGCTGTACGGGGAGACGCTGGGGAACAACCGGGAGATGCTTGCGGCCATCCGCTGCGCCGCAGAAAAAAAGATGCCCATGGTGGCGGAGTGCGGGGGCTTTCTGTATCTGCACCAGGCCATCGAAGACAGGGAGGGCAGGCGCTTCCCGATGGCAGGCGTGCTGCCGGGGGTGTGCCGGGATACGGGGAAGCTGGTGCGCTTTGGGTATGTGGAGCTGGAAGAAAAAGCGCCTTCCTTTCTGCCGCCCGGCCAGCGCATCAAGGGCCATGAGTTCCACTATTATGACAGCCCGGAAAACGGGACGGATTGCACGGCCCGCAAGCCGGGGACGGGAAAGAGCTGCCCCTGCGTGGTGGCAGACGAGAACCGCTTTCTGGGATTTCCCCACCTGTACTATCCCTCCAACCCTTCCTTTGCCCGGCTTTTTGTGGAGAAGGCGATGCGCTTTGGCCTGCGCAAAAAGGGATGAGGGATGCGCCGCCGTCCCCCAGGGGCGGTTTTTTGGAAAATGCTTGTGGACAGGGAGGATTTGGCATATAATAATGATAATCATATGGACAGGCTGCGTTTCCGTCAAAGCGGGAAACGGCCGGGGGCCAGGAGAAGCGGCGGGAGGTATCTTTGTGGATCTGATCGGACAAATTGAGGGTTATAAACCCTATAACCAGCAGGAGGCGGCAGACAAGGAGCTGATCCTGCGGTGCCTGCGGGAGAGGCCCCATGTGTTTTCCAGGGAGGACGCCCTGGCGCACATGACGGCCTCCGCCTGGGTGGTAAATCCCGGGTGGGACAAGGTGTTGATGGTCTATCACAATCTGTATCATTCCTGGTCCTGGATGGGCGGCCACGCGGACGGGGAGCGGGATCTGCTCGCCGTGGCGCTTCGGGAGGTGCGGGAGGAGAGCGGCATCCTGCAGGTTGCGCCGGTCACGGAGGAGATCTTTTCCCTGGAGGTTCTGACGGTGGACGGCCACGAAAAGCGGGGGAGCTATGTGCCCTCCCATCTGCACTTAAACGTGACATACCTGTTTCAGGCCCCGGAAGAGCAGGAGCTGATCTTTTGCCCGGAGGAAAACAGCGGGGTCTTGTGGTTGCCGGTTCAGGAGGCGCTGGAAAAGACCAGGGAGGAATGGTTCCGGCAGCGGGTCTACCCGAAGCTGAATGAAAAGCTTGCGGCGGCAGCAGCGATGTCTGGGAAAGTTTGAAAAAAGAGCCTGATCCAGGGCAGAAAGCGGGGGCCAAAGAGGCCGCCGGGAACAGGAGTACCGTTATGGAAGAGATGAGCGAAAGATTGGCCAACGACAGGATGCAGTTTGCGGTGCTGATCGACGCGGACAATGTGAGTTCCCAGTATGCGGGGACGATTTTTGAAGAATTGGAGAAATATGGGCTTTCCTCCTATCGGCGCATCTATGGCAACTGGGCCAGGGCAAACGGCTGGAGCGAGCGTGTGCTTTTGGAACACTCCATCATGCCGGTGCAGCAGTTTTCTTACACCACGGGCAAGAACGCCACGGACATGGCCATGGCCATCGACGCCATGGACATCCTCTACAAAAACAAGGTGCAGGGCTTCTGTCTGGTGACCAGCGACAGCGACTTTACCCGGCTGGCCATGCGGCTGAGGGAGGAGAATATGTTCGTGCTGGGCATGGGCGAGTCTAAGACGCCCCTTGCCATGACCAGGGCCTGCAACCGGTTTATCCACCTGAACCTGGTGGGAGAGCAGGGCAGGGCGCCGGAGGAGAACAACAGCCAGAGCGGCGAGGAGCAGAACGTGACTCCCATTCAGGAGATCCGCAAGGCCGTGGTGGCGCTGGTCAACGAAAACGGGGGGAACAAGGTGGATCTCTCCCGCATCGGCAGCAGGTTGAGCGACAAGTTTTCCGATTTTGACGTGCGCAATTACGGCTATACCAAGCTGAGCACCCTGATCGACCAGGAACTGCCGGATTTCTGTATGAAAAAGGGCGCAAGCCAGTACTATGTGGAGCGCCGCCAGACCATGTCCAAGGAGGAGCTGGAGCAGGAGATCTGCGCCATCATCAGGAAAAACGGAGGCCGGATCGAGAACCTTTCCATCTTAAACGACGGTCTGCACAAAAAGTACAAGCAGCTGGATTTTAAGCAGTTTGGCTACAGCCGCATCTCCAGCTTCCTGCGCAGCTTAAAATCTGTGAACATACACGAGAATCAGGTTTCTTTGAAGGATATGGAATGATGGATCTGTTTGATTATATGCGTCTGGCCAATCAGGAGAAGGAGTCCCCGCTGGCCGCCAGAATGCGCCCCAGGACGCTGGACGAGGTGGTGGGGCAGGAGCACATCCTTGGCCGGGACAAGCTGCTTTACAGGGCCATCAAGGCCGACAGGATCAGCTCCCTGATCTTCTATGGCCCGCCCGGGACGGGCAAGACCAGCCTGGCCAGGGTCATCGCCAACACCACCAGTGCGGAATTTACCCAGATGAACGCCACCGTGGCCGGGAAAAAGGACATGGAGGAAGTGGTGGAAAAAGCAAAGAGCCTCCAGGGGATGTACGGCAGGCGCACCATCCTGTTCATCGACGAGATCCACCGGTTCAACAAGGGGCAGCAGGACTATCTGCTCCCCTTTGTGGAGGACGGCACCGTCACCCTGATTGGCGCCACCACCGAGAACCCTTATTTCGAGGTAAACGGCGCACTCTTGTCCCGCTCGGTGGTCTTTGAGCTAAAACCTCTGCCTGTGGAAGCGGTGAAAGGGCTGATCCGCAGGGGGGTCAGCGACCCGGAGAGGGGAATGGGGGCCTACGGCGCTTCCATCGACGAGGACGCGGTGGAATTTTTGGCCCAGCTCTCCGGCGGAGACGCAAGGATCGCCTTAAACGCGGTGGAACTGGGCGTGATGACCACAGACCGGGGGAAAGACGGCGCGATCCGCATCACCCTGGCGGTGGCGAAGGAGTGCATCCAGCAGCGCACCATCCGTTACGACAAGGGAGGAGACCATCACTATGACACCGTCTCTGCCTTCATCAAGAGTATGCGGGGATCCGACCCGGACGCTGCGGTCTATTACCTGGCCCGTCTGCTCTGTGCAGGGGAGCCGGTGACCTTTATCGCCCGCCGCATCATGATCTGTGCGGCAGAGGACGTGGGAAATGCGGATCCAAATGCCCTGGCAGTGGCGGTGAACGCCTCCCTGGCGGCAGAGCGGGTGGGGATGCCGGAGGCGAAGATCATTCTGGCCCAGGCGACGTCCTATGTGGCCTGTGCGCCAAAAAGCAACGCCGCCTGCAATGCCATTTTCCAGGCGGAGCAGGCGGTGGAGGAGACGGGGAATCTGCCCATACCGCCCCATCTGCAGGACGCCCATTACAAGGGCGCGGCAAAGCTGGGCCGCGGCGCCGGGTACAAGTATGCCCACGATTATCCGAATCACTATGTGAAACAGCAGTATCTGCCCTATGAACTCACAGGCAGGGAGTTTTACAGGCCGACGGGGAACGGATATGAGGAAAAGATCAGGGAACACATGAGACGTCTCCGGGAGGGCTAAAAAAGCTCCCGGATCAGATACTGATATATTTTCTGGTTTTTCTTCTGCCAGTTGTCGCAGATGGCCTCTGCCGTTTCCTCTGTGGGCACGGACAGGGTGAGCTCCACCAGGCTCACTCCCCGGTCTTTGGCCACCAGGTGGGCCTCGTATTCCCCGGAAGTGGATTTATAATAGTCTCCCTGCACCGATATCTCGTTGCGCAGGGAAAGTTCATTTTCCGTTAAGTAGGAGTCGATGTCCTGCCGGATGGCGCCGTTGATCCGGTTTTTAAAGTACTCCAGCGTGTTCCGCCCCTCGCCGGTAATGGACAGGAGGGTGCGGTTGCGGACGGTCTCGGAGGAGATCAGCTGGGCGTCGGAAAGCTCGCTCAGAACCTGCTGGAGGGTGAGGAAGCTGGTGTACTCCCGCCCCAGCACAAAATCGCTGACCTGGGCGGCGGTCATGGGGAACGTCACCCGGCTCAGCATATATAAGACGATCAGTTTGTACAAAGTCAAAGGATCCTGCAGCATAAGACGCTCCCCCTGCCCGCAGAAGCGGGCTTACCGCACAATATGACTCTTTACGGCTTCCGCCACCGCCTGGGCCACCCTGGGATCGAAGGGCTGGGGCATGACGTGATTCTCGTTTAATTCTTCCGGGGATACCAAGCCGGCGATGGCCTCTGCGGCAGCCAGCTTCATCTCCTCCGTGATCTGCACGGCCCGTCCCTCCAGGGCGCCCCGGAAGATGCCGGGGAAAGCCACCACGTTGTTGATCTGGTTGGGGAAATCGCTGCGGCCTGTGCCAACCACCCTTGCCCCGGCGGCCTTCGCCTCGTCCGGCATGATCTCCGGCACGGGGTTTGCCATGGCAAAGAGGATGGCGTCCCGGTTCATGGACGATACCATCCCAGGGGTGACTACGCCGGGGGCGGATACCCCCACAAAGATGTCCGCGCCCTGCAAGGCGTCCGCCAGGGAGCCGGTGCGGCCCTCCAGGTTGGTGACCTGTACCATTTCCTCCTGCATCCAGTTTAAGCCCTGGGAAGACTTTGACAGGATGCCGGACTTGTCGCACAGGAGGATATCGGGGAAGCCGTATCTGAGCAGAAGCTTTGTGATGGCCACACCTGCGCTGCCCGCGCCGTTTACCACTACCCTGCAGTCCTCTTTTTTCTTGCCCACCACCTTGAGGGCGTTTAAGATGCCCGCCAGCACCACGATGGCGGTGCCGTGCTGGTCGTCGTGAAAGACGGGGATATCCAGGGCGGCTTTTAAGCGCTCCTCGATCTCAAAGCAGCGGGGTGCGCTGATATCTTCCAGATTGATGCCGCCAAAGCCCGGCGCGAGATAAGTGACGGCCTTTATGATCTCTTCCGTGTCCTGGGTGTCCAGGCAGATGGGCACCGCGTTGACGCCGCCGAACTCCTTAAAGAGGGCGGCCTTTCCCTCCATGACGGGCATGGCGGCGTAGGGGCCGATGTTTCCCAGTCCCAGCACCGCGCTTCCGTCGGAGACCACGGCGATGGTGTTTGCTTTTATGGTATACCGATAAGCGTCTTCCCGGTTTTGGGCGATTGCCTTACAGGGTTCCGCCACCCCGGGGGTATAGGCCATAGCCAGATCTTCCCGGGACTTGACAGGACACTTGGAGACCGTCTCCAGTTTCCCATTCCACTTTTCGTGCAGTGCCAGTGCTTTTTCGTTGTTTGTCATAGCAGCCTCCGTTTCTTCTTCAAAAACTACTATATAATACTTTCCACCCTGCCGCAAGAAGTTTTTGGAAAGACGGCAAGGAGAAGATGAAATTTGGGACTTCCTATTTTGCCGGACTTGTATTATAATTCATGGTAAGGAAGTAAATTCTTCATCAAAAGTCTGAAAGAAGATCAAAGGCAAGTCTTGCTGTAATTCCCGTTCCAGTTTTCAGAATGACGAGCGCTTTCAAAACAAGTTAGGAGGAATGTATGAGAGAAAAGTATGAATCGTTGGCACTGGTACAATTGAAGGAACTTGCGAAGGTGCGCGGGCTCAAGGGTACGTCCGCCATGAAAAAGGCGGAACTGGTGGAGGCCATGCTGGCCGAGGACGAGCGGTTAAAGAGGCTGGAGCAGGAGAAGGAGACGAGGCAGGAGAATACCCAGAGGCAGGAGGGCGCTCAGAGGCAGGAGAGTGCCCAGAGGCAGGAGAGCGCTCAGAGACAGGAGAATACTCAGAGACAGGAGAGTTCCCAGAGGCAGGAGAGCCCCCAGCGCCAGGAGGGCGCCGGATCCCGGAACACTTCTTACGGAAACAGCGGCGCGGCAAGGCAGGGAAGGCCGTCCTATCAGCGGCAGGAAAGCGCGGTCCGCAGCGAAAACGCCACCTACCGGGCGGAGGAGCCCCAGAGAGGGGAGGCCCTCCAGCGGGGGGAAGCTGCCAGGACGGACGCAGCGGGTGCAGCGCCTGCCCGTACGCGGGCGGCGGAGGTCTACGACGAAAAGACCTATCCCAAGGAGCTGGACAGCGGCGAGGTGGCCAGCGGCATTCTGGAGGTCATGCCCGACGGCTACGGCTTTATCCGCTGTGAAAACTATATGCCCGGGGAGAACGACGTGTATGTGGCGCCCAGCCAGATCCGGCGCTTTGGGCTAAAGACCGGGGATATCCTCCGGGGCAACAAGCGGGTCAAGACCCAGCAGGAAAAATTCAGCGCCCTGCTGTTTATCCGCACCATCAACGGCTACACCACGGAGGAATCCGCAAAACGCACGGCCTTTGAAGATATGACGCCCATTTTCCCCAATGAGCGCATCCGGCTGGAGATCCCGGGTTGCAGCATCGCCATGCGGGCCATGGATCTGGTGAGCCCTGTGGGCAAAGGGCAGCGCGGCATGATCGTTTCGCCGCCGAAGGCGGGAAAGACCACTCTCTTAAAGGAAGTGGCAAAGTCTATCCTGCGGACGAACCCGGGAATGCATATGCTGATCCTTCTGATCGACGAGCGCCCCGAGGAGGTGACCGATATCAAGGAGGCCATCAGCGGCAGCAATGTGGAGGTGATCCACTCCACCTTTGACGAACTGCCGGAGCATCACAAGCGGGTGTCCGAGATGGTCATCGAGCGGGCGAAGCGTCTGGTGGAGCACAAAAAGGATGTGGTCATCCTGCTGGACAGCATCACAAGGCTTGCCCGGGCTTACAATCTGGTGGTGCCCCCCAGCGGAAGGACGCTCTCCGGCGGCCTGGATCCGGCAGCCCTGCATATGCCCAAGCGGTTTTTCGGCGCGGCCCGGAATATGCGGGAGGGCGGCAGCCTGACCATCCTGGCCACGGCCTTAGTGGACACGGGGAGCAAGATGGACGACGTGGTGTACGAGGAATTCAAGGGAACCGGCAACATGGAGATGATCCTGGACAGAAAGCTGTCGGAGAAGCGCATCTTTCCTGCCATCGACCTGGCCAAATCGGGCACCAGGCGGGAGGATCTGCTGTTAAGCCCCGACGAGCTGGAGGCCATCAACATCATGCGGAGGGCGTTAAACGGCTTAAAGCCGGATGAGGCCACCGACCGGATTCTGGATCTGTTTGCCCGCACCCGCAGCAACAGCGAGTTTGTGCAGATGGTAAAAAAGAACAAATTTATTTAAAATAAGACTTGTCATCGGGAACATCCTATGTTACAATAACAACGCTGTTTGTGATTCCATAAGCAGTGCGGATGAGAACGAAATAAACATCAGGATCATATAGAGAGGTGAAAGAGATGAAAGAAGGAATCCATCCCCAGTATTATCAGGCAACGGTGACCTGCAACTGCGGCAACACATTTGTGACCGGCTCCACCAAGCCTGAGATCCACGTCGAGGTCTGCTCAAAGTGCCATTCATTCTACACAGGCCAGCAGAAGACGGCAAGAGCCGACGGACGTATCGAGAAGTTCAACAGAAAATACGGCGTAAAATAAGATCGCGGAAAAAGGTGGGGTGCTTTCATCTCACCTTTTTACGTTGCAGGGGCAGAGACCCGTTTTGGGAGAGCGTATGGCTAGAAGAAAATGCAGCCGTTATTCCGGCATCGGCGGACAGGCCGTTCTGGAAGGCGTTATGATGAAAAACAACGAAAACTATGCGGTGGCGGTGAGAAAGCCGGACGGGGAGATCGCGGTGGAGCGGGAAAACTACCAGGGGGTGCTCCACGGCAGCAAAGGGAAGCAGATCCCTTTTCTCCGCGGCATTTTTGTCTTTCTTGACTCGCTCATCTTAGGGATGAGATGCCTGAATTTTTCCGCCTCCTTCTATGAGGAGGAGGGAGAAAAAAAGGGGGAGGGCGGCGCAGAGAAAGTGATGACGGCCCTTGTCACGGTCTTTTCCGTGGCGCTGGCCCTGGGGATTTTTGTGGTGCTGCCCTATTATCTGGCCTCCCTGTTTCAAAGCTATGTGCGCAACGCCTCCCTGATGGCGATCATTGAGGGCGCCATCCGCATCGCGGTTTTCCTGATTTATATCTGCGGCATCAGCCTGATGAAGGATATCCGGCGGCTCTACGGCTATCACGGGGCGGAACACAAGTGCATCAACTGCATCGAGAGAGGGCGGCCCCTGACGGTGCGCAATGTGATGCGAAGCTCCAGGCAGCACAAAAGATGCGGCACCAGCTTTCTCTTCTTTGTCGTGTTTGTGAGTATCCTCCTGTTCTTCTTTATCCGGGTGGACAATACCGCGCTGAAGGTTCTTCTGCGGATCCTGCTCATGCCAGTGATCGCGGGGATTTCCTATGAGATCATCCGGCTGGCGGGCAGGAGCAACAACCTGTTGGTGCGGATCCTCTCTGCGCCGGGGATGTGGATCCAGCGGATGACCACCAGGGAGCCGGACAAAGACATGGTGGAGGTGGCCATCGCCGCTGTGGAGGCAGTGTTTGACTGGAAAGCTTATCTGAGGGAAAATTTCGGCTATCAGGAGGAGACAGATCAAGAGGAGCCTGCTTCGGAAGCCGTGTTTGAGAGGGAAGAACTGGAATCGGATGAATGACGCCCGGGCAGCGGCGCCTGCAGAGGAAGGCAGGAGGCAGCGTATGACATACAGGGAACTTTACGCGGAAGGAATCCGGCAGCTGGAACAGGCCGGGGTGGCGGATGCCGGGCCGGATGCGCGGCTTTTGGCGGAATTTGCCTGCGGCAGGGACTGGGGAGCCCTGCTGGCCCACGGGGACGACCCGGCGGAGCCAAAGAAACAGGAGGAATTTTTCCGGCTGTTAAGAGAGCGCTGCAGGCGGATACCCCTGCAGCATCTCACCGGAAGCCAGTGTTTTATGGGGCTGGATTTTTTGGTGACGCCGGACGTTCTGATCCCCCGCCAGGACACGGAGATTCTGGTGGAGGAGGTGCTGCGCCATTTACACGACGGGATGCGGGTGCTGGATCTGTGCACCGGCTCCGGGTGTATCATCATCAGTCTTCTCCGCTATACAAACGCCTGCAGCGGCCTGGGGACAGACATCTCCAAGGAGGCGCTGGCGGTGGCCAGGGAGAACGCCGGGCGGATTTTGGACGGCGGGGAGGGCGCTGTCTGGCAGGAAGGCGGGGTGCGGTTTATCGAGAGCGATCTGTTTGAACGGGTGGAGGGCGCCTTCGATGTGATCGTGTCAAACCCGCCCTATATCCCCACCGGGGTGATTGAAACGCTGATGCCGGAGGTGCGGGAGCATGAGCCGAGGAAAGCTCTGGACGGCGGCGGGGACGGACTTTTGTTTTACCGCAGGATCGTAAGTGAATGCCGTCAGTTTCTGGCAGGCGGCGGTATGCTGTTTTTTGAGATTGGATATGACCAGGGACAGGCGGTCAGAAGCCTGATGGAGGAGGCCGGTTTTCTGGAAGTACAGGTGGTAAAGGACTATGGGGGGCTGGACCGGGTAGTGTACGGCACCCTGGGATTCGGACTTGGCCGGAATGGGAGGAAGGAAGAAATATATGTTTGACAGGCTGGAAGATCTGGTGCGCCGCTTTGAGGAGATCATGGGGGAGTTAAACGAGCCCGCGGTCACCTCAAACCAGGAGCGGTTCCGCAGGCTGATGAAGGAGCAGAGCGACCTTACGCCCATCGTGGAAACCTACAAGGCTTATAAAAAGTCCAGGCAGGACATGGAGGACGCCCTGGCCCTGTTAGAGGGGGAAAACGATGAGGAAATGCGGGGGATGCTCAAGGAAACCTTAAGCGAGAGCAGGGAGCAGGCGCAGCAGCTGGAACAGAAGTTAAAGATTTTGCTGCTGCCGAAGGATCCCAACGACGAGAAGAATGTGATCGTGGAGATCCGGGCAGGGGCGGGCGGCGACGAGGCGGCGCTCTTTGCGGCGGAACTCTATCGGATGTATGTGCACTATGCGGAGAGCAGGCGCTGGAAGGTGGAATTTCTGGGCGCGGACGAGACGGGCATCGGCGGGATGAAGGAAGTGCAGTTTGTGATTGCCGGGCAGGGCGCTTACTCCCGGATGAAATATGAGAGCGGCGTGCACCGGGTGCAGCGGGTGCCGGAGACGGAGAGCGGCGGGCGCATCCACACCTCCACGGTCAGCGTGGCGGTGATGCCGGAGGTGGACGAGGATATCGACATCGTCATTGATGAGAAGGACATCCGCATCGACGTGATGCGGGCCTCCGGCAACGGCGGGCAGTGCGTGAACACCACGGATTCCGCGGTGCGTCTGACCCATTATCCCACGGGCATCGTGGTCTACAGCCAGACGGAGAAATCCCAGATACAGAACAAGGCGAAGGCCTTTGCCCTTCTGAAGGCAAAGCTTTACGACATGGAGCAGCAGCAGCGCCACGACGAGGAGGCGAAGCTGCGCCGCAGCCAGATCGGCACGGGGGACCGGGCCGAGAAGATCCGCACCTACAATTTTCCCCAGGGCCGTGTCACAGACCACCGCATCGGCCTGACCTTGTACAAACTGGACAAGATTCTGGACGGGGAGATCCAGGAGCTGGTGGACGGCTGCATTGCGGCGGATCAGGCGGCGAAGCTGAGCCGCATGGATGAAAACGGCTGAGGGAAGACTTATTGCGAAAACTTGGAAAAACTTGAAATATCCTATTGACATTTCCCGGGCAATCATGTAGAATACATTTTGTTCGCAGGAATGGCGGAATTGGCAGACGCGCACGGTTCAGGTCCGTGTGGTAGCAATACCATGAGAGTTCAAGTCTCTTTTCCTGCACGGTCAGAGAGTGTTAAGTGGATGCTTAGCACTCTTTTTTTCACTGGCGGGGAATTGTCTGCGGCGGAGGATCCATCTGTCCGCTCTGCCGCGGAATCACTTGGAGGTGGGGATCGGGATGGGAGAGAAGGAGAGCGCAAAAAAGACGGCCCGGGAGAAGGCGCAGCGCAGGGACTGGTATGAGCTGGATCTGTCCGCCATTGTCTATCCCACGCTGCAGCGGCGGGATTTCTCGTCGGTGTACCGGCTTTCCGTGTTGTTAAAGGAGGAGATCGACCCCCAGGTGCTGCAGCGGGCGCTGGATCTGACCCTGCCCAGATTTCCGACCTACAAGGCGGCCATCCGCAAGGGGCTGTTCTGGCGGTATCTGGAGCCCAACGACAGGCCGGGCCCCTTCGTGCAGGAGGATGTAAAGAATCCCTGTCAGCCCATGTACTTTAAGGAAAACAACCGCTATCTGGTACGGGTTTACTACTTCCGCAACCGAATTTCCCTGGAGGCCCACCACAGCCTGGGGGACGGCACCGGGGGAATGTGCGTGCTGCAGACGCTGACGGCTGTCTATCTGAGGCTTCTGGGACACACGGAGATTGAAAACGGCGGCTTTGTGCTGGATCTTGCGGAGGAGCCGGATCAAGAGGAGCTGGAAGACGCCTATATGCGCTATGCCAACGCCAAGGTGCGCCCGCCCCGGCTGGAGGAAAAGGCTTACCGGGTGAGGGGGACGCCGGAGCCCTTTTACACCTTGAACATCATCGACGGGATCCTCCCGGCGTCCCGGGTGGCGGAGGTGGCAAAGCGGTATCAGGCCACCGTCACGGAGTATCTGGACGCAGTCCTTCTGTACGCGCTTTTGGAGAAACAAAAAAAGGAGGGCGCCCGGAGGCTGCGGCCGGTGAAGATCGCCATGCCGGTCAATCTGCGCCGTTTTTTCCCTTCGATCACCCTGCGGAATTTTATCACCATGATCTATCCCGGTGTCGATCCGCGCCTGGGCGAGTATACCTTCGAGGAAATCGTGTGCCAGGTGCACAACTATATGCGGTATCACCTGAACGAAAAGCTCTTGCGGGGCGATATCACCACAAACGCCGCCACCCAGCGCAATCCCCTGATCCGGGTGGTGCCCCTGTTTGTCAAGGACTTTGTGGTGCGGCTGTTCTACACTAAGGTTCAGGACAGGAATTCCTCCGCAGGGCTGACCAACATGGGGGCGATCCAGGTGCCGGAGGGGATGAAGCCCTATATCGAACGGTTTGACATCTATATGGGACAACCCTTCTCCCGCAGGACGAACTGCGCCGTCATCAGCTTCGGGGACACGCTCACCGTCAATTTTGCCAGCAGCATTGTGGAGACGGATGTGGAGCGGTATTTTTTCAGGAAGCTGGTGCAGGACGGGATTCCCGTCAGGATAGAGAGCAACCGATAGGGTGGACAGTGCCGCGCCTGCGGCGGAATGGGAGGGAGTATGTCTTATTGTGTCAATTGCGGCGTGGAGCTGGACGCTTCCGCCAAATGCTGCCCGCTGTGCAGCACGCCGGTGTGGAATCCGAACAGGCCGGGGGAAGCGGCAGAGGCAAAACCGCCCTTTCCCACGCAGAAAGAGCTGGTGGAGCCCGTCAGGCGAAAGGATCTTGGGATCCTGCTCACCATGGTGACGTTAGCCACGGCAGGGATCTGCGGCGTGCTGAACGTGCTGGTGTTTCGGGAGGGAAGCTGGTCTTTGGTGGTGCTGGGGGCCTGCGTCCTGCTCTGGGTGCTGCTTGAGCCGGTGGTGATCCATGCCGGGCAGTCCGTGTATCTCTCCCTGCTCTACGACGGCGCGGCGGTGGTGTTTCTTCTGTATATGATTACCTTCCCCGCGGGGGACGGGGGTTGGTTTGGGGGGCTGGGCGTGCCCCTGGCCGTGCTGGTGACCGGGGTCGCGGAGCTGTTTGCGTTCTGTGTGAAAAAGCTGCCCCGCTCTTTTCTGACCGTTTCCCTGTATTTTTTTACTGCCGCAGGGCTCTTGTGCGCGGGGATTGAACTTTTGATCGACAGATTCCTCCGGGGAGCGATTCAGCTTGGCTGGTCGGCTGTGGTGCTGACGGTGTGCGGCATTCTGGACATTGCGTTTATCACCATGCTCTCCAGAAGGCGCCTGCGCAACTGTGTGCGGCGCAGGCTGCATTTCTAGGCGGGCCGGACGGCGGGCCGCTCTGGCGGCGGACATGGGAGGAAAAGATAGGAAAAGATGGGACAGGAAAAAGGGAAAAAGCGGAATCAGAACCTGATGAGTGTGATCCGGCGCGTCCATGGGCTGGTGGAAAACCCGGATATCGAGAAACACAGGCATTCCCAGGATCAGATTGGTTCGATTTTGAGCAACACCCGGGATATTTGTTACCGGGAGGTAGAGATAGGAGGCATGAGCGGCGAATGGGTCAGCGTAAACCGGGCCCATATGAAAAAGTATGTGCTGCTGCACTGCCACGGCGGCGGATATTCTACGGGGAGCCGCCTGTACGCCAGGACGCTGACCTCCAAGCTGGCCCAGTCCACCTCCATGGACGTGTTGTGCTTTGACTACCGGCTGGCGCCGGAGCATCCCTACCCGGCGGCGCCGGAGGACGCCATGAAAGCGTGGGATTATCTGATGCTTCTGGGGTACGGTGCCCGGGATGTGATCCTCACCGGGGATTCGGCGGGGGGTAATCTGGCGCTGTCCCTTACGCTGCGCTTAAAGAGGGAGGGGCGGCTTCTGCCAAGAGGGATATTGCTGCTCTCCCCCTGGACGGATCTGACCTCCTCGGGAAAGTCCTTTCAGACCAAGGCGGAGTTAGACCCTGTGCTGGATCGGGCTTACATCGACAGGATGGTGGAGGCTTACGCGCCGGGGCAGGATCTGAAGGATCCCCTGATCTCTCCTCTGTTTGGGGAATTTGAGGGATTCCCGCCCACCTATATCCAGGTGGGGGAGAACGAAATCCTGCTCAGCGACTCCAAGCGCCTGCACCAGGCGTTTGTGGAGGCCAATGTATCCGTCAAGATGGACGTTTATCCCGGGATGTGGCACGTTTTCCAGATGTCTCCTGTGAAGGCCGCCCGGGACGCCATGGACAAGAACGCGGAATTTATCTATGATATCTGCCGGTAGGCGGAGAGGAAAATAAAAGGAATTCCAAGGGGAACGCAGAATATTATAAGTAGGAGACGAAGAGGGAACATGACGATCAGAGAAAGCTTTGAGCAACAGGAAAAAGAATATTTGAGTCCCTACGCAGCCCTGAGCATCAACTCCAAAGGCCGCGCAAGGCCGGAGGAGCCCTGCGACATCCGCCCTGTGTTCCAGCGCGACAGGGACAGGATCATCCACTGCAAGGCTTTCCGCCGTCTGAAGGATAAGACCCAGGTCTTTTTGTCCCCGGAGGGGGATCACTACCGCACCCGCCTGACCCACACCCTGGAGGTAAGCCAGAACGCCCGCACCATTGCCAAGGCCCTGCGGCTCAACGAGGAGCTGGTGGAGGCCATTGCCCTGGGCCATGACTTGGGGCACACCCCCTTTGGCCATGCGGGAGAGCGGGCGTTGAACCGCGTCTGTCCCTTCGGCTTTGAGCACAATGTGCAGAGCGTCCGGACGGTGGACAGGCTGGAGAAGGGCGGCCAGGGCTTAAACCTCACCTTTGAGGTGCGGGACGGGATCTTAAACCACCAGATGGTGGGCACGCCCCATACCCTGGAGGGGAAGATCGTCCAGTTTTCCGACAAGATTGCCTACATCCACCACGACATGGACGACGCCCTGCGGGCGGGGATTCTGACGGAGGAAGACGTCCCCCGGGACATCAGGGAGACGATCGGATCCACCACAGGGGAGCGGCTGGATCACTTTATCCACGACATTGTCACAAACAGCATGGGGAAAAACGATATCCAGATGTCCCAGCCGATGGCGGAAGCCATGCAGAAGATGCGCCGGTTCATGTTTGAAAACGTCTACCAGAACCCGGTGGCAAAGAGCGAGGAGAGCAAGGCGGAAGCGCTGATGGAGACGCTTTATCTGCATTTCTGCAAGCACATCGACGCTCTGCCGGAGGAATTTTTAAAACTGCTGGAGCAGGGGGAAGAAAAGGAGCGGGTGGTCTGCGACTATGTGGGGGCGATGACGGATCGGTTTGCCATTTCCCTCTACGAGGAAATCTATATTCCAAAGTCCTGGGCGATCTGACGGGCAGGTGGCAGATTCATGTACTATTCGGACGAACTGGTAGAAGAGATCAGAGAGAAAAACGACATTGTGGACGTGGTGGCGGGCTATGTGAAGCTGCAGAAGAAGGGCAGCAACTACTGGGGGCTGTGCCCTTTTCACGGCGAAAAGACCCCGTCTTTTTCCGTGTCCGGGGCCAAGCAGATGTACTACTGCTTTGGCTGCGGGGCGGGGGGCAATGTCTACACGTTTCTCATGAACTATGAAAATTATACCTTTCCCGAGGCGGTGAAGGCGCTGGCGGAGCGGGCGGGCGTAGCGCTCCCCCAGGCCCAGGAGGGGGAGGAGAGCAGGCGCAGGGAAAACCGGCGGGCAAGGCTTTTGGAGGTCAACAAGGCTGCGGCCGGGTTTTTCTACTATCAGCTCAGGGACAAGCGGGGCGAGACCGGGATGGCTTATCTGCGCAGGCGGCAGCTCACCGACGAGACCATGCATCGGTTTGGCCTGGGCTATGCGGGAAAAAACGGCGTGGATCTGATACAGTACCTGCGGGGAAAGGGGTTTGAGGACGAACTGATCAAGGAGGCCGGGCTTGCCAGCTATTCAGAGCGGCACGGCCTGTCCAGCCAGTTCTGGAACCGTGTCATGTTCCCCATCCAGGACAGCAATAACCGGGTCATCGGCTTCGGAGGCCGGGTCATGGGGGAGGGAGAGCCAAAGTACTTAAATTCCCCGGAGACCCCGGTGTTTGACAAGCGCAGGAACTTATACGGGTTAAACTTTGCCCGCAAGTCCAAGGCGGGCAGCATCATCCTCTGCGAGGGGTATATGGATGTGATCGCCCTGCACCAGGTGGGATTCACCCAGGCGGTGGCCTCCCTGGGCACGGCCTTTACGCCCCAGCAGGCAGGACTGCTGCGGCGCTGTACGGACAGCGTACTGCTCGCCTACGACAGCGACGGCGCGGGGGTGAAGGCGGCGCTGCGGGCCATCGAGATCCTGCGGGAGGCGCGCCTTACGGGAAAGGTCATCGATATGCGGCCCTATAAGGATCCGGACGAGTTTATCAAGGCGCTGGGAAAAGAGGCCTTCGAGGAGCGCATTCACAGGGCGGAAAACAGCTTTTTCTTTGAGATCAGGATTCTGGAGGGGCAGTATGCGCTGGACGACCCGGAGGAAAAGACAAAGTTCTACCGGGAGATTGCAAAGAAACTATGCGGGTTTTCCGAAGATGTGGAGCGGGACAACTACCTTCAGGCGGTGGCCGACAAGTATCTGATCGGCGTGGATAACCTGCGGAAGCTGGTAAACGGCTATGCGGCCCAGACCGGCCTGGAAAAGCCCCTGGAGCGGCCCAGATCGGGGATCCATGCAAAGAACCGCCCGGAGGAGGGCGCAAAGCGCTCCCAGAGGCTGCTTCTTTCCTGGCTTGCGGACGAGCCTGGGCTGTACGGCAGGATCCGGAAATACATAGGCCCGGAGGACTTTACGGAGGAACTCTACCGGACAGTGGCAGAGCGTCTGTTCGGGGAGCTGGATCAGGGCGCCTTTCAGCCTGCGGGCATCATCAGTATGTTTGAGGAGGAGAGCACGCAGCGGGAAGTGGCGGAGCTGTTTCACACTACCCTGCCCCGGATGGAGACGGGCCAGGAGCGGGAGAAAGCGTTCCGGGATATTCTTCTGGCCGTCAAAAAGAACAGCTACGAGTACCACATGGAGCGGCTGGGGACGGACGTAAACGCCTTAAGGCAGGCGGTAGAAGGGAAGAAAGCCCTGGAAGAACTGGCAAAAACGCATATTTCACTGGAATAGGGGTTATAACTATAAATGACAGGGAAGGCGGCTTCCCGAGGAAGGATGGAGCTACTACAATGGATGAAAACACACAGGCAAGGTTTGACGAGAAAGTCAAGGAACTGCTGGCGCTGGCAAAGAAGAAAAGGAATGTGCTGGAATACCAGGAGATCAGTGAATTTTTCGCGGAGATGCCGCTGCAGGAGGAACAGTTTGAGAGGATTCTGGACGTCCTGGAGCAGAACAATGTGGATGTGCTGCGCATCACGGACGACGACGATGTGGACGACGAGGAGATCCTCCTTGCGGAGGAGGACGATGTGGACGTGGAAAACCTGGATTTGTCCATCCCCGACAGCATCAGCATCGAAGACCCGGTGCGGATGTATTTAAAGGAGATCGGCAAGGTGCCCCTGCTCTCTGCCGAGGAGGAGATTGAACTGGCAAAGCGGATGGAGCTGGGCGACCAGGAGGCGAAGAAACGCCTGGCGGAAGCCAATCTCAGGCTGGTGGTCAGCATTGCCAAGCGGTATGTGGGCCGTGGGATGCTGTTTCTGGACCTGATCCAGGAGGGAAACTTAGGTCTGATTAAAGCCGTGGAAAAATTTGATTATCGGAAGGGGTATAAGTTTTCCACCTACGCCACCTGGTGGATCCGGCAGGCCATCACCCGGGCCATCGCAGACCAGGCCAGAACCATCCGCATTCCGGTGCATATGGTGGAGACCATCAACAAGCTGATCCGGGTCAGCAGGCAGCTGCTGCAGGAGCTTGGGAGGGAACCGACCCCGGAGGAGATCGCAGAGGAGATGAATATGCCTGTGGACCGGGTGCGGGAAATCTTAAAGATCAGCCAGGAGCCGGTTTCTCTGGAGACGCCCATCGGCGAGGAGGAGGACAGCCACCTGGGGGATTTCATCCAGGACGACAATGTGCCCGTTCCCGCGGATGCGGCGGCGTTCACCCTGTTGAAGGAGCAGCTGGTGGAGGTGCTGGGGACGCTGACCGAGCGGGAGCAGAAGGTGCTGCGCCTGCGGTTTGGACTGGACGACGGGCGGGCCCGCACCCTGGAGGAAGTGGGCAAGGAGTTTAACGTGACCAGGGAGCGGATCCGCCAGATTGAGGCCAAAGCGCTCCGGAAGCTGCGCCATCCCAGCCGGAGCAGGAAGCTGAAGGATTATCTGGACTGATGGGGGACAGGGTTGTTTTGTCCAGGCGCCTCCGTATGCTGGCGGATCTGGTGACGCCGGGCAGCCGGGTGGCCGACATCGGCTGCGACCATGGGTTTTTGTCTATTTATCTGGTACAGGCGGGGATCAGCCCCGGCGTGGTCGCCATGGATGTGCGCAAAGGGCCGCTCTCAGCCGCTGCACAGCACATAAAGGACTGGGGATTGGACGCATACATACAGACCCGGCTCTCGGACGGCTTTGAGGCGCTCTCCCCCGGGGAGGCCGACAGCGCGGTGTGCGCCGGGATGGGCGGCAGGCTCATGGAAAAAATTTTGACCCAGGGGATGGAGAAAGCGCGCGGATTGCGGGAACTCATCCTGCAGCCCCAGTCGGAGATAGAGGCGCTTCGGAGGTTCCTGCGCAGGTCGGGCTTTGCCGTGGCGGCGGAGGATATGGTCTTAGAGGAAGGAAAGTATTATTTTGCCATGCGGGTGCTGCCAGACGGGGAGACGCGCTGCAGCGCCGGGGAGGACGGAAGGGGCCTGTACGACAGGTTCGGGGAAAAACTGCTCCAGGAGAGGCATCCTCTGCTGCCCCAGTATCTGCGGCAGCAGGAAGCGCTTCTGGAGCGGCTTTCCCGGCAGATGGAGCCGCTTGCGTCCCCCCGGGCCGGGATCCGCCTGGCGCAGATGGAAAAAGAGCTGGAGGAGATCCGACAGGCGCTTGCCCTGTTTGAGCCGTAGGGCTTTCTGCGGGGGGAAGCGCCGGAAAGGGAGGAAGGAATGGCAACTGTCACGGTGTGCGGGGAAAGGCGGGAATATCCGCAGGGGACTACCTTTGAGACGATTGCGTCCCAGGTACAGGATAGATATGATTCCATGATCGCCCTTGCGGTGGCAAACGGCAAGATCCGCGAACTGTTTAAAAAGGTGACCAGGGACTGTACCCTGGACTTTTATACCCTGACGGACAGCCCCGGGTACAAAACCTATGTGCGCGCTGCCACCATGCTGCTTTTAAAGGGCATCTGCGACGTGTTCGGCCCGGAGGCGGCCCAGAAAAGCTGCGTGGAGTTTGCGGTGGGGAATGGGACATATATCAACGCCATGGGGAAGGTGCCTGCCACCCGGGAAAATGCGGAAAAGATCAAAGACAGGATGCGGCAGCTGGAGGCCTCCTGCCTGCCTTTTAAAAAGCGCTCTTACCCGCTGGACGACGCCATGGAGCTGTTTCGGGAGAAGGGTATGACGGATAAGGAGCGGCTGTTCGGCTACCGCATGAGCTCTGCCGTCAACATCTACGAGCTGGACGGATATTACGATTACTATTACGGCTATATGCTGCCCCACACCGGGTATGTGAAATGGTTTGACGTGATTCCCTATGAAAACGGGTTCATGCTGCTTTTGCCCACCCAGAAAAACCCCGGCGTGGTGGAGCCCTTCGAGGAGCGGAAGAAGCTGTTTGAGACCATGGAGGACGCCCAGGAGTGGGGACGTACCGCAGGCATCGAGACGGTGGGGGATTTAAACGACCAGATCTGCAGCGGCTCCATGAGCGAGCTGATCCTGGTTCAGGAGGCGCAGCAGGAGAGAAAGATCGGGGAGATCGCCAAGGACATCGTGAGCCGTGGGAATGTCAAATTTATCATGATCGCAGGGCCGTCCTCCTCGGGAAAGACCAGCTTTTCCCACCGGCTTGCCATCCAGCTCAGAACCCTGGGGAAGGTGCCCCATCCCATCGCGCTGGACGATTACTTCGTAGACAGGGAGCTGACGCCGAGAGATGAGAAGGGGGATTACAATTTCGAGTGCCTGGGAGCCATCGACATCAGGCAGTTTAACGAGGATATGACAAGGCTTCTGTCGGGGGAGCGGGTACAGCTTCCGACCTTTAACTTTAAAACGGGCAAGCGGGAATACCGGGGGGACTTCAGACAGCTGGGGGAGGAAGATATCCTGGTGATCGAAGGCATCCACGGCCTGAATGAAAAGATGTCTTACGCCCTGCCGGAGGAGAGCAAGTATAAGATTTACATCAGTGCGCTGACTACATTGAACGTGGACGCGCACAACCGGATCCCCACCACCGACGGCAGGCTTCTGCGCCGGATGGTGCGGGACGCCCGTACCAGAGGGGCAAGCGCCCGGCGGACGATTCAGATGTGGCCCTCCGTCCGCAGGGGGGAGGAGGAGAATATCTTTCCCTTCCAGGAGAGCGCGGACGCCATGTTTAACTCAGCGCTCATTTATGAGCTTGCCGTCTTAAAGCCCTTTGCAGAGCCGCTTCTCTTCCAGATCTCCAAGGAAGATCCCGAGTACCATGAGGCGAAGCGGCTGTTGAAGTTTCTGGACTATTTCCTCAGCGTGCCCAGCGAGAGCCTGCCGAACAATTCCATCTGCAGGGAATTTGTGGGCGGAAGTTGTTTTAACGTGTAGAGCGGTGCCGGCAGGGACGCGGGAAAAGGGCCGCATCTGCGGATCAGGGAGATGCCTATGGCGCAGGAGAAGACAAAGATTTACGACAGGATGACATCGGGGCTTGCCGCGGCGGCAGGCTGGACGTTAAAGATTGTGGGGGGCTGTATCTTTGTATGGCTTTCCTGGTACGCCATGCGCTATACCCAGTACATACCGCCCTACGGCGATGAATTTCCCGCCAATGTGCCGGACTCCGTGGCCAGAAATCTGCTTGCCCTGGCGATTGCTGCGGGTGGGATTGGGCTTTTGTTTTTGCTGGAAAAGCGCCTTGCCCCTAAGGCGCAGGAATGGGTGATGCGGGCTGCCGTCACGGCGCTGTCTTTGTGGATGGGCGGGGCGGGCCTGTACTGGATCCGGGAGATCGACCGGGTGCCGGTGGGGGATCAGGCATTTATCTACGGAGGGGCTTCCTACTTTATCGAAGGCGGGTATTTTTTCCTGGAAAAGGGCGGATACTGTGATATGTGGCCCCAGCAGCTTGGGCTGATGGCAGTGGTGGAAGCGCTGTTTCGCCTGGTGGGGACATACAATTACTTTGCCTGTCAGCTGATCAATGTGGCGCTTGTAGTGGGGATCGGCATCCTGGGGTATCTCCTGATCCGCAGGATGACGGGACATATGGCGGTTGTCCTGGGATACTGCCTGTGTATGGTCTTCTGCCTGCCTTTGATCTTTTATACGGGGTGGGTGTACGGGGATGTGCCCAGCATTTTCTGTATCCTGCTCTCCGCCGTCCTGCTGCTGCAATACGGGAAGGATGGACGCATCCGGTATCTGGCGGCGCTGGTGCCTGCGGTGACCATGGCGGTTTTGGTGCGGGAAAATTCTTTGATTATGCTGATCGCCCTCTGCCTGTGCGCCGGGGTATACGCCCTGCAGAGGAAGGATAAAAAGCTGTTGGCTGCGCTCGTCCTGTGCGTTGCGCTTCCCTGGGCGGCTTATACAGGCGTCACAAAGATGTACGAGACGCGGGCAGGGCTTGCGCATCCCCTGGGAGGCATTCCGGCGACGTCGTACCTGGCCATGGGAATGCAGGAGGAGAATGGAAAGTACGGCTGGTTTACGGAGTATTGTAAAAAGGTGTATTGGGAATCGGACAACGATCCGGAGTACGCCAGATGGGTGTCCGGGATACACATCAAGGAGCGGCTTGCGTACTTCCGGGACAATCCGGCCTATGCGAGGGCATTTTACCGGGAGAAGCTGCTCTCCCAGTGGAACCAGCCCCTGTATCAGTCCCTGTTTTTCAGCGCACAATACAGCGAGGGGAAGGAGCCGGGGCCGGACAGCCTGGACTATAAGGTGCACGGGCAGTATTTTGTACAGGTGCTGGCCTGCTGCGACAGGATGCAGTTTGTGCTGTATGCGGGGATGGTGTGCTATTTCCTCTTTGCGGTAAAGAAGGGGGACAGTATCTTAAAATACCTTTTGGCGGCCACGATTCTGGGCGGGTTCTTTTTCAGTGTGATCTGGGAGGCCAAGGCCAGGTATATCCTGCCTTACTATGTGATGATGTATCCGTTGGCCGTTGTGGGCTACTGGCAGCTGATGCGTGGGGTGATGAGGCTGTTTGGAAGACGGGAGAAGAAAGAACAGCAGGACAACGTGATCCCGTTCCGGAAAGTGGCGTAAGGCACTTGCATTTTGGAAGGGAAATCCGTATAATACCAAGAGGTAAGTAGGACAGGTGATCGCGGCCGCAGCGCGTAAGCCTGCGGGTGAGGAAAGTCCGGGCTTCACAGGGCAGGATGCCGGATAACGTCCGGTGGAGGCGACTCCAAGGCCAGTGCAACAGAGAGATACCGCCAGGCCGAAGGCCTGGTAAGGGTGGAAAGGCAGTGTAAGAGACTACCGTCCGTCCGGCAACGGGCGGAGCCATGTAAACCCCATCCGAAGCAAGACCAAAACGAAAGCCATAGGCTTGCCCGGCCTGCTTTCAGGTAGGTCGCTTGACGCGGCTGGCGACAGCCGCGCTAGATAGATGATCATCCGCGACATAACCCGGCTTATCGTCCTGCTTACCGCAAACGGCCCCTGTACAATGGATCTTTGACCCGTTGTACAGGGGTTTTCTCAGAAAAAGCCACAAGGGCGGCAGCCGGACGGAAAGCTTCCGGAAGACGGAAAGCGCTTTGTCTAAAACAAGCCCCGGGAAGGAGAGGCGGGATGCGCAGGAGACGGCTCACAGGGAAAGAAAAAGAACGATACGGGCTGGCCGCAGCGCTGGTTCTGGCGGTTTTTCTGTCTTTTGCAGGGTGCGGCGGACGGGCCGTGGACAGTCCGGCAGGAGACGGGCCGCAAACCGCCTCCCCTTTCCCCATATCCCCCCTGCCCTCGGGGGAAACGCAGGATACTCCCGCCATAGAGACGGCGCCGCTTCTGACCTTTGAAGACCCGGAGACGCAGAATCTGGCGGGACTTTTGCAGGAGCAGTGCGGCGGTATGATGGTGCAGCTTCGGGCAGGAGGGCTTTTGGGCAGCGGCGTCCTCTACGGGCTGGAGGAAGGGCAGCTTCTGATCCTGACCGCAGCTCATGTGCTGGAGGAAGCCTCCGGGACGGTGCTTGTCACTTTTTCAGACGGCTGGGAGTACGAGAGCGGGGATTTTATGCGCTCTGTCCAGTCTGACCTGGCGGTGGTGCGGGTGCCGTCTGCGCAGATCCCGGAGAGCCGTCTTTCGTCCTACTGTCTGGCCAATTGTGACAAGGAGGTCTATGACAGCGTCGGCCAGGGAGACGGCTGCATCGTCATGGGGAGCAGGAGCGGTGTGGCGGAGGACGCCTACGAGGGGCAGATTCTGGAGCCCTGGATCTACATGGAGGACTACGGGCAGTATATGAGCTGGGTGAGCGCTGCCGGGGAGCCGGGAATGTCCGGCGGCGGGCTCTTTGACCGCAGGGGGCATTTTTTGGGGATTCTGTCCGGGCGAAGCGGCGACGGGCAGTGGGCGGTGGTTCCGCTGGCGCTGATTCTGGCGGAAATTGAAAATTTGTCCTATTGACAACAGGAAAAATATGGGGGATGATGATAGGGAACAAAATGACCGCCTGTCCGGGCGGGGCAGAAAGGATGGATGGCAGCAATGACAAAGATAGATGTTGTTTCCGGTTTTTTGGGCGCAGGCAAGACCACGCTGATCCAGAAACTGTTAAAGGAGGCGCTGGATGGCAGCAAGACGGTGCTCATCGAGAACGAGTTTGGCGAGATCGGGATTGACGGGGGCTTTTTAAAGGAGTCCGGCATTGAGATCAAGGAGATGAACTCCGGCTGTATCTGCTGTTCCCTGGTGGGGGATTTCGGCGCTTCCTTAAAGGAAGTGATCTCCACCTACGCGCCGGAGCGGATCCTCATTGAGCCCTCCGGGGTGGGCAAGCTCTCCGACGTGCTCAGGGCAGTGGAGGATGTGGCGGCGGAGCTGGACGTGCAGGTCAACAGCGCCGTGGCGGTGGTAGACGCCTCCAAGGCGAAAATGTACCTCAAAAACTTTGGCGAATTTTTTATCAACCAGATCCAGTTTGCGGGCACGATCCTCTTAAGCCGGACGGATAAGGTGACCGGGGAAAAGCTGGAGGAGTGCGTGAAGCTGGTAAGGGAGCACAATGCCAAGGCGACGCTGATCACCACGCCGTTAGCCCAGTTAGACGGCAGGGAAGTGCTGGCCACCATCGAGGGGGCGGACACCCTGGACGGGATGATGCAGGAGATGCTTGCCCAGGTGCAGGAGGAGCATGAGGATCATCACCATCACCATGACCACGATCACTGCCATGGCCATGAGGATGAGCACGGGCATCACCATGAGCATGACCACGAGGACGATCACGACCACGATCACTGTCACTGCCACGAGGATGAGGACGAGCATCATCACGACCACGATCATTGCCATGACCACGAGGACGATCACGACCACGATCACTGCCATGACCATGAGGACGATCATGACCACTGTCATGACCACGACCACGATCACTGTCACGACCATCACCACGACCACGATCATCACGGCCATGACGGGGACTGCGGCTGCGGCCACGATCATTCCCACCATCACGCGGACGAAGTGTTCACCAGCTGGGGCCGGGAGACGCCTGCGGTGTATTCCGCTGAAAAAATAGAGGGGATCCTGACGGCGTTAGACAGCGGCGAATACGGCTCCATCCTCCGCGCCAAGGGCATGGTGCCCGCTCCCGACGGGACATGGATCTATTTTGACTATGTGCCCCAGGAGCACGATGTGAGAAAGGGCAGCCCGGAGGTCACCGGAAAGATCTGTGTCATCGGCGCAGAGCTGGAGGAGGAAAAGCTGGAAGCATTGTTCCAGGCGTAGGAACGGACGGGACGGAAAGGAAAGGCGGAGCACAGCATGAAGCCGGTATATGTGATCAACGGGTTTTTGGAGAGCGGCAAGACAGAATTTATCACTTTTACGCTGGGACAGCCCTATTTTCAGATTAAGGGAATCACGCTGCTCCTTCTCTGCGAGGAGGGGGAGAACGAGTATGACGACGATCTTTTGAAGAAGAGCCGAACTGTGGTGGAGCGGATTGAGGAGGAAAAAGACTTCAATCCCTCCCACCTGATGGAGTTGGAGAAAAAGCACAAGCCGGAGCGCATCATCATCGAGTATAACGGTATGTGGAATTATAAAAACGCAAAGCTGCCCTGGTACTGGAAGATCGAACAGCAGATCACCACCATAGACGGCTCTACGTTTCCCATGTATTACACCAATATGCGCTCTCTCCTGGCGGAGATGATCCGCAAATCCGAGATGATCATTTTCAACCGCTGCGACAATGTGCGGGAGGAGCTGGGCAGCTACCGGCGCAACATCAAGGCGGTGAACCCAGGGGCGGATGTGGTCTTTGAGGACGCCAAGGGGGAAATCGACGAGATTTTCGAGGAGGATCTGCCCTACGACTTAAATCAGGAGGTCATCTTTCTGGACGACGAAGGATACGGCATCTGGTATCTGGACACCATGGATCATCTGGAGCGCTATGTGGGGAAAAAGCTGCAGTTTGTGGCGATGGTGCTCAAGCCTGAAGACTTCCCGGACAATTACTTTGTGCCGGGCCGCATGGCCATGACCTGCTGTGCGGAGGATATGGCTTTTTTGGGATATGCCTGTGAATATCAGGGGGCCAGCGCCTTACATCAGCGGGACTGGGTAAAGGTCACCGCCACGGTCTCCAAGGAATACTGGGAAGACTACCAGGGGGAAGGGCCCATCCTGCACGCCCTGTCCGTGGAGAAGACAAAGGCGCCCAAAGAAGAAGTGATCAGCTTTTCCTGAGGAATGGCCCATGGCGCAGGAAAACGACAAAGAGACAAAACAATGGGAAAACCGCTTCCGGGATCTGGCGGGGCGCTCCTATACCCAGGGGATTTATACCTTTACCGGGTTTTTGGGACTTGCCCAGCAGGATATTTTCTGGCAGCAGGAACGGGAGGTCAGCTATGCAGGATATTCGCTCTACGGCGGGTATCCTGACGCGGAGCGGGTGGTGGTGCGCTTCGGGGAGGAAAGGGAGCTTGGATATGCAGTACCCTTTCCCATCGTCTGCCTTCATCTGAAGCCGCCTCAGCAGAAGTTTGCGGAAGAACTGTCACACCGGGATTTTCTGGGTGCGCTGATGAACCTGGGGATTGACAGGGGCACGCTGGGGGACATCCGGGTGGGGGAGAAGGAGGCATGGCTTTTCTGTCTGGACACGGTATCGGAATTTCTGTGTCAGAACTTTCGGAAGGTAAAGCATACTCCCATTTCCTGCAGCGTGGCGGAGGCGGATTTTATGCCTGCGCCAGAGCGGCCGGAGCAGCTGACCGTACAGGTATCTTCCCTGCGGGTTGACGCCCTGATTGCAAAGGTTTACAACCTCTCCAGGGAAAAGAGCCTGGAGCTGTTTCGGGCCGGGAAAGTCTATGTGGACGGCAGGCCCTGCTTAAATAACGATCGTTTTTTAAAAACGGGAGAGACTGTGAACGCCCGGGGATTCGGCAAGTTCAGGCTGACGGAAGGGATCCGGGAGACAAAAAAAGGAAGGCTTGCCATAGAAGTGGCAGTGTACAGATGACGGGGGTAGAAATGGAGTCTTATACGATCATCCAATGGTTGTTTTTCTTTTATCTGTATTGTTTCTTAGGCTGGTGCGTGGAATCCGCCTATGTGTCCATCTGTTCCAGAAAACTCACTAACCGGGGATTTTTGCGGGGGCCGTTCCTGCCCCTGTACGGCAGCGGCGCGATCATGATGCTGGTGGTGTCCATGCCTTTTCGGGACAATCTCTTTCTGGTGTACCTGTCCGGCTGTGTGGGGGCGACGATCCTGGAATATATAACGGGTGTTGTTATGGAAAAGCTGTTCAAGGTGCGCTACTGGGATTACTCCAACCAAAGGTTTAATTTCCGGGGGTATATCTGCCTTGGCACCACGCTCTCCTGGGGATTTCTGACTGTCTTGATGACGGAGTTTCTCCATGTGCAGGTAGAAAAGCTCTTATTCCTCCTGCCGGAGCGCCTGGTATCGGCGGCGACCATCCTTTTGACGGTGTTCCTCACCGCAGATTTTGTGCTCTCTTTCAAGGCTGCCATTGACCTGCGGGATCTGATGGTGAAGATGGCCAAGGCCAAAGAGGAGCTGCAGGCGATCCAGAAGCGGCTGGACGCTATCATCACCTCCGCCGGAGAAAACATCGGCAGCCGCAGGGAGGCGCTTGTGGAGAGTATGGATGAGCTGAAGCTGGGCATCGAGGGCAAGCTGGAAAGCTTAAAAACCCTGGGCGCCTCCAGGCCCAGCGCCTATCTGGAGAGTGTGAAGGAGGAACTTTCGGAGTTAAAGACCAAGTATGCCGTGAACGTGGAAATGACGAAACGGCTGGGCGTGCTCCGGGACTTCTTCCAGCGCCACCAGCTCAAAGGCAACCCCGGCATGACTTCTGAGAGCTATCCCGAGGCCCTGGAAGAACTGAAACGGCAGGCCCGTCAGAGGAAACGGGGGAAGAAGGGGACAGAACAGGAACAGTAGGAAATTGCAGGAAACAATACGCAATAACAGAAAGCGATAGAAAGTAACAAGAAGCAATAGGAAGCAATAAAAGACAATAGAAAACAGGCTGCTCAGGCTGCTGCACCTCCGGGAAACCGGCCGGGCAGCAGCTTTTTTCGTCTTAAAAAAATCTTAATGGTTTGACGTGTTTTTTGTTAAAGCTTTTTTTGCTACAATGGTTGCAGTGAGGAGGCAGGCCATGTACCATATTTTACTTTGCGACGACGAGCGGGATATCGTCAACGCGCTGAAAATCTATCTTCATGACGAGAACTATGTGCTGCACGAAGCCTTTAACGGAAAAGAGGCCCTGGAGGTGATCTCCAGTACGATGATCCATCTGGTGCTTTTAGACGTGATGATGCCCGAGATGGACGGGATCGAGACCATGGTGAAGATCCGGGAGAAGAGCAACGTCCCCATCATCCTGCTGACCGCCAGGTCGGAGGACGCGGACAAGATTTTAGGGCTGACGGTAGGGGCCGACGACTATATCACGAAGCCCTTCCATCCGGCGGAGGTGGCGGCCAGGGTGAAGTCCCAGCTGCGCCGGTATCTGCAGCTGGGGGCGGGGACGCTGCCCGAAGAGGTGATCCGCATCGGGGGAATCGAGCTGGACGACAGACAGAAGCGGGTGTCGGTGGACGGCGAGGAGGTTTCTTTAACGCCAACGGAGTACGATATCCTGAAGCTGTTGATGGAAAATCAGGGGCAGGTCTTTTCCCCAAAGGAAATCTATAAACGGATCTGGAAGGATCTGCCCTATGGGAGCGAAAACACTGTGGCGGTGCACATCCGGCATCTGCGGGAGAAGCTGGAGATCGATCCGGCGGAACCCAGATACATCAAGGTGGTGTGGGGGCAGGGCTACAAGTGTGAAAAGCGGGAACGGTTTATGCGGTAATATTAGGGCTGCGGAAGCGGCAGAATGAGAGGGAACATGAGAGGAAAGATGAAAAAAAGGGAAAGCGAAAGGGAGAGGGCGTCCCGGGCGGGATCGTTCTGGGCGAAGGCGGCCGCTTTTGTGCTTCTGACGGTTGGAAGCTTTGTGACGGCAGTTTCCGCCATGGGTTTTCTGGCTGCGGCAAACCATGATTTTTATCTGTATGAGTCGTCCCAGGAGGCTTTTGAGAATCTATCCCTCGGCACGGCGGTCAGCTATGCTTATGACTTAAAAAGAATGGCCGGGGACGGGGTGTCGGAGCAGACCATCCGGCGGCATTATGAATCCTGCAATGTGGATGTGGATATCCTGCAGGCGGGGACGGAAACCGTGCTGTGGAGTACAAATAACGGCAGTTACCAAACGACGCACGTCTGCGGCGAGATCCCCATCGAGACGGAGGAACTGGAGGCGCTGCTGGGGGATGACTGGGAGCCGAAGCTCTCCCAGGGGGAGTATGTGGGCAGGGTCTACATAAAGCCGGGCCTGCCCAATCCGGACGGGCTGCGCCGGATCTACCGGAACGCCACCTTCCTGTATCAGATGCGCTATGCAGTCGTGGGACTTGTCCTGGGGGGCGGATGCCTTGTGCTCTGGTGCGTCCTCTTTCTGCTGCACAGTGCGGGGAAAAGATACGGGGAAAGGGGGAGGACGCCTCTGGATAACTGGATCTTTCTGGATGTGCTGGGAGGCCTCTGGGCGGTTGGGCTGTGCGTAATCCTCATGGCGTGGGCCGAGTGGATTGACTACATGGATCCTTCCGATTTGTGGGAGGCGGGCTTTTGTGTGGGGCTGCCCGCCGCGGCGGCCAGCCTGTGGGGGATCTCCTTCCCTTATCTGGCGGCGGGGAAGCTGAAGACGCAAAAGTGGTGGCGCGGGACCCTTGTGTATCACCTCTGCCGGGGCATTCTGCGGCTGTTTCGCGGGATCAGGCGGGCCGCGGGGGCGGTGTATCAGAGCCTGCCGGTAATCGTACCTCTGCTGGCGGCCTTTTTCGCACTGAGCTTTCTGGAATTTCTGGGCTGCGCCGCGTTTGTGGAGACGGAAGGGGTTTTGCTGTGGCAGATAGAAAAACTGTTTCTCCTGGCCCTTGTGATCTATCTGGGCGTCGTCTGGAAGCGCCTGTTTGGGATGTCGAAAGCGCTGGCGGAGGGAAAACAGGGACAGACGCTTGACACCAGATGGATGTTCGGCAACATGAAGCGGCACGGAGAAAATTTAAATAACATAGGATATGGAATTTCAAGGGCGGTGGAGGAGCGGATGAAAAGCGAGCGCCTGAAGACGGAGCTGATCGCCAACGTCTCCCACGATTTAAAGACGCCGCTTACGTCCCTCATCAATTACTCCGATCTGATCTGCCAGGAGGAAACGGAAAATGAACGGATCCGGGAATACGCCCAGGTGCTGTTTCGGCAGTCTGAGCGGCTGAAGAAATTGATGGATGATTTATTGGAGGCCTCGAAAGCCGCCACAGGGAATCTGGAGATGGATTTACAGCCCTGTCAGGTGGGCGTGATCTGGTCCCAGGCGGTGGGAGAGTATCAGAAGCGGCTGGAGGGGAGAGGACTGCAGCTGATGGAATCCCAGCCGGAGGAGCCGGTGGAGATCCTGGCAGACGGCAGGCAGCTGTGGCGGGTCTTTGACAATCTGCTCAACAATATCTGTAAGTACGCCCAGGAAAATTCCAGAGTGTACTTCAGCGTGGAGACCACAGAGAGGGAAGTGCGGATCATTTTCCGCAATATGTCCCAGTACCCCTTAAATCTGTCGGCCCAGGAGCTGACGGAACGGTTCGTGCGGGGAGACAGCTCCCGCCATATGGAGGGAAACGGTCTGGGCCTGTCCATTGCCGCCAGCCTGGTGGAGCTGCAGAAGGGGAAAATGGATATCGTCGTGGACGGGGATCTGTTCAAGGTCACCCTGTGCTTTCCCCGGCTTGGAGCCTGACGGCTACTTGTACTTTTCCTCGCAGTATTTGCAGCGGTAGACTTCTTTTTCCGGGTCGGCCAGATAGAAAATGTGGGGCAGCTCCTGTTCGATGGAGGTGATACATCTGGGGTTGTGGCATTTGATGACGTTTGTGATCTGTTTTGGCAGCACCAGCGCTTTCTTCTCGACGATCTCGCCGTTTTTGATCACGTTGACGGTGATGCTGTGGTCGATGAACGCTAAGACGTCCAGATTCAGGCGGTCAATGTCACACTCCACCTTTAAGATGTCCTTTTTGCCCATCTTGTTGCTGCGGGCGTTTTTGATGATGGCCACGGTGCAGTCCAGCTTGTCCAGCTGCAGATGCTCATAGAGCTCCAGGCTCTTGCCGGCCTTGATGTGATCCAGTACGAAACCTTCTTCAATCTTTCCAACGTTTAACATGATTACCTCGTTTCTGTGCGCCGGACGGCGCCTGTGTGTTAAGCCAGTCCCAGGAGGGTTAAAATCAGCGCCATGCGCACATACACGCCGTATTGCGCCTGCTTAAAGTAGGCGGCCCGGGGGTCTGCGTCCACTTCCACGGAGATCTCGTTGACCCTGGGCAGGGGGTGAAGCACCAGCATATCCTCCCTGGCCAGGGAGAGCTTGGCCATGTCCAGAATATAGAAATCCTTCAGCCTCACATAGTCCTCCTCGTTGAAGAAACGCTCCTTCTGCACCCTGGTCATGTACAAAAGATCCAGATCGGCGATCACGTCCTCCAAGCGGATGACTTCCTCATAGGGGATGCCTTTTTTCTTCAAAAGATCGGTGATGTAATCCGGCACCCGAAGCTCCTCGGGGGAGATAAAGAGGAAGCGGATGTCGCGGTAGCGCGCCAGGGCGTGGATGAGGGAATGAACCGTGCGGCCGAATTTTAAGTCGCCGCAGAGGCCGATGGTAAACCCGCCTAAGGTTCCCCGCAGGCTGCGGATGGTCAGCAGGTCTGTCAGCGTCTGGGTGGGATGCTGGTGCCCGCCGTCCCCGGCGTTGATGACCGGGATCGAGGATTTTTCTGCGGCCACCATGGGGGCGCCTTCCTTCGGATGACGCATGGCGCAGATATCCGCGTAGCAGGAGATGATGCGTATGGTGTCGGAGACGCTCTCCCCCTTGGAGGCAGACGAGGAGGCCGCGTCGGAAAAACCGATCACCTGGCCGCCCAGCCGGGTCATGGCGGACTCAAAGCTCAGACGGGTGCGGGTGCTGGGCTCGTAAAAGCAGGTGGCCAATATCCTGCCGTCGCAGGCGTGGGCATACTTTTCGGGGTTTCGCTCGATGTCGTTTGCGAGGTCAAAGAGCCTGTCCAGCTCCTCCACGGTAAAATCCAGCGGGCTCATTAAGTGTCTCATAGATATCCTCCTGTCTGATGTATATGGTCCGGGACGGGAAAAGCGCCCCGTAAAAAGAGCCGAAGGAAAAACCTTCGGCTCCCCGCCTCATGATTGGTAGGACAATAAATCTGCCGCCGGTTTGCGGCTGGGCGCTGCAGGCGACTCGGCCGGATACGCGATGGCGATGAGGGCAGCCAGTTCCCTGTCCTGGGGAAGCTCTAAGAGCTGCGAGGCCTTCTCCTCGTCAAACAGGCCCATGATAACAGTTCCAAGCCCCTGTTCACAGGCTGCCAGACAGAACGCTTCGCTGGCGGCGCCTGCGTCATACATCTGCCAGCGGTCTCCCTTGGGAGTGGAAAAAGAACCGTCCCGCTCGTAGCCGCAGCGTCCTTTGATAAGCGTCACGGCGATCACCACAGGGGCGCTCTCCATAATGGAGGTATTGCCGACCCAATTGGTACACTGGGCAAGCTGGGTCTTTTTGCCGCCCTCTACGGCGATGTAGCGGACAATCTGGGTATTCTTCCAGCTTGGGGCATAGGAGGCGGTCTCCACGATCCGGGAGAGCAGCGCATGGGGCACGGCCTCCTCTGTAAACTTACGGATACTTCTGCGGTTCCTGATACATTCTTCTGCAGTCATCATAAAACCTCCCATCCTCCGAAAAATATGCTTTGCAGCTTTTTCTTATGATACCACGTCCCGGACGGAGTTTCAATGGAAAAATATTTGTTTTTTTGGAAAAGAAGTTTGCTATCTGAAGGGCAATCTGGTATGATAAAGGGTAAGAAACCAGCCTGGGACTGTGAGGGGGAAGGGCGCGGCTGCGGCGCGTCCGGCACAGGCCCGCTGCGCACAGAGGGCAGTGCGGAAATGGAGGAAGCGATGGAATTTACAGAAAGAAAACGGCTGTTGTTTTTTGGACTTCCCTTTACCTTCACCAAATACATGGTGCGGGAGGATATGATCACCATCAACGCGGGTTTTTTCAAGACGGTGGAAAACGACTGTTATATGTATAAAGTGCAGGATGTGCAGCACTCCGCCACGCTGGCGGAAAAGCTGTTCGGCCTGGGGACGGTGACCTGTTTTACCGGCGACACCACCCACCCCCAGCTTTTGCTGTGCCATATCAGGCATTCCAAAGAGGTCAAGGATTTTATTCTGGAGGCCTCCGAGAAAGCGCGGCTGAAACGGCGCACCGTGAATATGCTGGACATCGGTTCGGGGGACTTGCAGGACATGGACGATCCCGAATAGGCATAAGCGTCTGCCGCCCTCGCATTGCTGCGGGGGCGCGTGTTCTGTAAAAGGGTCAGGAAGCTTTCTGCCGCCCTGACAGGAGGCGCTCAAACATAAGCCCTGCGCAGAACCAGAAGGGGGCGAAGTCCAGGCGGATCAGACTCTGTATGTTCCAGCGGCTGCGGCTGTAATCCCAGGGGCAGAGGCGGCGTCCGGACAAAAGTTTTCCGGAGAAAAATTCTGCGGAGAAGATCAGGCCCATATAGGCAAACCCCCGCGCCCACACGGAGCAGCCGCGCAGCAGGCGGCACACGGGGGAGAGCAGGGCAGCGCAGCCGTAGATGGGAAACATCCACAGGGAAGTGGCGCCCCGCAGGGTCATGTCCCGGCGGCGCAGGGAGCCAAGGGCGGTAAAGAGGATCTCCATGCACCATCCGGCCAGGCCGCAGGTCAAAAAATTCTGGAAAAAGCGCGATAGGGTTTGTCTCATAAAAAGCTCCTTTTTTGGGATAGTATTGCCTGAAAGAGGCGGGAATATGAGGACGGTGGGAAGGGATCACGAAATGAACGAGCGGGAAGCGATGGCATATATAGAGCAGGCCAGGGGCCTGGGGGTCGTGCCGGGGCTTGCGGGCATCCGGGAGCTTTGCAGGCGGCTGGGGGATCCCCAGCAGGATCTGCAGTTTGTCCATGTGGCCGGAACCAACGCCAAGGGCTCTGTCTGCGCCTATCTTGCGTCCGTCCTGCAGGAGGCCGGTTACCGGGTGGGGAGATACCTTTCCCCGGCGGTGTCCCAGTACAGGGAGCGCATCCAGGTGTCGGGCCGGATGATCACGAAAAAGGCGCTCTGTCTGGGCATGGAGAGGATCAGACAGGCGTGCGGGCAGATGCAGCAGGAGGGGCTGCCTCATCCCACCCTGTTTGAGATGGAGACGGCGCTGGGATTTTTGTACTTTCGGGAGAAGGGCTGCGATATCGTGGTGCTGGAGACGGGCATGGGCGGACTGATGGACGCGACGAATCTGGTGGAGAATACCAGGGTGGCGGTTCTTACGCCCATCAGCATGGATCATATGCAGTTTCTGGGGGACAGCCTGGAAAAGATCGCAGAACAAAAAGCAGGTGTAATCAAACCGGGATGCCTTGTGGTCAGCGCCCCCCAGCCCAGGGAGGCCATGGAGGTGATCCGGCGGCAGGCCGCGGCGTCCGGCTGTCCCTTACGGGTGGCAGAGCCCGGGGACATCGACGGGGTGAGATACGGCCTGAAGCGGCAGCGGTTCGATTACCGGAAGCGGAAGGGGCTGCAGATTTCCCTGGCCGGGTGCTTTCAGGTCGAAAACGCCGCCCTGGCGGTGGAAGCGATAGACGCCCTGGGGCAGAAGGGCTTTCCTGTGACGGAGGAGCAGCTGCGGCGGGGGCTTTTGCAGGCCAGCTGGTATGGGCGGTTTACCGTGATTGCAGAACACCCGCTTTTTATTGTGGACGGCGCCCACAACGAGGACGCGGCAAAAAGACTTGCAGAATCTATAGATTTTTATTTTACAAACGGGAAAATTATCTATATAATGGGAGTGTTGAAGGACAAAGAATACGACAGGATGATTTCCCTTACCTGTTCCAGGGCGGCCCATATTGTCACGGTGACGCCGCCGGACAGCCAGAGGGCGCTGTCTGCTTACGAGCTTGCCAGGGCGGCGTCTGTCCATCACCCCAGCGTGACGGCGGCGGACAGCCTGGAGGAGGCGGTGGAGATGAGCCGCCTGCTGGCGGGAAGGGACGGGGTGATCATTGCCTTTGGTTCCCTTTCCTATTTAGGCAGGCTGGGGGAACTGGCCGGTGGAACCTTCGGAAAGGCAGTTGGGAAAAATGGTGGATCAAAAGAAAATCAAAGAGGCGGCAAGGCTGATGCTGGAAGGCATCGGCGAGGATCCTGACAGGGAGGGCCTGCGGGAGACGCCGGAGCGGATCGCCAGGATGTGCGAGGAGCTGTTTGCGGGACGGGAGGCGGACGGGCAGGAGGAACTGTCCAAAGTTTTTGCCGCAGAGGGCAGCCAGATGGTATTGGAGAAGGACATCCCCTTTTACTCCATGTGCGAGCACCATATGCTTCCCTTTTACGGAAAGGCCCATGTGGCCTATCTGCCGGAGGGCAGGGTGGTGGGGCTGAGCAAGCTGGCCCGCACGGTGGAAATTTATGCCAGACGGCTCCAGATCCAGGAGCGCATGACGGAGCAGATCGCAGACGCAGTGGCGGCGTTTCTATCCCCCAGAGGGGTTATGGTGGCAATCGAGGCAGAGCATATGTGCATGACCATGCGGGGCGTCAAAAAGCCGGGCAGCCGGACACTGTCCGTGGCGGTCAGAGGCGCTTTTGAGACGGACGCCCTCTTAAGGGAGCAGTTTTTCTGGATGCTTGGCATGGGGACAGGAGCGCAGGGATGGAGAGGATAGACCGCATTCTGGCCCATCCGCTGTTTGTATCGCACCTGGAAAAGAACCGTCAGGCGGAGGAGGGCAGGAAGTTCTGCCGCCACGATCTGCAGCATTTTCTGGATGTGGCGCGGATCGGACAGATCTGCAGCCTGGAGGAAGGCCAGGGGCTGGACAGGGAGCTTGTCTACGCGGCCGCCCTGCTGCACGACATTGGCAGGCATCTGCAATATGAAGAAGGGATCCCCCATGAGAGGGCCAGCGCAGAGATTGCGCCACAAATCTTAAAGGACTGCGGGTTTTCAGATAAAGAAACAGATGTTATTATAGAGGCGATCCTCGCCCACCGAAGCGGGGAGACCGAAAAAGAGCCCGGCCTGGCAGGGATCCTCTACCGGGCCGACAAGATGAGCAGGCCCTGCTTTGCCTGCCAGGCACAGGCGGAATGCAATTGGAAGGAAGGCAGGAAAAACCTGCGGATCGCATATTGAAGCCGGCTTTCAAAGCCGGATGGTTGCGCGGAGAGAGGAATCAGGATGAAGATAGGCGGCAGGGAATTTCCCGAGGGGGGCCACACTTATGTCATGGGGATCCTCAATGTGACGCCGGATTCTTTTTCCGACGCAGGGAAATGGAAGGAATTGGACCGGGCCCTTTTCCATGCGGAAGAGATGATCTCCCAGGGGGCCGGGGTGATCGACGTGGGAGGGGAGTCTACCCGTCCCGGCTATCAGCAGATTTCCCATCAGGAGGAGACGGCGCGGGTGGCGCCGGTCATCGAGGCGCTGAAGGCGCGGTTTGACGTGCCCGTGTCGCTGGACACATACAAATGGCAGGTGGCAGAGGCCGGAATTGAGGCGGGCGCCGACCTGATCAACGATATCTGGGGCTTACAGCACGACGATAAAATAGCAGGTGTGATAGCGCAAAGCGGCCTGCCCTGCTGTCTGATGCACAATCGGACAGAAGCCGTGTACGGCGACTTTGTGCAGGATCTGAAGGCAGATTTAAAAGCGGCCCTCCTGCGGGCGGAGCGGGCCGGGATTCCAAAGGAGAAGATCCTGCTGGACCCGGGCGTGGGATTTGCCAAGAGCTATCGGCAGAACCTGCAGGCCATCGCTGCTCTGGAGGAGTTCAAAGACCTGGGCTGTCCCATCCTTCTGGGCTGCAGCCGAAAGTCCGTGATCGGGCTGACCCTGGACGCGCCGGTGGAGGAGCGGCTGGCCGGCACCCTGGCCACCACTGTGCTGGCAGTGGTAAAGGGCTGCCTGTTTGTCCGTGTACACGACGTTTTAGAAAATGTGAGAGCCATCCGTATGACGGAAGCCGTGCTGCATTGTGACGGGACGGATGCCTGCGGAAGCAGGCGGGAGGTATAGATATGACTTACGAGATACAAGAGGACGAGATCCGGATCGAGCTTTTGGAGGTGTTCGCCCACCACGGGGTCTTTGCCGAGGAGAGGGAAAAGGGACAGATCTTTCAGGTGAACGCTGTCCTGTATACGGACATCCACAGGGCCGGGCTGGAGGACAATCTCTTTTATACGGTGGACTATGGGCAGATCTGTCAGTTTATCACAAACTGGATGCAGGAGAACACCTACCAGCTGCTTGAGGCTGTGGCGGAAAAGCTCTCCAAGGCCATCCTGCTCAAATATGACAAGATCACTGCCGTAGAGCTGGAGATCCGCAAGCCCCAGGCGCCGATTTCGTTCCCGTTCGGCTGCGTGTCGGTCAAGATCAACCGCAGGTGGCATACGGCATATCTGGCAGTGGGCTCCAACATGGGGGACAAGGTGCAGTATATCAGCGGCGCCATCCGCGCCCTGGCGGCCCATCCCCAGATCCGGGTCAAAAAGGTGTCGGATATCATCCAGTCCAGACCTTACGGCATAGAGGATCAGGAGGATTTCTTAAACGGCGCGCTGGAGGTGGAAACTTTGCTGGCGCCGGAGGAACTCTTAGACGCCCTGCACGATATCGAGGATGCGGCAGGCAGGGTGCGGGTGCGGCGCTGGGGTCCCAGGACGCTGGACATTGATTTGTTGTTTTACGACAAGCTGGTGTATGAGTCGGACAATGTGGTCATTCCCCACTCGGATCTGCAGAACCGGGATTTTGTACTGGAGCCTTTGAGCACGCTGGCCCCCAACTACCGCCATCCCATCCTGGGAAAGACGGTGATGCAGCTCTTTCACGAGCTGGGGCCGGAGAAGCGGACGAAAATAGAGTATTAGGAGGATGGCCCGCGGGGCAGGTACCTGTCTGCCAGCCAGGCGCACAGCCCGGTGAACATCCCCGTCAGGATACCGGCGGGCAAAAGGAAGGGCAGATAGGCCAGCACTCCGGGCGTTGCGGTCACTGCCAGGGCTGTCAGAAGCTGTCCCCCATTGTGCGCCAGGCCTCCCATGGCGCCGATGAGCAGGGGCAGTTTTTTTTGCAGGATGCTGCCCGACAGGCACATGGCGGCAAAGCTCGCCAGGCCCCCGGCCAGGCTGTAGAGAAGGCTCAAGGGCTGGCCGAACAAAAGGGCGGAGAGCAGGATGCGCACGGCCAGCACCAGGGCTGCGTCCCTGGGCCTGTAACGGCGCAGCAAAAGCAGCGTGACGATGTTGGAAAGGCCCAGCTTAAAACCGGGGATCGGCGCCAGGGGCGGCAGGGCGCTCTCGGCGGCGTAGAGCGCAAGGGAGAGCGTGGCGCAGAGGGCGAGGAAGGTGAGTTTCTTTGTCTCCATGATTCTCCTTTAATAGGTGACGGCGTCCGGCGCGGCATGGGAAGCGGAGCTGTCCTTGGCCGGGCACAGCCGGATCACCAGCCGGTTTGGCAGGCAGGCGATGGGAAGGACGGGACGGTCGATAAACCCCTGCTTTACGCAGAGCTTGTCGGGGCAGTCTGCCCAGACGACGCCGATGCTGCCCGGGCGCACTTCAATCCGGTTGCAGCATCCCTGTGGGCCGGGCACTTCCAGGGTATAAGGGGTTTCTACCTGGTCTAACGGGATACGCCAAAGGAGCTCTCCGTCCAGATAGACTTCCGCGGTCAACTGGCCGGACGAGCGCCCGGTATGCCAGAGACAGAGCAGGCAGGCGGCTGTCACAAGGGCCAGGAAGGCGCAGATGGCCAGGGCGGCTGCTTTGGGAGTTTTCGTGATGTTTTGCTTGTACAAGGGGCAGTCCCTTTCCGCGGGCCGCTTTGGGCCCGCAGATACAGTATAGCAGAAAGGGAGGGGGAAATGAAGCGGTTTTTGAGAGCAGGCCTGATGGCGGCGATGCTGCTTTTATTGGGCGGCTGCGCCCTGGCAGGGCCGGCGCTGCAAAAGAAGACGGGCACTGCCATGGGGACTGTGGTGCAGTTGTGCGTCTACACAACCTCCCCCAAAGAGGATGTGACGGAAAGCCTTTTTGGACAGGTGCGCAGCCTGGAGGAGGATCTGTTGTCCCGCCGGATAGAAGGCTCCCAGGTCTGGGCGGTGAACGCCCTGGCGGGGAGCGGGACGAGAGCGGAGCTGACGGGGCGCCTGGGGGAGATCGTCTCATTTGGCTTACAGCTGGGGCAGGATTCCGGCGGGGCCTTTGACATTGCCCTGGGGCCCCTGGTGGAGCTTTGGGACATCGACAGCTGGGCCCAGGGGGACAACACGGGGGTGTTTGCCCTGCCCTCCCGGGAGGATGTGGCGGAAGCGCTGGCCCACTGCGGCAGCGGACAGGTGGAGTTTCAGGCGGCGTCCGGCGGGAACCCTCCCAGGATTCTGCTGGAGAGAGGGGCGGCGCTGGATCTGGGGGCAGTGGGCAAAGGGGCGGCCCTGGACGAACTGCTTGCGGCCCTGGAGGCGGACATTTCCGTCACCGGCGCTGTCTTGTCCCTGGGGGGCAGTGTGCTGACCTATGGGGAGAAGCCGGACGGCACGCCCTGGCGGGTAGGGGTGGCCGATCCCCGGAACCCGTCGGAAAGCCTGGGCACCCTGGCCCTGGAAGGGCAGTGGTGTGTCTCTACCTCCGGGGATTATGAGCGGTATGTGGAGGCGGACGGGGTGCGCTATCACCATATCTTAGACCCGGCCACGGGATACCCTGCGGACAGCGGGCTTTCCTCCGTCACGGTGGTGTGCCGGGACGGCCTGGCCAGCGACGGGCTTTCCACGGCCTGTTTCGTGCTGGGGAGAGAGAAGGGATGGAAACTGGCGGAAGCGTATGGCGCGGAGGCGCTGTTTGTGGAAAAGGACGGGACGATTGCCATGACGCCCGGCATGGAGGCATTGTTCGAGAGGGCTTCCAGCCAGTGAAACGGGCCGTTTGCGCGGCGGAATGAGAGGGAAAATGGAAGAGAATATGTATCTTCATGTAAGCGGGGAATTGCTGCGGCAGATCGAGGAAAGGATGCCGCCGGAAGAAGAACTCCAGGATCTGGCGGAGTTTTTTAAGGTGTTCGGGGATGAGACACGGCTGAAGATTTTGTCCGTCCTGCTCTGTTCGGAGATGTGCGTCTACGACATCGCGGCGGTGCTTCAGATGTCCCAGTCCGCCATTTCCCACCAGCTGAGGGTGCTCAAACAGCTGGATCTGGTGAAATACCGCAGGGAGGGAAAGACCTGTTTTTACTCCCTGGCGGACTCCCATATCGTGACCATCTTAAGCCAGGGGCTGGATCACATCGAGGAGTGATCACTCCTCCGCGGGGGCAAAGAGGGAGAAGGCTGTGCTGCCCAGGGGAGCGTGGTACAGACAGGTGTCATCTCCAAAGGCCTGGAAGTACACATACCGGGAGGTCATGTTGATATGGGTGTAATTGCCCTGGGCGACGACCTGGGGATTCTGCCCGTCCTCCAGCATACAGATCAGCTCCGGCTCTGTGGCGCTGTTTTTCTGATAGTAAATATAGCCGCCGCCCACGTTGAAGCAGTCCACCCGGTCATTGGTGAGTACCTGAACCGCATTCTGGGAGAAGCTGTAACGGCAGAGGCGGTAGTTTTCTGCCACATCCATGTAATACACATAATCGCCGGAGAGCACGGGGTTGTACAGGTTTCCGCGGAAACGCTCCACGGACACGTCAGTGGCTGTGTCCAGGGCGTAGAGATAGTGGTTGCTCTGGGTGCCGTTGTAGTAGATGACGCCGTCTGCGGCGCAGGCGGGATTGATGAGGTAGTCCGCCAGCTGCACCTGTCCGCTTCCGTCGGTCTTTAACTTGTAGAAGGAGATGGAGGAAGGGGCCGTGGTGAGCAGATAGAGGAAATTGTCCACCAGCTGCGCAGCCACCACCACGTCGGTGGTCAGCACGGTGGCGCCGTTTCCGTCTAAGTCGCAGCGGTCGAAGGAGTGGATGCCGGGCACCTGCCAGAGCCCGGAGCCGGAGGGGGACGCCGCGCCGGACTGGAAATAGTAAAGGGAATGCCCTCCGGCCAGGATATTGCCCACCTTCAGGGAGTTTAAGCGCCTGACGCCGCTTTCGTCCGGCTGCATGGCAAAGAGGCCGCCCGCCTGGGGGTCATAAAAATAGACGCTGCCCCCGTATTCACAGAACAGCCCCCCGTTGTTGAGATTTCCGGCGGTATTGCCCACCGTCCCCGGGGGATTTGCGGAAACCCGGCGGGAAAAATACATCCCGAGGGGCAGAAGTGCCAGAATCAGGATCAGAGCGGCCAGGATGAGAATGGTTTTTGTGCGTGCGCTCATAAGATGCTTCCTCCAAAAGCGGGCGGGACAGTTGCTGTTGTTTCCACTATACACCTGTTTTGGCTTGCTATCAAGAAGGTTTTGGTATAAGATAGTATCGTTATGGGAAGGAGCGGCGCATTGCCGCAGCACAGGGCCCAGTTTGCGCAGGAGCCGCAGAGGCGGCAGAGGTGAGAGGAAAATGGATCTTTTACAGCTTCGGGAACAGATCGACGAAATCGACGCACAGATCGTAGCGCTCTATGAGCGGCGGATGGAGATCAGCAGGCAGGTAGCGCAATACAAGATCGAGACAGGCCGGAAGGTCTTTGACAGGCAGCGGGAGCAGGAGAAGCTTTCCGCCGTGAAGGCTCTGACCCACAACGGGTTTAACAGCCATGGCATTGAAGAACTGTTTGAGCAGATCATGTCCATGAGCAGGAAGCTGCAGTATCAGCTCCTGGCGGAGAAGGGAAGTCTGGGAAGACTGCCCTTTATCGGTGTGGACAGGCTGGACGCAGAGCAGGCCAGGGTGGTGTTCCAGGGGGCGGAGGGCTCCTATTCCCAGGCGGCCATGACCCAGTATTTCGGGGAGGGCGTCAACAGCTTCCATGTTGACACGTTCCGGGAGGCCATGAGCGCCATCGACGAGGGCAGCGCGGACTTTGCGGTGCTTCCCATCGAAAACTCCACCGCAGGGATCGTCAGCGAGATCTACGACCTGCTGCAGGAGTATGAAAATTACATCGTGGCGGAACAGATCATAGAGATCGAGCACTGCCTGCTGGGGGTGCCGGGGGCTTCCCTGGAGGACATCCGCACCGTCTACTCCCATCCCCAGTCGCTGCTGCAGAGCGCAAGGTTTCTGGAAGGCCATGACTGGCAGCAGATCAGTATGCAGAACAATGCCTTTGCGGCCAAAAAAGTGGCGCAGGAAAAGGACAAGACCCAGGCGGCCATCGCCGGGGAGCAGGCGGCAGAGATTTACGGTCTGGAAGTGCTGAAAAAAGGGGTGAACCATTCCGGCACCAACTCCACCCGGTTTATCATCGTCACCAATCAGAAGATTTTCCGGAAGGATGCAAAGAAGGTGAGCATCTGCTTTGAGGTGCCCCACGAGAGCGGTTCCCTGTACCATATGCTGTCCCACTTTATCTACAACAATCTAAATCTGACCAAGATCGAGAGCCGTCCCATCGAGGACCGCAACTGGGAGTACCGGTTTTTTGTGGACTTTGAAGGGAATCTCTCCCAGAGCGCCGTAAAGAACGCCCTGAGGGGACTTCGGGATGAGGCCAGGAATATGAAAATCCTGGGAAATTATTAGCGGGGATCACAGGATGAGAGAACAGGAATTATTCATCTATCGCTGCACGGGGGAGAGCGCACGGCTTCTTGCGGACATGGTATGGCTGATGGAAAACTGGGAAGGGGCAGAGGCGGGAACGCCGGATGGGGGGAAAGCCCTGTTTTGCAGCTGCCTTCACCGGCTCTTTGAACTGGCAGGGGCTTACGGCTTTTGTGGGAACCTGTGGCACTGCTATCTGACGGATCTTTTAGTCAACAGCGAGAACAGCTACAGCACCTGCTGCGAACGCTGCGGGGAGATACCGGGCAGCGTCAATGAGGCCGTTTTGCACGACATGGCCTTATTCCGGGAGTTTTACCAGTACGATTTCGGCCCCATGGCCCGGGGGCTGGGGGTGCCCTCCTTTGCCCTGGCAGAGCGCTATGAGGGCAGCCGGGACAGCAAGGTATACAGCCGCAGGATCTGCAAAGGCATTCTGGAACTGGCAAAAGAGATGGGGAAGGCCGGCACAGCCGGGGAGATGAAGGATCTGCTGACGGCGTTCTACCGGGAGTATGGCGTGGGGACCTTCGGGCTCCACAAAGCCTTCCGCATCGCGCACAGGGAGGGGGAGATGTGCATCGAACCCATCCGCAACATCGCCCATGTGGGCTTCGACGATCTGGTGGGATATGAGCTCCAAAAGAGGAAGCTGAAGGAGAACACGGAGGCCTTTCTCGCCGGGAGGCGGGCCAACAACTGCCTGCTGTTCGGGGATGCGGGCACGGGCAAATCTACCTGCATCAAGGCCATCGCCAACGAATATTACGGGCAGGGCTTACGCATCATAGAGGTGTACAGGCACCAGTTCCAGGACTTAAACCAGGTGATCGCCAGGGTCAAGGACAGGAACTATCGGTTTATCCTCTACATGGACGACTTAAGCTTTGAGGAGTCTGAGACGGAGTACAAATATTTAAAGGCCGTCATCGAGGGCGGCCTGGAGAAAAGGCCGGAGAATGTGCTGATCTATGCCACCTCCAACCGCCGTCACCTGATCCGGGAAAACTACGGCGACAGGGAGGAGATCCGCCAGGATATGCACACCGGGGACACGGTGCAGGAGAAGCTCTCCCTGGCGCGGCGCTTTGGCGTCACCATCTATTTCGGCGCGCCGGACAAAAGGCAGTTTGAGGCGATTGTGGCGGCGCTGGCGGACAGGGCTGGCCTGGGGCTTCCCCGGGAGGAGCTTCTGGCGCAGGCGCTTCAGTGGGAGCTTGCAAACGGCGGGCTTTCGGGCAGGAGCGCCCAGCAGTTTGTGGATCATCTGTCGGGCCGGCAGCAGGAACAGGGCATATGAGAAGGAGGGCCGGGGGAAGTGAGCGTAAAGACTTTTGCAGCCATCGATGTGGGCAGCTTTGAGCTGACCATGAAAATATTTGAGTTCTCCCCAAAAAACGGCTGTAAGGAGATCGACTGCATCAGCAAGCGGCTGGAGCTGGGGACGGACACCTATTTTACGGGAAAGATCAGCAACGAAAAGATGGATGATCTGTGCCGCACCTTGAACGAGTTTTCCGGGAAAATGCGATCGTACAAGGTGGACGGGTACAAGGCATACGGCACCAGCGCCATCCGGGAGACGAGAAACACCGCCATCGTCCAGGATCAGATCGCACAGCGCACCGGGCTGCAGCTGGAGATCTTAAGCAACTCCGAGCAGCGCTTCCTGGGATACAAGTCGGTGGCCTCCCAGGGGGCGGATTTTGCCAGGATTTTAGAGGAGAAGACCGCCATTCTGGACGTGGGGGGCGGCAGCATCCAGCTCTCCCTGTTTGACAACGATACGCTGGTGTCCACCCAGAACCTGCAGCTTGGCGTGCTGCGGCTTCAGGACTTTGTGAACCGCTTTTCGGCCAAGAGCGCCCAGGCGGAGATGCTGGTGGACGAGATCGCCATGGCCCAGCTGGACGTCTATAAGAAGCTGTACTTAAAGGAAAAGCAGATCAAAAACCTGATCGTGGTGGACGATTATATCTCGCCGGTGCTGGTGCGCACCCGGGGGGCTAAGGCCATGCTGGGCGCCGCGGACTACGCGGGCATTCTGGACAGGCTGCGCCGCGCAAACGCCGCCCAGGCGGCCATGGAGTTTGGCATCGTGCAGGAAAAGGTGCCCCTTGTGTTTATCAGCGCCCTGTTGGTGGAAAAGATCGCCGGGCTGATGGGGGCGGATCACATCTGGGCGCCGGGGGCCACGCTCTGCGACGGCATCGCCTATGAGTATGCGGAGCAGAACAAGTTGCTCAAAGGGGAACATGACTTTGAAAAGGACATTGTGGCCTGCGCCGTCAACATCAGCAGGCGGTATATGGGCAGCAAAAAGCGCTCCGAGACGCTGGAGCACATTGCGACCACCCTCTTTGACAGCATGAAAAAGGTGCACGGGCTGGGAAAGCGGGAGCGGCTTTACCTGCGGCTGGCGGCCATCCTCCACGACTGCGGGAAATACATCAGTATGATGAACATCGGGGAGAACTCCTACCAGATCATCATGGGGACGGAGATCATCGGCCTGTCCCATCAGGAGCGGAAGATCGTGGCCTGCGTGGCCTGCTTTACCTACCAGGGATTTGATTATCACGGGCAGACGCCCGGCGCAGGCGGCCTGGACGGCAGCGCCTATCTGACGGTGGCCAAACTGACGGCCATCCTCAGACTGGCCAACGGGCTGGACCGGAGCCACAAGCAGAAGCTGATGGGGATGAAGGCTGCCCTCAGGGAAAACCAGCTGGTGATCACGGTGGACACCCAGGAGGATATCACACTGGAAAAGGGATTCTTCGGGATACAGGGGGAGTTTTTCCAGGAGGTGTTCAGCGTGGAGCCGGTGTTAAAGCAGCACAAGCGGATTTGAGAAAAAGGGAGGGGCTTTATGGCAGAGATAGACTTTGACAGCCCGAAATATTATACCAACAGGGAGCTGAGCTGGATCCTTTTCGACCACAGGGTGCTGCAGGAGGCCAGGGACAAGAACACCCTTCTGTTTGAACGGCTGAAATTTTTGAGCATCACCGCATCCAACCTGGACGAGTTTTTCATGATCCGGGTGGCTTCGCTGCAGGACATGGTGAACGCAAAATACGACAAGCCGGACATCGCGGGCTTAAGACCAAAAGAACAGCTGGCCCTTCTGGACCGGGCGATCCATGAGCTGGTGGAACTGCAGTATTCCACCTACAACCGCTCCCTGGTGCCGCAGTTAAGGTGCAGCGGCCTGCAGATCATCCGCCAGCACGAGGAACTGACCGCCCAGGAGGCGGCGTTCGTGGACAGTTACTTTGAGGAGAACGTCTACCCGGTGCTCACCCCGATGGCCCTGGATTCCTCCCGGCCATTTCCGCTGATACGCAATAAGACCCTGAACATTGCGGCCCTGGTAGAGAAAAAAGGCGGCGGGGGAGAGCTGGAATTTGCCACGGTGCAGGTGCCTGGCGTCTTAAACCGGATCGTGATGCTGCCGTCCCAGGGGGAGATGAAAAAGGTCATCCTGCTGGAGGAGGTCATCGAGCGCAACATCCAAAAGCTTTTCTTAAATTACAGGATCGTCTGCGCCCACCCGTACCGCATCATGCGCAATGCCGACCTGACCATCGAGGAGGACGAGGCGGCGGATCTGCTCAAGGAGATTGAGCGGCAGCTGAAAAAACGTAAGTGGGGCGCGGCCATCCGCCTGGAGGTAGAGGCGGATATGGACAAGCGGCTGTTAAAGACCTTACAGGAGGAGCTGCACATCGAGGAATCCTATCTCTACCGGATAGACGGCCCCCTGGATCTGACGGTGCTGATGAAGCTGTACGCCCTGGATGGGTTTGAGGCTTTCAAAGCCCCGGTCTACACGCCTCAGCCCGTGCCCCGGCTGCCGGCGGGCTGCAATCTGTTCGACGAGATCCGCAAAGGGGACGTGATGCTGCATCACCCCTATCAGACCTTTGAGCCGGTGGTGGATTTTATCCGCCAGGCGGCCAAGGATCCGGAGGTGCTGGCGATCAAGCAGACCCTGTACCGGGTCAGCGGCAATTCCCCCATCATCAAGGCCCTGGCGCTGGCGGCGGAGAACGGCAAGCAGGTGACGGTGCTGGTGGAGCTGAAGGCGCGTTTTGACGAGGAGAACAACATCGTCTGGGCCAGGATGCTGGAGAAGGCAGGGTGCCATGTCATCTACGGGCTGGTGGGGTTAAAGACCCACTGTAAGATCACGCTGGTGGTGCGGCGGGAGGAGGACGGCATCCGGCGCTATGTGCATCTGGGGACGGGAAATTACAACGACGCCACCGCCAAGCTCTACACGGATATCGGGCTGCTCACCTGTTGTGAGGCCATCGGGGAGGACGCCACGGCAGTGTTCAATATGCTGTCCGGCTACTCGGAGCCCCTGGTGTGGAACCGCCTTTCCCTGGCGCCGCTGTGGCTGAAGGATAAATTTTTGTACCTCATCCACAGGGAGCGCCGTTACGCCGAAGAGGGACGTCCCGCCCGGATCGTGGCCAAGGTCAATTCCCTGTGCGACAAGGACATCATCAAGGCGCTTTACAGCGCCAGCGCCGCGGGGGTGAGGATCGACCTGATCGTCAGGGGCATCTGCTGTCTGAAGGTGGGGATCAAAGGAGTCAGTGAAAACATTGAGGTGCGCTCCGTGGTGGGCAGTTTTCTGGAGCACAGCCGGATCTTTTTCTTTGAAAACGACGGGCATCCCGAGATTTACTGCGGCAGTGCGGACTGGATGCCAAGGAATCTGGAGAGACGGGTGGAGATCCTTTACCCGGTGGAGACTCCGGCGCTGAAGGAAAGGCTTCTGCACATTCTGGAGAGCCTGCTTCAGGACAACAGGAAAGCTTCCGTGCTGCAGCCGGACGGCACTTACAAGCGGGCAGACAAGCGGGGGAGGGCGCCCTTTTCAGCCCAGGAAGCCTTTTGCCAGGAGGCCCGGGAGCAGGCGAAGGCGATGGAACAGGAGACCGGCGCTTCCGGCAGGACGTTTGTGCCGGAGCAGCATCATTGAACGGCGGGCGTGCAAGGAATATGGATATGAGCGGACAGACAAAAATCATTCTGGCGTCGGCGTCTCCCCGCAGACGGGAACTGCTGGCGCAGATCGGACTGGAATTTGAAGTGCAGGTGAGCAACGTGGAGGAAAAGGCAGCCGCCCATTCCCCGGGGGAGCTGGTGGAGGAACTCTCCAGACAGAAGGCGGAGGCGGTGTTTGCCCTGACTGACGACCCGGCCCAGGCGGTGCTCGTCATCGGCGCAGACACGGTGGTGGCCCTGGGGGAGGAGATTCTGGGGAAACCGGCGGATGAAGCGGAGGCGGTTTCCATGCTCCGCAGGCTTTCCGGCGCAAGCCACCAGGTGTACACAGGGGTGACGCTTCTGTACCGGGAGGCGGGAGGGAAAACGGCCCCGGCTCCTGTGAAACAAAAGACCTTCCACGAGATGACCAGGGTGCAGTTTTACCCCATGTCCCGCCAGGAGATCGAAAGCTATGCCGCCAACGGGGAACCCCTGGACAAGGCGGGGGCCTATGGCATCCAGGGCGTCTTTGCGCGGTATGTGCAGGGGCTGGAGGGGGATTACTACAATGTGGTGGGCCTGCCCGTGGGGCGGCTGTATCAGGAGCTGAAGGATTTCGTAAATTTTGGAGGTTTGTGTGAAAAAAGCGGTAATCTTTGACCTGGACGGGACGCTGACCGACACCATTGCCAGCATCAAATACTGCTGTGACAAGGCATTGGGTGCGCTTGGTTTCGGCCCCTTTTCAGAGGAGCAGTATAAATATTTCGTGGGGGACGGCGCGGCCAATCTGGTGCGCCGGGCCCTTGCGGCAGGCGGGGATACGGAGCAGACCCATTTTCAGGAGGCCTATGAGCGGTATCTGGAGATTTTTCGGGAGAACTGTATGTACCAGGTGAAGCCCTACGAGGGCATCCCGGAGCTGATCCAGGCGTTAAAGGCGCGGGGGCTTAAGATTGCGGTGTTGTCCAACAAGCCCCACGCGGAGACGGTAAACGTGATCGAGACCTTTTTTGGGGCGGGGTGCTTCGATGAGATCCAGGGGCAGAAGGAGAACGTGCCCATCAAGCCGGACCCGGCGGGGGTCTTTTTGATCCTTTCGGCCTTCGGGATGGAGGCGCAGGACGTGCTTTACCTTGGCGATACCGCCACGGATATGAGGACGGGAAAGAGCGCCGGGGCCTTCACCGTGGGGGCGCTGTGGGGCTTCAGGGACCGGGAGGAGCTGGAGCAGGGCGGCGCGGACGCCATCATCACTCACCCCTGCGAGCTGCTTACGCTTCTGGAAAGACAATAAGGAGGAGAACGGATATGCGGGAATTTGACGACGAAGTGCTTCAGTGCTTTCTGGAGAACCAGCTGAAGCTTTTTCCGGAAAAGGTGGCGGAGACCCTGGAGGAAGCGGAGGAGTTTTTAGAGGACAATCTGGCTGTGGTGGCAGAATCTGTGGAGGACGTGATCGCCTACTTCGAGGAGGCGGGCGTGGATCTGGAGGGCGCCAGGGACGAGGAGATCCTGTCCGCCGATGAAGTCTTTGACGTGGGGGACGGAAGGTATCTGATCGTGGAGGGCTGATGAAAAGCCTTCGATCTATACGGCGCCTGCGCTGCGGGCGGCCTGGCGGATGGGGAGCAGCAGGCTTTCGGGGACAAACAGGCCCCCGCGGCCCGTGCCCATCTCAAGCCCCGGCTTGTTTTCCCCGTGGAAGTCGCTTCCGCCGCTGATGAGAAGGCCGTAGCGGGAGGCCAGGGAGCGCATCAGGCGTTCGTCGGCGGGGGCGTAGGTGCTGTAAATAGCTTCTATGCCCAAGAGTCCCGCGTCTTTTAATTCTGCAAGCAGCGTTTCCAGCTGCTTCTTTGTCATGTGGTAGAGGGGCGGGTGGGCCAGGATGGGCACGCCTCCTGCCTGCAGGATCAGAGCCACCGCCTGGGCGGGCGTGATCTTTTCCCGGGGGACGAAACAGGGGGCGTGATCCCCCACATAGCGGTCAAACGCCTCCTGCCTGCTCTTTACAAACCCCTTGTCCAACAGATATCCGGCGTAGTGCGCCCGGGTGATGACCGCGCCGGGATAGGCGGCCAGCAATTCTTCATAAGAGACAGAAACGCCTGCCTGCTGCAGCAGGGCGCACATCTTCTGGTTGCGCTCTCTGCGGGAGTCTACAAATTTCTTTAAACTTTCCAGAAAATTTGCGTCCTGATGGTCGATATACAGGCCCAGCACATGGATGTCCCGGCCGTGGTATTCCGTGGAAAGCTCAATGCCGGGGATCACCTGGGGCGCCGCCGGGCACAACCCGGCTTTTCCTTCCCCCTGGGCGGGCTGGCCAGCCCCCGGTTTTGCGGCGTATTGCATGGCTTCCGCCAAGCCCTCCACGGTGTCGTGGTCGGTGAGGGCAAAGGCAGCCAGGCCTTTTGCACGGGCCATCTCCACCAGCCCGGCTGGGGAGACGGTGCCGTCGGAACAGCTGGAATGTACATGAAGGTCGATCGGCCGCATCCGCGTTTCCCCCTTAATCCTCGTCGTCTTCTTTGTCTGCAGTAAATACCGTGCGCTTTCTGGCCATTTCATCGTTTGCCAGATACTCGTCGTAGGTGGTGATCTTGTCGATCAGCTTTCCTCCCGGCAGCAGTTCCATGATCCGGTTGGCGGTGGTCTCCACAAACTGGTGATCCCGGCAGGAGAACAGCGCCACGCCGGGGAATTTGATCAGGCCGTTGTTCAGGGCGGTGATGGATTCCATGTCCAGATGGTTGGTGGGCTCGTCCAACACCAGGCAGTTTGCGCCGCTGATCATCATCTTTGACAGCAGGCAGCGCACCTTTTCCCCTCCGGAGAGCACCTTGACCTTCTTTACGCCGTCCTCCCCGGCAAACAGCATCCTGCCTAAGAAGCCGCGCACATATGTGGCGTCCTTTACGGCGGAGTAGCCGGTGAGCCAGTCCGTGATGGTCAGGTCGTTGTCAAATTCCTGGGTGCTGTCCTTGGGGAAGTAGGCCTGGGAGGTGGTGACGCCCCATTTGTAGGTTCCCTCATCCGGCTCCAGCTCGCCCATGAGGATCTGGAACAGGGTGGTCTTTGCCAGCTCCTGGCTGCCCACAAAGGCGATCTTGTCGTTGCGGCCCACCACAAAGGAGATGTCGTCCAGCACCTTTTCCCCGCAAACGGTCTTGGACAGGTGGGACACGGTCAGCACCTCGTTTCCGATCTCGCGCTCCGGGCGGAAATCAATGTAGGGATACTTCCTGCTGGAAGGGCGGATTTCCTCCAGTTCGATCTTTTCCAGGGCCCGCTTTCTGGAAGTGGCCTGCTTGGACTTGGAAGCGTTTGCGGAGAAGCGGGAGATGAACTCCTGCAGCTCCTTGATCTTTTCTTCTTTCTTTTTGTTGGCTTCCTTCATCTGCTTGATGAGGAGCTGGCTGGACTCATACCAGAAATCGTAGTTGCCGGCGTAGAGCTGGATCTTGCCGTAGTCGATGTCGGCGATGTGGGTGCACACCTTGTTTAGGAAATAGCGGTCGTGGGATACGACGATGACCGTGTTTTCAAAGCCGATGAGAAATTCCTCCAGCCAGGCGATTGCGTCCAGATCCAGGTGGTTGGTGGGCTCGTCCAAAAGCAGGATGTCCGGGTTGCCGAACAGGGCTTTGGCCAGAAGGACTTTCACCTTGATATTGCCGTCCAGATCCTTCATGGGGGCGTCGTGGAATTCGGTTCCAACGCCAAGGCCGTTTAAGAGCATGGCGGCGTTTGACTCTGCCTCCCACCCGTCCATCTCTGCAAACTCCGCCTCCAGTTCGCTGGCGCGGATGCCGTCCTGTTCGGTAAAGTCTTCTTTGGCGTAAATGGCTTCCTTTTCCTTCATGATCTGGTACAGGCGCTCATTGCCTAAGATGACTGTGTCCATGACATGGAAATTGTCATACTTGAAGTGATCCTGTTCCAGCACGGAGAGACGCTGGCCGGGGGTGATGCTCACATCGCCCTTTGTGGTCTCCAGCTGGCCGGAGAGAATTTTTAAAAAGGTGGACTTTCCGGCGCCGTTTGCGCCGATGAGCCCGTAACAATTGCCCTCGTGAAACTGAATATTGACATCCTCAAAAAGGGCTTTTTTGCCGATTCGTAAGGTTACGTTGTTTGCACTGATCATCTTTCCTCTTTTCTGCCGGGAAGCGGCGGGCTGCGGCCTTCCGGCGCTGTCTGGATTATTGAAAAATTGCCTATCGTTTTTATTTTACTGAAAAAAAAGGAAAATGCAAGCCCCAAAGGCGTATTTTCGGCGTCTGAAAGGTTTTTGACAAATTCTGTGCTATATTTTTTAGAAAGATTTCTTAATGTTTTCCAAATTTTTTGGCGCAGGCGTTGCAAAAGTGGTGACAGTGGCGTAAATTGGTATTAGATCCCAAAGTCAAAAACGTGAGGGCCGATGGGGGAAAGGACTGGGGAAATGACGTTACTGATGATAGCGGCGGTCGTATTGTTTACCATACTTGTCCTGTATCTGCTGATGATTATGCCGCGGATGCTGGGGAGGCCGGATACAGAGAAGTTCCGGCGCTGGCTGTACGCCCACAGGGGGCTGCATGACAACGCCTCCGATGCGCCGGAAAATTCCATGCGGGCATTTGAAAAAGCGGTGGCGGCGGGCTTTGGCATCGAGCTGGACGTGCAGGCCACAAAGGACGGCGTGCCGGTGGTGTTCCACGATTTTACGCTGGAGCGCATCTGCGGCGCGGAGGGAAAGGTCTGCGACTACACCTTAAAAGAACTGCAGCAATTCCGTCTCTGCGGCACGGATCAGCGTATCCCTCTGTTTGAGGATGTGCTGAAGCTGGTGGACGGCAAAGTGCCGCTGATTGTAGAAATCAAGATCGAGTCCACAAACCTGTCGGTGTGCCCGGCGGCAGACCGGCTTCTGTCCGGCTACCGGGGAATGTACTGCATTGAGTCTTTCAACCCCTTATGCGTCCACTGGTACCGACGCAACCGCCGGGATGTGGTGCGGGGCCAGCTGTCGGACGCCTTTTACAAGGAAGGGGAGTACTCCGGGCCGCTGTATTTTTTCCTGGAAAACCTATTGTTTAACTGGCTGGGGAAGCCGGATTTCATCGCCTATAACCACCGCCATTCTGGGATGTTGTCCCGCTGCCTGTGCAGGGGGCTGTACAGAAGCACGGCGGCGGCCTGGACGATCAAGAGCAGCGAGGAGCTGGAGCGGGCCAGGAAGCACTTTGACATCTTTATTTTTGACAGCTTTGTGCCGGAAAGATGAGGTTTTTTCGGCGGAAACGAGTAACGGCTGTAAAAATGTAAATACTTACATAGTGGAACCGCCGTATCGGCAGGTTTTTTGTGCAACCTGTTTATGCAGCGCGGGAAAAAATGTCGGATAAGACAAAAATGGCAGGCGTGGGAAATATATACGAAGTTCGGCTTGCTATTTTTTTGGTAAATTGTTACAATATGGAGTGTGCAAAGATTGTTCGGCCTATCTCTGGATCAAAGCCGGACAAGTTTTGTTTCCGCAAATTTATCTTTGAAAGGGAGAAAGAGAGCATGAAGAAATGGGTGTACTTGTTTACGGAAGGCAACGCGTCGATGCGGGAACTTCTGGGCGGTAAGGGGGCCAATCTCGCTGAAATGACCAGCCTCGGCCTGCCTGTGCCGCAGGGGTTCACGATCACGACGGAGGCCTGTACACAGTACTACGAGGACGGCAGGAAGATCAATGACGAGATCCAGGGTCAGATCAACGAGTATATCGGAAAAATGGAGGAGATCACCGGCAAAAAATTCGGCGATACCAAGAATCCCCTTCTGGTCTCCGTCCGTTCCGGAGCAAGAGCTTCCATGCCCGGCATGATGGACACCATATTGAATCTGGGGCTGAACGAGAAGGTGGTAAATACCATCGCTGCCCAGACGGGAAACGAAAGATGGGCCTGGGACTGCTACAGAAGGTTCATCCAGATGTATTCCGACGTTGTGATGGAGGTAGGAAAGAAATATTTTGAACAGCTGATCGACCGGATGAAGGAAGAGCGCGGCGTGACCCAGGACGTGGAGCTGACCGCGGCGGATCTGAGAGAACTGGCAGATCAGTTTAAGGCTGAATACAGGGAAAAGATCGGGGCGGATTTCCCCGACGACCCCAAGGAGCAGCTGATGGGCGCGATCCAGGCCGTGTTCCGTTCCTGGGACAACCCCCGCGCCAACGTGTACCGCAGGGACAACGATATCCCTTATTCCTGGGGTACGGCAGTGAATGTGCAGATGATGGCTTTCGGAAACTGGTCCGATGAGTCCGGCACCGGCGTGGCCTTCACCAGAGATCCGGCCACCGGCGAAAAGAAGCTGATGGGCGAGTTTCTGATGAACGCCCAGGGCGAGGATGTGGTGGCAGGCGTGCGCACACCCATGCCCATCGCCAAAATGGCAGAGATCATGCCGGAGGTGTTCGAGCAGTTCCAGACGGTGTGCGCTACCCTGGAAAAACACTACCGGGATATGCAGGATATGGAGTTTACCATCGAGAACCGGAAGCTGTATATGCTCCAGACCAGAAGCGGCAAGCGCACCGCCCAGGCGGCGTTGAAGATTGCCTGCGACCTGGTGGAGGAGGGCATGAGAACCGAAAAAGAGGCGGTGGCCATGATCGATCCCAGAAATCTGGACACCCTGCTGCACCCGCAGTTTGACGCGAAGGCGCTGAAAGCGGCTGTGCCTCTGGGGAAAGGCCTGGGCGCATCGCCCGGGGCTGCCTGCGGAAAGATCGTGTTTACCGCGGAGGATGCGGAACAGTGGGCGTCCAGGGGCGAGAAGGTGGTGCTGGTGCGCCTGGAGACTTCACCCGAGGATATCACCGGCATGAAGGTGGCCCAGGGGATCCTGACGGTTCGGGGCGGCATGACTTCCCATGCGGCTGTGGTGGCCAGAGGCATGGGCGCCTGCTGTGTGTCGGGCTGCGGCGACATTGCCATGGACGAGGCGGCCAAGCGTTTTACCCTGGCGGGGAGAGAGTTCCACGAGGGGGACGTCATCTCCATCGACGGCTCCACCGGCAATATCTACGGGGAGCAGATCCCCACAGTGGACGCGGTGATCGCCGGGGAGTTTGGAAAGATTATGGAGTGGGCGGACAAGTACCGCGTGCTGAAAGTACGCACCAATGCGGACACCCCCGCAGATGCAAAGAAGGCGAGGGAGCTGGGCGCAGAGGGAATCGGTCTGTGCCGCACAGAGCATATGTTCTTTGAAGAGGACAGGATCGCCGCTTTCCGGGAGATGATCTGTTCCGATACCGTGGAGGAGAGGGAGGCTGCCCTGGACAAGATCCTGCCGTATCAGCAGGGCGACTTCGAGGCGCTGTATGAGGCCATGGAGGGCACCCCTGTGACCATCCGTTTCCTGGATCCGCCGCTGCACGAGTTTGTTCCCACGGACGAGGCGGATATCGTAAAGCTGGCGCAGGCCCAGGGCAAGCCTGTGGAAACGATCAAGGCCATCATCGCAGGCCTGCATGAGTTCAACCCCATGATGGGACACCGGGGCTGCCGTCTGGCGGTCACCTATCCCGAGATCGCAAGGATGCAGACCAAGGCGGTGATCCGGGCGGCCATCAATGTGCAGAAGGCGCATCCCGGCTGGCATTTGAGACCTGAGATTATGATCCCTCTGGTGTGCGAGGTGAAGGAGTTGAAAGTGGTCAAGCAGATCGTGACGGAGACCGCTGATGCGGAGATCGCTGCGGCAGGCGTGGCGCTGGACTATGAGGTGGGCACCATGATCGAGATCCCCAGAGCGGCCCTGACTGCGGACGAGATCGCCGCCGAGGCAGACTTCTTCTGCTTTGGCACCAACGATCTGACCCAGATGACCTTCGGCTTCTCCCGGGATGATTCCGGCAAGTTTTTGAATGCTTACTATGACAGCAAGATTTTTGAGAGCGATCCTTTTGCAAAGCTGGATCAGACCGGCGTGGGCAAATTGATGGAGATGGCTATCAAGCTGGGCAAGCCTGTCAATCCCAAGCTCCATGTGGGCATCTGCGGCGAGCACGGCGGCGATCCTTCCTCCGTGGAGTTCTGCCACAAAGCCGGCCTGGACTATGTGTCCTGCTCGCCTTTCAGGGTGCCTATCGCAAGGCTGGCGGCGGCGCAGGCGGCTATCAATAATTGATGCCATAGGAATTTTGAACGATTTGGCAAAAGTGTATAGAAATGGCT
>CANQEH010000011.1 GCA_947594835.1 uncultured Acetatifactor sp. | reverse complement strand
ATCCTGGCTCATTCGTCTGAGATATGAATTGAAAATTCCTTGAAAAATAAGGGAAAAACACTTGACTAAATAGGGAGTGGTATGTAAGAAATTCTCTCCAAAAACGAAACGTTTAGTGGCTGTGCATGGGCGAGATATCACATATAATAATCTAATATATCAGTGGTATATTCGAAGATGTGCAAATCAAAGTTTTGATTTATATGTGTGTAACAGTGAGGCAACCAGACGGTTGCTTGTGGACAGACATATTGATAAATCTATTGTAATACCTTCCGGTTCCGACAAAACACGGTATTTAGGTTTACAGCGAAACAAGAAAGTATTTTTAGAAAGATTAGGTCAACAGAAAAATAAAACTATTGTTTTAACAGTGGGGCGGCTGATTAAACGTAAAGGTGTAAATTGGTTCGTACAAGATGTAGTGCCCTATTTGCCAGATGACATTCTATATTTGATTGTCGGGAATGGATCGGAGCGTAAAGCTATCATGCAGTCTATCCGGGATAGGAATCTGCAGGAGAGAGTTTTGATGATAACAGATGCCTCTGATGATATGGTGAACGACTGCTATATCAATGCGGATGTATTTGTCATGCCTAATATAAGAGTTGAGAATGATATGGAAGGCTTTGGGCTTGTAGCGATCGAAGCAAGTCTTGCGGGAAATATGGTAATTGCATCTGACGTGGATGGCATTGCTAGTGCAGTTATAGATGGGAAAAACGGATATTTGGTTGAAAGCAAGGACGGAGAAGCATTTTTAAAAAAAATTAATCAAGTATTGCAGGAGAAGAATGATTTGGAAACAAGAAAGAAGACTGCGAAATTTACTGCACAGCATTTTGACTGGTCAATTGTAACGAAAAGATATGAAAATGCTCTAAAGGAGTTATTGCAATCTGGAACGAAATAGAATCATGATCACATATTGAATAATAAAGCAATCTAGTGATAACAGAACAGAATATATTACATTTGCGAGAGACGTATATGAAGAAAGTATACATCAATGGATATTTTACAAAGGAATATATTAATGGAGTCCCGAGATATGCTATGGAAATCTTGAAACGTTTGGACGGATATTTCAAACCGGGAGAGGCAGAACTTGTTGTTCCCCAAGGCGCTATTCATATTCCGCCATTAAAAAACATAAAAGTCTGTACATGGGAAGACAGAGGCTGTCCTAGAGAAATAAAGGGTGTATTGTGGGGAGATATTTCATATTGCCATTATATCAAAAAAAAGAAAGGCATCAATGTAAATTTTTCTAATCGTGCAGAATGGGTACAGGATTCTATAACAGCATTTCATGATATGATACAACTAGAAAATTATCGATATTATTTTTTAAAAGATGATTATCGCGTGAAGCTAAAGCGCTTTTTAAATAATATTTGGTTTCGTTATAAGCTGTTTACAAAAAGGCATACGGCAACAGTAATTGTAACGGTGTCTGAGTTTTCGAAGAGGGAATTACGCGAAAAGGGTAGGGTTTGTAATCAAGTAATAGAAGTTATTGGTAATGGGTGGGAGCATATAAACGATATTATAGAACGAGATGAATTATTGGATGATCGAATTGTAAAAAACGGATACTTTTTGTTTATTGGAAGTATTCTGCCGCATAAGAATATTAAATGGATCATAGAAGAAGCGGAGCTCATGCCAGAATCCTGTTTTATAATTGCTGGGAAAATCCCTATTGAGATTGCAAAACAATTGAATGCCATAGCGGAAAATTGTGTTTTTTTAGGGTATGTTTCAGATGAATATTTAAAGTGGTTAATGATGAACTGCAAAGCATTGTTGTTTCCATCTTATATAGAAGGATTTGGTATACCGCCATTGGAAATCCTTGCATTAGGCGGGAAAGCCATAGTAGCGGATATTCCTGTCATGCATGAGATATATGAAGATTGCGTTTATTATGTTGATCCCGACAAGGGAAATATTGATTTAAACGAATTGATCAGTTGTCCTGTTGAAAATGCAAGTAAGGTATTAGAAAAGTATACCTGGGACAAGTCTGCAAAACGATGGTTTGAACTAATTGAAAAAGTAAGATAGTATGTTGTCAAGAGTTAGTATAGTGAGAGGTATATATGAAAGTTATTGCATTTTATCTGCCCCAGTTTCATGAAATACCGGAAAACAGCGAATGGTGGGGGAATGGCTTTACCGATTGGGTAAATGTAAAAAAAGCTATTCGATTGAAAGATGGACAGAATCAGCCACGAGTTCCTTTGAATGATAATTATTATGATTTATCAGATCCCAACGTTATGCGTTGGCAGGCAGAATTAGCAAAAAAATATGGTATATATGGGTTTTGCATTTATCATTATTGGTTTAACGGGCATAAGTTGCTCGAAAAACCTGCGGAAAATTTGCTGGTGCATAAAGACATTGATATTTTCTTTTGTTTTAGTTGGGCAAATGAGAACTGGTCTAATCACTGGCTTGCAGGTACAGATCAGAAGGTGCTTATTGAACAAAAATATGGAGATAAAGCGGAATGGAGGAAGCATTTTGATTATTTACTACCCTTTTTTCAAGATGAAAGATACATTAAGGAAAAAGGGAAACCATTGATGATTATATATAGACCAGAATTGCTTGAGGCAGTAAAGGAAATGCTTGATTATTGGGATGATTGGGCAAGAGAAGCTGGATTTAAAGGTATATGTTTTGCGTATCAAAAAGCCGATGGCACTGTATTTAATTATGCCAATGGACGAGATGCGCAATACGAGTACCAGATTGAATATCAGCCAGCAGAGTGTCGCAAATGGGCAAATCGAAAGCTAGTAGAGTCTGCAACAGGTGCAAAAAGAAGATTGTTTAGACTTCTTAATAAAATATTACACACAGAAAAATATAGTACTGTAATTTTTAGCCCTAGACTCGCAAAGTATGATTATGATCGTGATTGGAATATAATATTGAATCACGAACCAGAATCTCCCAAATGTGTACCAGGTGCATTTGTTGATTGGGATAATACCCCTCGAATGCAGGTAAGAGGATCTTATTACAAGGGAGTAACTCCAGAGAAATTTGCATATTATTTTGAAAAATTGGTGTACCGGGCAGTGGATGTATATAAAAAGGATATGATTTTTATGTTTGCATGGAATGAATGGGCGGAAGGCGGATATCTGGAACCAGATGAGAAGAATGGATATGGATATCTGGAGGCAATTTATAATGTTCTAAAGAAAACTGATGAGTTGCCAGAATAAGAAGTACTTTATTAGAGTATCCTAAGGATTGGGGATTTGATATGAAAATTGCTTTTGATTGTTCTGCGTCACAGCCTGTAAAAGGTATGAAATATAATGGTGGCGGCGAATACACTTTGAGTGTGCTATCTGAACTACTAAAATCTGTAGATTTTCAAATAGATGAAATTATCCTATTGAAAAACAAACAAAAAGGAGAAAACGACCAGTTACAAAAATTCATATTGGAGTATGCCCTGTCGTTTTTTTGCTATAGTACCCTGGATGAGTTGAGTGAATATTGTTCTCGTTTTGAGGGCGATTTGATTTTTTTCCCAGTTTGTTATCCGGCATATGCCGTACTGCACATTAAAAATGGAATACGGGTAGTTGGTGGGATACACGATATGAGTTCATATTATTCTGCTTCCCTTGGGAACCAGCCTGGCCGTTATTATAGGAAAAATGTCTTGGAACCAATAAGATGTATTGTCCACTTTTTGGTAAAACCATATAGGATGAAAAAAAGTCTAAAGCAGCATAAAAAACTATTTCATTTAAATGATCATACGGAAATCTATTCCGTTTCCTATTATACCAAAAGTGACTTACAGTCCTTTTTTCCAACAGAACAGGTGGCAAAAGTTTTTTATTCGCCACATAAAATTGTCAGTAAGATAAATGAAGATAAAGAAGAAAATATATTTTCTGGTTTTGGTATTACTTCTCATAAATACATTTTACTTTCAAATTTAAGCAGGTGGCATAAGAATAATATTAGAGTCATCAGGGTCCTGACTCAGTTGTTTTTTAATGGAATGTTGCCGAAAGATTATAGGGTTGTGTTAGTTGGTTGCATTGATGAGCAGAAAAAATATATCAGAAGGCAAATCAAAAATGCTGAATCACACTTTGTCATGTTGGGATTTATCCCATCGCAGGCGTTGGAAATATTATATAAAAACGCATATATATATATATATGCGTCTCTGCTTGAGGGATTTGGTTCCCCACCTGTAGAAGCTATGCGGTATGGAACAGTCAGTGTTTGTTCTACAAGCACATCTATACCAGAGATATGTGGAGATGCAGTGATATATTTTAATCCATTAGAAATGTCTTCTATACAGAGGGCAATTCTAAGAGCATTTGATCCTGAGTATTATAAAATGATCAAAGGAAAAATTAGCCGACGTTATCAGGAATTGACAGATAAGCAGTCAGAAGACTTAAATAGTTTGATAGAGTTTTTGAAAGGAATATGATGGAAATAAAGTACGAAAAGCGCAAAGTGATGTTATGCATGATAATTGAATATATCATTTTGTTTGCGGGTCACATGAATAGTGTCCCATTGCATACTTCAAGTGATGAGTTAGGAGCGGTGGTTGGAGCCGCAAAGTTGGCAGGGGCAGATTGGGGCAATGTGATAGCTGGAACTGCATATTACGGTTTTGGCTATTATAGTTTTTTTTCCCCACTTTTTATGTTGACGGATAATCCTTATATCATTTACCGCGCCATTGCAGCAGTCAATGTGTTGCTACGTGTTCTTATTCTTCCAATATCTTTTTATATCATTAAAAGATATTTAAAAGTTAAATCAGAGAAAGTTTTGTACTTCACAGTATGTTTGATGCCTTTGTTACGAACGTATGTTTACGGAACAATATGTAATGAGTATCCGCTAGAATTTATTTTCTGGATAATTATTCTGCTAAGCTGCAAAGTAGTTGAATATTGTAACGAATCTAAGAATCGTTTTGTCACATATTCCATACTATTGCTTATCAGTGCTTTATATATGTTGACATTACATACTAGAGCGTTAGTGGTGCTGATCGCTCTCGTTATTGTCTTTGCAGTATACGGTATAGGGAGAAAGAAAAAGTTATTTTTTGCGATGGGAGGGTTGACGTTTGCTGGATATTTTCTAATTAAAAAAACAATTACTTTCATCCAAATAAATATTTGGGGAATTTCTGATAGTGCGATAGCAGGGGGCAGTGTGCCACTAGTCGAAAAGATAAACTTTTTGGATCCGACTACATGGATGGTGCAAGCCCATATGCTTTTGGGCATGATTGGAACAGAAACTATTTTAACGGCGGGTGGATTTATTTTATGTGTTGTCGTGATCATATGGTATATATATAGGCTTGTCAGCAAGCGTTGTGTAAACGTAAATATTTACTGCAATATTATTTTATCAATATCAATATTGTGTATGGGCGCAACTGTAGTTGCATTCCTTTGTTCTGGCTGGTTTGGCGGGTTGTACGGGGCATGGAATACGGATTTGATGAAAAGCTTATATGAAAGAAAAGCTTTGACCTATGTAAGATATTGGAATGTTTATATGCCTCCTATGATTTTGTGTGCCATAGCAATTTTATACCATTGTCAGTCTAAAATAGCTGATAGGTTGGTGATCTGTTCCTTATTAGTGCTCGTTATCGTTCTGGTTGGTTTTTATTATTATATTATCCCTCTCATAAAAGATTACTCGGATTCTGCACAACCGTTTATGCCGTTGATGAGAGTTTCCTGGTGGAATAGCAAGTTCGATCTGTCTTTTTATTCTACCTTGATTCTTTTTTCCTTGGGGATAGCTAGTATTATAATAATTATCTATCTTAAAAAAAAATATATTCTTGCTGGGGGAATCCTAATTGCTTTCATGGCATTACAACTATTAAATGAAAGTTTTTATTATGACGATATAGTGGAAAGCAAAGCATCTTCTATGATTGATGCTTCATTTGAATTAAAAAAACGATTGGAAAAAGAAAAATATAATGTAGAAAATATATATTTAAATGATGAAAATCAACCTCTTACAAGCAATTGGTCTATATACTACGTAGCACAATTTTATTTCAATAAATATTTATTGCAGATTGATTTGCCAACACAGCTGAATGAACAAGATATCATTATTTCGACAGGGGACAGCAAGAATATAGAGACATTATTTCCACATATTTCTAAATATGTTCTGGATGACAATGAAACATGGTACACCTATATGAAACTGAACGACTTGGAAGAAAATTGATTTTAAACAAATAACTTTAGCAGTCAGACATATGTGGTTTGTGCATAGGGTTAAGGAGAATAGCGCGTGGAATTAAAATTGAGCCATAAAGATTATATTTGGAGTTATATTGGAACAATTGTTTCTCTGGGGTCAAACGTGGTCATATTGCCCTTTGCGCTTTACTTTCTTACGGAAGAAATGTATGGATTGTGGGGAATATTTCAGAGCCTTGCTTCTATTACGATTCTTTTTGATTTTGGATTTAGTGTCACATTTGCAAGAAACATCAATTATTGCTGGTGTGGGGCTACTGAATTAAAAAAACAGGGGTGTACGTATGCTGAATGTGGAGAACCAAATTTTTTACTGATGCGACGGGTAATGCATACGTGTCAATTCGTTTTTTTGATTCTGTCTCTTGCTGCAGTATTTCTTATTACAATACCTGGAACTTTTTATATAAAATATATCTGTCGGTCACTATACGGGGAAAATTATCTTCTCGCATGGTGGCTTTATGCAGCTGCAATATTTTTAAATTTATATTATTGTTATTATAATGCTTTTTTGCGAGGTGTTGGAGCTATTTTGGAGGCAAATAGGGTTGCAGTAACCGCTAAAGTAGTCCAAATACTATTAACCATTCTGCTTCTGATGAAAGGCTTTGGTATTGTAGGTACAGGAATTTCTTTCCTGGCATATGGCGTCATTTATCGATTTTTAAGCAAGTGGGAATTTGAACGTTTTCATCATATCGGCAGACAACTGAAAAAAGTACAAGGATTTTCAAGTATCACAGACATCAAAGAAATATTTGAAGTTATTTGGTACAATGCGAGCCGGGAGGGGGTTGTAACTATATCAGCATATCTTTCATCACAGGCTTGTACTGTGATAGGAGGTTTTTTTTTACCTTTAAATATTATGGGAACTTATTCGTTAGCAAATCAACTGGTAACAGCTTTGGCAAATATTTCGTTGACTCTATATACTGCAAATCAGCCAGTATTGCAGGCGGCATTTGTTGTACAAGATAAGAATCGTATACAACGTACAATGTCTATAATTATTTTTTCATATATTGTTTTATTTGGTGCTGGGATGCTTGTTATCATTATGATCGGGCTACCTGTTTTAAATTTAGTCAAGCCAGACGTGATTCCCAGTATTGCGGTCTTAAGTGGAGTGGGATTCTACCAGTTTATATTGAATTATAGAAATTGTTATGCCTCATATTTTTCCTGCTCAAACCGCATCATATATGCCAGATCATATGTATTTGCCTCATTGCTTTGTATTCTGTTGGCCAGTATTTTACTGTATGCCCAATGGGGAGTGGGTGGAATGATTGCTGCACAAATTTTTAGCCAGATTGTGTATAATGCTTGGCATTGGCCGATTTTGGCTCATGGAGAAATGGGGCTATCTATAGTGGAAATGATTCATCTGGGATTTCTTGAGTCAAAGAAAATCCTGGTAAACTCGAAAAGAATAAAAAGAATGAAAGATTGAGGAAAAAATAATGAAAGAGACAGCAAAAAATTATACAAACAGATTGCAAAATGGAGATTTTATCAACTATCTTCATGGAACTGGAATTGATATAGGAGGCGGAAGTGACTGTTTGAGACTTCCTCCTGATACAGGGGGGGTATTACTGTGGGATATAAAGGATGGAGACGCGCAGTATATGCATAACCTGGACGATAATCAATTTGATTTTGTATACTCTTCCCACTGCTTGGAACATATGCGGGATATTACAAGAGCATTTACAAATTGGCTTAGGATATGTAAACCAGGCGGATATCTGTATATATGTGTACCGCATGAAACCTATTATGAAAAGGGAATATGGCCTTCTATAAATAACAGCGATCATAAGCATTCCTTTACAGTGGATAAGCCCAGTTCAATGCCAGCTAATGTTGTAATCAAAAACTTTCTGACAAAATTTAATGATTGGATAGAGGTGATAGACATTAGAGAAAACCTGATGAATTACCATTTTGACTGGAATAACGATATAGATCAGACGGCCATCGAAGAGGAAAACATCTGCGCCCAGATAGACTTTATTGTTCGTAAAAAAGCAGACATGGAATTATCTTCCGAATGGAGAGAAAGCAATGACAAGAATTGTCGGATAGATTATTGGAAATATATGTTACCATTACAGATAAAAAGTAATTTGGCCAAAGTGATACCTGCAACGGTGAAAAGAGCATTAAAAAAGATATGGAAGGTTAGTAAGTTTAAATAGTATTCTGTTAGAAATTATGTCAAGTACAGAAATTTGAAAGGCACTTTGATAATCTCATATTTTCGATCAGGATTACCTGCACAAAAACCACTTGCCAATTTGTCTCCCCTCTGTTATAGTAGAGTCATCGGCAGCAATGCACGCTGCCTATCTTCTACATTCCGTCATCGGAATCATGCTGATTTACTACATTTCAAGCAGCATCCCAACGAAAAGGAAACCCACAACAAAACAGGGCATGGGACAGGCATCCGGGCTGGCTTTTTGCGTCGTCTGGTACTTTCCCATGCGGAGAGGAAGGTGCAAGTGGCACAGAAAAAGGAGGCACAAAGGGGAAAGAAACTTGAACATAAGTCAAATGTAGATTATAATGTAGTCATGCAGATATTCCGTTACATGGCGTTTATCTGGGAGGACTACGAGAGGGAGCAGGAACGCGCACAAAAGGGGATCAGCAAGACCAAGGGCTTCTGCTATCCGCCGATCCTGCCCATCGTGTACTATGAGGGGACAGGGCGCTGGACGGCAGCGGTCAGGCTCCACGAGAGAGTGCTTTTCGGGGATATGCTGGGAGAGTACATCCCCGATTACCGCTGCATCATGGTACAGCTGAACCAGTACAGCAATCAGATGCTGATGGAGAAGGAGGACGAGCTCTCCATCGTGATGATGCTGAATAAGCTGCACGGGACGGGCGACTTTGCCGCCCTGAAGGACGAGGTGCCCTCCGCCTATCTGGAGCGTGTGACGGCGAAGACCCCGGAATATCTGCTGGGCCTGATGGGGCAGGTGATAGAGATCCTGCTGGGGAGGCTGAATGTGCCCCGGGAGGAAGCAGAGCGGTTTGCTGACCAGGTGAAGGAGCGCAGGATGGGAGAATTGTTTGCAAACTTTCAAGGATATGACGTGCAGGAGACGCGGCGGATCGCCCGGGAAGAAGGCAGGGAAGAGGGCCTGGAAGAGGGTTGGAAAGAAGGTCGGGAAGAGGGCCGTAAAGAGGGCGTTTCGGAGGGCATGAGAGAAGGCCTGGCGCGCGGCGTCATTCAGACCATAAAACGCCTAAAGGGTACCCTGGAAACGGCGGCCCAGGAGCTGGCGGCCCAGTGCGGTATGAGCCAGGAGGAGGCGCTGGAGACGGCTCGGAAGTATTGGTGAGGGGAAGGCCCTGGCCCGTATCCGGGCGGGACAGATGTCGTTAGGAAGAAGCCAATAAAAGTTTTCAAAAATCCTGATAGAAAGTATGAGATTGTCAAACGGGCAGTTTCAATATTTTATGTCGGGATTTTTTGTAGGAAAAGATGGGAGGCATGGATGATCATTACGCAGACCCCATTCCGTATGTCTTTTTTTGGAGGAGGTACGGATATGGAAGAATATTTTAAGGAAAATGGCGGAACGGTACTGTCCACTACCTTTGATAAGTATTGTTATGTGAATGTGCGCCACCTGCCGCGGTTCTTTGAATACAGCACAGAACTGGTCTATTCTAAGATTGAGCGGGTGACTGCGCTGGATCAGATCGAACACCCTCTGATTCGGAATGCTATGGAAATGTTGGATATGCACGAACTGCGGGTGAATTATGAAGCAGATCTGCCTGCCCGCTCCGGCCTGGGAACCAGCAGTTCGTTTGCAGTGGGCCTGCTTCACGCTTTTTATGCGCTGAGAGGGAAATATGTGGGCAAGAAGAGACTGGCAGACGAGGCAATATTTTTAGAGCGGACAAAATGCGGGGAGATCGGCGGCTGGCAGGATCAGATTGCGGCGGCATTTGGCGGCTTTAACAAGATTACTTTCGGGGCCCAGGGGTATGAAGTGACCCCGGTGATTCTTTCCCCAGAGAGAAAAGAGAGGCTGGACGGGAGTCTGATGCTGTTTTTTACCGGCTTTACCAGATTTTCCGCAGAAATCCAGAAGAAGAATGCGGGGAGGAACAAAGAGAAATGGGATCGGTTAAAGGAAATGCAGGCGTTGGCAGAAGAAGCGGCAGCCGTGCTGGAGGATCAGGAGGCCGATCTGGATGAATTTGGCCGTATGTTGGATCATACCTGGCGGCTGAAGCGGCAGACGGGGAAGGGCGTTACCACTGAATCAATCGATGCCGTCTATGAGAAGGGCCTTCGGGCAGGCGCACTTGGAGGGAAACTGCTGGGAGCTGGCGGAGGCGGCTTTTTGTTGTTTTACGTCAGGCCGGAAAGGCAAGATGCTGTGCGGGAGGCAATGAAGGGGCTGTTGGAAATCCCGTTTGCTTTTGAAGACCAGGGAACGCGTGTGATGTACTTTGTGCCGGAAGAAGATTACACTGGCGGGGGACAGAAATGAAAGCAGTGATCATGGCAGGCGGAAAAGGAACTAGGATCGCATCTGTCAATCGGGAAGTACCAAAACCGATGATCCCGGTATGCGGGAAACCGGTGCTGCAGTATCAGATAGAAACCTTGAAAAAACAGGGTGTGGAGGATATCATTCTGGTGATAGGCTATAAGGGCGCACAGATAGAGGAGTATTTCAAGTTCGGTGAAAGCTTTGGCGTCCATCTGCAGTATATAAAGGAGGAGACCCCCCTGGGAACGGCGGGCGGCCTGTATTATCTGAAGGGAGAACTGCAGGAGGATTTTCTGCTGTTAAACGGCGATATCCTTTGGGATATAGACCTCGGACGTTTTGCAAAGGTCCACAGGGACAAGGGCGGGCTGGCAACGGTATTTGCCCACCCAAACAGCCATCCATGGGACAGCGGCATCATTCTGGCGGAATCTTCTGGCGTTGTCACAAAATGGTATGCCAAAGAAGAAGAACGGGGATGGTTGAAAAACCGGGTAAACGCCGGACTGCATATGCTCTCTTCAAAAATTTTGGAAAAATTGGAAAAGCCGGAGAAACTGGATCTGGACAGGGACGTCTTAAAACCGCTGATTCCACACAGACAGTTATATGTGTATGATTCCCCGGAGTATGTAAAAGATATGGGCACTCCTGCGCGGTATGAAGCTGTATGCCGGGATGTGGCTGTCGGTATGGCTGAGCGGAAAAATCTGACCAGAAGACAGCGGGCAATCTTTTTGGACAGGGACGGAACCCTCAATAAAGACGTTGGCTTCCTGCGTAAGATCGGAGAAATGGAATTGCTCCCCGGAGTGGCGGAAGCGGTGCGGCTGATCAATGAGAGCGGTTTTCTCGCCATTGTGGTGACCAATCAGTCTGTGATCGCCAGGGGAGAGGTTTCTGTGGAAGAACTGGAGGAGATTCATCGGAAATTGGAGACGCTGTTGGGATGGGAGGGCGCTTATCTGGACGATATCTTCTATTGCCCCCATCACCCGGACAGAGGATTTGCCGGGGAAAGGCCGGAATATAAGATCCCCTGCAGCTGCCGAAAGCCTGCCCCAGGCCTGCTTTTTCAGGCGGCGGAGAAATACCATATCGCGTTGGAGGAATCCTGGATGATCGGGGACAGGGAAAGCGATATGGAAGCAGGCCGGAGAGCCGGATGCCGTGTCGCCTGTGTAGGAGGTCTGGAAAGTGTCGGAACACAGACGTATGGGACACTTTTGGAATGTATCAGGGACATTCTGGGATAGGAAGCTGAACTGGCGCCAAAGAAGGGGCTTTGATCTGAAACAGGCTAAAGCGGAGGGAAGCGGTAAAACCTGCTGGAAGCGGCAGAACGAGAGGAAAGATGATGATTGAGAAACGACTGGAAGAATTGATCGACCACTATCCGTGCCTTGCAAAAAACAGAGAGGACATATCCCGGGCCTACGCCGTGTTGGAGGAGTGCATTGCCGGCGGCGGGAAAATTTTGATTGCCGGGAACGGCGGCAGCGCTGCAGATGCGGATCATATCGTGGGGGAACTGATGAAAGGTTTTTACCTGCCGCGGCGGTTAAACGGAGAATGGCGGGAAGCTTTCTGCAGGGCAGACAAAGAGAGTGGGGAAGAACTGTACGAAAAATTGCAGGGAGCGCTGCCAGCGATTGCCCTTCACAATCATCCTTCTTTGAATACAGCGTTTGCAAATGATGTGGACGCAAGACTGTGTTTTGCCCAGCAGGTATTCGGCTATGGAACGGGGAAGGATGTGCTCTGGGTCATCTCCACATCGGGCAATTCCGCCAATGTCGTGTATGCGGCCATTACAGCCCGGGCAAAGGGTTTGAAGGTGATTGGCCTGACAGGGGAAGGGGGCGGAAAGCTGAGCACCGTGACAGATGTGCTGATTGCGGTGCAGGGGAAAGATTCAGGCAGGATACAGGAACTGCATCTGCCAGTCTACCACTGTCTCTGCCGGATGTTGGAGGAGAGGTTTTTTGAAACCAGACCGTAAAACGCTTAAAGGGCACCCTGGAAACGGCGGCCAGTGCGGCATGAGCCGGGAGGAAGCAGAGCGGTTTGCTGACCAGGTGAAGGAGCGCAGGAGACGGCCCGGAAGTATTGGTGAGGGGGAAGGCCCTGGCCCGTATCTGGGCGGGACAGCTGCTGTTAGGAAGAAGCCAATAAAAGTTTTCAAAATCCTGATAGAAAGTATGAGATTGTCAAACGGGCAGTTTCATAGCTTTGTATCAGGATTTTTATCTGCACTTTGACAATCTCATATTTTCGATTCGGCTTACCTGTGATCAGTATTACCTGTACAAAAACCGCTTGCCAACCCTTCGGTCTTCTGTTATAGTAGAACCATCGGCAGCAATGCACGCTGCCCGTACTCTACATTCCGTCATCGGAATCATGCTGGTTTACTACATTTCAAGCAGCATCCCAACGAAAAGGAAACCCACAACAAAACAGGGCATGGGACAGGCATCCGGGCTGGTTTTTTGCGCCATCTGGCACTTTTCCATGCGGAGAGGAAGGTGCAGGTGGCACAGAAAAAGGAGGCACAAAGGGGAAAGAAACCCAAACGGCAGGGGCAGGGTAGGCCCGGCAGAGAAAGCCAGGGCCGAAGCGGAGGGCGGGAGGGGAATGCCGGGCCCGCCATCAGAAAACTCCGGGACAGCTCCGGGAAGCTGATCTTTCAGGATCCCATCTTATGCGCACAGTTTCTGCGGGGCTATGTGGACATCCCGCTGCTAAAGGACGTGCAGCCCGAGGACATCCAGGATGAGACGGAGCGGTTTGTACACCTGTTTACGGAGGAGCGCAATTCCGACGTGGTGAAGCGGATCCGGCTGAAGGAGCAGAAAACGCCATTTTATCTGATCTCCCTTATTGAACATAAGTCAAATGTAGATTATAATGTAGTCATGCAGATATTCCGTTACATGGCGTTTATCTGGGAGGACTACGAGAGGGAGCAGGAACGCGCACAAAAGGGGATCAGCAAGACCAAGGGCTTCTGCTATCCGCCGATCCTGCCCATCGTGTACTATGAGGGGACAGGGCGCTGGACGGCAGCGGTCAGGCTCCACGAGAGAGTGCTTTTCGGGGATATGCTGGGAGAGTACATCCCCGATTACCGCTGCATCATGGTACAGCTGAACCAGTACAGCAATCAGATGCTGATGGAGAAGGAGGACGAGCTCTCCATCGTGATGATGCTGAATAAGCTGCACGGGACGGGCGACTTTGCCGCCCTGAAGGACGAGGTGCCCTCCGCCTATCTGGAGCGTGTGACGGCGAAGACCCCGGAATATCTGCTGGGCCTGATGGGGCAGGTGATAGAGATCCTGCTGGGGAGGCTGAATGTGCCCCGGGAGGAAGCAGAGCGGTTTGCTGACCAGGTGAAGGAGCGCAGGATGGGAGAATTGTTTGCAAACTTTCAAGGATATGACGTGCAGGAGACGCGGCGGGTCGCCCGGGAAGAGGGCCTGGCGCGCGGCATCATCCAGACCGTAAAACGCTTAAAGGGCACTCTGGAAACGGCGGCCCAGGAGCTGGCGGCCCAGTGCGGCATGAGCCAGGAGGAGGCGCTGGAGACGGCACGGAAGTATTGGTGAGGGGAAACCAAAAGATAGAGGACAATAAGATCCATCCGCCCATCTGGGCCTGGTCAGGATCGTGAAGATACGGGAAAGAAGGCCCAGAGACAGTGGGCAGACAGGGGAAAACAGCATGATGCATATCATTCTTTTATCTGGCGGCTCCGGCAGACGCCTGTGGCCGCTCAGCAACGACATACGTTCCAAACAGTTTATCAAGATCTTTCGGACGGATACAGGCTATGAATCCATGGTACAGCGGGTCTACAGGCAGATCAAAACGGTGCTTGCAGACGCATCCGTCACCATCGCCACAAGCAGATCCCAGGTCTCTGCCATCCGCAACCAGCTGGGGGAGGAGGTAGGGATCAGCGTGGAACCCTGCCGCCGGGATACCTTCGCGGCCATTGCCCTGGCCACAGCCTATCTCCGCGATGTGAAGGGTGTGGGAGAGGACGAAGCGGTGGTGGTCTGCCCCGTGGACCCCTATGTGGAGGATGAATATTTCCACTGTGTGCGCAGACTGTATGAGACGGCCCAGGAAGGGAAAAGCAATCTGGTGCTCATGGGGATCCAGCCCACCTACCCCTCTGAAAAATATGGCTATATCAAGCCCCAGGCAGGTGAGGAAGGCCGTGGGCGGTTCCAGTTTACGGAGAAACCGAGCAAGGAGAAGGCGAAACAGTACATCGCGGCAGGGGCGCTCTGGAACGGAGGCGTCTTTGCCTACAAGCTGTCCTATGTTTTGGAAAAGAGCCGGGCTCTGCTTGGGAGCTGCGACTATGACACTCTGTTTTCTTCCTATGACAAGCTGGAAAAAATTTCTTTTGACTATGCCGTGGTGGAACAGGAACCCTCCATCGAGATGATACGCTATTCCGGCACCTGGAAGGATCTTGGCACCTGGAATACGCTGGCGGAGTCGATGGACGAGCCGATCATCGGGGACGGCAGGACAGGCGGGGGCTGTACGGATGTCCACATTGTGAATGAACTGGATGTGCCGATCCTCGCAATGGGTCTCCATGACGTCATCATCTCCGCCTCCAGCGAGGGGATCTTAGTCTCTGATAAGGAGCAGAGCTCCTATATCAAGCCTCTGGTGGACGCCATTGTGCAGCCGGTTAAATTTGCCGAAAAATCCTGGGGGAGTTTTCAGGTGATCGACGTGGAGGAGGAAAGCCTGACGATCAAGGTGACCTTAAAGCCAGGCCACTCCATGAATTACCACAGCCACGACAGGCGCGACGAAGTCTGGACAGTTATCAGCGGCCAGGGCAGAACCATCGTGGACGGCATGGAGCAGCCGGTGCGGGCGGGGGACGTGGTGACCATGCAGGCGGGCTGCCGGCATACCGTCATCGCCGAGACGGAACTGAAACTGATTGAAGTCCAGCTCGGCAGGGAAATATCGGCATCCGATAAACATAAGTACGATTTATGAGGGCGGCGGTGAATCAGAACAGACCATTTATGCTGCAAGCGGCTTATAAAGATTATCTGTGGGGCGGTTCCAAGCTCAAAGACGAGTTCGGGAAGGAAACGGACACCGATCCCCTGGCAGAAGCCTGGGTGTGCTCCGTCCATGCGGACGGCCAGAGCAGCGTTGCAGGCGGGGAGCATGACGCGATGCTGCTTTCGGATGTGCTGCGGCTGCATCCGGAGTATATTGGAACCCATCCCGGGACAGGGGACGGGCTGCCGATCCTGGTGAAGCTGATCGACGCAAAGGAGGATCTGTCGGTGCAGGTCCACCCGGACGACGGGTATGCCCGGAATTACGAAAACGGGCAGCGCGGGAAAACGGAGCTCTGGTATGTGCTCTATGCCAAAAAGGGGGCGGAACTGGTCTACGGCTTCCGACACGATGTGACGAGGGAAGAGCTGCGGGCTTCCCTTCTGGACGGAAGCGTCGGGAAGCATCTCCAGAGGGTGCCTGTGGAAAAGGGCGACGTCTTCTTCGTGGAACCGGGAACGGTTCATGCGATCGGCGCGGGCATTGTGCTGGCGGAAGTTCAGGAGAGCAGCAACCTGACTTACCGGCTCTACGACTATGACCGCGTGGACAAAAACGGAAGGAAGCGCACGCTGCAGATCGACAAGGGATTAGACGTGGCAAAGCTGACAAGCAGTATTGGCCTGCGCCAGCCCATGCGGCTTTTGCAGTATCGGAACGGCTTTGCGTCGGAACTTTTGGGGCGGTGCCGGTACTTTCAGGTGGAGCGGATGCTGCTCAACACAGAGCGGTATCGGGATATGGCAGACTTAAAGACGGGCTCCAACAGCTTCCGGGTGCTTCTGTGTGTGGACGGCTGCGGCACGCTGTCGGGCAGGGACGTCATGCTCCCTTTTTTCAAGGGAGACTGTATTTTTGTCCCGGCGGAGTCTGTGGCGTTAAAGCTCCATGGCCGGGCGCAGCTTTTGAGCATCTCCTGCTGAGGAGGGACTCCTGGCAGGCGGGGCTTGGCCCCGGTGCTCATGGCGGGAACAGAAATAGAGGAAAAAGGACAGGAACCATATCAGATGCACCCCGAAGGCCTGGGGAGGAAACAGCCCGCCTGCTGTGGGCGGCTCTTCACAGGGTGGTTCTGGGGCGGCGAGAGAGGATGAGCAGAAGATGAGGATCATGGTGATGGATGGGCAGGGCGGAGGCGTGGGCCGCAGCCTTGTGGAAGAACTTTGCACCAGGTTCCCGGAAGGGGAAATTATAGCTGTGGGTACCAATGCGGCGGCCACTGCCAACATGATGAAGGGCGGCGCCTCCCTGGGCGCCACCGGGGAGAATGCCGTGGTCTATAACAGCGCCAGGGCGGACGTCATCTTAGGCCCCATGGGCATTGTGGTCGCAAACGCCATGCTGGGGGAGATCACGCCCCGGATGGCGGAGGCGGTGTCCGCCTGCCCGGGCTCTGTTTTCCTGATTCCCATGAGCCGCTGCCACGTCCAGGTTGTGGGGCTGGAAAACAGGAAACTGGCGGAATATGTAAAGGAAGCGGTGAAAATGGCAGAACAGCTGCAGGCGGGCCGCCGCCTGTGACCGCTTAGAGGAGAAGGTATGTTCCAGCGTTTTTACCCGGATCACGAGGCGGAAAGCGCCTATGGGATCGACTATGAACGCCTGTACCGTGAGGGATACCGGGGCGTGATTTTTGATATTGACAATACGCTGGTTCCCCACGGGGCGCCGGCGGACCGGCGGGCGGAAGCGCTGTTTGACCGGCTGAGAAGGTTAGGTTTTCAGACCCTGCTCTTGTCCAACAACAAGGAGATACGGGTGAAGCCCTTTGCGGAGGCGGTGGGATCTCTGTATGTCTGCCAGGCGGGCAAGCCCGGCAGGCGGGGATATGCGCAGGCCATGGAAGCCATGGGCACGGCCCCGGGGAATACCCTGTTTGTGGGGGATCAGCTGTTTACAGATGTGTGGGGCGCAAGGAGGATGAAGCTTTTGACGTATCTGGTGAAGCCCATCCATCCCAAGGAGGAGATCCAGATCGTGTTAAAGCGCCGTCTGGAGTGGGTGGTGCTTTTTTTCTACCACCGCAGGCAAAACAAATCTTCGTTGATGCAGGAGCCGGTGAAGCGGCAGAATGAGAGGAAAGATGATTGACGGGCGTACCCGCACCTGCGGGCTCATAGGAAATCCGGTGGAGCACACTATGTCCCCGGCCATTCACAATACCCTGGCCCAGGCGATGGGAGAGAATCTGGTTTATGTGCCTTTTCCGGTGCCACAGGGGCACTTGGAGGAGGCAGTAAAGGGGGCCTGGGCGCTGCAGCTTTCCGGGCTGAATGTGACCGTCCCCTACAAGAGCCAGGTGATCCCCTTCCTGCGGGAATTAGACCCGCTGGCGGAGAAGATCGGGGCGGTGAACACGCTGGTGCGGACGGAAGACGGCTTTAAGGGATACAATACGGATATGCCGGGCCTTTACCGGGCCATGTGCCGGGACGGCGTGTCCATAGAGGGGGAGAGGGTGCTGCTCCTCGGCGCAGGGGGCGTGGCCAGGGCTGTGGCCATACTGCTTTTGGAAAAGAATGCCCGGGAGATCGTGCTCTTAAACCGCACCCCGGAGAAAGCGGAGCAGATTGCGGCGGAGGTAAACGCGTTGGCAGGACGGCAGCTGGCCCGGGCACTGGCCCTTTCGGACTATGTCACGCTGCCGGAAAGGGAACGGTATCTCGCCATCCAGGCCACCAGCGTGGGGATGTTCCCCCATGTGGAGGATGCGCCGCTTGAGGATCCAGACTTTTACAGGCGGGTACATACGGGGTACGACCTGATCTTCAACCCGGCAAAGACAAAGTTTATGTCCCTGGTGGAGGCAGGAGGCGGCAGGGCCTGCAACGGGCTGAAAATGCTTCTGTATCAGGGCGTCATCGCCTACGAACTATGGACGGGGGCGACGGTGGGGCGTAAGCTGGAGGAGACGGCCTATCAGGCCATGAAACAGGCCATGGGAATCTAAAAAGGACGCCGGAATGGGGAATGGAATGAAAACAGAAAAGAAAAACCTGGTGCTGATCGGCTTTATGGGCAGCGGGAAGACGACGCTGGGTCTGAAGCTGTCCTACCGTCTGAAAATGCCGGTGGAGGACACGGACAAGCTCATCGAGCGCAGGGAGAAAAAAAGTATCCGCCAGATTTTTGACGGGGAGGGCGAGGGCTATTTCAGGGCCTGTGAGACGGCGCTTCTGCGGGAGTTGGCCCAGAAGCAGACGAACCCCAAAATCTACTCGGTGGGCGGCGGGACGCCCTTAAGTCCGGACAACCGGCCGCTCCTAAGGCAGCTGGGCACGGTGGTCTGGCTCAGGGTGCAGCCCGATACGGTGTATGGGCGGCTGAAGGGAGATACCGGCAGGCCTCTCTTACAGTGCGAAGATCCCCTGGGGAGGATACGGGAGCTGACGGAGCAGAGGCGGGAAGCCTATGCGGCCTGTGCGGATATCACGGTGGACGTGGACGGAAAGAGCACAGAGGAGATCCTGCGGCAGATTTTAGATGCCCTTGGCATCACAGAAGAAAGCGCGCCGTCTATCGGCGGGGAGGTGTCATTTTGAAGATATTGGTGATTAACGGGCCCAATTTAAATTTTCTGGGCATCCGGGAAAAACAGGTATACGGAACCCAGGATTACGCCTGCCTGGTGGAGATGATCCAAAGGAAGGCACAGGAGACGGGAAGCGACATCCAGGTCTTCCAGTCGAACCATGAAGGAGCCATTATAGACCGGATTCAGGAGGCCTATTTCGACGGCACCCAGGGCATCGTCATCAACCCCGGCGCATACACCCATTACAGCTATGCCATCCGGGACGCCCTGGCCAGCATCACGGTGCCCAAAGTGGAGGTGCACATCTCCGACATCACCGCCCGGGAGGAATTCCGGAAGGTGTCTGTCACTGCGCCCGCCTGCAGCCTGCAGATCTATGGGAAGGGGCTGGAGGGGTATCTGATGGCCATCGACCATATCGTGAAAAAAATTTGCTAAAACAGTTGAAATTTGTACGTTTTTATATTACACTATAATCGAATTATTTTGTGAAATGAATTTAGGAGGAATAGAATATGATTTCTGCAGGTGATTTCCGAAATGGTATTACCATTGAGTATGACAACAATGTGTACCAGATCATCGAATTCCAGCACGTAAAACCTGGCAAGGGCGCGGCTTTCGTGAGAACGAAGTTAAAGAATATCAAGAGCGGCGGCGTGGTAGAGAAGACCTTCCGCCCCACCGAGAAGTGCCCCCAGGCCCGCATCGATAGAAAAGATATGCAGTACCTGTACGAAGACGGCGACCTGTTCTATTTTATGGACACAGAGAATTATGAGCAGATCGCTTTAAACAAGGACGCGGTAGGCGATGCGCTGAAGTTCGTAAAGGAGAACGAGATGTGCAAGATCTGTTCTCACAACGGCAGCGTGTTTTCCGTGGAGCCCCCTCTTTTTGTGGAACTGGAGATTACCGACACCGAGCCCGGCTTCAAAGGCGATACCGCTACAGGCGCCAGCAAACCCGCCACGGTGGAGACCGGCGCCCAGGTGTCTGTGCCTTTGTTCGTAGAGCAGGGGGACAAGATTAAGATCGACACCAGAACCGGGGAGTATCTCTCCAGGGTGTGACAGGCTGTAATTTTCAGGATACGGATTTGGCTTGTAAGGCAGTGGACGCAGAAAACGTCCCCTGCCTTTTTTGTGTCGCGTTTTCGGATTTGTCGCTGATATGGCGCTTTCCGTCCGTGCGCCCCGGCGGGAAGACGCTTTTTGGACAGCGGCGCAGAAAGTGAGAGACGATGGATATCAGAGAATTTGGAGAAATGATTTACAGGCAGATGCAGCAGCATCTGGGAGAGGCGTACCAGATCGAAAAACGCCTGGTGCGGAAAAACAACGGCGTCCAGCTGCACGGGCTGACGGTCTGTGCCAGGGGCGGCAGCCTGGCTCCCACCGTCTATGTGGAAGACGGCTGGCAGATGTATCAGGAGGGCGCCAGCCTGGCCCAGGTGGAGAAGGTTTTTCTGGACGCCTGCAGGGAGGTGCTGCCGGAGAAAGTGGAAAAATCTGATTTTTTGACGGACTTTGGAAAGGCGAAGGACCGCATCTGCTTCAGGCTGGTGGGACAGGAGAAGAACAGGGAGCTGCTGGAGGAGGTTCCCCATGTGGAGTTTCTGGATATGGCGGTCTATTTTTACTATGCCTTTTCCCACCGGGCGCTGGGGCAGGGGGCCGTGGTGGTGGACAACCGGCGCATGGAGGGCTGGGGGACGGACACGAAGGAGCTGATGCACTTTGCCCTGGAAAATTCTCCCCGGCTCTATCCCTGGAAATGCGCTCCCATGGCAGAGATGCTGAAGCGGGCGGCAAAGGAGGCGGGATGGCCCGAGCCGGAAACGGGCGGGAAGGAGAAATTTCCCCTGGAGGTCTTAAGCAACACCATCCAGGTGGACGGGGCAGGCTGCCTTTTGTACCCCGGGGTGCTGGAGCAGCTGGGGGAAAAGTTCGGGAATGATTTTTTTGTGCTGCCAAGCTCCGTCCATGAGGTGATCCTGCTGGAGGACACGGGGGAAAAGGCCCCGGAAGACTTAAAAAAAATTATCCTGGACGCAAACCGCACCGTGCTGGCCAGGGAGGAGATCCTCACCGATACGCTGTACCGTTATCACCGCGGGAAAAAGAGGCTGGAGATAATTTTATAAAAAAATATAGATTTAGGGTAGACAGATTTCGGATTATGTGATAGTATAAGCAGGGTGATGTAACAATTTTGTAATAAATTGCAGCCGTAGTCTAACGGATAGAACGAAGGCCTCCGACGCCTTTAATGCAGGTTCGATTCCTGTCGGCTGCACTTACATCACCCTGCTTTGCAGAGTCCCAAAAGTCCGCCCGTGGACTTTTTAGTCCAAAGCGGGCTTTTTGTGTCTCTACGGATAGGTTCGTTTGGGAAAGCGATAGGGATATCGGGGAGAGAAGCGCCGCCCCGGCGGCAGAATGAGAGTAAGAATGGGAAGAGATAAATTATTGCAGGTCCGTGACTTTGTCTTGAAACATTGTAAGATCGTCTTTCCGGTGGTGATCGTCACAGCGGTGGCCGTCACGGTAGCGGTGGCTTTAAACTTAGGCCGCGGCAGGGACGCGCAGGGGCAGGGGGCGGAAGGAGAGGCCCTTTCCGGCGGCAATGAGACGGTGGTGCAGACGGCTGCGCCGGAGGAGATTCCCATGGTAGTCAACGAGGATCCGGAGATCCAGAGTCTTGTCAACGCCTACTATGAAGCCATGGTGTCGGGAGACCGGGGGGCTTTCTTGTCCCTCTATGACACGGTGACGGAGAATGAGCTCCTCCGCTATGAGGAGACCGCCAAATATTTAGACCATTATACCCAGATTGACGTCTATACAAAGCCAGGCCCTTACGAGGGCTCTGTCATCGCCTATGTGGAATACCGGGTCTGCTTTGTGGATCACGAGGAGGAGTTCCCGGGCTATGAAAACCTGTTCCTGTGCAGGAATGAGGAGGGCGCCCTCTATATTAAGAACGAGGCAAACTTCACGAAGGAGGAGAGAGAGTATATCTCTGCCATCAATGCCCAGGCGGACGTGGCGGAGTTCAACAACCGGGTCAATGTGGCGTACAACGAGCTGCTGATGGAAAACCCGGATCTGCTGGAATATCTCTCCGAGCTGGGGGAGCAGGTGAACGCCAGCATCGGCGTCCTTCTGGCGGAGCAGAACGTGAGCGGAGGCGATCAGGCGGAGGGCGGGGATACCGCGCAGCAGCCCCAGGAAGGCCAGGAGACGCAGACGCCCCAGCCCGTGCAGGACACGCCTGCATACGCCACGGCAACCACCACGGTCAACGTGCGCAGCTCCGACAGCGAGCAGGCGGATAAGCTGGGCAAGGTGACGGCGGGCACCAGGCTGTCGGTGCAGGAAGTAGGCGTCAACGGCTGGACAAAGGTGCTCTATGAGGGCTCGACGGGCTATATCAAGTCAGAGTTTCTGGAGTTTGCGGAGAGCGCGGCCGGTCAGGAGGTCATCGGCAAGGTGACGGCCAGCACCAACATCAACGTCCGCGCGGCGGCCAGCGAGACCGCGGAGAAGCTGGGAATGCTGGCAGGAGGGGAGAGCCTGGATCTTCTGGCAGTGGAAGGTGACTGGTGCAAGGTGGTGTTCGGCGGCCAGGCGGCTTATGTGAAGGCTGAGTTTGTGCAGCAGCAGTAGCGGAATTTTTCCTGCAAAACAGTATATTTTTTCAAAAAGCGGACAGCCTTTTACAGAAGAAATTCTGTAGAGGGCTGTTTTTGACGGGCGGCCAGAGGAGGAGACATGACTTCACATGAAGCGGCGGTATACCGGGAGATCCAGCGCAACACTGACATGGCCATGATGGCCATTGACGTCCTTGCGGACAAGATAAGCGATGAGGCGCTGTCTATGCAGATGTCCAGGCAGTCCCTGCAGTTTGCGCAGCTGCACAACCAGGCCGCCAGGGAGCTTCTGGACGGGAAGGCCCAGTGCTACCAGAAAAATGCTCTTTCGGACGCCATGCTGAGGACGGGTCTTTATTACAATACCATGCTGAATACCAGCACCGGCCGCCTGGCGGAGCTTTTGATCAAAAACAGCACAAACGGCATTCTGGAGATGGAGAAGGTGCTGAAGCATCACGCCCAGGCCGGGGAAAAGCCGCGGGCGCTTGCACGGCAGCTCATCCAGGCCCAGGAGAAGAACGTAGAGCGGTTGAAACAGTATCTCTGAGTGTATGTTGCACAATGGTATGCTTTTGCGTTGTGCAGTTTTACCAAAAACAGGAGAAAAACTTTGACAATTTAACGGGCTAAAGCCAGTTGAGTATTTACGCAATACAAGTTATAATAAGACGAGGACAACGGCGTCTTTGGCATAGGGGGAGTCCTATGCCTTTTTTTATGCAGCCAGGGCGTCTGGTGTGTCCAAGTCCCATGGAAACAGAAGGAGGAGAGAAAATGTCATATGTAGACGAGGTTTTTGAACTGGTAGTGGCCAAGAATCCTGCGCAGCCCGAATTCCATCAGGCGGTCAAAGAGGTTTTGGAATCCCTTCGCGTGGTGATCGAGGCAAATGAGGAACAGTATCGAAAAGACGCGCTGTTGGAGAGGCTGGTCACGCCGGAGAGACAGCTTCTGTTCCGCGTGCCCTGGGTGGACGACAAGGGACAGGTACAGGTGAACAACGGGTTCCGGGTGCAGTTCAATTCTGCCATCGGGCCTTACAAGGGCGGGCTTCGGCTGCATCCTTCCGTAAACTTAGGGATCATCAAGTTCCTGGGCTTTGAGCAGATCTTCAAAAATTCCCTGACCGGCCTTCCGATCGGCGGGGGCAAGGGCGGTTCCGATTTTGACCCCAAGGGCAAGTCTGACCGGGAAGTGATGGCGTTCTGCCAGAGCTTTATCAACGAACTGCATAAATACATCGGCGCCGACACCGACGTGCCCGCAGGCGATATCGGCACAGGAGCAAGGGAAATCGGATATATGTACGGCCAGTACAAGAGGCTGACCGGCCTTTACGAGGGTGTGCTCACCGGGAAGGGCCTTTCCTACGGCGGTTCCCTGGCAAGGACGGAAGCCACCGGCTATGGCCTCTTATATCTCACCGAGGAGATGTTAAAGTGCAACGGCAGGGAGATCGCCGGCAAGACGGTGGCCATCTCCGGATCCGGCAACGTGGCGATCTATGCGGCCCAGAAGGCGCAGCAGCTCGGCGCCAAGGTGGTGACGGTGTCCGACTCCACCGGCTGGATCTATGACCCCGAGGGAATCGATGTGGCGCTCTTAAAAGAGGTGAAAGAAGAAAAGCGGGCAAGGCTCACCGAGTATGCGGCAGCCAGAAAGAGCGCGCAGTATCACGAGAAGAAAAACGGCGAGCACGGCGTCTGGAGCGTGAAGTGCGATGTGGCGCTGCCCTGCGCGACCCAGAACGAACTGGATCTGGAGGATGCAAAGGCCCTGGTGGCAAACGGCTGTTTCGCCGTGGCGGAAGGGGCAAATATGCCTACCACCATGGAGGCTACGGAGTATCTGCAGGCAAACGGCGTCCTGTTCTGCCCGGGCAAGGCGGCCAACGCAGGCGGCGTAGCGACCTCCGCCCTGGAGATGAGCCAGAACAGCGAGCGGCTCTCCTGGACCTTTGAAGAGGTTGACAGCAAGCTGAAAAACATCATGATCAATATTTTCCACAATCTGGACGATGCCGCGAAGAAGTACGGCATGGAGGGCAACTATGTGGCAGGCGCCAATATTGCCGGATTTTTAAAGGTTGCGGAAGCAATGACGGCCCAGGGAGTCGTATAAGAGAAGCAAAAAAGCCCGGGAGAGAGTTCCCGGGCTTTTTTTGTGGGGCGGGGAATGGGCAATTTTGCTCACAGCTGTGACGATCACGGATATTTTTCTTTGTGATGATCGCTGATATTTTTCTTGAATTTGACGCAAAAAGTGGTAAAATGATACTAGATATCATCATGGGGGATTCCGTATGAATCGAAACCGGCATTTCTTCTTCATAGCTTTACTGCAAATCATCGCAATCCTGTTTGTCAGTTTCGGAGTTTTTGGAAGTACTGTCTGCGCGGCTCAGGTGAGCGGCAGAGTGCTGTTCATCAGCTCTTATTCCTATGCCTGGGATACGGTGCAGCAGCAGATTCTGGGGCTGTCGGAAGCTCTGGGGCCGGACGTGGTGATGGACTATGAATTTATGGACACCAAGCGGGTGGACGACGAGACGGCCCTGCAGCTTTTCCATGACGGCCTGAAGTATCGGATGGAGAATGTGGAACCCTATGACGTCGTCATCCTGGGGGACGATGCGGCCCTCCAGTTTGCCATGGAATATCAGGAGGAATTGTTTGACGGAATCCCGATGGTGTTTGAGGGAGTAAACGATGTGGCTCTGGCGCAGGAGGCGGCTTCCGATGAGATGGTGACGGGGATCATAGAGAAGATTCCCATGGATCGGAACATCCGGCTGGGCCAGCAGGTCACGCCGGGGGCAAAGAAGGTGGTGGCGGTGCTGGACGATACCATCACCGGAGAGGCAGAGAGACAGTATTTTTACAGCTTTGCAGAAGAATTCCCCGAGCTGGAATTTGGGGAGATCAACTGCTCGGTGCTCACCAACTCCGAGCTGCGCCAGGCGATCCGGGACGTGCAGAAGGATACCATTCTGATCTACATGGTGATGACGGAGGACGCAAGCGGCAGGCAGTATACCAATGCAGAATCGTTGGCCATGCTCTCCGAGATCTCGAAAGTGCCTGTGATCCGCGTGGTGGAGGGCGGCATCGGGGAAGGCGGCGTGCTGGGAGGTTATGTGATCTCCTTCCGGGAGATCGGACGGATGGCGGGGTCGATGGCCAATGGCATCATTGGCGGCAGGGACGTGGCTTCGTTTGATGTGGTGGCGGAAAGCCCCGGCAGTTACTGTCTGGATGTCAATGTGCTGAAGAAATTTGATATCCCGCTGGACTCCATGCCGGAGGACGCAGTGCTCGTCAACCAGCGCCATTCTTTCTTAAGCCGTTATAAGGAGGTGCTGTTTCCGGGAGTGATTGTGATTCTGGCGATGGCCGCCGTGATCGTGGCAGTGTTGGTCGACAACCTGCGGCACAGGAAGCTGCTGCGCCAGCTGGAGGACTCCAGAAAGCTCATTGAGACCGCGTCCCAGCACGATTTCCTCACAGGGATCGCCAATCGGAGCAAATTCATGAGCGATTTAACCGAACTCATCGAGCAGGAGATCCCCTGTACGGTGGTGATGATCGATATCGATGATTTCAAGCATATCAACGATACCATGGGACATACCGCGGGAGACGAGGCCCTGCAGCAGGTAGCGGCAAGGCTGCGGGAGATGGAATCCCAGATCCTGACACCATATCGGTATGCGGGAGATGAATTTATTCTGGTGGTGCGAAGCACACAGCGCAAGATCCTGGAAAAAACGGCATATCAGTGCAGACAGGTCTTCACAAAGCCCTTTGTGCTAAACGGAGCGAAGGCAAAGATCTGCGGCAGTATCGGAATCGCCTCTTACCCTGAGGACACGAAGGATCTGGAGGAACTGATTATCTGTGCGGACGACGCCATGTATCATGTGAAGAAAAACGGCAAAAACGATTTTGCATTTTATACCAAGAAAACAGAGGAGGGCTGAGAGCGGCGCTCAATAAAACAAGTTTATATTGTTTTCGGAGTGCGGCATGATTTCGATCATGCCGCAGTTTGGTTTATGAGGTCGTTCAAAAGCAAGGCAGGGAGTATCCCGATGCCCACCCGGCGCATACAGATTCTTTGCTGTGAGGGACGAATCCCCGGAGCAGTGCGGATAGGCTATGTGTGGGCTATCTCTGACGATGAGCCAAAGCCGGGGGATGCGAGAATTAAGAGTGGGAAATATATAAAACAAAAATCAGAATGTTAATTCAGTATAGATGACAGCGAAGCTGCTGGTTTCAAAGGAAATATTGAAAAATCTCTGCAAAGCGTGGTGGATGAAATTTACGGAAAAATTATGATAACGAAACGAGGTGCAAATATGCCCGATAAGAATTGGCAATTTGAACTTGAAGAATATATCAGACAGGGCGAACCTGAAAGAGCCGAAAAAAGTGGGGCATGGCAAACAGCTATCGGCTTGCAGGCGGTTGACGGACTAAAAACCTCTGATTATTTGCTGGATACTGCAAAGGAACACATCGAGGGTAAAATAACCATCGATGAGGTTCAGAAGCGTATTTACAGCTATTATGAGCAGAGAACCACACGCACCGAACTTGAGGACAGCACCAAAGAAGCAGATATTGTATCTGCAAGAATAACCAAGCTTTTGGGCGAAAAAGCGTTTCAGTTTTCTCCTGCCGAATGGATCACCATTCACCGCAGATTGTTTGAAGGCGTATTCGACCACGCCGGAAAAATCCGTCAGTATAACATTTCCAAAAAAGAATGGATACTGAACGGCGAATCGGTTATCTACGCTGATTTTAACAGCATAAAAGACACTTTGGATTATGATTTTTCCGCCGAAAAACAGTTTTCTTATGAGGGACTGTCGGTTGAAGCGTCAGTGAAACACCTTGCAAAATTCGCATCGGACATTTGGCAGATTCATCCCTTTGGCGAGGGCAACACAAGAGCCACCGCCGTGTTTATGATTAAGTATTTGAAAACCTTTGGATTCCGTGTCAAAAACGATGCGTTCCGTGAAAATTCCTGGTATTTTCGTAATGCACTGGTTCGTGCAAACTATAACGATTTGCAAAAAGGTATTCATTCCACCACAAAGTTTTTGGAATTGTTTTTCTCAAACCTTCTGCTCGGTACAAATTACGAATTAAAGAATCGCTATATGCACGTTGATTTTGTGGATGAAACCGCTTTTCAAAGTGCCAAGAGCAAAACGCCAAAGTGCCAAATTGACACTTTGGACTGTACTTTAGAAGAAATTGCTGTGTTAGATTTAATAAAAAAGAACCCGTCTGTTAAGCAAACTGAACTTGCAGAACAAACAGGAAAGTCAGTCAGAAGCATAAAGCGCATTATAGACTCTCTGAAAGAGAAACAATACATCCGTAGAGTAGACGGAAAACGCTACGGCAAATGGGATATTTTGGTTTAACAGATAACATACACAAATTCATCCCCGGTTACTCTGACAGAAAAAGAGTTGTATCTTGATGTTGACAGCCTTGATGTTCAAAAAGAGATGATCGGAACTTCCAAGAAGCATTGGGAAGAACTGAGCAAAATACAAAGGAACCGGCCATACTCGGGCTAATACCTGAGTATGGCTGTTCTCTTTGCAGCATCTCTGTTTGGCAGCTACCCAATGTCAGTATTGTTTCGATACTGTCTTATTGGAAGTTGCCGGAAGGCCACTTGGCGGCGCTTATCCGTATCTAATAAAATGCCGGACGACTGCAGCCGGGGCAGATTTCGGGAAATAGGGGTAGCGCTCGGCAGCAAAAATTGTTATAATCAACACAATGAGCAAGATCGCGGGAGGCGGAAGTGGCAGCCAAAAAGTTTTACGGGGTCAGAAAAGGGAAAATAACAGGCGTTTTTAATACCTGGGAGGCCTGCAGGCAGGCTGTGGAGGGCTATCCGGGGGCCCAGTACAAGGGGTTTTCCACTCTGGAGGAGACAAAGGAATATCTGGGGGATTTGTACTGCCTGCGGTTTCAAGCGGAAACGGCGCAGGCTCCATCCGAAAAAGAGACCCCGGATGTCTGCGGAAAGCCCGGGGAGACGCCCTGCGGCAGCGGGAAGCTTTTGGCTTATGTGGACGGCAGTTACAGCGACGCGCTGAAAAAGTATGCCTTCGGCTGCGTGTTCCTTCTGCCGGACGGGCGTGTGTTTACGGCCTGCGGCAGCGGGGACAATGCCCAGTCCCTGGCCCAGCGGAATGTGACCGGTGAGATGCTGGGGGCGATGTATGCGGTGAAGGCCGCCCTGTGCAGCGGCTTTGGAGAGCTGGAACTGCGGTACGATTACGCGGGGATCGAGAAGTGGGTCACGGGGGAGTGGAAGGCCAGGACGGAGCTGACGGCAAAATATGCCGCCGCCATGCGGGAATGGGGAGGCAGGATTGCCCTTTCCTTTACCAAGGTAGCCGCCCACACCAATGTATATTACAATGAACTGGCGGATAAAATGGCCAAGGCGGGCTTAAAAAGCGGAAACGGCGTGCCAAAGGTGCGGCGGATAGAGGAGATGGACGAGTATCATGGAACAGATGAGGCTGAATAAATATCTGGCCAGAAACGGCGTCTGCTCCAGGCGGGAGGCCGACAGGCTGCTGATGGAGGGTGTGGTCTGTGTAAACGGAAGGCCTGCTTCCTGCGGACAGACGGTATCGGGAGACGATCAGGTCACCGTCCGGGGGAAGCTGGTGCAGCGGGCAGACAGGACGGTGGTGCTGGCCTTTTACAAGCCCGTGGGCGTCACCTGTACGGAGCGGGACGCCCATGCGGAGCGCAAGCTTTCGGATCTGATCCACTACCCCCGCCGGGTGACCTATGCGGGACGGCTGGACCGGGATTCAGAGGGGCTTTTGCTTCTGACAGATGACGGGGATCTGATTCAGGCGATGATGCGGGGGGCCAACCGGCATGAGAAAGAATATGTAGTGGAAGTAGACAGAGAGATCACAAAAGACTTCCTCGCCCGGATGTCCGGCGGTATTTTCCTCGAGGGACTGGGCGTGCGGACGCGGCCGTGCCGGGTGGAGGCCGCCGGGAGAAATATGTTCCGCATCGTCCTGACCCAGGGGCTGAACCGGCAGATACGGCGGATGTGCCAGGCCTGCGGCTATCAGGTGAAAACCATCAAGCGCATCCGGGTGATGCACATAGGGCTGGGGACGCTGAAACCGGGGGAATACGTGGAACTGCCCCAGGCGGATGTGGAAAGGCTGTACCGGGACTGCGGCATTGCGCCGCGCCCTTATCAAGAGCAGGACGGTGTAGAAGATGTATGAAGACAAGATAGGACGGATCAAATATCTGGTGGAAAAGCTGGGACAGGCCGCCAAAGCCTACTATGCCCAGGACGTGGAGATCATGAGCAACCGCGAATATGACGCCCTCTACGACGAGCTGGAGGCCCTGGAGCAGGAGACGGGGATCGTGATGGCGGACAGCCCTACGGTGCGGGTAGGGTATCAGGCGGTTGAAGAGCTGCCAAAGGACAGGCACGAAAGCCCCATGCTCTCCCTGGGAAAGACAAAGAGCCGGGAAGAACTGGCAGAGTGGCTGCAGGGACATCCTGCAATTATGAGCTGGAAACTGGACGGATTGACCATTGTGCTGACATATCATGACGGAAAACTTGCAAAAGCAGTGACCAGAGGGAACGGAGAGATCGGAGAGGTGGTCACCAACAATGCAAAAACTTTCAAAAATCTGCCCCTGACGATTCCCTTTACCGGGGATCTGGTGCTGCGGGGGGAGGCGGTCATCCTCTACTCCGATTTCGAGCGGATGAACCGGCAGATCGAGGACGTGGAGGCCAGGTACAAAAATCCCAGAAATCTGTGCAGCGGATCCGTGCGGCAGCTGAGCAACGAAGTCACGGCCAGCCGCAGCGTCCGGTTTTACGCCTGCGTGCTGGTCAGCGCCGAGGGGATGGACTTCCACAACTCCCGGAAGGAGCAGTTTTCCTTTCTGGAGGAGCAGGGCTTTGACGTGGTGGAGCACTACCTGGTGACGGAGGAGAATCTGCAGGAAAGGCTGGACTATTTTGCCGAAAAGGCCGGAACTTACGACATTCCCTCCGACGGCCTGGTCTTGGCCTATGAGGATCTTGCCTACGGCCTCTCCCTGGGCCGGACGGCAAAGTTTCCCCGCCATTCCATCGCCTTTAAATGGGCGGACGAACTGCGGGAGACGGTGTTAAAGGAAGTGGAGTGGAGCGCCAGCCGGACGGGGTTAATCAACCCGGTGGCCATCTTTGAGCCGGTGGAGCTGGAGGGCACCACGGTGAGCCGGGCGTCGCTCCACAACATCAGCATCCTGCGGGGGCTGAAGCTGGGTATCGGCGACCGCATCACGGTGTACAAGGCGAATATGATTATCCCGCAGATTGCGGAAAACCTGACCTGCAGCGATACGCTTCCCATCCCCCAGACCTGCCCTGTCTGCGGCGGGGCGACACAGCTGCGCCAGACAAACGACGTGCAGACTCTTTACTGCGCCAACGGGAAATGCCCCGCAAAGCAGATCAAGGCGTTTACCCTGTTTGTCAGCCGGGACGCCCTCAATGTGGAGGGGCTTTCCGAGGCGACCCTGGAGAAGCTGGTGGACAGAGGGTTCATTCAGGAGTATGCAGACCTGTTCTGTCTGGAGAAGCACCGGGAGGAGATTGTGGCGATGGAGGGCTTTGGGGAGAAATCCTGCCAGAAGCTCTTAGAGAGCATCGACAGGGCCAGGACAGTCACGCTGCCCCGGCTGATCTACGGCCTGGGCATCGAAAACATCGGAGTGGCCAATGCCAGAATGCTCTGCCGCTATTTTGACTATGACCTGGAGGCGATGCGCCATGCAGACGCAGAGACCTTAAGCGCGGTAGAGGGCGTGGGAGAGGTGATTGCGGCGGCTTTTACGGCCTATATGGCGGAGGAAGAAAACCGGGAGAAGCTGGATCGTCTTCTGGGGCACCTGCAGCTGGAGATGCCAGGTCCTTCCCAGGGGGAGCAGGAGCTGGCGGGAAAAAGCTTCGTGATCACGGGAAGCCTGGCGCATTTTGCCAGCCGAAACGGCTTAAAGGAGCGGATCGAGGAAAAGGGCGGCAAGGTGACGGGAAGCGTTACGGGAAAGACGGACTGCCTTGTCAACAATGATATCACCTCTTCCTCCGCCAAAAATAAGAAGGCCAAGGAACTGGGCGTGCCCATTCTTTCGGAGGAAGCGTTTTTGGCGCAGTATGGCATTGCGCCGGAGAGATAACACACGGGCGATGCTTCCGGCATCGGGGCGCCGCAGCGGGCGGCAGAAGGAGAAAAAGATTGAAAATTAAAATTTTCAATCGCGAGATTTGTGTCCGCGCGCTGCTTGACACAAACTCGTTATGCGCAAAGAGCAGCGCGGAAATGAGGTATAACCATGCCAATTAAGACACAGAGCGATCTGCCGGCAAAAGAGATTCTGGAAAATGAAAATATATTTGTGATGGACGAATTCCGGGCGGCGCATCAGGATATCCGGCCGTTGCAGGTTTTGATCTTAAACAATATGCCCGTAAAGCAGGACACGGAGCTGCAGCTTCTGCGGGCCTTGTCCAACACGCCGCTGCAGACGGACGTGACCTTTATGAACGTAAAGAGCCATGTGTCCCTGAATACCCCTTCCAGCCATCTGAACAAATTTTATACCACCCTGGACGAGATACGGCACAGGCGGTTCGACGGCATGATCGTCACGGGGGCGCCGGTGGAGGACATCCCCTTTGAGGAGGTGGACTACTGGGAGGAGATCTGCGAGATCTTCGACTGGGCGGACAGCCACGTCACGTCCACACTGCACATCTGCTGGGCGGCCCAGGCCGGGCTCTATCACTATTACGGCATCGACAAGCGTCCCCTGCCCCGGAAATTGTTCGGCGTCTACGAGCACCGGGTGGCAAATCGGAAAATCCCGCTGGTTCGGGGGTTTGACGATCTCTTTCTGGCGCCCCACAGCAGGCACACGGAGACGCCTGCGGAGGCCATCCACGCAAACGGAGCGCTGACGGTTCTGGCGGAATCCCCGGAGGCGGGCGTGTATCTGGCCATTGCGGAGGAGGGAAAGAAGATTTTTGTCTCGGGCCATCCCGAGTACGACCGGTATACGCTGCAGGCGGAATACCGGCGGGATCTGGACAAAGGGCTGCCCATCCAGGTGCCCTATCACTACTTCCCGGAGGACGACCCGCAGCAGAAGCCTCTGCTGCAGTGGCGCTCCCACTGCAACAACCTTTACAGCAACTGGCTCAATTACTATGTGTACCAGATCACGCCCTATGAGCTGGCGCAAAATTAGAAGGCTGCGCTGAAAAAACTGGAAAGTTTCTCAAAAATTGTGCATATTTTCCATCCTTGTCCATATACTGAATACCAGAGACAACGACTGGCAGCCTGCGCAGGCTGGTTTCAGGCGGGGAAAGGAGAAGAAAATGGCGAGAGGACCAAGAAAGACCATTGACGAAAAAATTGCGGCCAAGGAGGAGATGATAGAGGCTCTGATGACCCGGGTGGAATCGGAGAAGCAGGAGCTTCAGGAGCTGGTACAGGAAAAGCGGCAGAAGGAGCTGGAAATCGTGGGCGACCTGATCGAGGAGAGCGGCTTAAGCCCTGAGCAGGTAGCCGACGTATTGAAGCAGTATCTGGACAGCCGGGATGAAATGGTTTCATAACATAAAAAAAGGACTGTGAAGCGCGCCGGATGCGCAGCATTCACAGTCTTTTTTTCAGTGCATATTCCTGACGGCGGTGGACAGCATCAGCTTGATGCGGTTCAACTGGTTGACTTCGCTGGCGCCGGGGTCATAGTCGATGGCCACGATGTTGGAAGCCGGGTACGCTTTGCGCAGGGCCTTGATAACGCCCTTGCCCACCACATGGTTGGGCAGACAGCCGAAGGGCTGCGCGCAGACGATGTTGGGCACGTCGCTGTGGATGAGCTCCACCATCTCTCCGGTCAAAAACCATCCCTCGCCGGTCTGATTGCCCAGGGAGACAATGGGCTCCGCGTAAGACGCAATCTCCCGGATGGGAGTGGGCGCGGTGAAATGGCGGCTCTTTTCAAATTCCTTTGACGCTGTGCCCCGCAGGACGTGTTCGATGGCCCATATCCCTAAGCCGGAGAGCCGGGCCGCCCGCCTGCCCGTGCCCAGATGTTCAGCCTTGTAGATCTGGTTGTAGAAGCAGTACAGCATAAAGTCGATCAGATCGGGCACCACAGCCTCCGCGCCCTCTGACTCCAACAGCTCCACCAGATGGTTGTTTCCGGCGGGGGAGAACTTGACCAGAATCTCTCCCACGATACCCACCCTGGGTTTTTCCACGTCCCGCAGGGGGATGGCGTCAAACTCTCGGATAATCTGCCGGCACATCCGATAAAACTTTGGCAGGCTGATGTGTCTGCCGGACACAAACTGCTGCACCTTTGCCAGCCATTTCTGGTGCAGGGCGTCCACGCTGCCGGGCACCGCCTCGTAAGGGCGCATCCGATAGACGCAGCGCATGAAGATATCGCCGAACTGGGCGCCCACGGCGGCCCGGATCAGCAGCTTCGCGTTCAGCTGGAAGCCCGGGTTTGATTCGATCCCTGCCAGGTTCAGCGAGATCACGGGGATCTGGGACATACCGGCCTTGCGCAGCGCCCGGCGGATAAAGCCCACATAGTTGGTGGCCCGGCAGCCTCCCCCGGTCTGGCTCATGATGATGGCGGTCTTGTCCAGGTCGTATTTCCCGGAGAGCAGGGCCTCCATGATCTGTCCCACCACCAACAGGGAAGGATAACAGGCGTCATTGTTGACATACTTTAACCCAACGTCCACAGAGTGCTTGTTGTCGTTGTCCAGCACCACGAAATTGTAGCCGCAGGAATTGAACGCAGGCTCCAGAATCTCAAAGTGGATCGGGGACATCTGGGGACAGAGGATGGTGTAATTTTTCCGCATCTCCTCGGTAAAGGGCACCTTCTGGATGGCGCAGGAGCGCACAGTGCGGTTCTTCTGCCTCTGCTCCCGCACCTGGATGGCGGAGAGCAGGGAGCGGATGCGGATCCGGGCGGCGCCCAGGTTGTTTACCTCGTCGATCTTTAAACAGGTATAAATCTTGCCGGATTCGGAAAGAATATCGTTTACCTGATCCGTGGTCACGGCGTCCAGGCCGCAGCCGAAGGAATTGAGCTGGATCAGATCCAGATAGTCCACCGTCCTGACAAAGCTTGCGGCGGCGTAGAGCCGGGAGTGGTACATCCACTGATCCGACACGATGAGAGGCCGCTCCGGCACGCCAAGATGGGACACAGCGTCCTCCGTCAGCACAGCCAGGCCGAAGGAGGTGATCAGCTCCGGGATGCCGTGGTTGATCTCCGGATCCACATGGTAAGGCCTTCCGGCCAGCACGATGCCCCGCTTGCCGGTGCGCTTTAATGTCTCCAGGACTTCCTCGCCTTTTTTCTGCACGTCCCGGCGCACCGCGTTTAATTCCTCCCAGCCGGCCTGCACCGCCTCCTGCACCTCCTGGGCGGGCAGCTCGGAAAATTCCCGGCACAGGGCCTGGGCGATGGTTTCCGGGTCACGGAAGGACATAAAGGGATTGCGCAGGCGGACCTGGCCGCTCCCGATCTCTTCCACGTTGTTTTTGATGTTCTCCGAGTAGGAGGTGACAATGGGGCAGTTGTAGTGGTTGTTTGCCTCGGGCACCTCGTTGCGCTCATAGAACAGGGCCGGGTAGAAGACAAAATCCACGCCCTGCCGGATGAGCCACATCACATGGCCGTGGGCCAGCTTGGCGGGGTAACACTCGGATTCGCTGGGGATGGACTCGATGCCCAGCTCGTAGATCTTGCGGTTGGAGCTGGGGGAGAGCACCACCCGGTATCCCAGCCTGGTGAAAAAAATGTGCCAGAAGGGATAATCCTCGTACATATTTAACACCCGGGGGATTCCCACCGTGCCCCGGGGGGCCTGATCCGGCTCCAGGGGAGAGTAAGAGAACAGGCGTTTTTGCTTGTACTCAAACAGGTTGGGCATATGGTTGGGATTCTTTTGTCCGCCGATGCCCCGCTCACAGCGGTTCCCGGAGATAAACTGGCGGCCGCCGGAGAACTTGTTGATGGTCAGGCGGCAGCTGTTGGTACAGCCCTTGCACTTTGCCATGCTGGTCTCGTACTGCAGGGAACAGATCTTGTCATAGGGAAGCATCGTGGTCTGGCTGCCCATCTCATAGCGCTCCCTGGCGATCAGCGCAGCGCCGAAAGCGCCCATGATGCCGGCAATGTCCGGGCGGATGGCCTGGCAGCCCGCGATCTTTTCAAAGCTGCGCAGAACGGCGTCATTGTAAAAGGTGCCGCCCTGCACCACGATATTTTTTCCAAGCTCCGAGGCGTCGGAGACCTTGATCACCTTAAACAGCGCGTTTTTGATGACGGAATAGGCCAGTCCGGCGGAGATATCCGGCACGCTGGCGCCTTCCTTCTGGGCCTGCTTGACCTTGGAATTCATAAACACCGTGCAGCGGGTGCCCAGATCGATGGGATGCTCCGCAAACAGCGCCGCCTGGGCAAAGTCGTGGACGTCGTAGTTTAAGGATTTGGCAAAGGTCTCGATAAAGGAGCCGCAGCCGGAGGAGCAGGCCTCGTTTAAGAGCACGCTGTCCACGGTCTGGTTTTTGATCTTGATACATTTCATGTCCTGGCCGCCAATGTCCAGGATGCAGTCCACCTCCGGGTTGAAGAAAGCAGCCGCCCGGTAGTGGGCTACGGTCTCCACTTCGCCGTCGTCTAAGAGAAAGGCAGCCTTCATCAGCGCCTCGCCGTAGCCGGTGGAACAGGAGCGGGTGATGTGTACGTCCTCCGGCAGCTGTTCATAGATTTCCTTTAAGGAGCGTATGGCGGTCTTTAAGGGGCTTCCGTCGTTTCCGCTGTAAAAGGAGTAGAGCAGGGAGCCGTCGTCCCCCACCAGGGCCACCTTGGTGGTGGTAGATCCGGCGTCGATCCCCAGAAAGGCATTCCCGCGGTAGGTGGCAAGATCCCGGGTCCGCACATGATGCTGCCTGTGGCGGGTGCGGAAGGACTCATACTCCTCCTTGTCCGCAAAGAGGGGCTCCATGCGCTCCACCTCGAAGGCCATGTGGAGGTCGCCGGACAATTTGTCCATCATTTCCTCCAGGGTATAGGAGACAGACCTGTCTGCGTTCAGCGCGGAGCCGATGGCCGCAAACAGGTGGGAATTGTCTGTGTCGATGATGTGTTCCTGATCCAGCTTCAGCGTGCGGATGAAGGCCGCTTTCAGCTCGGACAAAAAGTGCAGCGGCCCGCCCAGGAAAGCCACGTGGCCCCGGATGGGCTTGCCGCAGGCCAGGCCGGAGATGGTCTGGTTGACCACGGCCTGGAAGATGGAGGCCGCCAGGTCTTCCTTGGTGGCGCCTTCGTTGATCAGGGGCTGGATATCCGTCTTGGCAAACACGCCGCAGCGGGCGGCGATGCTGTAGAGGGATTTGTAATATCTGGCATATTCGTTTAAGCCGGCGGCGTCCGTCTGGAGAAGGGACGCCATCTGGTCGATAAAGGAGCCGGTGCCTCCGGCGCAGATGCCGTTCATGCGCTGCTCCACATTACCGCCCTCAAAGTAGATGATTTTGGCGTCCTCGCCGCCTAACTCGATGGCCACGTCCGTCAGGGGGGCCAGTTCTTTTAAGGAGGTGGCCACGGCGATGACCTCCTGGGTGAAGGGCACCTTGAGATGGTTGGCCAGCGTCAGCCCGCCGGAGCCAGTGATCATGGGGCAGAGCGTCATGTTGCCCAGTTTCTGGCAGGCTTTCTCCAACAGGGAGGACAAGGTCTCCCGGATGTTGGCATAATGGCGTTCATAATCGGAAAATAGGATCTGGTTGTCTGCGTCCAGAATCGCGATCTTGACAGTGGTGGATCCGATGTCAATGCCAAGCGAAGCGGTTTTGGTTGTCATCATGTAATATACATCCTTCCTATGCAATGATTCAAAGGCATATCCCTTGTGCAGCCTGCCCAAAGCGGGCAGGCTCTGCTTCGACAAATTGTGACACACGAGGTTATTATAGTACACATACTGCCAAAATGCAAATACGAAAGGGCAGGAAAAATTTATGAAATTCCTGTAAAATTTATAAAATAAAAAATGCTTGGTTTACTTATGTGGGGGATGATGATAAAATGTATTCGCGCGAAAAATATTTCATGCCTTTGTCCCGGACGGGGACGAAAAAGTTTTGTAAAATGAAAGGATATGGAAGGATATGAGTAAGTGGGAAAAGAAATTTGGAAGATTTGCGATTCCGAATCTGACCCTGGTACTGATCATGTGTTATGTGGCGGGATATGTGCTGACGCTTTTTGCGCCGGGTGTCATGGGGTATCTGAATCTGGACACCTACGCCATCCTCCACGGGCAGGTATGGCGTCTTGTGACCTGGCTCATCGCTCCTCCCGGTTCCTTTGACCTCTTCACCATCATCATGCTGTTTTTTTATTTCAGCCTGGGCACGACGCTGGAGCGCGTCTGGGGCACCTGGCGTTACAACGTGTACATTTTCTCCGGCATCCTGCTCACGGTGCTGGGAGCCTTCTTAAGCATGGGCATCTATTATCTGGCCGTGCCGGACGTCTCTCCTCTGATGTTCCAGTGGGGCGCAAGCTTTTACAGCACTTACTATGTGAATATGTCCATCTTTTTGGCCTATGCCTTTACCTTCCCCAACAATCAGGTGCTTTTGATGTTTGTGATCCCGGTGAAGGTGAAATGGCTTGGCATCATCTACGGGGTGATGCTTGCCTTCGAGATGCTGCAGGCCGTCCAGTGGAAGCTCTGGTTTCTGGTGGCGGCCATCGCCGCTTCCCTGCTCAACGCGCTGCTCTTTTTCTGGCAGAGCAAAAACCATATGCATCTGAGGCCCAAGCAGATCAAACGGCGGGCGGAATTCCGCCAGGATCTGCGGAGAAATCCCGGCATTACCAAGCACAAATGCGCCGTCTGCGGCATGACGGATCAGGACGACCCGGATCTGGAGTTCCGGTTCTGTACCAAGTGCAACGGCAATTATGAGTACTGCCAGCACCATCTGTTCACCCACACCCATGTGAAGTAGGGACACAAGGAGACAGTCTTGGCGGCGTCCGGGCGTCACTTGCAGGATGGGGGAGGGGCTGTTGCGGATAAGGAGAATCCTATGGACCGGGAGTTAAAATTTGCCCAGACGCTGGAAAAGGTACGGCGGCTGGCGAAGGAGCAGGAAAACTGCATTGAAAAAAAGCAGATAGAGGAAGCGTTTGCAGAGCTTGGGCTGACCCAGGAACAGTTAGAGCTGGTATACGACTATCTGGAAAAACACCACATCGGCCTGGGAACGCCGCCGGATCCCGAGGAGCATCTCTCCGGGCAGGAGCAGGATTACCTGGCGGAATATCTGGAGGCGGTTTCCGGCCTTGCAAGACCGGCGGACGGGCAGCGCAAGGCCATGATCCTGTCGGCGATGGCGGGAGAAGCCCTTGCCAGACAGAGTCTGGTGGAGGCGTATCTGGGGGACGTGGCGGACATCGCCCGGCTCTACGCCGGACAGGGCGTGCTGTTGGAGGATCTGATCGGGGAGGGAAACCTGGCCCTGGCGATGGGGGTCGAGGGGCTGGGAAGCCTGGAGGATCCAGAGGATGCGCCGGGGATGCTGACGAGGCTGGTCATGGACGCCATGGAGGCCTGTATCGCCGAGGCGGCCCAGAACCGTCAGACAGACGCAAAATTGGAGCGGAAAGTGAACCGGGTGGCGGAAAAGGCCAGGGAACTGGCGAAGGAGTGGGGCAGGAAGGTGACGCCCCAGGAGCTGGCGGAAGAGAAGGGACTTTCCTATGACAGTATTCTGGACGCCCTGCGGGCCAGCGGCTTCCAGATCGAGGACATCGATGATGCAAAAGACCGTCTATGAGGATTACAAATACTGCATACAGGATGTGAGCCGGGTCTATGTGGGCTGCAAATATACCCTGGCGGAGTTTTTGGACGAGGACGACGTCCTGTTTAAATTCCGCCTGATCGTGGAACGATATATCCTGCCGGAGGCGGACGGCCAGGACACCCTGGAAAGCCACCTGTATTATCTTACGCCGGAGAGCTTTGCGGTAAAGATTTACCAGCGCATCAAGGCCCGCGTCCGGGTCAGCGTCCTTCAGGAAAAGAAGGGCTTGTTTGGCAGACAGAAGCGGGAGTATGTGACGAGACAGATGAGCATTGACCAGCTGACGGCGATCCCGCCCGGGGAAAAGGAGCGGATGGGGATGGTCATACAGGAATTGTCCGTGAGCAAGCTGGCCCTCTCGGCGCTGTAAGGGGAAGACTGACGGCGCGTGCAGAGGGCAGCAGCCGTTTGTCGGGAAGGAAAAGGAGACGATGAAACAGATCGAAGAAGTATCGGCTTACGAGGTATTGGAAAAAAGGGAGCTGCCCGACATCGGGAGCGTGGGGTATCTGTGCCGCCATAAAAAGACAGGCGCCCGGGTGGCGCTTCTGTCAAACAACGACGAAAATAAAGTGTTTTATATCGGATTCCGCACCCCGCCCAAGGATTCCACCGGGGTGGCGCACATTCTGGAGCACTCCGTGCTGTGCGGTTCCAGGGATTTCCCGGTAAAGGATCCCTTCATAGAATTGCTGAAGGGATCCTTAAATACGTTCTTAAATGCCATCACCTACCCGGATAAGACCCTGTATCCTGTTGCAAGCTGCAACGACAAGGATTTCCAGAATCTGATCCATGTGTATCTGGACGCCGTGTTTTATCCCAGGATATATGAAAACGAGGCCATCTTCCGCCAGGAGGGCTGGCACTATGAACTGGACGAAGAAACCGGCGAACTGACCTATAACGGTGTGGTGTACAACGAGATGAAGGGCGCTTACTCCTCCCCGGAGGATGTGCTGGATCGGGAGATCATGAATTCCCTTTATCCCCATACAACCTACGGCTATGAGTCCGGCGGGGATCCGGAGGTGATCCCGGAACTGACCTATGAGCAGTTCCTTTTGTTTCACAGGACTTATTATCACCCCTCCAACAGCTATCTCTATCTCTACGGGGATATGGATATGGCGCAGAAGCTGGAGTGGATCGACAGGGAGTACCTTGCCCATTTTGATGCGCTCCCCGTGGATTCCCAGGTGGAGCTGGAGCCGGCTTTTCAAGAGCCGGTAGAGCGGGTGCGGGAGTTTCCCATCAATCCCGGCGAGGACGTGGCGGACAACACATTTTTTGCCTACAACCTGTCGGTGGCGGACAGCCTGGACAGAGAGCTTTATGTGGCGATGCAGGTTCTGGACTATGCCCTTTGCTCTGCCCCCGGCGCACCCTTAAAGCAGGCGCTGGTGGACAGGGGGCTTGGCAAGGACGTGCACAGCAGCTATGACAGAAGCATCAGGCAGCCGGTCTTTTCCGTGATCGCAAAGGGCGTGGAGTCTGACAGACAGCAGGAGTTTCTGGAGGTGGTAAAGCAGGTGCTTGCGCAGCTTGCAGAGGGCGGGCTGGACAAAAAGGCGCTGCTTGCGGGCATCAATTTCTATGAGTTTAAATACCGGGAGGCGGACTTTGGATCTACGCCGAAAGGGCTGATGTTCGGCATCCAGATGCTGGACAGCTGGCTGTATGACGAGAGCAGGCCTTTTTGGCATCTGGAGGAGAACGCCGTTTTTGGGTTCCTGCGGGAAAAGGTGGAGCAGGGATATTTCGAGGGGCTGTTAAAGCGTTATTTCCTGGAAAATACCCACGCTTCCTTTGTGGTGTTAAAGCCTGTGGAGGGGCTTTTAGAGCGCAGGGAGGAGGCGCTTCGGGAGGCGCTGGCCCAGAAGAAGCGGGACATGGATGAGGAAAAACTGCAGGAGATCCGCCGCACTTTTGCGGACCTAAACCGGTTCCGGGATACGCCGGATGACCCGGAAGAGCTTGCCAAAATCCCCATGCTTTCCCGGGAAGACATCAAGGCGGAGGCGGAGAAGCTGGTGTATGAAAAGACCAGCCTGCAGGGCACACCGGCTCTTTACCACAATCTGGAGACCAACGGCGTCGGCTATCTGCGGCTGATCTTTCAGTGCAGGGACATTCCCGGGAAATACTATCCCTATATGGGGCTTTTAAAGGGCTGCCTGTTTCTGTTAAACACCCGGCATTATACCTACGGGGATCTGTTTAACGAGATCAATCTCTATACAGGCGGGATGTCGGCGGTAAACAACGTGTACGGCCGGGCGGACGACCCGGACGGGTATACGCTGACACTGGAAGTGAAGGCAAAGGCGCTGTCCCCCTATCTGGGCAAGGCGGTGGAGCTGCTGGAGGAGGTGCTCCTGACCAGCGACTTTGAGGATACCAAGCGCCTGAAGGAGATCCTGGAGGAGGGAAGAAGCCAGATGCAGGATCAGATGGCCGCCAGAGGGGCTGTGGTGGCTATGGGCAGGGCCGGCGCTTACACAAGCGTCCCCGGCGCGGTGAGCGAGGCCGTCACCGGAATTGCGTTTTACCGGGAGATCGCCCGGGACGCGGCGGAATTTGAAAGCCGGAAAGAGCAGATCGTTGAGAATTTAAAGGCCTTGAGCCGTATGATCTTCCGGCCGGAGAACCTGATGGTGGATTTTGTGGGGGAGAAGGCTGCCTTCGCCGGGCTGGAAGGGCCTGTGGGCCGTCTGAAGGCGAAGCTTTACACGGAGCCTGTGGAAAGGACTTTTTATGAGCCGTCCTTTTCCTGCACGCGGGAAGGCTTCCTGACCTCTGCCCAGGTGCAGTATGTGTGCCAGGCCGGGAATTTTCTGAAGAAAGGCCTGCCTTACAGAGGCGAGCTGAAGGTCTTAAGGGTGATGCTGGAATATGAGTATCTGTGGGTGAACGTGAGAGTGCGGGGCGGCGCCTACGGCTGTGCCTGCGGGTTCGGCAGAAGCGGTGACAGCTATTTTGCCTCCTATGAGGATCCCAACCTTGGAAAGACTCTGGAGGTCTATGGACAGGCGGCGGATTTCGTGCGGGATTTCCAGGCTGACGAGCGGGTGATGACCCAGTATATCCTGGGCGCCATCAGCGGGATGGACGCTCCTCTGACGCCTGCGGCAAAGGGGCTCCGTGCCCTCTCTGCCTATATGATGGGCGTGACGGACGAGCAGCTGCAGAGAGAGCGGGACGAGGTGCTTGCGGCGGACCCGGAGAAGATCCGCAGCCTGGCCGCTTATGTGGACGCTTTTTTGGAGGATGGCTGTCTCTGCGTGGTGGGAAACGCGCAGAAGTTAAAGCGGGAGAAAAAATTATTTGACAGGATGGAGAACCTTTTCTGACCGAAGCCGTCTATAAGGGTATAGGAGCTTTTGAAGCGGCAGGATGAGAGGAGGATGGAAAATGAAAAAGGGAAAACGTGAGTGGAGAGCGGCCCTGGCGGGCCTTTGCGCGGCGCTTCTTTTCACCGGGTGCGGGAAAGCCTCTGACGCGGCGGCTGCGCAAAACGGATACAGCGTGGGGCTTGCGCCTATGGCGGATGCCATTGCGGAGACAGCTGCGTACGATGAGAAGTACGGCGTGGAAGACCAGGCTTCCTTCTATGAAGCCGGGGAAGGCCTGGACGCCGGGGGGATGGCTGAGGAGACTTATGAGCCTGCTCAGGAGAGCGCAGTAAAAGCCGCAGGGCAGAGGAAGCTCATCCGCACGGTGAACCTGGAGGTGGAGACGAAAGAGTACGACAGCTTTCTGGACGCTTTAGAGGCGGAAGTACAGGAGCGGGACGGCTACATAGAGCGCAGGGACAGCTATAACGGCAGCCCTTACAGCCCGTACAGCCAGGAGCGTTATGCCACCCTGGTGCTGAGGATCCCCCAGGAGAAGCTGGACAGTTTTCTGGAACGGGTGTCCGGCATCGGCAATGTGACAAGCCGCAGCGACAATGTGGAAGACGTGACGCTGCGCTATGTGGATATGGAGAGCCGCAGGGATGCCCTGCGCACGGAGCAGGAGAGGCTGCTCGTCCTCCTGGAACAGGCCCAGAGCATAGAGGATATCATCGCCATCGAGGAGCGGCTTTCCGAGGTCCGCTATCAGTTAGAGAGCATGGAGTCCTCGCTGCGCGCCATGGAAAACCAGGTGGATTACAGCACTGTCTATCTGAATGTGGGGGAGGTAAAGGAGCTGACCCCTGTGGCAGAGCAGACTGTCTGGGAGCGGATCCGGGACGGATTCGCGCAGAGCCTGCAGGACATCGGACAGGGCGCGGTGGACTTTGCCGTCTGGCTTACAGTGCACCTTCCCTACCTGATCCTGTGGGCCGCAGGAATTGCCGTTTTGGCCTTTGTGCTTCTGCGGCTGCGCAAAAGGAGAGCTGCCAGGAAACGGGAGAAGACAAAAGAACCTTCAGAAAAAGGAGCGGCAGATGACGGAAAGACCAACTTATAAATCGGGTTTTGTAACCCTGGTGGGACGGCCCAATGTGGGGAAATCCACGCTGATGAACCGGCTGATCGGGCAGAAGATCGCCATCACCTCCAACAAACCCCAGACCACCAGAAATCGGATCCAGACAGTGCTCACCTTGCCGGAGGGGCAGATCGTCTTTGTGGATACCCCCGGCATCCACAAGGCGAAGAATAAGCTGGGCGACTACATGGTGGGAGTGGCGGAGCACACGCTGGAGGATGTGGATGTGATCCTGTGGCTGGTGGAGCCGACGGATTACATCGGCGCCGGGGAGCGCCATATCATCGAGCGGCTGCGCCGGGTTAAGGCTCCCGTGATCTTAGTCATCAACAAGACGGACACGGTAAAAAAAGAGGAGATCCTGCGCTTTATCGATGTGTACCGCAGGGAGCTTGACTTTGCGGAGATCGTGCCGGTTTCAGCCCTGAAAGGGCACAATACGGAGGAACTGGTCAAATGTATCCTGCGCTATCTGCCCTACGGGCCTGCGTTCTATGAGGAGGATACCGTCACCGACCAGCCCGTGCGCCAGATCGCCGCGGAGCTGATCCGGGAAAAGGCCCTGCGGCTTTTGGAAGACGAGATTCCCCACGGCATCGCAGTGACCATCGAGAGCATGAAAGACAGCGGCCCGATCTGGCAGATCGACGCCACCATCATCTGCGAGCGGGATTCCCACAAGGGGATCGTCATCGGCAAAGGGGGGCAGATGCTAAAAAAGATCGGCTCCTCCGCCAGGATGGATCTGGAAAGGATGCTGGAAAAGCAGGTGAATTTAAAGCTTTGGGTGAAGGTGAGGAAAGACTGGCGGGACAGCGAGCTGCTCTTAAAAAATTACGGCTATAACCCCAAAGATGCCAGGGGCGGCGAATAGAAAAAAGGGGAAATGCAGACCCTAGATCCTGTGAGGTACAACTGGATTAGGGGGAAATGCAATGAACTTAAAGTACTGGAAGCAGTTTGAGGCAAGCGGGAAGATCGAGGATTATCTGGCCTTCGTCTCCAGACAGGGACAGGAGGCCTTTACAGGGGAGCAGGCAGAGGAAGACAGTCATGCAGGAATCGATATGGGTGACGGGGATCGTGCTGAAGCAATCCCCGGTGGGAGAGTACGACAGGCATATCAGCCTTTTGACTAAGGAGCGGGGAAAGCTGTCGGCGTTTGCCAGGGGGGCCAGGAAGCCGGGCAGCAGGTTTGCCGCGGCGGCGGCCCCCTTTGCCTTTGGCGCCTTTAAGCTCTACGAGGGGAGGAATGCGTACACGCTGGCGGAGGCGGACATCCAGAATTTTTTTGAGGCGCTGCGGGAGGATTACATCGGCGCCTGCTACGGGATGTACTTTGCGGAGGTGGCGGACTATTACACCCGGGAAAACAACGACGAGCGGGAGATGCTGAAGCTTCTCTACCAGTCCTTAAAGGCCCTGTGTGCGGAGTCGCTGCCAAATCCGCTGGTGCGGTGCGTGTACGAGTGCCGGGCGCTGGCGGTAAACGGGGAATTCCCTGGCGTGCCCCAGGATATGCAGCTGGAGGAGTCCACCCGGTACTGTCTGCGTTACATAGCGGAAAGCCCCATTGAGAAGCTCTACACCTTTGCGGTGAATGAGAAGGTGCTGGAGCAGTTGAAACAGGTGGTGGCGGTTTACATGAAGCGCTTTGTGGGACGGGAATTTAAAAGTCTGGAAGTTCTGCAAACTCTCTGTTGAAAAAGTGGATTGTTTTTGATACAATAGCTGGGAATAGGCATAGGAAGCAATCTGTGCAATCGTTTCAATGAAGGAGTCGTCGGATGAAAAAGTGTGGAAGGCTTGCAGCGGCTTTTCTTGCAGCGGCAGGGCTCTGTACCGCCTGCGGCCGACAGGAACCGCCCGATCAGCCCCGGCAGACCACGCTGGTCATTGCGGAAGATGGAGCCGTTACCGCCTATCAGGTAGGGGCCTTTGACAAGGCCTATTACGATCTGGGGGAGCTGGAGACCATGGCCCGGGAAGAGGCAGCGGCCTTTGGGACGCCGGGGGATAGCTCACAACCGCCGGTCACAGTAGAAAATGTGGAGGCGGTGCAGGACGGCGGTGCGGAAAGGGTGATCGTGACCTACGGCTTTGACGGGACGGACAGCTACGAAGCCTTTTGCGAGAAATGGCTTCTGGGGGAAAAACTCTTTTTCGGCACCGTATCGGAGGCAAAACAGGCAGGATATCTGGACAATGTGACTTTAAACAGCGTGGCGGACGGCTCCGTGCTTTCGGCGGAAGCGCTGGATGCGGCGCAGAAGCGGCATCTGATCGTCCTTGAGGGGGCGGCGGTGGTCTACTGCCCCAGCCGGGTGACCCATATGAGCGCGGGAGCGCTCTTAAAGGAGGACGGCAGCGTAGATTCCTCCCAGGCGGAGGGGCCGGTGTACATTTTATTGAAAAAATAGGGAGGAATTCTCATGGAAAAGACGATGGAAAAGATCGTGGCGCTGGCGAAGGCAAGGGGGTTTATCTACCCTGGCTCCGAAATTTACGGAGGTCTTGCCAACACCTGGGATTACGGCAATCTGGGCGTAGAACTGAAAAACAATGTGAAACGGGCCTGGTGGCAGAAATTCGTACAGGAGAATCCCTATAACGTGGGCGTGGACTGCGCCATTTTGATGAATCCCCAGACCTGGGTGGCCAGCGGGCATCTGGGCGGGTTTTCCGATCCCCTGATGGACTGTAAGGAGTGCCACGAGCGCTTCCGGGCCGACAAGCTGATCGAGGACTACTGCGCGGAAAACGGGGTGGCCCTGGAGGGCAGCGTGGACGGCTGGAGCCAGGAGCAGATGAAGGCCTTTGTGGAGGAGAAGGGGATCCCCTGCCCCAACTGCGGCAAGCATAATTTCACGGACATCCGCCAGTTCAACCTGATGTTCAAGACCTTCCAGGGAGTGACGGAGGACGCCAAGAGCACGGTGTATCTGCGGCCCGAGACGGCCCAGGGCATTTTTGTGAATTTCAAGAACGTGCTGAGGACTTCCCGCAAAAAGATCCCTTTCGGCATTGCGCAGATCGGTAAATCCTTCCGGAATGAGATCACTCCCGGGAACTTTACCTTCCGCACCCGGGAATTTGAGCAGATGGAGCTGGAATTTTTCTGCGAGCCCGGCACGGATCTGGACTGGTTTCAGTATTGGCGGGGGTTCTGCCGCGACTGGCTTTTGTCTCTTGGCATGAAGGAAGAGGAGATGCGGCTGAGGGATCACAGCCCGGAGGAGCTCTCCTTCTACAGCAAGGGAACCACGGACATTGAATTTTTGTTCCCCTTCGGCTGGGGAGAACTGTGGGGGATTGCGGACAGGACGGACTACGACCTGACCCAGCACGCCCAGACCTCGGGGGAAGATCTGACCTATTTCGACGACGAAAAGAAAGAAAAGTATATCCCCTATGTGATAGAGCCCTCTCTGGGCGCGGACAGGGTGGTTCTGGCATTCCTCTGCGCAGCCTACGACGAGGAGGAACTGGAAGGCGGGGAGACGCGCACCGTGCTGCACTTCCACCCGGCGCTGGCCCCGGTGAAGATCGGCGTGCTGCCGCTCTCCAAAAAGCTGGCGGAAGGGGCAGAGGCGGTTTATACCCAGCTTTCCAGAAAATATAACTGCGAGTTTGACGAAAGGGGCAACATCGGCAAGAGATACCGCCGTCAGGATGAGATCGGAACGCCTTTCTGCGTCACCTATGATTTTGACTCCGAGACAGACGGATGCGTCACGGTCCGTTTCCGGGATTCCATGGAGCAGGAGCGGGTGGCTATCTCACAGCTGGAAGCATATTTTGCAGACAAATTTACCTTCTGACGGCGTCTGCGGAAGAAGGACGAAAAAACAGCCTGGGAGCAGAAGTGACATTCTGCTCCTTTGCGTGTTGTTTCAGTCAAGGGACGGATCGGATGGATAAGATAGAAATTTTCCAGATATTGGGGATTCCGGAGACAAAGGACGAGAAAGCCATCAAAAACGCCTACCGGGAAAAGCTGGCGGGGGCAAATCCCGAGGACGACCCGGAGGGTTTCAAACGTCTGCGGGGCGCTTATGAGCAGGCCTGCAGACTGGCAAAACAGTGTGAGAAGCCCTCTGAGGAAGACACCACGCCCTCCGGCCTCTGGGTGCAGAAGGCGGCTGGGATTTACGCGGATCTGGAGACCAGGCGGGATGTGGCCTGCTGGGAGAGCCTGTTCCGGGAGGACTGCTTCGTGTCTCTGGAGGAGGAAGAAAACTGCCGCCGGAAGCTGCTTGTTTTTCTCATGGATCATTTCAGGCTGCCCACGGATGTGTGGAAGCTGTTGGACAAGCGCCTGGGGATCACCAGGGATGCGGCGTCCCTGAGAGAGCATTTTCCCGGGGAGTTCATCCATTTTCTGACAAACAGGTGCAGCCGGGGCGAGGACGTGGGATTCGACCAGTTTGAAGGGGAGCGGGATGCGCCGTACGACTTGTTTTTGCAGTACTACGACCGATGCCTGCTGGCCTTCCAGGAAAATGACCTGGAAAAGGCTGGCGAAAACATCCGTCTGGCCGACGGGCTGGGCATCCGGCACCCGGTCATGGAACTCTGCCGGGCAGAGCTGTTGATGCGGCAGGAGAGGCCGGAGGAAGCGCTGCAGCTGTTGGAGAGGCTTCACGAAAAATATCCCGGGGACGCCATGGTCAGTTACAGTCTGGCGGAGAATCTCTGGAAGCAGCCGGAGGGCGCAGGCCATAATTTCAGGCGCAGGGCGGCAGCGCTCTATGAGCAGCTGAAAGCGGAAAATGACGCGCATTATATGGCCAATCTGCGGTTGATGGAATGGTACTTTGACCAGGGGCAGATCCATCAGGCAAAGGAATGCGGGGAGCAGATTCTCTATGTAGGAGGGGACGCCTCCTTTATGGATCTTCTTCTGCGGGTAAACGAAAAGATCGAGCAGGAGCTTCAGACGCAGTATGAAAAGACGGGGGATCCCGGGGCGGCGCTGGAACTGTGCTGGTGTTATCTTCAGGACGGGAGGACGGCGAAAGGGATTGATCTTGCCGAGCGTCTAAGACACCAGGTTCCGCCGGGGAAAAAGGAAGAATACAGCGGGCTGATGGCAAAACTGTATCTGGAGGCGGCCCAGTATCAGGAGGCCGCGGAGATGGCGGGCCTCTGGCGGGGGCAGCTGGAGCAGAAGCTGGCGTCAGGCGGCAGCGCGGAGGAGGAAAGGGACAAAGACCGGGTGCGGCAGGCTGGCCTGATCCGGATGCAAAGCTTTTATTTTCTGGGATTTCAAGACGGAGGGCAGTTTGCAGCGGCGCTGAAAGAGTGCGGGCGCCTTTTGGAACAGTCCCCCCAGGACGTGGGGGTGCTGCTGCAGATGGCCCAGATCTATATGGAGATGGGGGAGTACGGGAAATGCCTGGAAGTGACGGATCAGCTGGTAAACAGCTATCAGGTGTACGCCGCTTATTCCGTTTCCATGGAGGCCTGCCGCAGACAGCTTCTGGCAGGCGGCGTGGTGACAAACGCCTTAAAATGCATCCAGTATTTTCCGGGCTATGGGAAGGCCTACGAGTACCTGGCCAAGGTGTATCTGGATCTGAAGCGGCCCGGGGAATTGGAAAAGCTGCTTCAGGACGCTGAGAAAAACCAGGTAAAGAGCGTGCTGCTGGACGCATACCGGTATCAGATGGTGAAGGATTTCCCGGAGGAGGACGTGGGGGATCTGGACATAAAACTGAAACAGTTCCGAAAGGAGTATTTACAGCCGGTGGAGCGGGGCCAGCTTTCCCTCTACGAGAAGGGCCTTGCCCTGATCAACGAATATTTTTACCGTTTTCCAGACAGCTGCCTGCTGGTGGAGCGGGGCCTGTTCCACAAGGCCGCCCATCGCTATCAGGAGGCCAGGGAGGATTTTGAAAAGGCGCTGGCCTTAAGCCCGGCCAATCCTTATGCGTTCCACGGATTGAGCCAGGTGTACCGCGCTGCAGGGGACTATGAAAAGGCTCTTGTAAACCTGCGGAAAGCCATTCTGTATGCAGACGGGGAGGCCAAGCCTTATTTTTCCGTCGGCATGGCGCGGCTTTACAGCCTGCTGGGGGAGTATGAGAAAGCTCTCCTGGTCTTAAGGGAGTGTGAAAATCTGCCGAAAAAGGGGGCTCCCGGGCTTTTGGCGGCAGATCTGATGGCAGACTGCTATGTGAACCTGGGGAAGCCGGAGGATGCCTGGCAGGTCTACGGGCATTTCGACAAGCTGCCCCGCTATGAAATCTGCCGGAAAAAGGCCTTTTCCTTTCTCAGATGCGGCTGCCGGGAGCAGGCGCAGGCCGCCCTGGAGGAGTGGAGGAGAGCCATGGAGGCGGCCCGGGGATCAAAGTGGAACCGTTTTGTCTCCAGACTTCGTCCCGGGGGGGTAAATGCTGTCTGGATGGACGACTGCACCTATCACAATATGGCCGGGTGGGTGGAGTTATTGACGGGAAGCAGACAGGAGGCGTTAAAGGAGTTTCGGCGCTCCCTGCCGCTGTCTTTGGCGGCCGACTTAAAAAACGCCGATCTTCCCCTGTGGATCCTGCGGGACGCGGTGTTTGCCGCCATCCTGCTGTCGGAAGAAAAGCTGGGGATCCGCTGGGCGAAGCTGCTGCGGCTCCAGACTGCCCGGGAGGGGAAAGCGCCGGAACGGTTTTACGGGAAGGAGAGGGAAAGGTTGGCCTGTGAACTGCTCAGCGCCTTTTTCCTGGAACCTGTGGACAGCCTTGAAAAAATGCTGGAGCGGGAGTCGTCCTGCAGCGGCTGCATAAACTGTGACAGCCCTGTGTGCCGGGAACTGGAAAGCGTGCGGATCCTCCTTTTGCTGCGGGAGGGACATAGGGAGGAAGCGCGGGAGCGCCTGATGCAGGCGCTGAAGCTTCAGCCGGGAGAAGAATATATGCAGGCCATCCGCCGGGTGGCCTTTGAGACGCCGCCTTTGCGGCAGAATAAGAGGAAGCATGATAGTAGGAATTGATTTGGGTACCACAAACAGCCTTGTGGCTTATTTCTCGGAGGGGAAGCCGAAGATCATTCCCAACAGGTTGGGGAAGCCGCTTACGCCCTCTGTGGTCAGCGTGGATGAGGAAGGGAATGTGTATGTAGGGGAGACGGCGAAGGAGCGCATGAGCCTGTACCCGGATTCCGTGGCCCAGACCTTTAAGCGGAGCATGGGCACGGAGCGGGAATATGTGCTGTGCGGCAGGCGCTTTAAGCCGGAAGAACTCTCCAGTATGGTGCTGCGGGCCTTAAAGGAGGACGCGGAGGCCTTTCTGGGGGAGGAAGTGACCGAGGCGGTGATCAGCGTCCCCGCATACTTTGACGACAAGCGCAGGAAGGCGACCAAAAGGGCGGGGGAGCTGGCAGGACTTAAGGTGGAGCGCATGATCTCCGAGCCCACTGCGGCTGCGGTGGCCTACGGCCTGTACGATAAGACCCGGGACACCCGCTTTCTGGTGTTCGACCTGGGGGGAGGCACCTTTGATGTGTCCGTTCTGGAGCTGTACCACAATATTCTGGAGGTCAGGGCTGTGGCGGGGGACAACTACCTGGGCGGAGAAGATTTCACAGAGGTGATGGCCAGGCTCTTTTTGCAAAAGGCGGGGCTGCAGCTGACCGGTCTGACGGAGAAGGAACAGGTGCGGCTCTACCGGCAGGCGGAGGAGGCAAAGCTTTCCATCAGCGACGCCAGCCAGGTGACCATGCGCCTTGTGTGCGGGGAGGAGACGTATCAGGAGGAGATCACCTACAAGGAATACGAGACGGCCTGTGAAGAGCTTTTACTGAAGATCCGGGAGCCGGTGAAAAAGAGTCTTGCGGATGCAGGGCTGAAGCTGAGCGAGGTGGACGAGGTGCTGCTTGTGGGCGGCGCCACCAGGCTGTCCGTGGTCCGGGATTTTCTGATCAGGCTGTTCCGCAAATTCCCGGATGCCCGGATGAACCCGGACGAGACGGTGGCCCTCGGCGCGGCGGTGCAGGCGGCCATGAAGGAGCGGCAGGAGGAGGTAAAGGAAGTGATCCTGACGGATGTCTGCTCCTTTACCCTGGGCACTGAGGTGGCGGTGGAGTATGAGGAGGGGAAGTTTGAGGACGGCAGATTCTGCCCCATCATTGAGCGCAACACCGTGATCCCCGCCAGCCGCACGGAGCGGTTATACACGGTGCGGGACAACCAGACCCGTATGCGGGTGCGGGTGCTGCAGGGGGAGAGCCGCTTTGCCAAAAACAATCTCTTTCTGGGAGAACTGGAGATCGAGGTGCCAAAGGGGCACAAGGGCCAGGAGGCCGTGGATGTGACTTACACCTATGACGTCAATTCCCTGTTAGAGGTGGAGGTCACTGTGGTGTCCACGGGACAGAAGCAGAACCTGATCATCAAGGGCCAGGACAACCAGCTGACGGACGAGGAGGTCAAAAAGCGGATGGAGGAGCTGACCTATTTGAAAATACAGCCCCGGGATCAGGAGGAGAACCGGCTGGTGCTCCTCCGGGCGGAGCGGATGTATGAGGAGTCGCTGGGAGAGAGGCGCAAAAGGCTGGATCGCTGCATCACGGCCTTTGAGGCGGCTTTGAAGGAGGGCGATCACGACCAGATCCGAGATGCCCGCAACACATTGAATGAGATTTTGGAGGAAGAAGACGAATGAAATCTGGAGAAGAGAAAGCCCTTACAAGAGAGCGGATTCTCTTTGTCTGCTATCTGGCAGTGTTTTTTTGTCTGGCCGCTGTGATCGCGCTGCTCCAGCCCCACACGGACACGCCGCCCTGGTTTGGCAACCCGCCGGACGAACCCAGCCGTTATCTGGTGAGCCGCTATATCTGCCGCTACGGACGTCTGCCCAACGGCTTTGACGAGGAGATCCGGATCCCGGGGTATGGGATTTCCTACGGCTTTTACACCATGCTCCCTTACATCGTGCAGGGCTTTGTGATGCGGTTTGTGAATCTGTTTACCTCGTCGGAGCTGATCCTTTTGTACACGGCCCGCTTTGTCAACGTGTGTACCGGGACTGCCATGGCGGCGCTCGTCTACGGCATCGGCCGGCGTATTTTTCAGGACAGCCGGTTTCGTTGGCTGTTTTGTGTGCTGGTCATGTATCTGCCCCAGAGCCTGTTTTTGCACACCTATGTGAACACGGATTCCATGTCCATGTTTTCTACGGCGCTCATCGCGTATGCGCTGGTGCGCGCCTGCCGGGAAGGGTTTACCAATCGAAACTGCCTGCTCCTTGCGGCTGGCATTGTCGTCTGCGCCCTTTCTTATTATAATGCCTACGGCTGTATCCTGAGCAGCATTCTTCTCTTTCTGGTCTTTTTTGCCAGAAGGGAGTGCGGAAAGCTGCGGTATGACTACCGGGAGATGCTGCGGAAGGGCTGCCTCATCTCTGCGGTGGTTCTGCTTGGCATCGGGTGGTATTTTATCCGGAACGCCCTGCTGTACGAGGGGGATTTTTTAGGGCTTGAGACCTTGAAAAAATGCGGGGAGATGTATGGGAACCCGCCCTATTCCCGTTCCCACGCCGCGCTGGGGATCCCGCTAAAGGATATGCTGTTTCAGAATCCTTATTTTTCAGGGCTGATCAACAGTTTTATCGCCAGTTACGGCTCTATGGCCATCTACGCGGGGTACTGGACTTATCTCTTTTACAAGATCGTCTTTGTGTTCGGGCTGCTGGGCGGTCTGCTCCCGCGAAAAAGAACAGCAGGGGAGAAAAGTTTAGGACAAAAGCTTGTTCTCCATACAAGCCTTCTTTTGTGGATCCTTGTGCCTGTAGTGCTGTGCATCTATTACGCCTATACCATGGATTACCAGTATCAGGGCCGGTATGTGATGCCGGGGGTGATCCCGTTTATGTATTATGTGACGGCGGGGCTGGAGCGATGGGCGGGCTTTGAATGGCTGCCGTTAAAGGGCCGGGCTGCAGGCGCCCTGCCGGTCTTAAAGAAGCTGGGCGCAGGGGCCTGCTATGCGGCCATCGGGGCGGTGATCCTGTTTTTGCTGCGGATGATATTCTTCAAGGCGGTGCCAGTGTATTTAGAGATCGGGTATGTGCTGTAAAAAAATTGACAAGCTTACCAAGACCTCTTATAATATTTGCGGATAACCCGGATCAGAAGGTGTCCGGCAAGGCGGACGGGGAAGGAAAGACGTCTCTTGCCGGCAGGATAGATTGACTTTGGAGGAAAAAACCATGAAGCCATACGGCGTAAATGAACTGAGAAGAATGTATCTGGATTTTTTTGAGCAGAAAGGGCATCTGAAGATGAACAGCTTTTCGCTGGTGCCCCATAACGACAACAGCTTACTGATCATCAATTCCGGCATGGCACCCTTAAAGCCTTATTTTACCGGGCAGGAGATCCCTCCCAGGCGCAGGGTGACCACCTGCCAGAAGTGCGTCCGCACCGGCGATATCGAAAATGTAGGCAAGACGGCGAGGCATCTCACCTTTTTTGAGATGCTGGGCAATTTTTCTTTCGGGGATTACTTTAAGCATGAGGCCATTGCCTGGAGCTGGGAATTTCTGACTAAGGTGGTGGGTATGGACCCGGAGCGTCTCTATCCTTCCATCTACTGTGAGGACGACGAGGCCTTTGACATCTGGACGAAGGAGATCGGCGTGCCCGCAGAGAAGATCACCCGCTTTTACCGGGATGAGAACGGAAAATGCGACAATTTCTGGGAGCACGGCGCAGGCCCCTGTGGCCCCTGTTCGGAGATTTACTATGACAGAGGCTTAAAGTACGGCTGCGGGAAGCCGGACTGCAAGGTGGGCTGCGACTGCGACCGGTTCATGGAAGTGTGGAACAATGTGTTCACCCAGTTTGACAACGACGGGCAGGGCCATTATACGGAGCTGGCCCAGAAGAACATCGACACGGGCATGGGGCTGGAGCGCCTGGCGGTAGTGGTGCAGGATGTGGACTCCGTGTTTGATATCGACACCATGAAAGCCATCCGGAACCGCATCTGTGAGATTGCAGGCGTGGCCTATCAAAAGGAGGAGGCGGTGGACGTGTCGATCCGTCTGATCACGGATCACATCCGCTCCACCACCTTTATGATCAGCGACGGCATCATGCCCTCCAACGAGGGCAGAGGGTATGTGCTGCGCCGGCTGATCCGCAGGGCGGCACGGCACGGGAGGCTTCTGGGGATTCAGGAGAAATTCATGGCCCGCCTGAGCGAGACCGTGATCGACGAGTGCCGGGACGGCTACCCGGAATTGGAGGAGAGGAAAGCCTTTATCCTGAATGTGCTGACCCAGGAGGAGGAAAAATTTGATAAGACCATCGACCAGGGCTTAAGCATCCTGGCCCAGATGGAAGAGGAGATGCGCCAGAAGGGTGTCGCGGAGTTGTCCGGGGAAAACGTGTTTAAGCTCTATGACACTTACGGCTTCCCCGTGGATCTGACCCAGGAGATTCTGGCGGAAAAAGGATTTACCCTGGATGAAGCAGGCTTTGGGGTGTGTATGCAGAAGCAGAAGGAGACTGCCCGCAAGGCCCGCAAGACCACAAACTACATGGGGGCGGATGTGACTGTGTACGAGTCCATCGACCCTGCCGTCACCACTGAGTTCGTGGGGTATGACCGGCTGGAGCATTCGTCTGAGATTACGGTGCTCACGACGGAAGACGCTCTGGTGCAGGCCCTCACCGACGGCCAGGTGGGAACGGTCATTGTAAAGGAGACGCCTTTTTATGCCACCATGGGCGGCCAGAACGCTGACATCGGGACGATTTCTGCCCCGGGGGGCTGCTTTGAGGTGAAAGATACCGTAAAGCTTATGGGCGGCAAGGTGGGCCACATCGGCGTGGTGACAAGCGGTATGCTGAAAGTGGGAGACAGCGTGACGCTGTCCGTGGATGCAAAAAGGAGAAGCGATACCTGCAAAAACCACAGCGCCACCCATCTGCTGCACAAGGCCTTAAGAGAGGTGCTGGGCACCCATGTGGAGCAGGCAGGCTCCTATGTAGACGGGGAAAAGCTGCGGTTTGACTTCAGCCACTTTGCGGCGCTGACCAGGGAGGAGCTGAACCGGGTAGAACAGATCGTCAACGAAAAGATTGCGGATAATCTGCCCGTTATCACCCGGGTTATGCCCGTCGAAGAGGCAAAAAAGACGGGCGCTATGGCGCTGTTTGGGGAAAAATACGGCGAAAATGTGCGTGTCGTGGAGATGGGGGATTTTTCGAGAGAGTTCTGCGGCGGCACCCATGTGTCCAATACGGGCAGTATCACCGCGTTTAAAATCCTGTCTGAAAACGGCGTGGCCGCCGGGGTGCGCCGGATCGAGGCGCTGACCGGAAACGGCGTGTTTGCCTATTACAGGGAGCAGGAGCGGATCTTAGAGGAGGCATCCAGAGTGGTAAAGGCAACGCCCGCCACGCTGGTGGAAAAATGCAGCCACCTGATGGCAGAGACAAAGGAACTCTCTGCACAACTGGAATCCTTAAAATCCAAGGCGGCGAAAGAGGCTTTGGGCGACGTCATGGACAGTCAAAAAGAGGTAAAGGGCGTAAAGCTTTTGGCCGCCAGCGTGCCGGGAGTGGATATGAACGCCTTAAGAGACCTGGGGGATCAGTTGAAGGGGAAGCTGGGTGAAGGCGTGGTAGTGCTTTTGTCCGAGCAGGACGGCAGAGTGAATCTGGTAGCCATGGCCACCGACGGCGCCATGGCAAAGGGCGCCCATGCCGGCAATCTGGTCAAAGGGATCGCAGCGCTTGTAGGCGGCGGCGGTGGCGGCCGTCCCAACATGGCACAGGCGGGCGGCAAGAATCCCGCGGGCATTCCGGCTGCCATCGCGGAGGCAGAAAAGGTGCTGGAAGGGCAGATCCAGTAGAGACAGGAGAAATGCGGAAAGCGGCTAAGGGGTGGAAGCGTGTATGATGGGCAAAAAAACGAATGAAAAGCAGATGATTGTGATCAATGTGATCCTGGTGCTGGCCTTGCTGGCAGTGGTGTTTCCGCTCCTTTTGATCGCACAGTATAACAGGCCTTCGGCGGACGACTGGAGTTTTGGGGTGTATAGTTATGCCGCTGTCAGACAGGGAAAAGGGGTCATTGGAGTACTCCGCGGAGCTTTTGAAACAGTTAAATATTATTACATGAATTGGGAAGGGCGTATTACAATTCCTTTTTTGGGCGCGTTGCAGCCGGGCATATGGGGCGAGAAATACTATGCAGTTGTTCCTTGGATCATGTTGGGGGGAATGGTAGCAGCACAGACTGCTGTATGTAGGTTTTGCTGCTGTGCTGTGGCGGGAAAGGAAAATCGTCAGTACATTTTACCCATTGCGGTTCCAATGTTAATTTTACAAATCATGTATGTACAGTTTCCGGTGGAAACCTTTTATTGGTACAACGGTTCAGTATCCTATACGTTTCTCTATGCCCTCTCATTGTTTACTTTGGTTCTATTAGGAAAATTGGGATTAGCCGATGGAAGAGGCCCGAAACAAATCATAACCGCTGTCTTGGAATGTATATTGATTGTAATTGTAGGGGGAGGCAATTTTGCCACCAGTCTATCCTGCTTCTTGTCAATGTGTGTTTTGGCGGTTCTCTGCTACTTTTTTCGGCGGGAGACATTTAAAAAAATTTATATCTATCCTTGTTTGATGTTAATAATGTTGCTGCTTTGTATTTTTGCGCCTGGCAATATCGGAAGATTGAACGGAAATTTTGGCGGAGAGGCGGAGAACAGTGCTTTACGAGCAATTATAATGTCATTTGTGCAATCTTTGACGAATATCTATTCCTGGACAAATGGAAAAATCCTGCTTGGGCTTCTGTTCATTTTTCCGTTTATATGGATGGCCGTGAAAAATATCAGGTTTTCTTTCCGGCTCCCGGGATTGTTCACTCTGGTCACTTTTGGCATTTATGCGTCACAAAGTACGGCCACGATGTATGTGGACGGTACCACAGGCGGGGGAAGGATGGCTGCGATCCTGTATTACTCTTATCTGCTCTGGATGGCGGGAAATGTGGGTTACTGGGCAGGCTGGCTGAACAGGCGCACCGGGTATAAGGCAAAACAGCTTTTGGACAGGATAGGCGATCGCTTTGGCAGATATCTGATTGTTTACTGTGGCCTGATCGGCCTGGTCTTGATGGGCGCCATATATTTGTCTGACTTAAAGGACATTTCCAGCTATAAAGCTTACCGCGACTGGCGCCAGGGCTGGGCGCAGCAGTATGCGGCAGAGTGGGACGCCAGGATAGAAGTTCTGCGGGATGAGAGCATAAAAGAGGTGGAGTTTGCGCCGCTTACGGTCTGTCCGGAAATGCTGCTCTACACAGACTTGCAGGAGAAAACAGGTTATTACTGGGTAAATTCAGCCTGCGCACAGTATTATGGCAAGGACAGGGTGGATATCGTCACCCATTAGTCCGCTGCGCTGGGAATGCCGGATGATTTTTTGGGTGATTTTTTCTGGAAAAAGTAGTTGACGTAGGACAATTTTATGCTATAATATAAGATGTGTATGTGCCAAGGCAATACATAATATTAACCCAATCAGTCAGAATGTTGCGGGACTGAAGGGAGGTCGGGTAGGATGTCTAACGTAATCGTAAAAGAGAATGAGACTTTGGACAGCGCTCTGCGTCGTTTTAAGAGAAGCTGTGCAAAAGCTGGTATTCAGCAGGAGATTCGCAAGCGCGAACACTACGAGAAGCCTAGCGTAAGGCGCAAAAAGAAGTCGGAAGCGGCAAGAAAGCGCAAATATAATTAAAACGTCAGCAGGCCCTCGGTCGTAAGACCGGGGGTTTTCTGTTCTAAAATCCGCCGCCCTTCATATCATTTAGTAAAATGAAAAAGCCGCCGACACGGCGGCTGCAAGAAGCTGGAGCGGTACGGTATGTTTGCAAAAAAATCATTTACGGCAATGGCTCTGGCCATTGTTCTGTGGACGGCCGCGGTGCTGCCGGTCAGCGCCAATGTTTCGATTTCAGCCCCCTCTGCAATCCTCATAGAGAGTTCCACGGGGCAGGTGATTTACGAGTTCAATGCGACGGAGAGGAGAAGCCCGGCGAGCGTCACGAAGATCATGACAATGCTTTTGACCTTCGAGGCCCTGGAGCAGGGCAAAGCGAGCCTGGCAGATCAGGTCGTCACCAGTGAGTACGCCAGTTCCATGGGCGGATCCCAGGTGTTTCTGGCCCAGGGGGAGGTGCAGACGCTGGACACCATGTTAAAGTGCATTGCGGTGGCGTCCGGCAACGATGCCAGCGTGGCGGTGGCGGAACATATCGCGGGCAGTGAGGAAGCGTTTGTGGCGCTGATGAACAAAAAGGCGGAAGAACTTGGGATGACGGAAACACACTTTGTGGATTGCACCGGGCTGACAGATTCTGACGACCACTATTCCTGTGCCAGGGACATTGCCATCATGTCCAGGGAGCTGACCACGAAATACCCAAAGGTTTTCGACTACACAACCATCTGGATGGAAGATATCACCCATGAGACGGCTCAGGGGACCAGCACCTTTACGCTGAGCAGCACCAACAAACTCTTAAAGCAGTATCAGTGGGCTACGGGGTTAAAGACCGGCTCTACGTCCAAGGCCCTGTTCTGCCTTTCCGCCACCGCCAGTAAGGACGGCATCGACCTGATAGCCGTTGTCATGGGCGAGCCGGACAACAATACGCGGGTGAAGGATGCCCAGACCCTTCTGACATATGGCTTTACGGTCTGTGACCTGTACATAGACGCCAACGCGGAGGACCTGGCTCCCCTGCCTGTGGAGGGCGGCGTGAAGGAGGAAGCGGAGCTGCTCTTTTTCGGGGAATTCCGCTATCTGGACACGGTGGGAAGCGACCTGACCACAGTGCGGAAGGTGCTGGAACTGCCGGAAAGGGTGGAAGCGCCTGTGAAGGAAGGCAGCCAGGCGGGCCGGGCACGCTATTATTTAAACGGGGTAGAGATTGGAAGCGTGCCGATCCTGTTTGCGGAGAACGTGGAAAAGGCAGGTTACGGGGATTATCTCAAAAAAATCTGGGGGCTTTTTCTTTTATAATCCACCGGACTGTGTTAAGATGAGCCCATAAAAGTGATATGGAAAGGTTTCCCCGCAGGCCGTGACAAATCTGCTGCGGCTCTGCGGGGAGTAAAGGGGTAATATGGCAGATATTTTGTGTACCATTTTCGTCATCCTCTTTCTGGGGCTGGCCTGGGTGATGCTCTATGACAGCAATCGGTTTGTGCTGCGAACCTGCAGGGTCTCGGACAAAAGAATCAAAAAGAGCTGCCGGGCGGTGGTGCTGGCGGATCTGCACAACAAGCGGTATGGCAGGGACAATGAGCGCCTGCTTGCGGCGATCCGGGAGCAGAAGCCGGATATGATTTTCGTGGCGGGAGACTTAATCACCGCAAAGCCGGGAGCATCCCTGGAGCCTGCGCGCAGGCTGCTGGAGGCTCTGGCGGCAGAGTATCCCATCTATTACGGAAACGGCAATCATGAGTATCGCCTCAAAAGGTACCCGGACGTCTACGGCGATATGGCAGAGAGCTATGGACAAGCCCTGGCGGGCATGGGGATTTCACCGCTTGTCAATAGTGCCGCAGTGCTGCCTGAATACGGCCTCGCGGTCTGGGGGCTGGAGATGGACAGAAAGTATTACAAAAGGTTCCGGATAACGAAGATGCAGCAGGAATATCTGAATGAAACGCTGGGCCGCCCGGACGGGAGTCTGTACACGGTGCTGCTGGCCCACAACCCGGACTATTTTCCGCAGTATGCCGCATGGGGAGCCGATCTGGTGCTTTCCGGCCATGTGCACGGCGGCGTGGCGCGGGTGCCCTTCTGGGGAAGGGGAGTGCTCTCTCCGGGCCTTTTGCTTTTTCCAAAATACGACGGCGGGATTTTCCGGGAGAAGAATGCTGTTATGGTGTTGAGCCGGGGCCTTGGGATGCATACGATCCCCATACGCCTGTTTAATCCTGCGGAATTGTGGGTGGTGGATTTTGCGCCGGAGTCGGAGGGAGAGGAAAAAGATAGATCTGCCACATGAGAAAATCGCCCTTGAAATGCCCGGCGAAACCTTGTACAATAGATAGTCGGAAAAACTGCCAAAGACGCAGGGAATGTGAGGGACTATGGCCATACCGGTAAAGCTGGAAGTGTTTGAAGGCCCTTTGGACCTTTTGCTTCATCTGATCGACAAAAACAAAGTGGATATCTATGACATCCCCATCGTGGAGATCACAGCCCAGTATCTGGAGTACATAAAGAGACTGGAGACCGACGATATGAATGTGATGAGCGAATTTTTGGTGATGGCGGCCACGCTCATCGACATCAAGTGCCGGATGCTGCTTCCAAAGGAAGTGAACGAGGAGGGCGAGGAGGAAGACCCCAGGGCGGAGCTGGTGCAGAAGCTGTTGGAGTACAAGATGTTTAAATATATGTCGCTGGAACTGCGGGACCGTCAGGTGGACGCCTCCAGAAACCTCTACCGCGAACAGCATCTGCCAAAGGAGGTAGCCGCTTACAGGCAGCCTGTGGATTACGGGGAGCTTCTGGGCGACATGACGTTAAACAAGCTCCATGAGATCTTTAAGTCAATCGTGAAAAAACAGGTGGACAAGATCGACCCAATCCGCAGCCAGTATGGAAACATTGAAAAGGAAGAGATTGATATGGAAGCCAAAACGCTGTATGTGGAGGCGTATGCCCGGGAACACAGCCGGTTCAGCTTCCGGGGGCTTTTGGAAAAGCAATCCAGCAGGATGGAAATCATCGTCACCTTCCTGATTATTCTGGAATTGATGAAGGTGGGAAAGATCCTGATCACCCAGGAAAACATTTTTGACGACATCATCATCACGTCCAACCTGGCCCGCGGATGAGAGGGCGGGACGACAAGCGGGCGGCGTGAGCCCCAAAGCAAGGGAGATACATATGGATAGGATGAAAGCGGAAGCCGTATTGGAGGCCGTGCTCTTTACCATGGGGGAATCCGTTGAGGTGAGCAGGCTGGCGGAAGTGATCGGGGAAGATATCAAGACGACAAACCAGATTCTGGAGGAGATGGCGGCGCGTTACAGCCAGGAGGACAGAGGCATTGCGCTGACCCGGCTGGAGGGGGCGGTGCAGCTCTGCACCAAGGCGGAGATGTATGAGTACCTGATCCAGATCGCCAAGACGCCGCGGAAGATGGTGCTCACGGACACGGTGCTGGAAACCCTTTCCATCATCGCCTACCGGCAGCCTGTCACCAGGGTGGAGATCGAGCGGATCAGGGGAGTCAGCTGTGACCACGCCATCAACAAACTGCTGGAATATGACCTGATCACGGAGCTGGGGCGGCTGGATGCGCCGGGAAGGCCCCTGCTCTTTGGAACCACGGAGCAGTTCCTGCGCAGCTTCGGCGTGGGGAGCCTGGAGGAACTGCCAAAGTTAAACCCTGTGCAGCTGGAAGAATTTAAGCAGCAGGCGGAAGCGGAAGTACAGCTTCAGTTGGACGTATAATCAAAACAAATGGGCTCATATACTGTTTCAAGATCCAATTTCCGGGGGATGGAATATGTGGATGAAAAAAATGGTATGGGGCCTTTTTTGCCCTCTTTTTTTATGTGCCCTTCTGGGGGCGCACACAGCTTGGGCGAAAGCGGCTGACCCGGCGGAAGACATCTCGCTCTATGCGACGGCGGCGGTGCTTTTGGACGCGGATTCCGGGCGTGTCCTCTACGGGAAAAATCAGGACACTCCAATGGCCATGGCCAGCACCACCAAGATCATGACCTGCATCCTGATTCTGGAGAACTGCTCTCTGGACGAAGTGGCCACAGTGTCGGGGTATGCGGCCGGGATGCCGCAGGTGAAGCTGTATCTCAAAAAAGGGGAGGAGTATACGGTGCGCGACCTCCTCTACTCGCTGATGCTGGAATCCCACAACGACTCTGCGGTGGCGCTGGCAGAGCATATGGGACGGAAGCTTTTGTCGGAAACGCTGGGGGATAAGCCGGTGAGCGAATATACCCAGGAGGAAAGCAGGCAGGCGGTGGCAGCCTTTGCGGGACTGATGAACGAAAAGGCGGCACAGCTTGGGTGCGTGGACACCTGGTTTATCACGCCAAACGGACTGGACGCTGTAGAGGAAGTGGTTCTGCCGGACGGCGGGGTGGTGCAGAAGGAGCACTCTACCACCGCGGCGGAGCTGGCCAGGATCATGGCCTACTGCATCGTGGAATCCCCTCAAAAGGACGCCTTTTTAGAGATCACCCGGACGCCGTCATACAGCTTTGCCGCAGGAGGGCGCAGCTTTTCCTGTACCAACCACAACGCTTTCCTCAATATGATGGACGGCGCGCTGAGCGGAAAGACCGGGTTTACCAACAAGGCGGGATACTGCTACGTGGGAGCATTGCGGCGGGACGGAAGAACCTTTGTGGTGGCGCTTTTAGCCTGCGGCTGGCCGGGCAACAAAACCTACAAGTGGAGCGATACCAGGGAATTGATGCAGTATGGCATCGACCATTTTTTTTACAGGAGTTTCGAGGAGGAGGGCGTGGCTTTTGACGAGAGCCAGCTGGCCCCCATCCCCGTGGCGGAGGGACAGACGGAGGTGCTGGGCGAAACTGCCTACACGGGGGTAGAACTGGAGAAAGAAGGGGAAGGCGCCGTGAAGCGGCTCCTGCTGCGCGCCGACGAGGAAATCGAAGTGGAGCACACTGTGGAAGAGAGCCTGCAGGCTCCAGTGCAGAAGGGAACCCAGGTGGGGGACGTGTCCTACAGCGTCAACGGCACCGTCTACCGCACAGACCGGATCCTGACTCTGGATACGGTGGAGAAGATCGATCTGGCGTGGTGTATGCGGCAGATTTTTTATCGGTTTCTTTTACAAAAAAATATGTAAAATTTGTAATTCGTCCTTTGCGATTCGTCTTTTTCGTGTTATACTGTTGGAGTATGTAAGTCATGGGGGGAGCCTGGGTGCAGGCATTGGCCCCGTGTGATGCTGTCTTTGTCTACAAACAATAAAATGGAGGACTGAAAGCATGAGCACTACTTCAAAAGCGAGTCAAAGAATTACGGCTTTACTCGACGAAAACAGCTTTGTCGAGATTGGCGGACTTGTCACGGCAAGAGCAACAGATTTCAACATGAAACCCAGCGAAATGCCTTCTGACGGCTGTATCACAGGCTATGGCGTCATCGGCGGAAAACCTGTGTATGTGTACAGCCAGGACATATCTGTGTTAAACGGCACTGTGGGAGAGATGCACGCAAGAAAGATTGTCAATCTCTATGATCTGGCAATGAAGACCGGCTCCCCGGTCATCGGCCTCATCGATTCCGCGGGCTTAAGACTGCAGGAGGCAACGGACGCCTTAAACGCCTTTGGCTCCATCTATCAGAAGCAGACTTATGCCTCCGGGGTGATCCCCCAGATCACTGCCGTTCTGGGCAGCTGCGGCGGCGGGCTTTCCCTGCTCTGCGCCCTGTCGGATTTTACCTTTATGGAGGAGAAGGCAAAGCTGTTTGTCAACGCGCCCAACGCGCTGGACGGGAATGTGATCACGAAGTGTGATTCCTCCTCCGCACAGTTCCAGGCCAAGGAGTGCGGCCTTGCGGATGTGGCCGGCGACGAGGCGGGCGTGCTGTCCAAGATCAGGGAGCTGGTTTCCTTCCTGCCGTTAAACAACGGCGAGGGAAGCGATATCGCAGAGTGTTCCGACGACTTAAACCGGGTGAACGAAGAACTGGCAGGCTGTGTGGGGGACACCTCCATCGCACTGTCCATTCTGGCGGACGACAATCATTTCTTTGAGGTGAAAGCCGGCTATGCCAAGGACATGGTAGTGGGCTTTTTAAAGCTGGACGGCGTGACGGTAGGCGCAGTTGCAAACCGCAGCGAGATCTGCGACGAGGAGGGTAACACGGTGGAGAAGTTAGATGCCGTTCTCTCCCCGGAGGGATGCCGGAAGGCGGCAGATTTCGTGAATTTCTGCGACGCCTTTGAGATTCCCGTGCTGACGCTGACCAACGTAAAGGGCTACAAGGCAACCCTGGACAGCGAGAGGCAGATTGCAAAAGAGGCGGCAAAGCTTGTCCATGCATTTTCAGACGCCACTGTGCCTAAGGTGAACGTGATCATCGGGAAGGCTCTGGGAACCGCAGCCGTGGCAATGAATTCCAAGGCCATCGGCGCAGACTTGACGCTTGCGTGGCCCACCGCAGAGATCGGCACCATGGAGGGCAGCCTGGCGGCAAAGATCATGTACGAGGGCCAGGGGGCCGATGTGATAAAGGAGAAGGCGGCAGAGTATCAGGCGCTGCAGCTTTCCGCAGGAAGCGCTGCCCGGAGAGGGTATGTGGATCAGATCGTGGAGGCTGCCGACACCAGGAAGTATGTCATCGGCGCTTTTGAGATGCTGTTTACCAAGAGTGAGGATCGTCCCGCAAAAAAGCACGGAACCGTGTAGAAAGGGTGAAGCAGAACAATGAAGAAATGTCTGATATGGATTTGCACCATTGCCTGTATCTTCGGATTGACCGCCTGCGGGAGTGAAAGACAGCTGACGGAATACGAACAGTATAAGGTCGAAAACGCGCAGCTGTACGCCACGGAAGGCGTGATGCCGCTTCTGGCGGGTTTCATGGCCGAGGATGCCAAGGGGATCTTTGACGAATACACCATGGAGGAAATCGCCTATCAAGTGCAGCTGCTCCAGTATCAGCTGATGGGGCAGGTGATGTTTGAGGCGGACGGATATGCCTTTTATTCCGCTATCCAGTCTTTCCAGTCGGCGGCGGAAAGCATTGGAGCGATCCAGTCCATCGGCGGTACCAGCGCGAAGATCGACGGGGATCAGATCATCGTGGATGTAGATGTGGTGGGAGAGAAAAAGAATGCCACTGCGGAAGTGATCTTCTCCAACGACAGGTTTTTAGTGATGGAATCTGCCGCTTTAAACCCTGTTTCCACCATGGGGGAACTGATGACCGCGGCCGCTTTGAATACCTTGATCGGCATGGGAACCGTGTTCGCAGTCCTGATCCTGATCAGCGCCATCATATCCGCTTTCCGGATCGTTCCCGTCATCCAGAAGAAACTGGCGGACAAGAAAGCTGCCGGACAGGCGTCTGACAAGGGAGAGGGCATTGAGAACGCCGTGGCCCAGATCGTCGGGCAGGAGGAAGCCGACGCAGGGGATGACCTGGAGCTGGCAGCCGTGATCGCCGCGGCGGTAGCGGCTTATGAGGGCGCTGCCCCGGCCGAAGGGTTTGTCGTGCGCTCTATCAGAAAGCGCAGATAATCATTTGAGAAGAGACATCAGAAAACAAGGATAGAGATGCCGCAGAGACGGCAGAAAGCGAGGAAATCATGAAGAATTATACCATCACCGTAAATGGAAACGTATATGACGTAGTAGTAGAGGAAGGCGCGTCCACAGGCGCTCCCGCTGCAGTAAAAGCACCCGCGGCTCCCAAGGCTGCACCGAAGGCAGCCCCTGCCGCAGCGCCCAGTGCAGGCGGTGCATCCGGCAGCGTGAAGATCGAGGCCGGCGCAGCAGGCAAGGTGTTCAAGATTGAGGCAAAGGTTGGCCAGGCAGTAAAGGCAGGCGACGCTGTGGTGGTGCTGGAAGCGATGAAGATGGAGATCCCTGTGGTGGCGCCGAAGGACGGCACTGTGGCAAGCATTGACGTGACAGTGGGCGACGCCGTGGAAGCAGGCGCTCTGCTGGCGACGATGAATGAGTGACAGCAGGCCCGTAAGGGATATGCTGTGATAAGACAACAGGAGGTCAACAAATGGAATACATCGGTTCTACGCTGAACAACCTGCTTCATCAGACGGCGTTTTTCAACCTGACCTGGGGAAACTACGTCATGATACTGGTTGCGTGCTTTTTCCTTTATCTGGCTATCCGTCATGAGTTTGAGCCCTTGCTCCTGCTTCCGATAGCCTTTGGTATGCTGTTGGTGAACATCTATCCCGACATCATGCTCCATGCAGAGGACGCTGCCAACGGCGCAGGCGGACTGCTGTACTATTTTTACAAACTGGACGAACTGGCGATCCTGCCCTCCCTGATCTTCATGGGCGTAGGCGCCATGACGGACTTCGGCCCTCTGATCGCCAACCCCAAGAGCTTTCTGCTGGGCGCCGCCGCACAGTTTGGCATCTTCGCCGCATACTTCGGCGCCATTGCGCTTGGCTTTAACGACATGGCTGCAGCCGCCATCTCCATCATCGGCGGCGCGGACGGCCCTACCTCCATCTTCCTGGCCAGCAAGCTGGGACAGACGGCAATTCTGGGCCCCATAGCGGTGGCAGCTTACTCCTATATGTCGCTGGTGCCTATCATCCAGCCGCCCATCATGAAGCTTCTGACCACCGAGAAGGAGCGCAAGATCAAGATGGCGCAGCTGCGCCCTGTGAGCAAGCTGGAGAAGATCCTGTTCCCCATCATTGTGACCATCGTGGTCTGCCTGATCCTTCCCACCACCGCACCCCTGGTCGGGATGCTCATGCTGGGCAACCTGTTCCGGGAATCCGGCGTGGTGAGACAGCTGACGGAGACCGCTTCCAACGCCATGATGTATATCGTGGTCATCCTGCTTGGCACTTCCGTGGGAGCTACCACCAGCGCGGAGGCATTCTTAAACAAGGATACCCTGTTTATCGTGCTCCTGGGCCTGATCGCCTTCATGTTCGGCACTGCCGCAGGCGTTTTGTTCGGCAAGCTGATGTGCATTGCCACCAAGGGTAAGGTAAACCCGCTAATCGGTTCCGCAGGCGTATCCGCGGTGCCTATGGCAGCCCGGGTTTCCCAGAAGGTGGGAGCCCAGTCTGACCCGACCAACTTCCTGCTCATGCACGCCATGGGCCCCAATGTGGCGGGCGTAATCGGGACTGCAGTTGCCGCCGGTACGTTCATGGCTATCTTTGGAGTGTTCTAAACTGTTGAAAGAAAATGGAGGAAAACGCATATGTCAGAACAAGTGAAAAAACCGATCCAGATAACGGAAACCATTCTGCGCGATGCGCATCAGTCCCTGATCGCCACCAGAATGCCTACGGAGCTCATGCTTCCCATCGCAGAGAAGATGGATCAGGTCGGTTATCATTCCGTAGAGTGCTGGGGCGGCGCTACCTTTGACGCATCCCTGCGCTTCTTAAAGGAAGATCCCTGGGATCGTCTCCGCAAGCTGCGCGACCGCTTCAAGAAGACCAAGCTGCAGATGCTGTTCCGCGGCCAGAATATCCTGGGCTACCGTCCCTATGCGGACGACGTGGTGGACGCCTTTGTGCAGAAGTCCATTGCAAACGGCATCGACATTATCCGGATCTTTGACTGCTTAAACGACCTGCGCAACCTGCAGGAGGCCGTAAACGCCACCAACAGGATGAAGCAGCAGGAGGGCAGGGGCCATGCCCAGGTTGCCCTGTCCTATACCCTGGGCGACGCCTACACCCTGGAATACTGGACCGATATGGCGAAGAAAATCGAGGAGATGGGCGCAGACTCTATCTGTATCAAGGATATGGCGGGCCTTCTGGTTCCCTACAAGGCTTCCGAGCTGATCTCTGCCATGAAGAGCGCCACCAAGCTTCCCATCCAGCTTCACACCCACTACACCTCCGGCGTGGCAGGCATGACCTATCTGAAGGCCGTAGAGGCGGGCGTGGACGTGATCGATACTGCCATGAGCCCCTTCGCAATGGGCACTTCACAGCCCGCAACGGAAGTGATGGTGGAGACCTTTAAGGGAACGCCTTATGACACCGGCTTTGACCAGAATCTGCTGGCCGAGATCGCAGATTATTTCCGCCCTTACAGGGACGAGTGCTTAAAGAACGGTCTGCTCAATCCCAAGGTGATGGGCGTGGACATCAAGACCCTGCTGTACCAGGTACCCGGCGGTATGCTGTCCAACATGGTGAGCCAGTTAAAGGAGCAGAACGCGGAAGACAAGTATTACGATGTGCTGAAGGAAATCCCCCAGGTGCGCAAAGACCTGGGCGAACCTCCCCTGGTAACCCCTTCTTCCCAGATCGTGGGAACCCAGGCTGTGTTCAACGTATTGATGGGCGAGCGCTACAAGATGGCCACCAAGGAGACCAAGGCTGTCCTGCGCGGAGAATACGGCCAGACCGTAAAGCCTATGAGCCAGGAAGTCATCGACAAGGTAATCCCCGGCGAGGAGCGCATTACCTGCCGTTATGCAGACTTGCTGGAGAATGAGATGGATAAGCTGGAGGGCGAGATGAAGGAGTGGAAGCAGCAGGATGAGGACGTTTTGAGCTACGCCCTGTTCCCGCAGGTTGCGACCGACTTCTTCAAGTACCGTCAGGCACAGCAGGATAAGGTGGACATGACCCAGGCGGACACCAAAAACGGAGCATATCCTGTGTAAGGAAAGAAAAGGTTTCAATGGCGGCGGATCCGTATTCAGACGGATTCGCCGCATTTTCCGTAAATATCCCTTGACAACAGGCGTCTGTCCCTATTAAAATAACAAGTGTTATAGACGTTTGATGGATACGGGCGCCAGGGAAGGACGGGTGTGCTTATGGCCAGGAAAGAGACGATCACCATGCAGAAGATCCTGGACACGGCTTTTGCCATGGCCAGGGAGGAAGGGTTTTCCAATGTGACCGCCAGGAGAGTGGCGGCAAAGGCGGGCTGTTCTACCCAGCCTATTTTTCGCGTATATAAGAATATGGACGAGCTGTGGGAGGCCGTCTATCAGAAAGCGGCGGGCTTTTTCCAGGACTATTACAAGCTTTATCCCAGGAGGGGGAAGGCGCCTTTTGTGAATCTCGGCATGGCTTACATTGCCTTTGCCAGGGAGGAAAAGCATCTCTTTGAACTGCTCTTTGCAAGCGGCGGCCCCCGGGAAAAGAGTATGTACGAATTGTTAAACGGCGCGGAGGGGAATGTGGTGCATGAGATCAGCCGGTCCAGGGCGGCCGGGTGCGCAGACCCCAGCGACCTGTTTATGAAAATGTGGATCTTTATCCACGGGGCCGCCTGCATGACCCTGACGGGGGATTATGACCTGTCGGATGCGCAGACGCTGGAGCTTTTGGAGGGATCTTACCAGGCCTTTGCAAATCGCCATTGACGGGGGACGGGAAACGGGACAATGGAAAAACAATATGACGTGTTGAAGAGGATCTCCGAGGGGTATGACAGGATGAGCAAGAGCCACAAGGCCATTGCGTCGTACATTCTGGAGCACTATGACCAGGCTGTGTTTATGACTGCCGCAAAGCTGGGGGAAACTTTGGGGATCAGTGAGTCCACCGTGGTGCGGTTTGCCGACCGCATCGGCTATGACGGGTACCCGGAGTTTCAAAAAAAGCTGGAGGACTGTGTCAAGGGGAAGTTGAGCAGCGTGCAGAAGATGGACGCAAAGTATGGCCGCAGCTCCCAGTCGGAGGTGCTCACCTCTGTGATGACGGCAGACATCGAAAAGCTGCAGCACACCATGGAACACCTGGATCCGGCGGCCTTTGAACTGGCTGTGAACACGATTTTAGAGGCTGAGAACGTTTACATCATGGGGCTTCGCAGCAATGAGCCCCTGGCGGGGTTCCTCCATTTTTATCTGAACATGATACGGGGCGGCGTCATCCTCTTAAAGACCACCAGCGTCAGCGAGACCTTTGAGCAGATGATCCGCATCCGGGAGAAGGACTGCTTTGTGGGCATCAGCTTTCCCCGGTATTCCATGCGCACCTTGAAGGCCATGGAGTTTGCAAACGACAGGAATGCGAAGGTCATTGCCATCACAGATTCCACCCATTCCCCCATGAGCCTGTATTCCTCCTGCAACCTGCTGGCCAGGAGTGATATGGTTTCCATCGTGGATTCCCTGGTGGCGCCCTTGAGCGTGATCAACGCCCTGGTGGTGGCGCTGTGCTTAAAGTGCCCCCAGGAAGTGCGGAAGAATCTGGAAATGTTGGAGGAGACATGGAACAATTATCAGGTTTATCTGAACGATGAGATAAACTTTATTGACGACGAACCCATGCTTCATTATTCCCTCTGGAAGGAACAGGATGAAAAATAGGGACAGGGTACTGGTCATCGGAGGCGGCCCGGCCGGTATGATGGCAGCCATAGCGGCGGCGGACAGCGGCGCGGACGTGTGTCTGATAGAAAAAAATGAAAAACTGGGGAAAAAGCTGTTTCTCACCGGCAAGGGGCGCTGCAATGTGACCAACGCGGGAGATAGGGAAACGCTGTTTCAGAACGTGGTGAAAAACGGCAAGTTCCTTTACAGCGCGTTCCACGCCTTTGACAACAGGGCGGTGATGGAATGGTTTGAGCAGGCGGGCTGCCCCTTGAAGGTAGAGCGGGGCGACAGGGTTTTTCCCGTCTCGGATCATTCTTCGGACGTGATCGCCGCCCTGGACAGGGAACTGAGGAAGCGGGGCGTGGAAATCCTGCTGCGCACGCAGGCCAGCTCCCTGGGCATGGAGGAAATGCCGCCGGGGGAAAAAGCGGGGAAGCGTGTGACAGGCGCTACGTTAAAGGACGGGCGTTTCCTGGAGGCGGACAGAGTGATCGTCTGTACCGGGGGGCTTTCTTACCCCTCTACCGGCTCCACCGGCGACGGCTACCGTTTCGCCAGGGAGGCGGGGCTTGCAGTGCAGGACTGCAGGCCTTCCCTGGTGCCCTTTGAGGTGGAAGAGAGCTGGTGCAGGGAGCTGATGGGTTTGTCCCTGCGCAATGTGCAGATCAGGCTGACAGACGGAGGGAAGGAGCGCTACCAGGGCTTTGGAGAGCTTTTGTTCACCCATTTCGGCGTCAGCGGGCCTTTGGCCCTGTCCGCCAGTGCCTGGGGCGTAAACGGCAGGCTTTTCATCGACTTAAAACCGGCCCTGACTCTGGAACAGCTGGACAAAAGACTGCTGCGGGAATTTGAGGAAAATGCAAACAGGCAGTTTAAGAATGCGTTGGGCGGGCTGTTCCCGGCCAAGCTGATCCCGGTGATGGTGCGGCTTTCCGGCATTGACCCGGACAGCCGGGTGCATGATGTGCCGCGCAGGGCCAGAAGGGAGTTCGGGGCTTTGATCAAAGGGCTTCCCCTCACGGTCACAGGAACCAGAGGCTATGAGGAGGCCGTCATCACCCGGGGCGGCGTTTCCGTAAAGGAATGCAATCCCTCCACCATGGAGGCCAAGCGGGTGAAGGGGCTTTTCTTTGCAGGGGAGGTGCTGGATCTGGACGCGCTCACCGGGGGATTTAACCTGCAGATTGCCTGGTCTACGGGCTATGCTGCCGGAAAAGGTGAAAAGTTCCTCTAGGGCTTGTGAGTACCAAGCCCAAGAGGAACTATGTTTCGCCTGAGAGAACGCAAAGGACAGCGTTCTCCGAAGAAGGCGAAAAGTTCCTCTAAGGCTTGAAAGAACCAAGCCCAAGAGGAACTATGTTTCGCCTGAGAGAACGCAAAGGACAGCGTTCTCCGATGAATAGGAGGAAAAGGATATGAGTTTTAATGTGGCCATTGACGGGCCTGCGGGAGCGGGGAAGAGCACTGTGGCAAAGGAGGCCGCAAAGCGGCTTGGCATGATCTATGTGGATACCGGGGCGATGTACAGGGCTATGGCGCTGTATATGCTGCGGAAGGGCATCGACCCAGCCGACCAGGAGGCGGTGGCCGCAAGCTGCGGGCAGGCGGACATCACCATCCGCTACGAGGGCGGCGTGCAGGTCGTGCTGTTAAACGGAGAGAATGTGAACAGCTTTTTGAGGACGGAGGAAGTGGGGAAGGCAACTTCCGTGATCAGCGCGATCCCTGCGGTGCGAAAGAAGCTGTTGGAATTGCAGCAGGCGCTGGCGGCCAAACAGGACTGCCTGATGGACGGCAGGGACATTGGCACCTGCGTCCTGCCAGGCGCCCAGCTGAAGATTTATCTCACGGCGGACAGCGCTGTCCGGGCAAAGAGACGCTATGACGAGCTGACGGCCAAGGGCCAGGTCTGTGACTTAAAGCAGATCCAGGCCGACATCGAGGAGCGGGATGACAGGGATATGCACCGGGAGATCTCCCCTCTGGTGCAGGCGCCGGACGCGGTGCTGGTGGACACCTCCCGGAAAACCCAGGAGGAAGTGGTCAGACAGATCATAGAGCTCTGCCTTGAGAGACGTTAAAGGCCGCTTTTTACAGCTGGCGGCGGAATGAGAGGAAGGATGGAAGTAAAACTTGCGGAGTGCCTGGGATTTTGTTTCGGCGTCAGGCGTGCGGTGGACACCGTGTATGAGCAGGCAAAAAGCGGGAAAACTATATATACTTATGGGCCGGTGGTGAACAACGAGGAAGTGGTGCGGCAGCTTCAGGAGATGGGCGTAGGCGTCCTGGAGTCGAAAGAGGAGCTGGAAGCGCTGGAATCCGGCAGCGTCATCATCAGGGCCCACGGCGTGGCCGCGGAAATTTACCGCATTCTGGAGGAAAAGGGCCTGGAGTGCATCGACGCCACCTGCCCCTTTGTGAAACGGATCCACGAGATCGTGGCGCGGGAGAGCCGGGCCGGGTGCCATATTGTGGTCATCGGCAACGCGGGCCATCCGGAGGTGGAGGGCATCGTGGGCTGGAGCAACGGCGGCGTCACTGTGCTGGAGGGGCCGGAAGACGCCGAGAAATTTTGCCCGCCCCAGGGGAAAAAACTCTGCGTGGTCGCCCAGACGACATATAATTACAAGAAATTTCATTATGTGGTTGAAATTTTTGAAAAAAAAGGTTACAATACAATTGTTGCTAACACGATATGCAACGCGACAGAGGAGCGGCAGCGGGCTGCAAGGGCTCTTGCGGCAGAAGCTGACCTGATGATCGTGATAGGAGGCAAGCACAGTTCCAATACCAGAAAGCTGTATGACATATGCAGCCAGGAGTGTGCGCAGACCTATTATATACAGACACTGGATGACTTGCGTTTAGAAAGACCTAAAGCTGTCCGCCTGGTGGGTATTACAGCGGGGGCTTCCACCCCGAATAAATTAATTGAGGAGGTTCAAAATTATGTCAGAATTAACTTTTGAACAAATGCTGGAAGATTCTATCAAAACAATACACGCGGGAGAGGTAGTCGAAGGTACAGTCATCGATGTCAAGCCGGATGAAATCGTGCTGAACATCGGATACAAGTCAGACGGTATTCTTACAAAGAATGAATATACGAACGATCCCAGTGTGGATCTGACTGCGGCTGTCAAGCCGGGCGACACCATGGAAGTCAAGGTGCTGAAGGTGAACGACGGCGAGGGCCAGGTGGTGCTCACCTACAAGAGGCTGGCTGCAGACAGGGGCAACAAGCGGATTGAGGAAGCGTACAACAACAGGGAAGTGCTCAAGGCAGTGGTTACCCAGGTGCTGGACGGCGGCCTGAGCGTTGTCGTGGACGAGGTAAGGGTATTTATCCCCGCCAGCCTTGTGTCCGATACTTATGAGAAGGATCTGACCAAGTATGCGGGCAAGGAGATCGAGTTTGTCATCAGCGAGTACAACCCCAAAAAGAGGAGATACATCGGGGATCGCAGACAGCTGATCGCCGCAAAGAAGGCGGAACTGCAGAAGGAATTGTTCGAGCGCATCAAAGAGGGGGACGTTGTGGAAGGAATCGTGAAGAACGTCACCGATTTCGGCGCATTTGTGGACCTGGGCGGCGTGGACGGCCTGCTTCACATCTCTGAGATGTCCTGGGGCAGGATCGAGCATCCCAAGAAGGTCTTCAAGGTGGGCGACAATCTGAAGGTGCTGATCAAAGAGATCAACGGCACAAAGATCGCGCTGTCCTTGAAATTTGAGGATTCTAATCCCTGGAAGGATGCTGCGGGCAAGTATGCGGCTGGCAGCGTGGTGACCGGAAAGGTTGCCCGCATGACTGATTTCGGCGCATTTATAGAGCTGGAGCCCGGCGTGGACGCGCTGCTCCATGTATCCCAGATCGCAAAGGAACACATTGAGAAGCCCTCGGACGTATTGTCTGTTGGGCAGGAAGTGACTGCGAAAGTAGTGGACTTCAATGAGGCGGACAAGAAGATATCCCTGAGCATCAAGGCGCTTTCGGCTCCCGAACCTGCGGCACAGGAGGAAGCCGATGCGGATGAGGTGTCCGTAGACATCGACGCTGTGATTGCAGCGCAGGAGGACGAGTGAGCATCAGTTAAAAGCAAGCAACCTGCGGGATGGTGAAGGCCATGGTGTATGATTATGAGTACTTGAAAAGAGAAGTGCTGGCCCTTACAGCAATTGACCTGAACTGTTACAAAGAAAAGCAGATGAAACGCCGCATCGACACCCTGATTACAAAGCATAAGATCGAGGGTTATGATCAGTATGTGCTGCGATTGCGGACAGACAAGGTACTTTTCGACGAGTTTGTAAATTATATCACCATCAATGTGTCTGAATTTTACCGCAATCCGGAGCAGTGGAAGCTGATGGATGAGCAGATCATCCCGGAACTGATTCAGAAGTTTGGAAAGAATCTGAAGGTATGGAGCGCGGCCTGCTCTACCGGAGACGAGCCCTATTCCCTGGTGATGGCCATGTCCAGGCATCTGCCGTTAGCCAATATCCGGATCTTTGCCACCGATCTGGATAAACAGGTGATCGAGAAAGCGAAAGCAGGGCTGTATTCCGAAAAGAGCGTGGAAGCTGTGCCGGAGGATCTCAAGAAAAAGTTTTTTGCGAAGGTCGGCCCTTCCTACAAGATTGCGGATGAGGTCAAGGCCAGGGTAGAGTTTAAGGAGCACAATCTTTTAAAGGACGCCTACCCCGCAGAGTGCCATCTGATCGTCTGCCGCAACGTGCTGATCTACTTTACGGAGGAGGCAAAAGAAGACGTCTTCCGCAAGTTTTACAAGGCGCTGGCCGGCAGAGGCGTTCTCTTTATCGGGAGCACCGAGCAGATTATCAATTACAAAGAAATCGGCTATGAGAGGAAAAATTCCTTCTTTTACCAGAAGCCGTGAGAAAAGCATTGGAAAGTGGTACATAAAAGAGGCTGTGAAAACATGGGGTTTCGCCCATTTTTCACAGCCTTTTTGTTTTTCGCCGGAGCAGAACAGCTTTTGTAAGCCGTCAGAGCAAACCAGTTTTAGTGAGTTGCCAGAGTGGAACAGTTTTAGCAATCCGTCAGAGCAAAACAATTTTAGTCAGCCGTCAGAGCGTGACAGTGTTAGTAAGCCTTTAGAGCAAAACAGTTTCAGTAAGTCGCCAGAGTGGAACATCTTCAGTAGGTGGAAGCCATCATTCCCAGCACATGGGCGGCGTAGTCGGAGAAGGCCTGGCGGTCTTTTTTCAGATCCTCCGTCAGTTCAAAAAACAATTCCTTGCTTCGGTAATCGCGTTTGAAGAAGGGCTGGAAGAGGATATCCCACTGGGGCAGATAGGTGGAAAACTTTCTGGTATAGCAGTTGGAGGCGGAGGCCGGGATCCGATATTCTTTGTCCACAAAGCCGGCCACCGATTTGTGCAGCGCCACGTCCTCCTGGGGGAGATAGTAGTAGTCCCGGTAATTGGCGTAAAAGTATTTCAGTTCCTCCTCATAGATGGGGATTTTCAGCGTGGCCTGGGCGCCCTCGCCCCGGAAATAACACCCGCAGGCGTTGGCCAGGACGGGCTTTGGAAGCGGCTGATCCAATGCCAGGGTGATGAGCAGCTCCTGGCGCGGGCTGCCGTTTACATCCCGGTAGTGGTTTGCCTGGACTTTCTTTGCCCGCAGGGGCTGGTTAAAGAGATCGTAATAGGACAGGATGGGCAGCGTCTGCAGCATCCCCTTCACGTCGTCTGCATTGTGAAGGAACAGGGCATTTTCGGAAAATTCGGTGGGATTTTTCAGGTAGTCCTGGTAAATCCCGATGAGTTCCCCGCCGGAAAACACGTCCTTTCTGTCAATGCCCAGAAACTGCTCCACGGTCTTTTGCTTGCAGTTGGGCAGGTGCAGGAAAAATTTATAGGGCGAGATGCGGCGGTACAGGTCGATGCCCTGGAAGTCGTCGAAGGTGTAGGGCAGCGAATACTGCTTGCATTTCTGGGTGAGGAAGGGCAGATCGAAGTTGTTGCCGTTGTAGTGAACCAGATAACGGTAGTGCCTGGCAAACTCGAAAAACGCTTTGAGGATAACCTCTTCCTGATCGTAATTTTCAGCCATCCACTGTCTCGTGTGCCATTTCCCCGCCAGATAGTAGGCGCAGCCCACCAGGTAAAGATAGGAGGAACGGGGGGTAAAGCCTGTAGTCTCAATATCCAGGAACAAAACACATTCCAGGGGAGCCAGCTGCTCTAAGGGATAGCAGATGGAAAAATTTTCAATGGTCTCTTCACAGATTCTCATAACAGCCTCCTGTCAGAACAATTCACGCGGTTTTGTCTGTCTGACTTATGAAAATCATATCATATTTTTCTAATTTGCAGTAGTATTTTAGCGAAAAAAATAGTATATTTAGAAAAGAATATTCTGTCCGTTTCGACAAATCACGATGCATTGCCCGGCAATGCCTTACAGAAAGGGAAGCGCGGTATGGCAAAACTGACATTTTCAGGAGGGATCCACATCTACGACGGCAAAGAGCTGTCCAAGGGGAAACCGATCCAGGACGTCTGGCCCGGGCAGGAACTGGTTTTTCCCCTGCGCCAGCATATCGGCGCCCCGGCCCAGCCCATCGTGGCGAAGGGGGACAGAGTGCTGGAAGGACAGAAGATCGCTGACAGCAGCGCCTTTGTCTCTGCTCCGGTTCATGCCTCCGTGTCCGGCACCGTGAAAGCCATTGAACTCAGGCGGGTGTCGTCCGGCGGACTGGAGATGAGCATTGTGGTGGCAAACGACGGCCTATACGAGAAGGCGGCGCCCCTTGCGGCACTGCCTGCGAAGGCGGAAAGGGAGGAAATCCTGGGCCGCATACGGGAGGCGGGGATCGTGGGCATGGGAGGCGCGGGTTTTCCCACACACGTCAAGCTCTCGCCAAAGGATCCGGCAAAGATCGAATATGTGATCGCAAACTGCGCGGAGTGCGAGCCTTACCTCACCTCCGATTACCGCCGGATGGTGGAGGAGCCGGAAAAACTGGTGGGCGGCTTAAAGATCCTGCTTCGCCTGTTCGAGCGGGCCCACGGGATTCTGGCCATAGAGGACAACAAGCCGGACTGCATTTCCCTGCTGAAACGGCTGACCAAAGACGAGCCGCGGATCAGCGTAAAGGCATTGAAGACAAAATATCCGCAGGGCGGCGAGCGTATGCTGATCGACGCGGTCACCGGGCGGAAAATCAACGCCGGGATGCTGCCTGCGGACGCGGGATGCGTGGTGGACAACGTGGATACCCTGGTGGCGGTGTACAGGGCGGTGACGGAAGGGATCCCCCTGACGGAGCGTATCGTCACCGTCACGGGAGACGCGGTGGCCGATCCCCGGAATTTCCGGGTGAGAATCGGCACCAGCTATCAGGAGGTGCTGGATCAGGCCGGAGGATTTAAGACGCCGCCGCAAAAGATCATCTGCGGAGGCCCCATGATGGGCGTCGCCCTGTTTGATCTGGAGGTGCCTGTGGCAAAGACGTCCACGGCTCTCCTGGCGCTGACGAAGGACGAGGTTTCCGCCATGGAGCCGGGGCCCTGCATCAACTGCGGCCGCTGCGTGGAGGTATGCCCGGAACGGATCCTGCCGAGCAGGCTGGCTGACCAGGCGGCGCATTTTGACGAGGAAGCTTTTCTGGCAAACGACGGGCTGGAGTGCTGTGAGTGCGGGTGCTGCAGCTTTATCTGTCCCGCCAAAAGGCCGCTGACCCAGGAGATCAAATCCATGCGCAGGATTCTGCTGGCAAAACAGAAGAAGTAGGAGGGGAGAGCGTGGAAAAATTACGGAGTGTGTCATCCAATCCCCATATTCGGTCCAAATGGACCACAAGCGGCATCATGCTGGCCGTGCTGCTGGCCCTGATGCCGACTGCCGGATACGGCATCTATGCCTTTGGCCCCCGGGCTTTGGCGGTGATGCTTGTGACCGTTTCTGCCGCCGTGCTGACGGAGATCTGTTTCTGGCTCTTTATGCGGTATGTCTGCGGCCACGCCGGACAGAAAAACACCGCATGGGATCTGTCTGCGGCTGTCACGGGACTTTTGCTGGCGTTAAACCTGCCGGTGGGCGTTCCCCTGTGGATGGGTGCGCTGGGCAGCGTGTTTGCCATTCTGGTGGTTAAAATGCTCTTTGGCGGCCTGGGGCAGAACTTTGTGAACCCGGCGCTGGCGGCCCGGTGCTTTCTGTTAATCTCCTTTCCCGCCCAGATGACGGACTTTACCTGTGACGCCTGGACGGGCGCTACGCCCCTTGCCCTGTTAAAGGCAGGGGAGCAGGTCAATGTCCTGGATATGATTGTGGGGCGCGTGGGGGGCACCATCGGGGAGACCTCCGTGATTGCCATTGCGGCAGGGGCCTGCCTGCTGCTTCTGCTTGGGATTATCGACCTGCGGGTGCCCGGCAGTTATCTGGTTTCCTTTGTGCTGTTTGTGGGCTTTTTCGGCGGCAGGGGATTCGACTTAAACTACCTGTCGGCCCAGCTGGCAGGCGGCGGCCTGATGCTTGGCGCCTTTTTCATGGCGACAGATTATGTGACCCGGCCCATCACTGCCAAGGGCCAGTATGTGTACGGCATTTTTCTGGGGCTGATGACGGGGATCTTCCGTGTCTTCGGCTCCTCCGCAGAGGGCGTCTCCTATGCCATCCTGCTTGGCAACCTTCTGGTGCCCTTGATCGAAAAATACACCAGGCCAGCCGCTTTCGGCCGTGGGAAGGGAGGTGTCCGCCATGGGAAGCAGGGATGACAGAAAGCAGATGTGGAAAGAGGCGGGCATCCTGTTTGGGATCACCCTGCTGTCGGGTCTTATCTTAGGCGTGGTGCATGGCCTCACCAAAGAGCCCATCCGCCTGCAGCAGGAAAAGGCCGTCCAGGAAGCCTGCGCGGCAGCTTTCCCCGCGCCGGGGAATCTGGGGGATGGGGGAGACAAGGTGGTCTTTGTCCCCGTGGAATACCGGCTGGACGGCGCCTTTCTGGAACAGCTTTCCGGGGAAGGCGTGGAGATCGGCAGCGTTTTTCGGGCGGCGGGAAGCCGCCGGGACGCTTCCGCCGGCGTTTCAGACGGGTACGGCTGGGTCGTGGAGGCAGTTTCCGGAGAAGGATACGGCGGTGATATCGTCCTCTATGTGGGCGTGGACAACGAGGGGACGGTGACGGGCGTCTCCATACTGGAGCTGTCTGAGACAGCCGGGCTGGGAATGGAAGCCCCCGCGCAGCTTGCGCCGCAGTTTGCCGGAAAACAGGTGGAACGCTTTACCTACACCAAGACGGGTGCTGCGTCAGACAGTGAGGTGGACGCCATCACCAGCGCAACCGTCACCACCTCCGCCGTGGTAGATGCGGTCAACGCAGGACTGCAGACGGCGCGGTATCTCATGGAAAACCCGGGGCAGTGCCTGGGGGTGAAGGGAGGGGACGGCGATGAATAGAGCGGGAGAGAGGCTGTTAAACGGCCTTGTGAAGGAAAATCCAACCTTTGTCCTCATGCTGGGGATGTGTCCCACTCTGGCGGTGACCACCTCCGCCCTAAACGGCCTGGGCATGGGGCTGACTACCATGGCGGTGCTGGCCTTGAGCAACCTCTTCATCTCTCTGCTGCGCCGTATCATCCCGGACAGGGTGCGGATCCCGGCCTTTATCGTGGTGATCGCCACCTTTGTGACAGTGGTGCAGCTGCTGCTTCAGGCGTATCTGCCGGCGCTGAACGATTCCCTGGGGGTATATATCCCGCTGATTGTGGTAAACTGTATCATCCTGGGGCGGGCGGAGAGCTATGCCTACCACAATCCCCCCGTGGCTTCCCTGTTTGACGGCATCGGCATGGGATTGGGCTTTGCCGCAGCGTTGACCTGTATCGGCGGAGTCCGCGAACTGCTGGGCGCCGGGGAATTGTTCGGCCGGGGGATCCTGCCAGACGCCTATGTCCCAATCCGAATCTTCGGCCAGGCGCCGGGCGCATTCTTTGTACTGGCGGCGCTGGTGGCTCTGCAGAACTTTGTGAAGGAAAAATTGCAAAAAGCGGGGAAACCAAACGAAAAAATTGGCTCAGGATGCAGCAAAGACTGCATGAACTGTTCCGATGGAGGCTGTACAAAGCGGTTTTACGATACCAAGGGGAAGAAAAAGGAAGACGACCGGCAGGAGCCGGAGGATCTGACGATCTTAAATCTGGATGAGGAGGAGAAGTAAATGGAGAGTGTGAAAGAGCTTCTGGTCATTTTGATTTCCTCATCCCTGGTCAGCAATGTGGTGCTGAGCCAATTTCTGGGGCTTTGCCCTTTCCTGGGGGTGTCCCGCAGGACGGGTACTGCGGCTGGCATGGGCGCTGCCGTGATCTTCGTGATCACCCTGGCCAGCGCGGTGGCAGGCGTGATCTACCGATATGTGCTCTGCCCGTTTCAGGTGGAATATCTGGAGACCATCGTCTTCATTCTGGTCATTGCGGCGCTGGTGCAGTTTGTGGAGATGTTTTTGAAGAAGGCCATGCCCTCCCTCTATGAGGCCCTGGGGGTATATCTGCCTCTGATCACCACCAACTGCGCGGTGCTGGGAGTGGCGCTCACCAATGTACAGAAGGAGTACGGTATCCTGGCTGGCATCACAAACGGGTTTGCCACATCTGTGGGCTTTACCGTGGCCATCGTGATCCTGGCGGGCATCCGGGAGAAGCTTGCCTACAACGATATCCCGAGGCCGTTTCAGGGGATGCCCATCGTGCTGTTGACGGCAGGGCTGATGGCAATCGCCTTTTGCGGATTTGCCGGACTTTTGTAGAGGAGAGAAGACATGAACCTGGCAGGAATACTGGCGGCTGCGGCGGTAGTGGGGATCACGGGCATTTTCGTGGGCCTGTTTCTGGGAGTGGCCGGCATACGTTTTAAAGTGGAAGTGGATGAGAGACAGGAAGCGGTGTTGTCCGCCCTGCCCGGCAATAACTGCGGCGGCTGCGGCTATGCGGGCTGCGCGGGGCTTGCCGCCGCCATCGCCAAGGGGGAAGCGCCGGCAAACGCCTGCCCTGTGGGCGGGGAGGCAACGGGGAAAAAGATTGCGCAGATCATGGGCGTAGAGGCAGGGGAAAGCAGGCGGATGAGGGCTTATGTGGCCTGCCGGGGAACCTGTGAAAAGGCGGGGAAGGATTATGACTACACAG
>CANQEH010000010.1 GCA_947594835.1 uncultured Acetatifactor sp. | reverse complement strand
GATCGAACCGCCCGCCGCCGCCGCTGCAGTTTTCCAGGAGAAGGTCCGGGAACTCCTGAAGCAGGCGCTCCTGCATCTCATAGACCCCCAGCACATAGCGGTGGTAGAGCTCCCCCATCCTGTCCGCAGGAAGAGATGCGCTCCCCAGATCGGTCAGGGGCCGGTTCATGTCCCACTTTACATATTCGATGTTGGCGGAGTGCAGCACGGCAAACACCCGCTTTAAGATCTCGTCCCGCACCTCCCTGCGGCTTATGTCCAGCACATACTGGTTGCGGGAGAGGGCGGGCTTCCTGCCGGGCACCGCCAGGGCCCAGTCCGGGTGCTCCCGGTACAGCGTAGAGTCTTCGGATATCATCTCCGGCTCGATCCAGATGCCGAATTTCATCCCCAGGGCGTTCACCTGCCCTGCCAGATACCCCAGTCCCCCCTTTAGCTTCTCTTCGTTCACATACCAGTCGCCCAGCGCCCGGTTGTCGTCACAGCGGCCTCCAAACCAGCCGTCGTCCATGACCAGCATCTCAATGCCCAGAGCCGCGCTCTCCCGGGCGATCTCCAACAGCTTTTCCTGATCAAAATCAAAGTAGGTGGCCTCCCAGTTGTTGATGAGGATGGGACGCTTTTTGTGCAGATACGGACTGCGGATCAGATGGTTCCGATACAGGGTATGGAAACTCCCCGTCATGCCGCCCAGCCCCCTGTCAGAATAGGTGAGAATCGCTTCCGGGGCCTGGAAAGTCTCTCCGGGCAGAAGCTTCCAGCTAAAATCCTCCGGGTTGATTCCGGCGCTCACCCGCAGGCCGTCAAACTGCCCCACCTCCGCCTGGATCAGAAAATTGCCGGAGTAGACCAGTTGAAACCCGTAAACCTCCCCCTTGTCCTGGTCGGCGCCGGGGGCGAGGAGGGCTAGGAAGGGGTGCTCCTGGTGGGAGCTCTCCCCCCGCAGCGTGGACACGGAGAACCTGCCGTGGCCGATGGGCTTTCGCTCCATGCGCCGCTCCCTGGCCCAGCCGCCGTGCAGCGTCAGCGCCTCAAACCCTCTCTGATCCATGTCCAGGCACAGGCTCATGGCCTTCTCCAGCCATATCGCATCTTTCCCTGCATTCTCAAACCGCACGCTCCTGGCGATGGCGTCGGTGTCCTCAAGCACGCTGTAAGAGAGCTCCGCCCGCAGGCCCAGCGCCTTGTCCTCGCAGAGGATGGTAAGCGTCTGCGCCTGCCCCGCCCCGCCAAACGTAGCGGGAAGTCCCTCCAGGGCGGGCTTTCCCTCTTTGATCTGATGGGAGACATAGGTGAAAAGCACTGCGCTGCAGCCGTTTTTGTCCCTTACCCGCACGCTGCTCTCCCGGTAATCCCCCACACCGTGGGAGGCATACTCCCAGGGGAAGCTGTCCATAAACGTAACCCTGTCCCGGTCATTCTCCACCGGCGTAAAAGGCGGCTCCCCGGTGCGCAGAAATTCCCCTGCGCCGGAAATATCCTTAAGCCGCCTGCCGTAGTAGATGTGCCCCAGAAACCCTTCCGCCGTCACGACCCCCATCAGGTAAGTGGTGTTCGGCGTATCCAGCTGAAAGACCCGTTCCTTTTCCCAATAAGAAATCCCCATACCATACCCCTTTCGTCTCACAGGAATTTCTTTTATCTTAGCAGATACGGCTTTTTTATGCAAGTTTTACCGCCCGGGCGGCGAGAGCGCCGCCCTCCAGATAAATCTCCACGCAGTCCCCCGCCTCCGCCCTGTCCTCCAGGATCAGCCTTGCCGTCAGGGTCTCCACATATTTCTGCAGATACCGCTTCAGGGGACGGGCCCCGTAGACCGGGTCGTAAGCCTGCGCCACGATATACTCCGCCGCCTCCGGGGTGAGCCTTAAGGTCAGATCCCGGTCGGCCAGCCGCCTGTTGATATCGTTAACCAGAAGCCCGATGATGCCGTTGATATTCTCCCGGGTCAGGGGTTTGAACAGGATGGTCTCATCCAGACGGTTTAAAAACTCGGGCCGGAAATGGTTTTTTAAGTCCCCGTATACCAGTTCCTCCGCCCTTTGGTCAATGGCGCCGTCCGGGCCGATGCCGTCTAAGAGATACTGGGCCCCGATGTTGGAGGTCATGATCAGGATGGTGTTCTTAAAGTCCACCGTCCGCCCCTGGGAATCCGTGATGCGGCCGTCGTCCAGCACCTGTAAGAGCACGTTGAACACGTCCGGGTGGGCCTTTTCGATCTCGTCAAAGAGCACCACGCTGTAAGGCTTGCGGCGCACCGCCTCGGTGAGCTGGCCGCCCTCCTCGTATCCCACATATCCGGGAGGCGCTCCGATGAGGCGGGAGACGGAATATTTCTCCATATACTCGCTCATGTCGATCCGCACCATGTTGTTCTCATCGTCAAACAGAGACGCTGCCAGCGCTTTTGCAAGCTCCGTCTTGCCCACGCCCGTAGGCCCCAGAAACAGGAAAGAGCCGATGGGCTTGGTGGGATCCTTGATGCCCGCCCGGGAGCGGATGATGGCCTCCGTCACCTTGGTGACGCCCTCGTCCTGCCCGATCACCCGCTTGTGCAGTTCCTCGTCCAGATGCAGGGTCTTGTTGCGCTCGCTCTCCGTCAGCTTGCTCACGGGAATCCCCGTCCACCGGGAGACGATCTTTGCGATCTCCTCCTCCGACACCCGCTCGTGCACCAGGGAGAGATCGGCCCCGCCTACCCGCTCCTCCTCTCTCTCCAGCTCCTTCTTTAACGACGGCAGCCTGCCGTAGGAAAGCTCCGCCGCCTTCTCCAGATCCCCTTCCCGCTGTGCGATCTGGATCTGGCTGTTGGTGCTGTCGATCTCCTCCCGCAGCCGGGAGAGCTTCTCCACGGAAGCCTTTTCGTTGTCCCACTGGGCCTTGCGGTTTGCAAACGTCTCCTTTAACTCCGCCAACTCCCGCTGCAGGCTTTCCAGCCGCTCCTTGCTCAGCCTGTCGTCCTCCCGTCTGAGGGCGGCCTCCTCGATCTCTAACTGCATCACCTTCCGCTGCAGCTCGTCCAGCTCCGTGGGCATACTGTTTAACTCGGTCTTGATCAGGGCGCAGGCCTCGTCCACCAGGTCGATGGCCTTATCCGGCAGAAAACGGTCGGAGATATAGCGGTGGGACAGCACCGCGGCGCTGACCAGGGCGTTGTCCATGATCTTCACGCCGTGATAGACCTCATACCGCTCCTTTAAGCCCCGCAGGATGGAGACCGTGTCCTCCACGCTGGGCTCCTCCACCGTCACCGGCTGGAACCTGCGCTCTAGGGCGGCGTCCTTCTCAATGTACTGCCTGTACTCGTCCAGGGTGGTTGCGCCGATGCAGTGCAGCTCCCCCCTGGCCAGCATGGGCTTTAACATATTCCCCGCGTCCAGCGCGCCGTCCGTCTTGCCCGCCCCCACGATGGTGTGCAGCTCGTCGATGAACAGGATGATCTGGCCGTCGCTGTTTTTTACGTCCTCCAGCACCGCCTTTAAACGCTCCTCAAACTCGCCCCGGTACTTGGCCCCTGCCACCAAAGCTCCCATGTCCAGGGCAAAAATCTTTTTGTCTTTCAAGTTCTGGGGCACATCCCCCCTGACGATCCGCTGGGCCAGCCCCTCCACCACGGCGGTCTTTCCCACGCCGGGCTCCCCGATGAGCACCGGGTTGTTCTTGGTCTTTCGGGAGAGGATGCGGATCACGTTCCGAATCTCGCTGTCCCTGCCGATGACAGGATCCAGCTTTTCATTCCTCGCCTGCTCCACCAGGTCTTTCCCGTATTTTTCCAGGGTATCGTAGGTGGCCTCCGGGTTGTCGCTTGTCACCCGCTGGTTTCCCCGCACCGTGGACAGCGCCTGCAAAAAGCGCTCCCTTGTGATGCCGTATTCCTTAAAGATTGCTGCGATCTCCCGGCTGGGCTTTGCCAGCATGGCTAAGAACAAATGCTCCACGGACACATACTGATCCCCCAGCCGCTTGGCCTCGTCCTCCGCGCCGATCAGCGCCTTGTTGAGATCCTGGCCCACATATACCTGGCCGCCCTGTACCTTGGTGCACTTGCCCAGGGCCTGCTCCGCCCGGTTTACAAAATGCTCCTTCTGGATTTCCATCTTTTCAATCAGCTTTAAGATCAGGCTGTCCTCCAGGGTCAGCAGGCTGTAGAGCAGATGCTCCTGCCCGATCTCCTGGTTGCCGTACTCGTATGCCAGCTTCTGGCAGCCGTCCACCGCTTCCATGGATTTCTGGGTAAATTTCTGTATATTCATAACATCGCCTCCCGTCTATCAGTAGGATAACATTTTTTCGGGGAAAATCAATAAACAAACCATAAACATTCTCTTATCTTTTACACTTTTTCTCTGACGCATGATCCCTGACAGCAGACGCGCCTTTCGCCGGCATCTGTCTGCCCGGCAAAAGGCGCAAGCGTTTCCCGTATGGCCGTTTCCCGTATGGCCGTTTCCCGTATGGTCGTCAGCGGATGTCCGTCACCTGGTAGCCCGCCTCGTCCACCGCTTTTTTCAATGCCTCGTCGGAGACTTCCCCCGAGAGCGTCACCGAAGCGGTCTTCTTCTCCAGATCCATGGCCACGGCGCTCACGCCCTCCACGGCCTCCAGCGCTTTCTGCACCCTGCCTGTGCAGTGTGCGCACATCATTCCCTCGATCGTCAATACCTTTGTCATATTCTTTTCCTTCCTTTCTGCGGGTCTTTCCCCGCCGTCCTTCTTTTGCGCCCGGAACCCTTTTAACCGCAGGGCGTTTGCCACCACAAAGACGCTGCTTAAGCTCATGGCCGCCGCGCCGAACATGGGATTTAAGCGGATTCCAAAGAGCGGGTAGTAACAGCCTGCCGCCAGGGGAATCCCGATACAGTTGTAGAAAAAGGCCCAGAACAGGTTCTGCTTGATGTTTCGGATCACCGCCCGGCTTAAGCGCACTGCCGTCACCGCGTCCCGCAGGTCGTTTTTCATCAGCACGATATCCGCGCTCTCGATGGCTACGTCCGTCCCTGCTCCGATGGCCATGCCCACATCCGCCGCAGCCAGGGCCGGGGCGTCGTTGATCCCATCCCCCACCATGGCCACCTTGTGCCCCTGGGCTTTGAGCTGCCGCACCTTCTTTTCCTTGTCCTGTGGCAGCACCTGGGCCATCACCTCCCCGATCCCCAGACGTTTTTGCACCACTTGGGCGGTGTGGGCGTTGTCTCCGGTGAGCATGACCACATGGATTCCCATCTTTTTGAAATCCTGGATGGCCTGTAAGGAGCTTTCCCTGACCACATCCGACAGGCCAAACATCCCCAGCAGACGGCCCTCCCTGGCCACAAGCAGGGGCGTTTCTCCCTCTCTGGCCGCCTGCTCCAGCGCCTCTTTGACCTGCGCCTCCACAGGCACGCCGTTTTCTTCCAGATAGGCCAGGTTCCCCACAAAGCACCTGTCGCCCGCTTTCGCCGCAGGGGCCGTCCCCAGAAAGGACATCCGCACACCGTCCGCCCCGGCGGCAGAAAGCGCCTCCTCTACCTCCTCCAGGCTCCTCCCCTGTACGACTTTTGACGTGCCGTCAGGCTCCTTCCAGGCGGCAAACACCGACGTGGGGCCGTCCTTTGGGACAAAAGGGGCGTCTCCCGATACCACGTCGCTTTCCAGCACTCCTTCCACGCCCCGGCCAAACACCTCTTTAAAGTCCCGCACATCCGGGATCTGCACGTTCTGCTCCCTGGCATACTGGAGCACCGCCTCCGCCAGGGGATGCCCGCTCTTTTTCTCCAGGGCCGCCGCCACCTGGGCAAGCGCCTCCAGACTCACGTCCGTACTCCAGGTGACCGCCTGGGTCACCCTCAGTTTCCCCTGGGTGAGCGTGCCCGTCTTGTCAACCACCACGGTGTCGATATCCCTTGCCTGCTGCAGGGCTTCCCCCGACTTGATCAGGATCCCCTGGGAGGCCCCAACGCCCGTGCCCACCATGATGGCCACAGGGGTGGCCAGCCCCAGCGCGCAGGGACAGGAGATCACCAACACCGCGATGGCGCAGGAGATGGCAAACTCCGCCTCCGCCCCCAGGAGGAGCCAGACAAGCAGCGTCACCGCCGCAATCCCGATCACCGCCGGAACAAAAATCCCAGCCACCTGATCCGCCAGCCTGGCGATTGGCGCCTTGCTGGCGGAGGCCTCCTCCACCAGCCGGATCATCTGGGCCAGGGTGGTGTCCCCGCCCACCTTCTCCGCCCGGCATTTCAAAAATCCGGCCTTGTTCATGGTGGCAGAGATCACCCTGTCCTTTTCCTTCTTCTGTGCCGGGATGCTCTCCCCGGTGATGGCCGATTCGTCCACGGCGGAGACCCCTTCCAGCACCACCCCGTCTGCGGGGATCCGGGTTCCGGGCCTGACCAGAAAGATATCCCCCTCCCGCAGCTGCTCGGCGGGAATCTCCTTCTCGCTGCCGTCCTCTGCCAGCACCACGGCGGTGTCGGGGGCAAGCTCCATCAGCTTGGAGATGGCCTCCCCCGTCTTTTTCTTCGAGCGGCTCTCCAGATATTTCCCAAGGGTGACTAACGTCAGAATCGTGCCCGCGGACTCAAAGTAGAGATCCTGGCTGTAGCGCTGCGCCAGCGCCATGTCCCCGTGCCCCAGCCCGTATCCGATCCGATACAGGGCAAATATCCCGTAGGAAACGGAAGCGGCGGCTCCCAGCGCGATCAGGCTGTCCATGTTGGGCGAGCGGTGCCAGAGGCTGCGAAAGCCCACGGAAAAGAATTTTCGGTTGAGATAGAGGATGGGCAGCAGCAAAAGCAGCTGGGTCAGCGCAAAACTCACCCCGTTTTCAGGGCCGTGCAGATACTTGTGGACAAAGGAGGGCATGGGCAGCCCCAGCCCGCCGTAAATCATGTGATACATGGCCACATACATCAAAGGCGCCAGAAAACAGAAGGAAAGCCCCAGCCGCCATTTCATGGCCGTCGTCTCCTCCTTTGCCTGCCGGGCAAGCTGTTCCCTGGCCGCCTGCCTGCCGGACGCTTCCCGGCTGACGCCCTCTGCCCCGGATCCCCCGACGTTTACCGGCGACGCCCCGTAACCGGCCTTCTCCACCGCCCCCACGATCTCATCCGAAGAGAGCTTCCCCTCCTCGTACTCCACGTCCATGGTCTCCGTCAGCAGGTTGACTGAAACCCTCTCCACCCCGCTTACCTGGGACACGGCCTTCTCCACATGGGCGCTGCAGGCGGAACAGGTCATTCCCGTGATGTGATATCTCTCTTTTTGTCTCATACTGACACCTCCCGGCGTGCCTTAGTACGCCCCTCACTTCAGCTTTTTGACCAGCTCCATGGTTTCTTCCACCACGTCCAGATTTCCCTTCTGGATCTCATCCGCCACGCAGGTTCCCATGTGCTCCTGCAGGATCAGATACCCAAAGGCCTGCAGGGCGCTTTCCACTGCCGCCACCTGAGTCAGTATTTCCCCGCAATAGCGGTTTTCATCCAACATCCTGCCGATGCCGTTTAACTGGCCTTGGATCCGGCTCAGGCGGTTTTTTAACTGCTTCAGCTCCTTTTCCGTCCTGGGGACGGCCTTTTTCCTGCAGCAGTCCGCTTCCCTGGGGCTTTCTGGTTTCGGCAGGCTGTCTGTATCTGTCTGGCTGCCTGTATCTGTCAGGTTTTCTGTTTCCTTTCCCCTTTTCATTTTTCCTCCATTCCGCTGTGCAATCTGTGCTCAGCCGCTGTGTGATTTCCGATTTGGCTTTCTGGTTTGCTGCTGATGTTATCCGCGGTTTTTGCCTTCTGTTCCCATTCCTGCGGCGCAATCAGTGCGCAGCCGCCGTGTGATTTCATGCTTTGACTTTGTTGTTTCTCATGTCATGTTGCTTCTGATGTTGCTTGAAGTTTGGTTTCCAACTTTACTTGCGGCTTGGCTCCGATGTTACTTGAAGTTTTGCCGGGAAAGCAAAAATACCCCCGCAGGGTATCCTGTTTTCTTTAGGATATACCCTGTAGGGGTATTTGTCAAGCGATTTTCTAATTCTCAGCCAATCTCAGCCAATCGTCCCAGCCCAAACGGCACAACCGATTGTCCCAGCCGATTGTCTCACCCGATGGCCTCAAAGCCGCCCTCCAGATCCTCGAGGATGTCGTCGATGTGCTCGGTGCCGATGGAAAGGCGGATGGTATTGCGGTAGATCCCCTGCTCTAAAAGCTCCTGGTCGCTTAACTGGCCGTGGGTGGTGGAAGCGGGATGGATAGCCAGGGACTTCACATCCGCCACGTTGGCCAACAGGGAGAACAGCTCCAGACTGTCGATAAACTTCTTAGCCTCCGCCTCGCCGCCCTTGATCTCAAAGGTAAAGATGGAACCGCCCCCCTTGGGGAAATACTTTTGATAGAGGGCCTGCTGCACCGGGTCGGTGGAAAGGGAAGGGTGATGCACCCGCTCCACCTTGGGATGAGCGTTTAAATACTCCACTACCTGCAGCGCGTTCTCCACATGGCGCTCCACCCGCAGGGAAAGGGTCTCCAGCCCCTGGAGGAAGAAGAATGCGTGGAAGGGGGAAAGAGCCGCCCCCGTGTCCCTTAACAGGATGGCGCGGATCGCCGTCACAAACACTGCGCCGGGCACGGCTTCGCTGAAGTTTACGCCGTGATAGCTCTCATTTGGCGTGGAGAGATGGGGGAACTTGCCGGAAGCTGCCCAGTCGAATTTCCCGTTCTCGATAATCACGCCGCCGATGGTGGTGCCGTGGCCGCCGATGAACTTCGTGGCGGAATGTACCACGATGTCTGCGCCGTATTCAAAGGGCCGCACCAGATAAGGGGTGGCAAAGGTATTGTCCACCACCAGCGGGATCTGATGGGCATGGGCGATCTGGGCCAGCCTCTCGATGTCCACCACGTCGGAATTGGGATTGCCCAGCGTCTCAATGAGGATGGCCTTGGTGTTCTCCTTCACCGCCCCGTCCACGGCTGCAAAATCCGAAGGATCTACGAAGGAAGCGCTGATGCCGTAATCGGGCAGGGTGTGGGCCAGCAGGTTGTAAGTGCCGCCGTAGATGTTGTTGGCCGCCACGATATGATCCCCGGCCTTGGCCAGGTTCTGCACCGCATAGGATATGGCCGCCATGCCGCTTGCCACCGCCAGCGCCGCAGTGCCGCCCTCTAAGGCTGCAATCCTTTTCTCAAACACATCCTGGGTGGGGTTGGTCAGACGGCCATAGATATTGCCGCTGTCCGCCAGCGCAAACCGGGCTGCCGCATGGTCGCTGTTGTGGAATACATAGGAAGTGGTCTGATAGATGGGAACCGCCCTGGCGTCGGTGACGGGATCCGGCTGTTCCTGCCCGACGTGCAGCTGCAGCGTCTCAAATTTCAAGTTTCTCTCTGCATAAGGTTTCTTGCTCATCCTGTTTCCTCTCCTTTACTGCCGCCTTGCGGCGCCTTATTTCATAGTATTTAAGTAGGTTTTGTATAGTTTAACTCTTTCCTGTCCGTTTGTCAAGCAGTTCTGTCAAAAAATTCCGCCGGCCTGAAAGAGCCGGCGGAACACACGCTTTTTATACTGCTTTTATGCTACTGTTATTTTGCTGCTATCCTGCTATTTCACTGCTATTCCGCTGTTCTTCCGCTCTGCTGCCAAAGGCGCTTACGCCTCCGACTGTTGAAGCTCCTGGGCCAGCGCGTAAATCTCCTGCAGGATCTTCTTGCAGGCCTTCATGTCCTCCACTGTGGTCTCAGAGGTCTTAAGCCCCTCGGTAGAGGAAGCGGCAACCTCCTGGCTGGTGGCCGACAGATGGGTGATGTTCTCGGAGATGACCCCGGTGGAGCGCAGGATCTCTTTGATGACGCGCTCGGTGTTGTCAATGTTTTTGGTCAGCTCCGAAACGCCCTCGTTGATCTTTTCAAACTTCTCCCTGGTCTCCTCGATCAGCTCGTTCTGCTTTTCCACAGAAGCCACGGAGTTTTTGATGCTGTCGTTTGCCCGCCTGGTATCGCCGTTTAACTCCTCGATGATGCTGGTGATGTTGTTGGAAGCGTCCTTGGTCTGCTCGGAGAGCTGCCGGATCTCCTCCGCCACCACTGCAAAACCCCTGCCCGCCTCACCGGCTCTGGCCGCCTCGATGGAAGCGTTCAGCGCAAGCAGGTTCGTCTGGCTGGAAATGCTTAAGATCGTCCCAACGAAGTTCTCCACTTCCGCCACCTTCTGGGTCAGGCTCTCGATCACTTCCACGGTGACGTTGCTGGCCATCTCCACGTTGTGGGCCTGCTCCCGCAGCTCCTTCACCATATTGGAGCCCTCCGCCACGTTCTCGTCGGTGCGCCTGGATGCCTCGATCATGTTCTGTGTCTCGCTCTCAGCCACATCCGTGTGCTTCTGGATATCGGAACACATCGCCGCCTGCTCCTGAATGGACTCTGCGGTGCTCTCGGTGCTCTCTGCGATATTGCTCATGGCAAAATTGCTGGTGTCCACGCTCTGGCTGAGCCTGTCAAGCATTTCCATAGCGCCCGTGAAGTGCCTGCCCAGCTCCTCCGCCACCGCCATGGTCTTTTTGTGGTTCTCCTCCTGCTTTTGGGCCGCTTCGGTGATGGCGGCGATGTTCTCCTCGTTGTTGCGGATCAACAGCTTCACTACCCTGGATGCCGCGTAGCAGGTCAGCGCACTGGCAAACACTGCCACGAACAGGGACTGCTGGGTATTCTGATCCGCACTGCCATAGCGCAGCGCCAGACGGATCACGTTGGCCGAGAGGATGATGATATCCCCGGCGATGACGAACCGCACGTTTAACAGCGCCATGGAGGCAAACAGGATGGGAAACGCATAGGAAAAGCTCTCAATGTTGTTGGTGGCAAGCACGATGACCACGTAGGCCACAGACGCGCTGGCCAGCATGACGATCCCGCAGATCTTCTGATCCCGCTTCGTCACGAAAAAGACCGTTGATACAATCAGCGCCGCTACGCTGACCACAACCTGTACCCAGTTGTTGGCGGCCACGGCCACCGAGGCCATCTGGCCGAACATAATCAGGACTACATAGCCGAAAATAATGGCTAAAATGGGATAAATCACAGAATGAACCCGCTTGTATTGCGATGCAGTCATAACAATTACCTCCCGTCTCCCTGCAAATGAGGAACTTTTTTGATGAACTGTCGGATTTATTATATCACTTTTCTAAAACTATGACAATATTTTTGTGCTGATAGCCGTTTTGTCTAATTGATACATATGAAAAGGGAAAATCAGATTGTACTTCCTATCGAATTGTGATAATATTCATCTGGGACTACCAAGATGGTAGGCGGTTAGCCCTCTTCGGAGGGACTGTGACCCTCTGATTACATAGAAACCCGTAAGGGAATCTGGGAAAGGAGGGCTGAGCCATATGGATATTTTGGGACTGATTGCGGTGCTGAGCTTCGGCTTGACCTGCTTTGGAATCGGATACTCTTTTGGTAAAGATAGTAACAAGACACAGAAATAGCCGCCCCGGTCTGCAAACTGAGCGGCTTTTCTGAAAGCTAATTTGTTTCGGGCTAACCGTCTATCGGTAGCTCCCGTGGGGCATCTGTTAGCGCAGATGTCCTTCTTTATGTCTAATATACCACAATCTCTGAATCGCCGCAAGCATTTTACAATAAATGGAATTTGTGCTGATAGCCATTTTGTCCAAATACATTTGTACAATCAGCTTCCTCACCGGATCACAAACGGCTCAATACCTGGCCGAAAAACAGCGCAGGCTCCGCATGACAGACGCGGTGTTCTGGCTGAGCGTATACCCCGGGGCAAGCTCCTCGAACTCTGCCCTGGGATCGTTGGAAAAAATCTGATTCCCCTTCCGGAACACGGAATAGACCGCCCCGCCTTCCTGCCCGGCAAGCGCCTCCAGGGCGCTCTCCGAAAGCACGTCCGCCATATACACAGGCAGCGCCGCCAAAAGCACGTCCGCGCAGTTTGCGCCCTCCCCGTAAGAATACGCCATCAGGCTGTCTGCCGCGCTGCGGCACAGCCCGTCCCGGGGATCGATGTACAGGGTGCGGGCCTGGCCGTCCGCCATCTGGTAATAATACTTCCTGTCCGAGTCGCCCAGGGGAAAGTCCTTCAGCCACACCAGGCTGCACGGCCCGCGGTACTTTAAGTCTGCCAGCTTTAAGATCCGGCTCCCTTCCTCCCCGTCCCGTCCGTAAATGCCGAACGCGTAGTCAATTTCCCGCCCGTCCAGATTCCGGACGAACCCGTCATGGCTGGAGATGCTGCCGTGGGTAAATCCCGCTTCCGTCATGGCCTCTGCCAGAAAGTCTGCCACAAACGCATTTTTCATCCAGTAAAAGTCGATAAAGCTGCCGATCTCGTTTGCCTGTGCAAAGGCCAGGTAATCCTCCGACACCGAAAGGCGCACCCTGTTGTCCCCCAAAAGCTCCACGTCCACCGCCGCCGGGTCATTGGCGTAGGCAAGCGCTTCCGCGAAATACGACGCCAGCTCTTTATTTTCCCTGGGGTCAAATTCCGCCGCCACAAGATCCGACGCACTGGCAAACAGATTGTTGTACACCTCGTACGCCGCCGGAAGATACAAAAGGCGGCAGTCTGCCTCCTCCAGTTTGGAAAACGCCTCATACAGCGCCCCGTCCACTACAACCGTCTCGTTGGGATGGGCGTTTAAATAGCCCACGCCCGGCTCTTTGTCCCCCGCTTCCTCCACGGGCACATTTTCAAAGAGCTGGTACGCCCTGCGGGCCGCCTCCGTATAGGCCGCCGTCACCGCCCGCTTCTCCTTGAGCGCCCCGCCTTCCGCCCCCACCTCATACAGGAAGGTAAAATCCCCGCCGCAGGTGGGCTCAGAGGAGCTGGCCGTAATCTGCGTCCAGCCGGTGTCCCCCCGCACCAGATTCACGAAAAAATATGCAAACGACGCCGCCCCCACCAGAAGAAACAAGGCCGCAGCGATCACTCTGCGGCCAATATGTCTCTCGGAAATCTCTACTTTTTCAACGGGCTTTCCGATGGGCTGACGGCGGGTTCCCCCCCTTCTTCCCATCTATCGCACCACCATTCCTAGCAGGATCAGGAAGATCACCAGGATCACCGCTATCACGATCAGCCCCAGGACGGCGCCCTTAAAGCACATTCTGGCGTTCCGCTTATAGCGGAAATGCCGAAACAGCGCCCCACCGATCAACCCAAGCAAAGGCAGGAAAAAGGACAGGATCCCGTACCAGAAATTTCCCGTGTCACGGGGCGGAGCCTGTAAAAACTCCTCCAGTTCCTTCACCATCTTCTTTTCCATGGCCTCCTCGGCAGCCTGGCGGGCCTGAGCTGCCTTCTCGGTCTCCTCCGGCGAGATGATGGTCACTGCCTGGATCGGCTTCCCCTTCTCCCGGAGCGCCTTATATTCCCGGATCTCCTTCTGATTGCCATAGACCCAGTGGTCGTGGCCGATGTTTACAAACTCCGGCTGATCCGTGCTGTAATCGTGCACCGAAGGGTCGTATACGAACTGCACCTTGTTCTTTTCCAGCTGCGGATCCGGGATCGGAATCGCGGAGATCAGGGAATGGGTATAGGGGTGCAGCGGGAAGTCAAACAGCTCCTCCGCCTCCGCCACCTCCACGATGCGGCCCTTGTAAATCACGCCGATGCGGTCGGAGATGAACCGTACCACGCTCAGGTCGTGGGCGATGAACAGGTACGTCAGATCCTTCTCCTTCTGGAATTTTTTCATCAGGTTCAGCACCTGGGCGCGGATGGATACATCCAGCGCCGAGATGGGCTCGTCGGCCACCACCAGCTCCGGCTCCATGACCATGGCCCGGGCGATACCGATTCTCTGACGCTGGCCGCCGGAGAACTCATGGGGATACCGGGTCAGATGCTCCGGCAGAAGACCCACCTCATGGATCATGTTCTCCACCTTCCGCACCCGGTCGGCCTCATTCTCAAACAGGCCGAAGTTGTACAGCCCCTCCGAGATGATATAGTCTACGGTGGCCCTCTCGTTTAAGGACGCCGCCGGATCCTGAAATACCATCTGGACGTTGCGGATCACTTCCCTGTCCAGGGCATGGGAAATCTTTCCGGAAATCCTGACGCCCTTGTAGAGGATTTCGCCCTTTGACAGGGGATTGACCCGGATCACCGCCCGGCCGATGGTGGTCTTGCCCGACCCGGACTCTCCTACCAGGGAGAAGGTCTCTCCCTTATAGATGTCAAAAGATGCGTCTGTCACGGCGCGGACGGCGCTGTCGCCCTTGCCGAAGGTAATATCAATGTCTTTCACGGACAGCAGGATCTCCCTGCCGTTCTCCGCGATGGGGCCGTGCTCCGGGAAAAGGGAACGGCCTTTTGCTTTCGTCTCTGTATTTGCCATTTCGCCTTCCTCCCTTAAATATGAAACGCTTCCATCAGCTTGCCGTGGATGTCCCGGATGCCCTCCGGCCTTTCGATCTTAGGCGCGTGTTCCTCCAACAGCCAGGTCTTCGCATAGTGGGTATCCGTCACCCGGAACATGGGCGGCTCCAAAAGCGTGTCGATCTTTAAGCAGTACGGATTGCGCGGCGCAAAGGCGTCGCCCACAATGTTGTTGTACAGAGACGGCGGCGTGCCGGTGATGGAATACAGCTCGGTATTGCGCTGTGCAAGCTGGGGCAGACTGGACAAAAGCGCCCAGGTGTAGGGGTGGCGCGGGTCGTAAAAGACTTCCTCCACGGTTCCCACCTCCACCATCTGCCCGGCGTAGAGCACCGCCACACGGTCTGCAATATTCGCTACCACACCCAGGTCGTGGGTGATAAAGACGATGGTAAATCCAAATTCCTTCTGAAGGTCTTTGATCAGCTGCAGGATCTGTGCCTGGATCGTCACGTCCAGAGCCGTAGTGGGCTCGTCGCAGATCAAGATCTTCGGCTGGCAGGACAGGGCGATGGCGATGACGATACGCTGTCTCATCCCGCCGGAATACTGGAAGGGATAATCGTCAAAACGGGCTTCCGCGTTGGGGATGCCCACCTTGTGCATCAGCTCGATGGCGCGCCTGCGGGCCTCCACCTCAGAGCAGTGCTGATGCTTGATAATCACGGAGGTGATCTGCTTTCCGATGGTGATGATCGGGTTCAAGCTGGTCATGGGATCCTGGAATACGGTGGCAATGCGGCGTCCGCGGATCTGCAGCCAGTCCTTGCTGTACTTGATCCTGGCCAGGTTCAGCACGCAGGTTCCGTGGAGTTTTTCCGGCGTCTCGTCCAGATACCGCACCCTGAACGCCACGGTGTCAAAGATCCCGTTGCGCTTTTCCTCGTCGTCGATGTCAACCCCTTCCACCATGGCCTTTTTGAAGACAGCCAGCAGCCTTTTGGTCAGCTGCACCCGCTTCAACAGGCCGTAGCGGCCCACGGACAGGCGGATCTCCTTGGAAAGGATCTCGTTGCGCTTCTCCGTCTCCGGGGAGATCTCCCCCTGGATCTTCAAGCGGTATTCTTCTTTCAGCTTCGCCATCTTCCGGCTGTACTCCTCAAGAAATGCGGTATCCTTTGCCGCCTCCGCCCGGCGGGCCTTCTCCTCCTGGGCCTCTTTCTGCTCCAACGCCTTGATCTTTTCGTCGTACTCTTTCAGCTTCTGCGCCGCCGCCCGGATCTTCTCCTTCTCCGTGTGGGGGTCGTAGGTCTGCTTCTCGTTGAAGAGATTGGCCCTGTGGAACTTCATGTCCCCCAGTTCCTTCTCGATGGCCTCTCTCTCCTCCTGGCTTAAGGATTCCCGGTTCTTTTTCTCCTGCTCCAGCGCCGTGATCTCCCTGTGGATCTCCGCGCCCAGCTCAAGACGGGAAAAATCGTTCAGCTTGGACAGCGTGTTCTTTAACATGAAGCGGGCGGCGGGATTGAGCCGCACTACCGTGTCGGCCAGCTCCGGATCCTCAAAGATCAGCTTCCCCTCCTCCACAAAACCGTTGGAATCAGTCATCCCGGCAAAAGTCTTCGTCAGCACCGACTTTCCGGAGCCGGACTCGCCCACGATGGCGATCGACTCCTTCTCGTAAATATCCAGGCTGATGCCCCGGATCGCGGTCAGGATCCGGCCGCGGACACGGAATTTCACTGTCAGATTCTGGATCGACAGCAATACTTTCTTCTCTGCCATATCACGGCCCTCCTCACATATGCGTCCTGGGATCGGACGCGTCGCCTAAATTCTGCCCCGCCACATACAGCACCACTGCGATGATGGAGGCGATGGCAACCGGGCTCCAGAACTCCAGCTCCCATCCGGGGGTCACCATAGCGCCCTCCGCCTGATAGATCAGGCGGCCCAGGGACATCTCGCTCATGCCCAGCCCGATGTAGGCCAGAAATACCTCATAGGAAATGTAAGACGGAATCTCCGTGGCCAGCAGGGTCACGATGATGGACGTCATGAAGGGCAGGATGTTGCGCAGGGCAATCTTAAAGGTGGAGGTTCCCAGGCACTTGGAGGCCAGGTTGTACTCGCGGTCGCGGATGATAATCACCTGGGTGCGGATGAAATAGGCGATGCCGATCCACCCCACCACCGTCAGCGCAAAGACCATCGTCCAGAAACTGGGCGAAAACAGCATGGCCATCACGGAGATGATTAAGATCGTGGGGACATTGCCCACGATGTTGTAAACTTCCATCATGAACGCGTCTACCTTCTTGGAAAAGCCCCACACCGCGCCCACCAGCACGCCCACGGTCATATTGATGGCGCCGCAGATAAAGGCCAGGGAAATCGAGATCTGGGAGCCGTTCCAGATGGCGTCAAAGGTGGGCTCGCCGGAAGCGCCCGCGCCTAAGATCCAGTGGATGCTCTTTCCAAAGTACGCCATGGCCTTAGAGGGCGACAGGTGCTTGGCAGCGCCATTCATCAGGTTGGCATAGGGGTCATAGTGGGTCACGTTGGGATAAATATAGGCAAACAGCACCGTGAACAGCAAAAGCCCCAGGATGACGATATTTACCTTGCTTCGGAAGAACACGCGGAACACGGATTTCCAATAAGAATACCGGGGCGCCGTAATCTTCTCCGACTCCAGTTCATTGTGATCTACCCGGGAAAACAGTTCTTCCTCCGTCAGACCCAGTTCTTTGTAATTGATATCCATTCCGCTCACCTCGCCTTCGTCGAGAAAGAAATTCTCGGGTCAACCAGACTCATAATCACATCGCCCAAAAGCAGCGCCACCACGCTGAGCACCGCATAAAACAGGGTCACGCCCACGATCACGCCGTTGTCGTAGCGGTTGATGGCATTGGTCAGAAGATTGCCCGCGCCCGGCACGCTGTAAACGCGCTCCGTAATGATGGCCCCGGTCATGGCAAAGATCACCGCAGTCGGCACGCCGTGGAAGATGGGGATCGCCGCATTCTTCCAGATATGCTTGACAAAGATCTCCCGCTCGGACAGGCCGCCCGACCGGGCAAATTTCACATAGTCCGAATTCATCTGGTCGATCATATAACGCCGCATCCAACGCATATGGCTGGCGATGGAGGTAAGGGACAGAGAGATCACGGGAAGAAGGTACATCAGCTTGCTGTCGGAGGACGTGTCAAACAGGGTGGGCAGCCCAAGCTTTCCGCCGATTGCCTTGACCAAAAAGATATAGGCCAGGCTGGGCACGGCGATGATGAACATGATATAGACCGTACCAATCTTATCGATCAGCTTATCCTTTTTCAGCGCCATCAGCAGGCCGATGGGCAGACCCAGCACATAGGCCAAAACGGTGGAAATAATGCCGATCACAAAGGAATAGCCCATTCTGGAAAAACCGCGCTTTACAGTGCGCACATTGGTGTAATCATCCTCAAACCACTCCATGTTGGAGGCAACCGCCTCCCTGGAGCCCTGGACATAGGTAGCCGTGTGCAGGTCGTCCGCCCGCTGGGCCGGCACTCCCGTGGGATACGTCACCATACTCAGCACATAGGCGCCCTGGGATTCCGTCATGGTGGTGAACACATCCACGCCCCGGTTCACCGTGTAGGACTCGCCCAGGTTCAAGGTCACGATATTCTGATGGATATAGGGAAACTGACCGTCAAAATACAACAGGTACTTGTGAAGGGTGCCATTTCCGACGATCGCCGGGGAAAACACCTTTTTTTCAGCCCCGTCCGGGTTCTTCACCGGGTCGAACAGGGTAAAGGAGATCCCCCGCTCCCCGATGTCGATATAATCCGGCACATAGTGGATGCTGTCCACAACGAACATTTTGGTAAAATAGGAGAAGGCGCGTTTTAACAGGGGCACGTCCCTGGTGGCAAACAGCTGGGGCTGGCCGCCGTCCTTGAGCTGGCCGTTTCGCTTGGCGTCTGCCTCCAGGCGCACCACGGTATAGCCCTGGGACTCATAATATTCGGTAAACTCCGCCACATACTGCGCTGTGATCTCCGAATCCTTCTCCGCGGTGCGTCCCAGCATCACGGCGGCGGAGCGGGTCTCCTCGTCTATCCCGCCCCGGGCCGCCAGCTCGTTGACATAGTCCGCATAGGGCACATAGTCCAGATAGCCGAAAGCCTCCCAGCGGGACTGCTCGTAGGTGACCCTGGCATTGCTGGCGGTATGGTTATAATTCGGGTCGCCGGAAAAAATCTTGTTTCGGTCCAGCAAGGAATAGATCAGAACCATGACGATCAGCACCACGCAGATGATGGACACCAGACCGTGCAACAGCCGTTTGACTAAATATTTTCCCATAGGTTTGACCTCTCTAAAGTTGATGTTCCTGCCGAAAGCCTGACACTGGCAGTTTCTCCTGCATCTTGCTCTGTCTCAGAAAACCTGCCACTGGCAGTCTCTCCCGCGTGGCCCTGTGACGCATACAAGGGGGTGGAGCCTCCACCCCCCTGCGTCGTCCACAGATAAAATTTCTTGGATCGATACTGTGCCGCTTAGAACAGGCCCAGGTTCTTGCACATATAGCCGTAGATCTGGATCGTGTCCAGATAGGACTGCGCGTCGCCGTAGTCAGGGCCCCAGCCGGAGCCGGTGGACAGGTCGAAGTTGCCCTCGTTGCCCTTGCTGAAGCGGTAGGTTGCGCTCTCATAATCGGTATCCTTCTCAAAGGCCACCAGGTTCACGATCACCTTGCCCTCCAGGGCGCCCTCGATGCTCTGCTTCACAACGTTCGCCCGGTTGGTGGAAATCTCAGCATAAGATTCGTAAGGGAAGTCGATGTAGATCGGGTTCTCTGCGGAAACCTCTACGCCCACCTGTGCCAGCTCTGCGATGGCCTGCTCCAGCTCTGCCTTCGCGTTGTCTACATTGTACCAGCCGTCAAAGCCGTCGCCGGAACCTGCGCCGTTGTCGCCGTTGGGATCCCATACCTTGATGGCTACGCCGTCGGCGTCAAGCTGTGCCTGCTCGATCTGCCCGAAGGAAGTACCTGCGGGGAAGGTGGTAGCGGTGCCGTTTACGTCCACGGTCACTTCCTCGGAGAGGAACCCGAAGGTGCCGGGGGTATAGCCGTTGCGCAGGCGGGCATACTTCAGCTCCTCGCCTACGGAAACCGCATTGTAAGAACCTCTGTCCAATGCCTCCAGCAGAGCCAGGCGGAAGTGACGGTTTACCATAGCCTCCCTGCTGCGGGCAATGTCGTCCTCGGTCTTGGGGGAAACGCCTATGTCAGCGTTGTCATAGTTTGCCCAGGTGCCGCGGTTTACGTTCATCCATCCGCAGTAGGTGGTGCCTGTGCCGGACGACACATAGGAATACAGGTCAAAGTAAGTGCCCTCGGTGCCATCCACAGCAGTGGTGGTGTCCGCCCTCATCAGCTCCAGTGCAGAAGAGTTAACGCCCGCGCCGGAGATGGTGCCTTCCTTCGCATCGTTGTAATCGCGGAGCACGTCGCTGCCATCGTTGTAGCTGTACACCAGGTTAGGGGTGTTTACTGCTTCCGCGTTCCAGTAGGTGGGGTTCGCCGCATAGCGGGTGGTGTTCTGCGCCGTAAACTCGGTGATCAGGTAAGGGCCGCAGTAAGCGATGTTGGACGGGGTCTTACCGAAGTCGCCGGGGGTGTAGGTCTCGCCCTCGCAGCCGAAGGTACCGCCCTGGGAACGGTAGAAGTCACGGTTTAAAGGAGCAAAGCAGGCATATCCCAGCATGGTGGTGAAGGGTGCGAAGGGCGCCTCCAGAGTGTACTCCAGAGTGTAGTCGTCCACTGCCTTTACCCCGATCTGGGTATAGTCTGTGATCTCGCCGTTTAAGTACGCGGTGAAGTTCAACAGGCCGCAGCCGTCGGTGTTGGTCAGCAGATAGCCCAGCGCCTCTGAATTGTCAAGCAGGTGCTCCATGGAAGCTACCCAGTCGTCTGCGGTCACCTCGCCGATCTCGGTGCCCTGCTGATCCACCCACTTCACGCCTTTGCGCAGATGGAAGGTGTAGGTTAAGCCGTCGTCTGAAACATCATAGCTCTCTGCCAGACAGGGCTGCTGTACGCCCTTTGCGTCGTACTCCAGCAGATTGTCATAGGTGCCGGAGACAAACATGGAGTCAGAGGTGTAAGAGGTAGCGATGGTGTCCCAGATGTTTACATTGTAGGGACTGGACTCAACGTATGTATCGGAGAAGGTATAGCCCTTGCCCTCCAGATACTCCTTGGCAGCGGCGCGGTAATCGTCCGCCGTCTCAGCCTCGTTCCACAGGGTCAGAAGATGGGTTCTGTCCTCCCCCTTGATCAGCTCGTTGGTCACAAGCAGGGTGTGATAGCGGTATTCGTCCAGCCCCCAGAGGGTGGTAGCGGCGTTGGTACGGGGTACCACGCGGCTCATGGCATAGTTGCCGCCCTGGGTCTGGATGGGCAGGAATACGCCGGACTCCAAAAGCTTTGCCTCAGCCAGGGCCATCATAGCCATACGCTTTGCGCCGGACTCCTCCTTTGCTGCGGCGTAAGCCGTTGCAAAATCGCCCAGCACTGCGTCGTAGATGGTCTCGCAGGCCTCGTCGTAATCCATTGCGTCGATTGCAGCCCAGTCAAGGCTTACATAGCCTTCCCCGCTTGCGTCTGCCTCGCCGCCCTCGGACCCTGCATCTGTTTCCGCGCCGGTGTTGTCGCCGGTGGTGTCCGCAGGGGTGGAAGCGTTGCCGCCATTGCCGCAGGCAGCCATGGATGCAACCATGGTAGAAGCCAGAAGCAATGCTAACAATCTCTTCTTCATTTCTTTTTCCTCCTTTTGATGTGTGTTTATCTTTAACCTTTCCGGGCGCCTCTTCTTTTTTTCATAATAATCTGACCTCCTCAAAAGCCCTATGAAGCACAGACGAACGCCCAAAAGATTAAATTCTGGATACACAAAACTACCCGGCAGATGGATAGCCCTTTCTATCACCTGTCAGATAGCCTGCTGACTATCCCATGGGGAGGGATTCCCGCGCATTGCCGCCCCAAAGCCGTGCCCGGCCGGAAGGGCTTTTCACCCGCAGAATTAAAATCCCAGTTTCCCCGTAGGAAAAGATATAAGACATCTTTTTTTATTTTCCAATTATAAAGGCGCAAAATCGGTCTGTCAATACTTTTTAACAAAAACATCTGCCTGGCTGGGCGGATGCCGGGGCCTTTTATTCCGCCCCGCTGCATCGGACGAAATGCCCGGGCCGCGCTTCCCGCCACGCCTGTGCGTCCGCCGCAGCGCCCTGTTTTGCGGGAGGACGGTATGGGATCTGCCGCCTGGACTTCTCATAAACCGGGTCGGGAAGGGGAACCGCAGACAGAAGCGACCGGGTGTAGGGATGCAGCGGACGGGCAAACAATTCCCCGGCCTCCGCCAGTTCCACCAGCCTTCCGCCGTACATCACGCCGATGCGGTCGCAGAAATATTTCACCACCGACAGGTCGTGGGCGATGAACAGGATCGTCAGCCCGGACTTCTCCCGCATTTCCTGAAGGAGCTGGATGACCTGGGCCTGGACGGACACATCCAGGGCGGACACAGGCTCGTCGGCGATGAGAAGCTCGGGCTCCAGGATGAGGGAGCGGGCCACGCCGACGCGCTGTCTCTGGCCGCCGGAAAGCTCGTGGGGATAACGGGCGATGTGCTCCCTCTCCAGCCCCACCAGCTCCAGCATCCCGCAGACCTTCCTGTGGACGGCCTTCTTATCCCGCTCCCCCTGGAGAAAAAGCCCTTCCGAGAGGATTTCCCCCACCGTCATCTTAGGCTCCAGGGAATCCACGGGATCCTGGAAGATCATCTGGATCTGCGCCGCCAGCTTTCCGCCGCAGGGTTTTTGATCCTGCCTTGCCAGGCGGATCTGTCTCTCCTGCTCCCTGACAAAGGCATCCAGACGGCTTCTTAACGCCGCCCGGTCCGCTCCCGGCCTGCCGGACTGTATGGCGTATTCCGATTTTGCCCTTGCGATGGCGTCCCGGTAGGACTGGACGCCCGCCGCGATTCTGACGCCCTTCAGATAGACATTGCCGGAAGTGATGGGACAGAGCCTTACAATGGAGCGGCCCAGGGTGGTCTTGCCGCAGCCCGACTCTCCCACCAGACCGAAGACCTCCCCCTGTCTGATGTCAAAGCTCACGTCGTCCACCGCTTTGGTCACCGTGTCCCCTGTGTTAAAATACTGGCATAGGTGCTCTACCCTGAGCAAAGGTTCCTGATGGCTCATCTCTCCTCTCATTCTGCCGCCTGCCGCGGCGCGCCGCCCCCTGCCTGCCGCCTTCTTTCTTCCATTCTGGCAATCCTGTCTGAAACGGCCCTGGGCGGATCCACCCTGGGGGCGTCCGGGTGGAGCAGCCAGGTGGCGGCGTAATGGGTATCGCTTACCCAAAACAGGGGCGGCTGACACTCCAGATCAATCTGCATGGCATAGGGGTTTCTGGGCGCAAAGGCATCACCCTTAAGCGGGCAGAGCAGATTGGGGGGCGACCCCGGAATCGCCGTCAGTTTTTCCTTTGCGTCCAGATCCGGCGCCGCGCTCAAAAGCGCCCAGGTATACGGGTGTCTCGCGTCATAAAAGACTTCCTCGCTGTCTCCGTATTCTACGATCTGCCCGGCATACATCACCGCCACCCGGTCCGCTGTCCTGGCCACCACGCCCAGGTCGTGGGTGATAAAGATCACGGAAAGCCCGCGCTCCTCTTTCAGACGGTTGAGCAGGGCAAGGATCTGGGCCTGGATGGTCACATCCAGCGCCGTGGTGGGCTCGTCGCAGATCAAAATCTCCGGATCCGCCGCCAGCGCAATGGCGATGACAATTCTCTGTCTCATGCCGCCGGAAAGCTCATAGGGGTACTGATGGAAGCGCCTGCAGGGCTGCGCGATTCCCACCTCCTCCATCAGCCGGATGGCCTTATGCCGTGCGCTCTCTCTTGTGACCTTCGCCGCCGCGCCGGAGACATTCTCCTTCAGAAAATCCATGACGGCGCGGATATCTCTCATCTGCTCCCCCGCCGGATGGCGTATGGCCCGCTCCACATCCGCCAAAAACAGCGGCAGGAAATCCCGGTTCGGATGCTCCCCCGGAAAATCATTCTGCCTCTGATGCGTCTCAGGAAGAGATCGTCCGTCGGAGCACAGGCCGCAGCTCATGCCAAAAAAATCGGGGGCCTGCTTCCCCGCCGCCTCCTCCAGGATCTTCCTTAAGCTGCGGAGGTTTTCCAGCGCCCCTTCGTTATCCTTTTCCTGCAGCTGCCTTTTGAGAGAATCTGTGAGCGCCCTCACCTCGGCCCGGCGGCTCTTGGGCACCACATCCCTGTGGATGGCCGCATTGGCCCGGCGCGTCATCCCATGGATCCGCTCCAAAGTATCCCCGCAGACGGCGGCCTGCTCCATCTCTGAGATGATTTTTGCGGCGTCCTCTACGGCGTCCCGGGCCGCCTCATGGGCGGTATGGTAAGCCCTTTCCAGTTCGATGGATTTTTTTAGAACTGCCTTCATTTTTTTGCAGCTTTCCCTTGCCCGCGCCCTGTCCGAAGGATCTTCCCCCGACGCCGCCATGGCCTTTTCCAGCGCCTTCAGACAGGCGTTTAAGCGGGATCGGCTCTCCCGCTGCTTCGCTCTGCCCTTTGACAGCATGGCCTCCGTGAGCTGCCTGCCGATGCGGATGACCGGGTTTAAGCTGGACATGGGATCCTGAAAGACCATGGCGATCCTGCCGCCCCGGATTTTTTGAAATTCCTTCTCGGATATTTTCAGAAGATCTCTGCCGTCGTAGAGGATCTCGCCGGACTCCACCCTGGCGTTTTCCGCAAGGAGCCCCAGGATGGCCTTGGAGGTCACGGTCTTCCCGGAGCCGGACTCCCCCACGATGGCCAGGGTCTCTCCCTTTGCCAGGTCAAAACCGATCCCCCGGACAGCCTGCAGCCTGCCGTCCGGGGTGTGAAAGGATATGCGAAGATCCCTGACCTGCAGTTTTTTCTCCATCTCTCTCCCGCTCCTCTCCTCCCACGCCTCTCATCCTACTGCTCTCACCCCGCTCCTTTCATCCCTCTCATCGGCGGGCTCGACAGGCAGGAATCCCTCTGGGTCACGGGCGTCTCTTTTGTTTTCAATGCTTTTTCCCGGTGACTGCCTTGATCTCCTCAACACTCTTTTCTGCCACATCGGCAGTCTGCTCCAATATGCAGCCTTTTACGCTTCAAGCGCCTCAAAGACAAAATAGTCCGCCGTCAGAGCGCCCCCTTTTCCCTCCTTTTCCCGGATGGCAAACAGGCCCGCTTTCACCCCGACCCAGCGGCCGGGGGAAGTCTCTGTGGCCCTGCCCACAGGCCGCAGGTCGTCCTCCTTTGTCCCGGCGGCAAAGGAAACCTCCCGGGCGTCTTTTACAGACATCCGCACATAGAGCGTATCCCCCTCGATCGGGAGCGCCGCTGCCTCCTCCCGCACTTCGTCGTCCTTCGTCCAGTTCCCCGTCCACTGTTCCAGCCAGAGTTTTCCCCCGCGCTTTACCGCCGCAAGCGCCGTGTAGCAGCCGCCCAGGGATACCATCCCCCCTGCGTCCCCTTCCTCTAAGCCCTCCAGATGCAGGCAGGCGGTGATCTGAAACTGAGGGGCAGGCCATTTCTGCACCAGCAGGTTGGGCACGTCGCAAAGCTGTGTCCCCGCCGGACTCGACTGGGCATACAGCGTCAGACGCCCCTGCCCTGTCTCATACCACTCCCGCTTGTGATTGGCGTTCCACTGCCACTGAAGCCCCAGAGTCTCCCCTTCAAAGAAGTCGCTGTCCTCGGGGGCGTCCGGGGGATATACCTTCCCCACGTCGGGCTTCCGATACCTTAACACCGGCTCTCCGCAGCCATCTTTGACATTTTCCCCGATGACGGGCCAGTCGTCCTCCCAGCGCATGGGCTGCAGGTGCAGGATGCGGCCTGCGTTCCCCACGTCCTGGAAATGCAAAAACCAGTCCTCCCCCGTGGCCGTATCCACCCAGGCGCCCTGGTGCGGGCCGTTTACGGGGCTGTCCCCCTGGTGCAGCACGATCCTTTCCTCATAGGGGCCGTAGATGTTTCTGGAGCGCAGCACGGTCTGCCAGCCCGGCTTTACGCCGCCCGCCGGGGCAAATATGTAATACCAGCCGTTTCTCTTGTAGAGCTTTGGCCCTTCAATGGTGGGCTGGGTGGCGTGGCCGTCGTAGAGAAACTGCCCGTCGTCCAGCACCCCCGAACAATCCGGCTCCATCGGGGAGAGATAGAGCATACTCTTAAACCCGATCCGGCTTCTGGCAAAAGCCGTCACCATATAAGCCTTTCCGTCGTCGTCCCAAAAAGGGCAGGGATCTATCCAGCCCACCACCTGCCGCACAAAGGACGGTTCGCTCCACTTGCCCCAGGGATCTTTGGTATGGCACACCATGATCCCCTCGTCCGGCAGGGGCACAAACACATAATAGACGCCCTCGTGGAACCGTATGGAGGGCGCCCAGGCGCCGCAGCCGTGGGCGGGCCTGTCGTAACGGGGAAAGGGCAGGCTTTCCATGACGTAATTGATCACCTTCCAATTGACCAGATCCTTAGAGTGCAGGAGGGGCACCGCCGGGGTGTTGCAGAAGCTGGAGGCGATCAGAAAAAAGTCGTCCCCCACCCGTATTGCGTCCGGATCCGAATAATCCGTGTAAAGGATCGGATTTTTGTATGTGCCGTCCCCCTGGTCGGCCACCCACATTTTTTTCACTTTTCTTTTGTCCATCTCTTTTCTCTCCCAACTGATTTTTGCTGCTTTACTGGGCCGGGCCGATCACCTGCAGGATCTCCTCGCCGATCTTTATCCTCTCCCCGGCGGTCAGATACACGCTGTGGCCGTACCCTCTGTTTTCCACCCGCACCGACACCGACACGGGCGTGCCCTCCTCCAAAAGCCCCTGGGCGTCAAATTCCAGCAGAAGCTTGCCTTTTCCCACGATCTCGTTCTGCACTACCCTGGGGCGGAAATATCTTCCCAAAAGGTCGTCCTCTACGTCGCAGACCTGGATGAGAAGCTGCGTCCCAAACTCCGTTGCCAGCAGGAAGGCGTTTCCCATGGGGAACAGCTTTATGATTTTCCCCGCCGCGGGAGCGTAGAGCTTTTCCTCCAGGGGCTGTATCGTCACCGTGGGGCGCTCCCCTTCCCGCAGGGCGGTCAGCCACCCGGACACCGGGCTTCCCACCGGCCAGACGGGCCCCTGGGGCGTCTGCTGGTTCTTCGCCCTGCCCATCCGCCGCAGAAGCCGGAGCCGTTCCTCCCCCCGGATCGTCCGGCGGGCCGTCCATCCAGGCGTCCCCCCGTATGGGCGCTGCCCCTGCCGGGGCATTGTCTCCCGGGCCGTGTCCCAGGCTGCTTCCGCCTTGTCCGGCCAGCCCGCTTCCCGCGCCCTGTCAGACCAGGTCTGCCGCGTCCCTTCCTTCACTGCCTCCGCCTGTTTTGCCTGCTGCATTCGGTCCTCCCGGGCCGTCATGCCGGGCATCCGGCGGGCTGTCCAGCCGGGCGTCCCCACATATGGACGCTGCCCCTGCCGAGGCACTGTCTCCCGATCCACCTCCTGCACTGCTTCTGCCTGTTTTGACTGCTGCATTCGGCCCTCCCGGGCCGTCATGCCCCTGGGCAGGGTCTGCTCTCCCGCCCCTTCCTCATAAGCCTCCTGGGACTGCGTGGAAAGCCGCCCCATACAAAATCCCGCCAGCGCGGAAGCCGCCGCCACCGCCGCCATCCATAACATATTCCACATCATATCCGTCAGACCTCCTGCACAGCCAGTCTGCCCCGAAGCGCTGGAAAATATTCTCTCACCGGATATGCTGAACCGTTACAAAAACACTCTACCACATTTCCCGCCCTGCGCAAAGTTCTGCATCACATATTTTTAAAATTTTTTATTTATTTTCAAAAAAGATATTGACATTCCTGCAATCCTACGGTATAGTCTAAATGTATTCTGAATGAAAGTCATTGAACTCACATATTTTTGTAAGTCATTGCTACTTTTGATGATGGTTTACAAAAATATGTGATTTTTTTGCCCTACATTTTGAATAACAAAGCACCCCAAATTTTAACATCATATCAAGGAGGTACAGAAATGAACAACGGTACAGTAAAGTGGTTCAACGCACAGAAGGGTTACGGTTTCATCACCAACGATGCAACCGGCGAGGAGGTATTCGTACACTTCTCCGCGATCAACGCTGAGGGCTTCAAGTCCCTGGAGGAAGGCCAGAAGGTTACTTTCGACACCGAGAGCGATCCTCAGAACAGCAGCAAGATCCGCGCTACCAACGTTACGGTAGTTGCTTAAGCCACGAAACGAAAGACGGCCCCGGGCGGTACATCCCGCCCGGGGCTGTTTTTTGCTGCATATTGCAGTGGGGCCTCAGCCTGCCGCGTCCTCTTCTTCCAGCCGGCGCAGCTCCGTGTACGCCAGCAACAGCGGCGCCACGCCCTTTGCATCGTTTTCCACTACCGGCTCCGACATATAATAGTCAAAGCTGCCGTCCCGCCTGGGATTGTCCGCAGGGCCCAGCCCCGCCACCAGACAGATGCCGCCAAGCTGCAGGCCGTCTTCCGTCTCCCGCAGATACTTGTCGCAGATCCCCTGAAATGCCTTGATGCCATACTCCCTGTAACTCTTTGGCAAAAAGCCCAGACGCACCCCTTTGAGAAGGGAGTAAGCCATGATGGCGCTGCCGCTGGTCTCTAAGTAATTGGGCTCTCTGCCGCCCAGGGCCGGAAGCTGATACCACATCCCGCTCTCGTCCTGGAATTTTAACATATCCTCCATCAGCTGCGCGAAGGTCTCCTGTAGATTATCGTATTCCCCGGCGTACTCCTCTCCCGGCTCACACTTGTCCAGCGTGTCCAGAAGGGCCATGGAATACCAGCCCAGCGCCCTCAGCCAGAAATTTTCAGACAGCCCGGTCTCTTTGTCGCACCAGAAAACAGACCGGGAAGCGTCGTAGCCGTGATAGTAGAGGCCCGTCTTTTCATCCCGCATCCGCTTTTTCACATTGGCAAACTGGGAGAAGATATCCCCGTAATTTTTCCGATGGTTGAATTTCGTCTCATATTCCATATAGAAGGGCTGGCCCATATACATCCCGTCCAGCCATACCTGGTTGGGATAGATCTTTTTGTGCCAGAAGTTGCCCTCCGCCGTCCTGGGCTGGGTCTGCACCTGGCTGTAGATCAGGTCGATGGCCCTGCGGTATTTCTCCTTGCCGTTGATCTCGTACAGGGCGAACAGGGTCTTGCCCGCGTTCACATTGTCAATGTTGTACTCCTCCACCGAATACCCGTTGATGGTGCCGTCCTCTTTCACCCGGTAGTCGATAAAGGCGTCCGCAAAATCATAATACTTTTTCTCCCCGGTGGCCCGGTACGTCTCAAGCAGCGCAAGGATCATACACCCGTCGATGTAATTCCACCCGTCCGCCTTTCCCGCCAGGGCCTTCTCGATGTTCCACACAGGCACTTCCATCGTGCTCTTTTCGATGAGCTGGTCAATGTACTTTTCAAAAACCGGCAGCTGCATAATTCCACCTCCGTTTGTATGATAAAGTCTTTGCCCTCATTTTACCTGTAAACCGATGATTCGTCAATGCACATTCCCACGCATTTGGAAAAGCATGGAAAAGTCATTCCCCTTTCGTCTCCCCACCAAGAAGCGGGCTCTGCTCCCCCGCCCACAACAGGGAGAGCTTCCGGGTGGCCCTGGTACAGGCCACATACAGAAGGCTTCTGTGGTATTCGGTGTCGTACTGCTCCCGGCAGACGTCCGGAAGGATCACCTCGTCAAATTCCAGGCCCTTTACCAGGGAGATGGCCGCCACCGTGATCCCCTCGTAAAACTCTTTCTGGTCGATGGTCAGAAGATTGACCTCTGCGCCCAGGTGCTTTTTCAGAAAGGCGTGCCACGCTTTCGCCTGACAAAAGTCCCTGGCCAGGACGCCCGTCCGGGACGGGCCGTCCCCCATCCTGTCCTTTCCTGCGCCAAGCAGCTCCAAAACCCTGCGCCTTTCCTCCTCTTCGTCGGCGCAGGCGATCAGGGCCACGTCCTCCCCGTGCCGCTTTACCACCTCCATCTGCCCGGAATTTCTGATCCTTCTGGCAAACTGCATGATCTCATAGGTAGAGCGGTAGCTTTTGCGGATGGAGACCAGCTGGGCTTTGGGGTACAGCTTTTTCATGAAATCCGAAGACCGGGGGGCAAAGGGCACCAGATTCTGGGAAAAATCCCCCAGGATAGTCTTTTTGCAGGGAAAGAGCCTGTTTAACACCGCATACTGGATCGGCGTGTAGTCCTGCATCTCGTCGATGATCAGATACCGCACGTCCCGCTTTTGGGGATTCCCCTCCAGATAGAGCCGCACATAGATCAGAGGGAAGATGTCCGCGGCCTCCAGCCTGCCCCTCTCCCCCGGGCAGAAGAGCTCCTCCTCCCCCAGCCAGCGGTAAAATCCCTGATACAGCGCCAGGGCGGTGCCGTCGCGGTATTGCCCCAGAAGCCATCTCTCAATCTCATTCTGGCGGCTGCCGGGGCCGGTATACTTTCTGTGGATCCGAAGCTCCTCCGCCATGACCTGGGCCATTTCCCGCAGCCTTTCGTAGACGGGCAGATTCCTCCTCACCTCGTACAGCTTGTAGATAAATTCCGCCGGGAGAAAGCCCTCCTCATAGACATACTTCTTTTTTCGGAAATTGCGCCTGTCGCATTCCTCCAGATACCGGTCCAGACTGTCTACAAATTCCGGCGTGGACTTAAAACACACCCGCCGTTTCCACGCCTCATCCTGCGCGGAGAGAAAGCGCTCTGTCTGGCCGCTTGGGTCTTCCGCCCGGATATGCCCCGGCAGGTAAGCCTCTCCCAGGTCGCTTAGTTCCACATTCCGAATGTTCCTCTCCCCCAGCTCCGGCAGCACGCCGGAGATATAGTCGATAAACACCCCGTTGGGCGAAAGGATCAGGAAGTTGTCCGCCGTGATCTCCTTCCGGTAGCGGTACAGAAAATAGGCGATCCGGTGGAGCGCGATGGATGTCTTGCCGGAGCCCGCCACGCCCTCGATGATCAGAACGTCCGCCGTTTCATTCCGCACCAGCTGGTTCTGCTCTTTCTGGATCGTCGCCACAATGTCCCGCATTTTTCCGCCGTGGCTTTTTGCCAGCTCCTTTTTGAGCAGTTCGTCTTCGATCCGCAGGCTGCTCTCTATGGCATATTCCAGGCGGCCCTTCTGGATGCCGTACTGCCTTTTTAAATGGATCCGCCCCGAGATCCGGCCCTCCGGCGCCTCATACGATGCGGGCCCGTACTCAAATTCATAGTACATTCCCGCAATGGGGGAACGCCAGTCATAGATGGTGCAGTCTGCGCCCATTTCCCAGAAAGCGTACTTTCCGATGTAGACGGGTTCCGGGACGTCCGCCCCGTTTTCTGTAAAATCAATCCTGGCAAAATAGGGGGAATCCATCATCTTTAAGGTGCGGCGCAGCTTTAAAACCGTGTTCTCCCCGGCCTGTGCCACCCGCTCCAGCTCCTGGCGGTTAAAAATCGCCTCATACCCGTCAAAGTCGCTTTTCCTCTCCCAGAGATACCGGGCAAACTCCTCCTGATCCCTCTGATACCCCTGCACCCTGCCCGACAGCTTTTCGGCCTCCCCGGCAAGCTCCCTTTCGACCGTCTTTAAGTATGCTTCTTCCTCCGCTGTGATATCTGCCATCTCTGCCATATTTCCCCCTCATCCCCTCTGTCCCATGGCCACCACCCGCACATCGGGGTAGGCCTTCGTGATATCCTCCAGCCTCCGGTGGGTGACCAGTATCACGGTCTTGTCGCTCTTTAAGAAACGGTACACCTCATCCACACGGCGCTCGTTTATGCTTGCATCCGCCTCGTCCAACAGAATCAGCGGGCTCTCCGTCCCCTCCATCAGGGCCAGATTTTCCATCTGCACTTCCCCGCCGGAGCCCTTTTTCCCAAAATAGGCATAGTTTTCCTGCTCCTGTAAAAACAAGGTGGCGTAATTTCGCAGCCAGGCGGCGGTGACGGGCCTGCCGTCCACCCGGATCGTCCCCTCGTCCGCCTCGATCAGCCCCGCCAGCACCTTTAAGAGGGTGCTCTTTCCAGACATATTGTCCCCCGTCAGAAGGATCTTCTCCCCCGCCGCGATTTCCAGATCCATGTGCGCAAGGGCAGGCCTGCCCTCCTCGTAGGAATAGCTCACATTCTCCAGCCGGATCCTTTCAAAACCGCATTCCCCGGGCGGCAGGAGCACGGGGGTTTCCGTCTTTCTCTCTAAAAAGCGCACCAGCCTGGAGATGCCGGGGAAACAGCTCTTATACTGCAGATAGTAGCTGTTGAAGAAAAAGAGGGGCATGGTCGTCCGGGACTGCACGTTGGAGATCAGCATCATGCTCCCCAGGGTCATATCCCCTGCCAGCACCGCTTTCCCGCACAATACCAGCACCAGGACGTTGAAGACGGTGTTGACGGCCATATTGACCTCCTGATAGGATGCGTTTAAGAGGGAGACCTTTTCCTGGTTTTTGCTGTACGATATGAGGGCGGCGTCCACATCCCCCGACACGGTTTCTTCTATCTGCAGCGTTTTGATGGCGGCCAGGGAGGCAAAGATCTGCTTGACCTTCTGAACCAGCTCCGACTGGCACGCACGCCCGGCCTCGTTTTTGTCCGCCAGGGGGGCGCTGAAGACATGGCCCAGCAGATAATACAGGGGGATCCGCAGGCAGACGAGGAGCCCCACGGGCACGGAATACCAAAACAGCACCCCCACATAGAGGAGGAGCTTTAACACTTCCGTAAAAAACTTCACCGTCTGCATCAATACATTTTTAAAGGCGTCCACATCCCCCAACAGGATGCTCTCCACGTCCGTCTCGGCCAGCCGGTGCTCCTTTTTATAGAAATACTGCCCGTCCAGATAGAGCAGGTTCTCTTTTACCCTCCTGCGCAGGGCAAGGCCGATCTTCTGATAGGTGAGAAAGGCCAGCAGTTTCTCGTAGAGCAGATCCACAAGGAAACGGATCAGGGTGACGATCCCAAACAATGCAATCACCCGCCAGACGTTTTCCCATCTGCCCAGCAGGACGATGCGGTCGGTAAAATACTGCATAAACCAGGGCACCGTCAGGCTAAACACGCTCATGACAAAAGACAGGCACAGAAGCACTGCGATTCCCCCGGCGTTTTCACAGAGCTGCTCCCACAAAAGTTTCCGATTCTCTTTCAAGCTTCCCCCTCCTCATTCTGTTTAAACAATCTTTCTGCAAACCAACACTGTGGATCGGGTTTGTAAAAATCTCCATAAACACCATATGATACTGCATGACATCCTCTGCAGTACTGTTTGTATCCGCATACGTTACAACCTTCATATTTTTCATAGTTCCTAAAATACTCTGCTCTGGAGCAAGTATATATCTCTTCAAATGATTGTTCTCGTATATTGCCCAAATAACTTTCCGTTTTCATACAAGCATATACGTTTCCATTTGTTCCAATGCATAATGAATCCTGGTTAATATGACAGCCATCATATATTAACATAGTATTTCTGTCATTTCCATATCTTTCATCAAAGTTCCAAATTCCTTTTTCTGCCAAAAAAGGTTTCCATAAATGATCCTTATAAACAAACTGCGTAGTATACCCCTGTTCTCTCATTTTCAGAATCACATTAAACATTTTTTCTAGGAAATCTCTATATTCTCTACCAGTAAAGTGTTCATCAAAATAATTAGCACTTTTTTCACTACAGTTAGGAACCAATCTTGAATAAGCAAAAAATGGAGCTCCTTTTTCACATAATAACTTATACAAATTTATAACATCTTCAGCATTCTTTTTTGATAGTGTGGACATTATTTTAGGAGAAATTGTTGATTTTTTTAACAAATCTAGCGCTCTCATAGATGCACTAAAAGAACCTTTTCCTCTCCACTCATCATGCATTTTTTCTGTTCCGTCAATAGATATTTGATAAGAATCTACATTATGAGCTTCCAACATATCAATATTTTCTTCTAGATATTGTGGATTGCCTAATATAAATATGTTCGCTAACCACCCTTTTTTCCTGTACTGGTTATCAATATAAGAAAGGATTTTTTTCAGTTTTGGAGATAATAGCGGATGTCCACCAGTAAGGACAAATACTGGTGATGCCTGTATCATATTACAAAAAGAGTAAAATTTATCCACCACCTCATACAGCTCTTGTTCTGACAGTTCATTTTCATCTAGCATTCCATGAAACTGTTCTGAGCCAAGATAACACTGAACACATCTTTGATTACAGACTTTCGTAAAGTGCCACTGAACGGAAAAAGACATTCGTGTTTGTTTAATCGGGTATTTTATCAAATAAGCTTCTGCCTCGTCTTGTGAATAAAAATCATCTACAATTGCAATGATACGAATGTTTTCTGGCTCTAACTGCATATCGTTATACCGATATAATAGTTTCTTATACATTCCTTTAATAATACTCTTTTTGGATATACCATTGGGATATTCTAAAATAATTGAGTCAGACATGAAAGTTCCTACAGAAGGATATACATAAAAATAAATTGCATGAAACATAGTTTTCTCCTAATTTGGTATCTAAATTTTTTAGTATCAAATATCGGGAACTGTCATATTGACAATTCCCGATACACACAATCACACAACAGTACAATTGCTAGTAAGACTATTACTTTCCTCCATAACAGTGTGCAAACGAACTTCCAGAGCCACTATGCGATGCAATTTTTTGCTGAATGCCTTTTTGTGAATCTCTTATGGCTTTATGAAAGGAATTATACCTGTTCATTACCGCTAATACTTCTTTCATTTTACTTTTCCTCCGTTTTTCAATCGTTTTAAAGTACTGTTCCATTGACATATTGTCCCAAAACATCAACTTCTGTTATATTCTTCATATTATGCTCATCCAAAACTCCGCAAATGACTTTTAAAGATAACGAATCCGCTTGGCTCCGCCACGGAACCCCATTTCAGACCGTTCTCAAATACTTTTTTGACTTTCCAGGCCTGGATCTTAGTTTTTCAGAATCCATAATGAGACATAAGCTTACACCAGTCACAGAGTTTGGGCAATATGTTTATGGCAATGTCATTTTATACCATCCCATTTAGGTATTCCACAATCAAATCAGAAAAAAATAGCTTTCCATTTAGGTTGATTTTTATATCACGTTATATTAAAATGTGGGAAAAGAAACGGAAAGGCGGTAAGATCGTATGGGTGTGCGCAGTGCAAAAGACGGGATCCGGGAAGCACGCAGGAAAGCCGGCATGACCCAGGAACAGCTGTCGGAAGGCATCTGCTCTCCCCAGGCCCTCTCCCGGATCGAGACTGGCGTCCGCGCCGTCAGCCCCGCTACCTTTCAGGCGCTGATGGAGCAGGCAGGCGTCTCCCGCAGCAGGTTTCCTGTTTTTGCCGGCAGAAAGGCTTTCGACTGCTACTGCGCCCTGCAATACGCCGCCTTTTATCTGAACAACTGGCAGTTGTCCGACGCCTGGGAGGAACTGAAAAAAGCAGAAAACGCAGAGTGGGCCAACGACAGGCTTTCTTACCAGAAATGGCTGTTTCTGCGGTGCCGTCTGCAATTTTTCTCCTGCTGCGGCTCCCACGAAGAAAACCGGGACGCCCTGCTTGCCGCCCTGCGCTTTACCAGGCCCACGATGGATCTTTCCGATTTTCAGGAGCTTGTCCTGACGCAGACGGAATTAGAGATCCTGACGCTTCTGGCAGAGGAGGCCCTTTACCTGGACGATATCGGAACCTGTTCCATCCTGTGCGGCCAGTTGGAATGCCACCTTTCCCAGGCCACCTTTTCCATCACCGAATCCCAAAGCCTTGCCGCACATCTCGCCATCGTGAAGACGAAGCTTCTGCTGGCGCAAAAATCCTATGCCGAGGCCAGAACGACTGCGGACGCTGTCCGTTCGGATATTGCCCACCAGGGAGGCCCAGCCTTTCTTTTTCCCCTTGCCTTTTTGTCCGGCCTTTGCTCCTACTATCTGCAGGACACGGAACAGGCGGACGCCCTGATCAAAGCTGCCTTTTATTCCGCCCATGGATTCGGGAGCTGTTATGCTACCGTCTGCCGTAGCTTTTTGGCGCGGCGCACCGCCTATACTATGACAGACTATATGCAAAGCCTGCCGGATATCCCGCTGGTCTCCTACCCAGCCCCCGTCCCTCTTTCCATTTCTGCCTTTTCGGAAAAGCCTGCCCAGGACAGCCCTTACACGCTGGGGGATATCATCCGGGATCTGCGCACGCAGCAGGGGGTATCCCAGCAGATTCTGTGCCAGGGGCTCTGCAGCGCCTCCAAGTTATCCAAAATTGAAAACAGTACCCTGCTGCCGGACATTGCCCTCTCTGAAGCCCTGCTGCAGCGTCTCGGCATATCGGAGAGAATTTTTGAATTTTGGGGAGATGAGAAAGACGCCCGGTTTCACGAACTAAAACATAAACTTCTGAACACTCCTGATTTATTGGACAAACGCGCCTTTTACATAAACGAGATAGATCAGGTTTTGCAGAAGGAGGATATGCTTTACCGCCAGCGGTATCTTACGGTTCTTGCATCCCTGGCTTCCTCCCCCGCGGAAGAAATCCAGCTTCTCACAGAAGCGCTGCACATGACGCTGCCGGATTTTCGGATACAAGACGTCTGCCGCTACCGCTTAAGCTGGGAAGAGATATCTATCCTCAACCACCTTGCCTACGCATACTGCAATACACAGGACAGCTACTTCAGTTCCTTGTATTTCAGCCAATTGCTGGAATATTGGAATATGCTGAAGCCATCCCCTGTGTTTCAGTCAAACACCTTTTCCCACACCTTAAGCCAGCATTGCAGCAGTTTATATGTACAAAAACAGTTTTCTGCGATACTTCGCTTATACCAGAATTGCGACAAGCGGCTTTTAAGAAGCCACCTGTCCACATATGGTGATTTCTTATTTTATCTCTCACAGGCATTGGGGGAATGTGGGGACTACGACGGAGCCAGGCTCCAGGCGGTCTACGGCTGCAATTTGGAATTTCTGGCCGGATTTCCCAACAATAGCCGGATTTTAGAAAAAGCGCTAAAAAAAGATTTTGATCTGTGTCTTTGTTACTGATTTTATTTTGTTTTTCATATGTAGAATATATCGATTGTATTTTCTGGAACGTTGCTGATTATGATTCTGCAAAAGATTCTTCTGTCATCGCGCACGGCTTTACCCCGGCTTCCCCGCCCTGTCTCTGCAGCGGCACTCCCTGGAGCAGCAGCACTGCCGCCAATAAAACAATGGCATACCTCTTTAGCTTAAATTTCCGATCTCTTTTCATGGCATTTCCCTCCCTAAGATGATTTTATTAATCCTACTTTATAAGGAATTGCCAACTTTATCCACAACCTAAATGGAAATTTTACGCAAGTGCGGACGCGAAATGAAAAAGACGCTCCGAATCACAGCTTCCCTTCACAGGATTCTAAGCAGGTGATCTTCCCTATCCAATTTTTTCATCCCCAGCCAGCTTTTCATAGACGGCGCTCTCCTCCGGCCCGCAGGAGACATAAGCCTCACAGATCCGGGCAATCTCCTTCTCGTCTGCCAGCAGGTCGGCTGCGATCTTCTGCGGGGATTCACCTCTTTGCAGCTTTCTGCACACCTGATGAACCAAAAGCTGCTGTTTTCCCTGGGTAAGCCCCTGTGCAAGGCCACGCTCCATGCCCTGTTCTATGCCATCCTCCAAGCCCTCCTCATACCGTACTGCCAGAGCATCGTCCATGTTAAACTGGGTAAACAGCATATTCTCTACCTCCGTCCCATGCTTTTTGACAAACTCTGCAAAGATTCCCTCCCGGATGCAGTCCTTGATGGCAAGGGTTACCGCCGTGTCCCGGTTCATCCCATCTTCCATGTAGCGCCTCACCCGCTCAATAAACCAGGAGTACTCATACAGCGGCATACATTCCCCCAGGAGCTTGTGCCCCACCGGGAGGTTGATTTATTCCGATCCTCTCAGATCACCAACCAGCCTTTCGTAGACGGCGCTCTCCTCCGGCCCACAGGAGACATAAGCCTCACAGATCCGGGCGACCTCCTTCTCGCCTGCCAGCAGGTCGGCTGCGATCTTCTCTGGGGAGTCGCCTCTTTGCAGCTTGCTGCATACCTGATGGATCAAAAGCTGCTGTTTTCCCTGGGTAAACCCCTGGGCAAGGCCTCGCTCCATGCCCTGTGCAAGGCCTCGCTCTAACCCCTGTTCTATGCCATCCTCCAAGCCCTCCTCATACCGCACTGCCAAAGCGTCGTCCATGTTAAACTGGGTAAACAGCATATTCTCTACCTCCGTCCCATGCTTCGTGACAAACTCTGCAAAGATTCCCTCCCGGATGCAGTCCTTGATGGCAAGGGTCACCGCCGTGTCACGGTTCATTCCGTCTTCCATGTAGCGCCTTACCTGCTCGATAAACCAGGAGTACTCATACAGCGGCATACATTCCCCCAGGAGCCTGTGCCCCACCGGGAGGTTGATATTGATCATCTTTACTTTTAATTCTAACATTGGTTCTTGGGTTTTGGCAATATATGCATCCGAAAGTTTTAATACTATTTCGTCAGGCACAGGTTTTGATCCGTTGTAGAATAAATAGAACTCCGGCGTGGGGATGGGGATGAGCTTTTCCCGGTAGAGATCCTGGTTTTTCAGCAGTTTTTCCATGGTGCGGCCATAGTACAGGATGCTCCGCAGGGGCATATTTCGGTTGACGGTGGACTGGTGCTCGCTGATGACAAGTACCCTGTCTTTCACGAGAAAGCCCAGGTCATTTTTCCGGGCCAGAAACAGCACGCCCTCCAGGGTAGCGATCTCGACGTCCTCCGGGGCTGTCTCTTCGCCGGAGAGGGCAGTGTATAACATGGCGGCGTTTTCCGGCTCGCTGAAAACAGCAGTAAACACATCGGATTTTAACTCCCGGTTGGACAGGGCTTTGAGGGTTTCTTGCTTTTCTTCTGTCATAGGCAGACTCCTCCTGTGAAAATGAATTTTGATCTTGAAAAATGCCGCAGAACTGCGTGATAGATACAATCGGTCAGAATGTCCGATTTTTCAATGACAGATTCATTATAACAGGATAAAGCCGCGTTGTCCAGTCTTGTTTTGTTTGACTTTCGGATCTTTCAGAAAGCAAAATTCTGTGAGACCCCGGGCTTTGTCTTCGGTCTGAGGCCACCGCGAGTGCCAGTTCATGGGGAGAGTACTCTTTTGGGGCAGCAGCTAACTGCACCAGCTCCGACAGGCCCAAGGCAGAAGACTGGTTTTTTGCTGTACCTTTCAACCTCATACCACCGCTACCTGCCCCATCCCCATCAGAAAGGCAATCAGCCACAGGAGGAAGAGGTGCACCGGGTAAAAGGCGTAAAAGAAATATTTTAGTTTCATCCCCCTCTGCCCGTTGTACCGGGCGGCAGGGATCACGGCAAAAAACGCGGTCAGTTCCATGCCGTTAAACAGGCTCAGCACGGCGCAGCCGCCCGCCATTTCCCAGGCCGGGAAACGGCGCAGGAGATACATCGCCGCGATGGTGAGCACGCCCATTCCGCCGTAATCCGTCCGAAGCAGGTCGCCCAGCATCAAAAAAATGCCCAAAAACGCCAGGTTCCTGCCCAGACGCCCCATCCGGACGCCCATGTGCCGCCCTGCGGCGATCCAGGCCGCCAGCACCCCAAGGCCCAGCAGACCGATGCAGACATAGGGCTTTCCCTCAAAGAGTGTCCCGGGAAACCTCTCCGCCAGGGCCGTCTCCAGCCACAACCCGCAGAGAAGGGCCCCAAAAAGCCCCAGGAGCCATCCCATGAGCCGGGAGGACTTTGGGGCGTCTGGCAGCTCCAGACAGCACAGCAGAAGAAGCCCCAGAAGCAGGGTGAAAAACACATTCTGATAGGCAGTCTCCAGCACCTGTCCGTTGAACGCCAGATCGAAGGGAATCTCCGACACCAGGGCAAATGTCCCCAGCCGCCTGGCATATTTCCACCGATCTCTCGTCCGCTGAAACCCCTCTACCAGGAGAAAGCAGAAGATAGGGAATCCCAGCCTGCCCACAAAGCGCATCGCCAGATACACACCGTACAAAGGCGCATTGCCCTGCCCCGTCACGATCAGCCGTGCAAGCAGAGCCGCCGCCACATGGTCGATGAACATCGCCGCAATGGCGATCCATTTCAGGGTGCTGCCGCTCAATCCACTCTTCTTTTCCATCTCCATTTCCCGTCCAACCTCTCTGTCCCGCTCGATCTTCCTGTCTGACCTGATGATCCTGCCTGATGCCTCTACCCCACTTTATAGCCTGTGCCCCAGACTGCCTTTAAATATCTGGGCTCCCTGGGATTGTTCTCGATCTTTTCCCGGATGTGGCGGATGTGCACGGCGATGGTGTTGTCCGCGCCGATGGCCTGCATCTGCCAGATGCTCTCATAAATCTGGCTGCTCCTTAACACCGTGCCCCGTTTTTGCACCAAAAGCCGCAGGATCTTGTACTCGATGGGCGTCAGGCGCACATTTCTCCCCTCCACGGTCACCTTCCGCTGCACGTCGTCTATCACCAGGTCCCCCACCCGGTAGATCCGGTCGATGTTGGCGCACATATTGACCAGCTGGGTATACCTGCGGATCTGGGACTTGATCCTGGCCAGAAGCTCCAGCGGGTTGCAGTCCGCCGTCACATAATCGTCCGCTCCCGCTTCCAGCGCCATGATCTTGGCCGTCTCCGCCGATTGGGCGGAAACCACGATCAGGGGAATACTGCTGGCCTTTCTGAGTGCCGCGATCATCTCGATCCCCTTATCCCATCCCTTGTCGTTTAATTCCACATCCACCAGCATCAGATAGACGCCCTCCTGGGCCAGCGCAGCCCTCAGCTGCTCCAGATCGGATGCAGCCGTTACGGTCAGCCCTTCCCCGGCCAGCAGCGCCTCCATCTTTTCCACGATCCCGGTGTTATTGTTGTATACTAAAACTCTTTTTTCCATCGTATGCTCCACTCCTCCCTGCCTCCCACACTGCACTGCCTGCAGCGCCATCTTTGAAACATTATAAGATATGTTTGTATCAAAGTTGCAAACAAAAATGGAGTGCGGGAACACACTCCATTGCGTCTTCTTCTGAATAGACTGCTTTTTCGGGAAAAAGTTTCACAGTTTCCGTTTTTTCCTGTTTTTCCCCGCCTCTTTTTTCTTCAGGCGGGCCTCGTTTTCCTCCTCTTTGCGGCGCTGCTGTTCCTGGCGCTGGGCTTCCACCTGTCTGGCGGTCTCCTGGCTGCGCACAGCCATTTCCTCCACCTCAAACAAATCTTCCCGCTCCAGCCGCCTGAACCGGTTGATCCCCGCCAACAGGATCAATGTGCTGTTCTTGACGCCGTCAAAGACGCCCTCCTGCACCATGGTGTACAGAAGCAGCCCCAAAGGCACCGCCACGATCATCCCCACGACGCCGCCCAGCCGGTATCCCGCATACAGAAGAATCAGGGTGGGAAGCGGGGGCACGCCGATGGAGTCCCCCACGATCTTCGGCTGGATCAGCTGTCTGGCCAGCTGGCCCACGCACCAGATGATTAAAAGCCCCACTGCCACCTTGTAGTCTCCGGCAAAAATCTTGATTACCGCCCAGGGAATCAACACGGTTCCCGTCCCCAGAACAGGGATAAAGTCCAAAATGGCGATGCCCAGCGCGATCAGGGCATAGTAGCCGACCCCCAGCACGCCGAGGCCGATCAGCAAAAGGACATACATCCACACTTCAATCTTAAGCTGGGCGATCAGATAACCGCCCACCGACTGCACCAGGCTCCTGCGTATCATGCCGTAATAGAGCTGCAGGGTTGGCGGGGTGTGCCTGCGGAACCACTCTTTGATCTGCTGATGCTCCGCCACAAAGAAATAGGAGGACAAAAGCACCATGATAACGCCCACGAGAATATTGGGCAGCTGTGACGCAAAACGTCCCGCCGCCGCGATGGTAGGCGTTCCTATCTCTCCAAAAAAACCGCTCAGCCGGGCGCCGACGTCCTCCGTTATCCCTTCCAGCCCCGTCTGCATCTCCTTGGGCAGCTTCTGGAGCAGCACCGTCAGCCTATCGCCCATCCTGTTTAAGTCTGCCTGCATCCCTTGCCACATTTCCGGCAGGGAGGCGATCAGGCCGCCGATCTGATCCACCAGCCAGGCCAGCAGGATATAGAGGAGAAGCACCACCAGCCCTATGACCACGATGATCACAAAAGCGCTTCCCAGCTTCCTCTTTAACTTTATTTTTTTCTCAAAAAAACAGACCAGGGGCGAAGCGATCATCGCGATCACCCAGCCCACCACAAAGGGCATGAAAAAGACCAGCGCCCGGGGCAGCAGAAAAATCACCGCCAAAAATACCGCCGCTGCAATCGCCAGGTTTGTCAGGGCTTTACTGTACCTTTTCACTCCGCTTCCTCCAAAATCTTGTCCAGAACCTCGTAAATTTCTTCCCTGCCCTGCTTGGTCTGCGCAGAATAGGGGATGATCCGGGCTTCTTTTGCATCCAGCCCGATCCGTATCTGCTGCACCTGCTTTGCGGTCTGGCTGCGGTTGATCTTATCCAGCTTGGTTGCGACGATCACCGGCTGGTAGCCGCTCTCGCAGATCCAGCGGTACATGGTCTTATCGTTTTCGGAGGGCTTATGCCGGATATCCACCAGAAGGAACACCTGTCTTAACTGCTTTGACTTGTGGAGATAGTTTTCGATCATCCTGCCCCACTGCTGTCTGATATGTTCGCTGGTCCTGGCGTATCCGTAGCCCGGCAGATCCACAAAATAGAGGCTGTCGTTGATATTGTAATAGTTGATGGTCTGGGTCTTTCCAGGCTGGGCGCTGGTTCTCGCCAAAGCCTTCCGGTTCATCAACCCGTTGATCAGGGACGACTTGCCCACATTGCTCTTTCCCGCAAAAGCCACCTCCGGATACTTGCTTGCGGGAAGCTTGCTGGTAATGCCGCAGACCGTCTCCAGGCTGACATTCTTGATGACCATGGTTTCCTCCTTTTGTGCCAGACTGCGCGGCTGACACAATAAGACAACGCCGTCCGCAGACGGCGTTGTCCCTTCACACAGGCGTGACCGTCGTGTGCCTTGCCGCTTATATGGCGGGTTCTAAACTGCCCTTTGCCCCGCTTTGGTGAATGGTGAGCGGAGTACCGCCCTCTACCGCTTCCTTGGTGATCACACAGGCCTGGATGGTGTCGTCCGAGGGGATCTCGTACATGGTGTCCATCATCACGCTCTCCATGATGGAGCGGAGCCCTCTGGCGCCTGTCTTGCGCTCAAAGGCCTTTTCTGCAATGGCCTGCACTGCCTCCTCGTCGAAGGTCAACTCCACATCATCCATGTCAAACAGCTTCTGATACTGCTTGATCAGCGCATTCTTGGGCTCCTTCAGGATGCGGACAAGAGCCTCCTTGTCCAGTCCCTGCAGTGCCACGCAGATGGGCACACGGCCCACAAACTCCGGGATCAGTCCAAATTTCACCAGATCCTGGGGCGTCACCTCCTGAAGCAGGCCGTCCAGCTCCTTGGTGTTCTTCTGCGTGATCTCCGTGTTAAAGCCGATGGCCTTCCGGTCCAGCCTTGCCTCGATGATCTTATCCAGGCCGTCGAACGCGCCGCCGCAGATAAAGAGGATGTTGGACGTGTCTATGGTGATCAGCTCCTGATGAGGGTGCTTTCTGCCCCCCTGGGGCGGCACGCTGGCCACAGTGCCCTCCACAATCTTCAAAAGCGCCTGCTGTACGCCCTCCCCCGATACATCCCGGGTGATGGATACGTTTTCGCCCTTCTTGGTGATCTTGTCGATCTCGTCAATATAGATGATGCCGTACTGGGCGCGATCCACGTCGTAATCTGCCGCCTGGATCAGCTTTAAGAGGATGTTTTCCACGTCCTCGCCCACATATCCGGCCTCTGTCAGCGTGGTGGCGTCGGCGATGGCAAAGGGCACGTTGATGATCTTTGCCAGGGTCTGGGCAAGGTAGGTCTTGCCGGAACCAGTGGGCCCCACCATGATGATATTGCTCTTCTGCAGTTCCACGTCGTCCAGATCCTTCGGCGCAGTCACCCGCTTATAATGGTTGTACACGGAAACGGCAAGCACCTTCTTGGCCGCCTCCTGGCCCACCACATACTCGTCCAGAAACTCCTTGATCTGGACAGGCTTTAAGAGGTTGATATCGGGGCTGGCGCTCTCCTCTACGGGATCGTCCTCCAATTCCTCTTCCAGGATATCCGCGCAGATATCGATGCACTCGTCGCAGATATAGACTCCCGCCGGGCCCGCAATCAGCTTGCGCACCTGGCTCTGGGTCTTATTGCAGAAAGAACATCTGATGTCATTTCCTGTCATTTTAGCTGCCATTTGTTTACTCCTGTCACATCTTCCCTATTTGGGCTGCGCCGCGTCATGGGAAGCGATGACCTGGTCGATCAGGCCGTAATCCAGCGCTTCCGCAGCGCTCATCCAGTTGTCCCGCTCCGTGTCGGCGCAGACAGTCTCGTAATCCTTGCCGGTATTCTCTGCCAGCATCCGATTTAATTTCTCTTTGGTCTTTAAGATATGCTTTGCGGCGATCTCGATCTCCGTGGCCTGTCCCTGTGTGCCGCCCAGAGGCTGATGAATCATGACCTCTGCGTTGGGAAGGGCGAACCGCTTCCCCTTGGCCCCGCCGGAGAGTAAAAACGCACCCATGCTGGCCGCCATGCCGATGCAGACCGTAGAAACGTCGCATTTGATGTAATTCATGGTGTCATAGATGGCCATGCCAGCGGTGATCGCCCCGCCGGGACTGTTGATGTAAAGGTGGATATCCTTCTCCGGGTCTTCCGCCTCCAAAAACAAAAGCTGCGCCACTACGATACTGGCGGAGGTATCGTTTACCTCCTCCCCCAAAAAGATGATTCTATCCTTTAACAGCCGGGAATATATGTCATAGGATCGCTCCCCCTTGCTTGTCTGTTCAATGACATAAGGCACTAAACTCATGTGAAATCCTCCCTTTTATCATTTTTTCCATCATATCCCACTTAAGCGTTTTTTTCAATCAGTATTTTGATTTTTATAAATTTTTTATACGCACAGAGCGGCTGCATCCCCTCAGGGGACACAACCGCGCCGGTTTCTTTCGTGACAGATTACTCTTTTGCAGCCTCTTGTTCCTCAGCGGGCTCCCCGCCTGCCTCCTTGGCCTTCGCGCCGGAAGCCTTCTTTCCAGAAGCCTTTCCCTCCTTGGCGTTCTCTACCAGGAAGTCCACAGCTTTTTTCACGGCGAGGTCTTCCTTCACCTGCTTTAAGCCGCTCTCGCCCAGGAGTTCTTTCACCTTGTCGATCTCCATGCGGTAGGCCTCTGCCATGGTCTTAAGCTCCTCTTCGACCTCCTCCGCTGCAGCCTCCAGCTTCTCCGCTGCGGCAACCGCCTCCAGCACCAGCCTGGACTGGATCCGCTTTAAGGCCTGCGGTTTCATCTGGTCTAAGAGCATCTGTGCGGTGACGCCGGTGATTTTCATGTACTGATCCCAGGAAATTCCCTGGGCCTGGAGCCTCTGGGTAAACTCCTGCGCCATCTGCTTCTGCTGGGTCTTCAGCATGGCGTCGGGGATATCCATCTTCGCATCGGCGATGGCGGCCTCCACAACTGCCTCCTCTTTGGCGTTTCTGGCGCTGGCCGTCTTCCTCTCCGAAAGCTTCTTGCGGATCTCCTCCCGGTATTCTTCCACGGTGTCGCTCTCGTCGGAAACTTCGCTGACAAAATCCTCATCCAGCCCGGGTAATACCTTCTCCTGTAATTTTTTCACGGTGCATTTGAACACGGCCGCCTTTCCGGCAAGCTCTGCGGCCTGATAATCCTCGGGGAACGTCACGTTCACGTCGGTTTCCTGACCAATCTGCGCGCCCACCAGCGCTTCCTCAAAGCCGGGGATAAAGGCGTGGGAGCCGATGGTAAGGGGATAATCCTGTCCCTTCCCGCCCTCGAAAGCCTCTCCGTCCACGAAGCCTTCAAAATCGATGACGGCAATGTCTCCCTCTTTCACGGCCCGGTCGGTGACGTCCACGATCCTGGCGTTTTTCTCGCGCTCGCCGTCGATTTCCGCCGTGATCTCCTCGTCGGTGACGTCCGCATCCGTTTTGTCCACCTTAATGCCCTTGTATTTGCCCAGGGTCACAGGGGGCTTTAACGCCACCTCCGCGGTAAAGATGAAAGGCTTTCCCGCCTCGATCTGGATCACTTCGATCTCAGGGGAGGAGACGATTTCCTCGGTGCACTCCTCCAGCGCCTTCTCATAAGCGTCCGGGATCAGCGCATTGGCCGCGTCCTCATAGAAGACCTCCCGTCCGTACATCTGCTCGATCATTTTGCGGGGAGCTTTCCCTTTGCGGAACCCCGGGATGCTGATCTTATTTTTGCTCTTCTGATAAGCTCCCTCAATGGCCTTGTCCAGTTCCTCGGCAGACGCTTCAATGGTCAGCCTGGCCATATTATTCTCCAATTTTTCTACCTGTAAACTCATACCTTCGTTTCCTCCTTCTCCATCGCCTGTGCCTCATCTATTTCATCCGCCCCCCGATCACGGAGGAATAAAGTCACAGTTACGTTAAGATTATAACACAGGTAAGAAAAAAAAACAAATGTTTCCAACATATTTTTTTCTGCCAGGGCCATAATAAGACCAAGATAAGCCGCGGCAGGCACTTAAATCCGGGATCTTCAGGGTAAGTGCAGGCAGCACTTATCTTGAAGATAGAGAAAATCACAAAGCATTGGAGGTGAAAAAGAATGTCCGGTAACAGAAGCAATAGAGTAGAAGTGCCTGAAGCAAAGGCAGCAATGGATCGTTTCAAAACCGAGGTTGCATCCGAGCTGGGTGTAAACCTGAAGGAAGGTTACAACGGTGACCTGACCTCCCGCGAGGCTGGTTCCATCGGGGGCGAGATGGTTCGCCGCATGATCAAAAAGCAGGAAGAGCAGATGAAGTAAGGCTCCCCGCTGAAACAAAAAAGCGCCGCCTGATGACCCGGTCCGGGTCGTGGGCGGCGCTTCTTCTTATTTTAATATTTCGATGCCTGCGCTGTAAAAAAACTGCGCTGCAGCGGGCCGTGTCAGCTTACTTTTCGGTATTGCCCGTCTTCACCACCAGGTGCTGGGGAAGGCCGTTTACCATGAACGGCGCGTAATCGCCCTGGATCAGCGGCTTCACATAGTCGATGAACTCCTGCGTCACATAGTCGCCTTCTTCGTTGACCCACTCCCTGGGCACTACCTTCTCGTTGTTTGCGATCTGGTGTACGTCGTAGATGCCGGCCCCGCTGGTGTAAGGCTCGTCGGAAACCCTCTCGATGACTACCATCTTGCCGGTATCTCCCTGGTCGGCTGCCTTCACAGCGGCGCCGCCTACCATGAACGCCTCGTCAATGTCGGTGCGGGACGCCATGTGGGAAGCGCATCTCTGCAGGGTGGAGAACTCGATGCCGCGGGTCTTGCAGCCCAGCTTTGCGCTCAAAAACTGCGCCAGATAAGCGGCAGTTCCCTGGAGCTGCTTGTGGCCGAACGCATCCACATATTCCCCGCCGCCGGAGAGCTCGCACACATAGCGGCCGTCTGCCAGCTTGATGCCCTCGGAGACAGCGATCACCACATTCTTCTGCTTCTTGAGCAGCTCCTGCACCTTCGCCAGGAACTTGTCCATGTCAAAGGTAAGCTCCGGCAGATAGATCAGGTCGGGGCCGGGGCACTCCTCTGTCTTTGCCAGGGCGGCTGCGCCTGTCAGCCAGCCTGCGTTGCGGCCCATGATCTCCAGAATGGTGATGTTCTCCTTGTTGTAACTTAAGCCCAGCGCATCGCGGATCACCTCTTTGGTGGATACGGCGATATACTTGGCTGCGCTGCCAAAGCCGGGGGTATGGTCGGTGATGGCCAGGTCGTTGTCAATGGTCTTGGGCACGCCCATGAACTTCTGGCTGTATCCCTTCAGAGCCGCATAATCGGACAGCTGCTTAATGGTATCCATGGAATCGTTGCCGCCGATGTAGATGAATACCTCGATCTCCAGCTTTTCCAGAATCTGGAACAGCTTTTCGTATATCTCCGGCTTGTCCTGGATCTCCGGCATCTTAAACCGGCAGGAGCCCAGAAAAGCGGAGGGCGTGCGCTTTAACAGTTCGATGTCCAGATCGGAATGGATCTGGGTATCAAGATCTACATACTGCTCGTCCAACAGGCCCTGTACGCCGTGGAGCATACCGTATACCGTGTCAAACCCATGCTCCTTTGCCGTCTTATACACGCCGGCAAGGCTGGAATTGATCACGGCAGTGGGGCCGCCGGACTGGCCTACGATAATGTTACGCTTTTTCGCCATATTGATTTACCTCCTATGGATAGGAAAATGAGATTTTGCACTTCTACTATTGTAACAAAGACATTTCCCGCCTGCAACCAAAATTTACAAGAATTTATTCCCTATTGCAGGATGAACTGCCTTCGAATGAACTGCCGCGCTTCAAAAATCAGCCCATCGACGTGTTATTTTCGTTTGAAGACACATATGTCATTTTTCGACACGGACGTCATAGTCCTGTTTATAGTTGGTTTCCCAGAGGTTTTCCAGGCAGACGCTCCGGGAAATTTCCTTCTTCTGTGCCAGGGCGTCGCGCAGGGAAGGCATATCGGGAAACCGCCTCCCGGGCTCTGTCCTGGTGCAGCGCGCAAGCAGATTTTTCAGCTTTCTGCCGCAGTCTGCCCCCGCCATGGCCTGGAGGGTCCTCCCCACGCCGTACACGTCGCTGGCGGGAGTAAGGGGCGCTCCCGGAAGAAGCTGTTCCGGGGCCGCGTACCCCGGCGTGCCCGCCATCGAGTCCCGCTGGCGCATCCGGCAGGCGGCTCCCAAGTCCAACAGTTTCACCCTGCCGTCCTGGCGCAGGAGGATGTTCTGCGGCTTCACGTCCCTGAAAATCACCGGCTCCGGCAGTTCGTGCAGAATTTTCAGCCCCTCCGCCAGCTCGATCCCCACGCGCCTGACCTGGCCCTCCGGGAAAGCCCCCCGGCGCCTTAAAAGCGCCTCCAGGCTGCATCCGCAGACATATTCCATCAGAAGAAACCCCTTGCCGTCCCGCTGCCACTGCCCGCAAAAACCGGGAAACAGGGGATGGCGTATCCGGGCCATCAGCTCTCCCTCTCTTTCCAGCAGCTGCGCCGCCCCGCTGACCTTGCAGGCAAACCATGCTCCCGTCCCCTCCTCCCGCACCAGGTAGACCCGGGAGAAGGCCCCGCTCCCCAGGCAGCGCACAAGGCGCAGGCTCTCCCCCCAGGGCGTCAGGACCGTCCCGCCGCTTTTCTCTTCTCTCAAACGCCTTCCTCCCCTCCGCTTTGCAAAAACACTGCCGTCATATGTCTCCCTCCCAGGTTCTGGGCCAGACGCCCCAATTCCCTGAGATGCCTGTCCGTCTGCGCCTTTCCCGACATTTGCGTCACATCAAGACATTCCCCGATCTTTTCTTGACCAATACAGTCAACCATCGACTGGGAGGCAATCAGCAGGCCCACGTCCTCCTGCAGGACGCCCGGTCGCAGAAAGACCTCCCCGGCGCTGCCCGCCGTCTTGTCTCCCCAGGTCTTTTGTGGAATGGCCCGGACACAGCCGCCGTGCAGGTTTTGCTGCATCAAAAAGATCCGGGAACTGCCCCGGTGGAACAGAAGGAAACAGGGCCCCGCGCAGAAAATCCCCGTCACCTGGGCCCGGTCCCCGGCAGGAAGCAGCCCGCAGGATGCAATTTCACCGTCAGTTTTCTGAAAAAAGGCCGAAAGCCCCGGCGCCAGGCCCGCAAGCCGGGGGCCGGGAGCTTTCGCAATTCTTTTTTGGGGAAGTTTTTGAAACCACTGCAGCAGCTGTTTGGTCAGATAGGCTCCGGCTTTTGCCTGGGCCTCTCCCTCGGCCGCACAGACGCAGGCCAGGACAAAGGGCGTCCGGGCATACCGCGTGTGCTGCAGCAGCAGGGCGGAATCATTTTCCCCCCGCTGCCAGTAAGCGGATGTTGTATAGACCATAGGATTTCCTTTTCGTTTAAGAAGCGAAGATATTCGCCAGATCGTTAAAGAAGATGACTACCATCAAAAGCATAAAGAACATCAGGCCCACAAAGTGAACCATGCCTTCCTTTTCCGGCGGGACGGGTTTCCCCCGCACCACCTCTAAAAGCAGAAAGACCAGCCTGCCGCCGTCCAGCGCAGGGACGGGCAGAAGATTTAAAATTCCTAAGTTTACCGACAGCATCAGCGTGATGTTGAGCATACTTAAGAGCACGCTCTGCCATCCGTACTCTTTTGCCGTCTCATAGGTCTTTCCCACCACATTCACGGCAATGCCCACCGGCCCGGCCACATCCTGCCTGCTCACCCGGCCCTGGAACAGCATCCCCAGGCTCTTGTAAGTGGCTTTCACAGAATAGCGCATCTCATACCAGGCATATCGGAACAGATCCAGCCCCTTGGGCTCCACAAATTCCGCATTTGCCACGCCCAGCAGGTATCCGCCGGAGGTCTGGTCGTACTGGGGCGTCAGCCGGGTAGTGTAGATTTCGCCGTCCCTCTCATAGGCCACCTCCAGCTCTCCGCCCCGATAGGAAGCCTGCATATACAGGGAAATCTCCTGATACAGCCGGATCTTCTCCCCATTGAGGGAGAGGATCACATCCCCGTCCTGCAGACCGGCGGCTTCAGCGCCGCCTCCCTCCATCACCTGGGTGGCCACAGGATCCCGTATGGCGATGCTGTCCGTCATATTCACCATGAGAAAGGCGATGGCAAAGGCCAGGATGAAGTTAAAAAACGGCCCTGCCGCCACCGTGGAAATCCTGCCCCACACGGAGGCTTTGAGGAAAGACCCGGGGCTGGGCTCCTGATCCTTTTCCATCAGGCCGTCTTCCCCTTCAAACATACAGGCGCCGCCGATGGGGAAAAGCTTCAGGGAATACTTTGTGTCCCCTTTTTTCACGGAAAAGAGATTCGGCCCCATCCCCACCGAAAATTCCACCACATGAATCCCGTTTGCCTTTGCCAGCAAAAAATGTCCAAATTCGTGGGCGATGACCACCACGCCGAAGATGACAATAAACAAAATCAACGTTATCATCCGCAAGTTATCCTTCCTGCAATCGATTCATACGTCTGCCGCTCCGCCTCCAGAATCTGCTCCACCGTAGGATTTTCCACCACCCGGTGGCGCTCCATGGCGTCCGCAATCAGCTCCGGGATCTGCAGATACCCGATCTTTCCCTCCAGAAACAGCGCCACAGCTTTTTCGTTTGCCGCGTTAAACACAGTGGGCATGGTGCCGCCCCGTTCTGCGCTCCGATAGGCCAGGGCAAGTCCCGGAAAGGTATCGGTGTCCGGCTCCTCAAAGGTCAGCTGCCCCAGTTGGGTAAAATCCACCCGTTTCCCCTCCATGGGCCTTCTGTCCGGGTAAAACAGCGCATACTGGATCGGAAGCTTCATATCCGGAATCCCCATCTGCCCCATGACGGCCCCGTCCACAAACTGTACCGCCGAGTGGAGGATGCTCTGGGGGTGCACCAGCACTTGTATCTTCTCCAGGGCGACGTCAAACAGCCATCTGGCCTCCATCACCTCCAGCCCTTTGTTGACCAGGGTAGAGGAATCCACCGTCACCTTGGGCCCCATGTTCCAGTTGGGATGGCGCAGGGCGTCCTCTGCCTTCATCTGCGCCAGCTGCTGCCTGGTCTTCCCCCGGAAAGGCCCGCCGGATGCCGTAAGCAGGATCTTTTCCACCCGTCCGGCAGGCTCCCCGTTCAGCGACTGGAAAATGGCGCTGTGCTCACTGTCCACCGGCAGGATAGACACGCCCTTCTCCCGGGACAGGGGCATGATGATATGCCCTGCGGTCACCAGCGTCTCCTTGTTGGCCAGGGCAATGTCCTTGCCTGCCTGGATGGCTGCAATGGTGGGCCTGATACCAATCATTCCCACAATGGCGGTCACCAATACCTGGCTTTGGGGCAAAGCCGCGATCTCTAAAAGCCCCTCCATGCCGGATACCACCTTGACCTCCAGATCGGCCACCCTGGCCTTCAGATCCGCTGCCGCGCTCTCCGTCCACATTCCTGCCACCGCAGGGTGAAACTCCCTGATCTGGACCTCCATCCTCTCTACATTGGCGCCCGCGGCCAGAGCCACCACCCGCAGATCGGGATTGTTTCGGACGATCTCCAGCGTCTGGGTGCCGATGGAACCCGTAGAGCCCAATATGGCGATCCTCTTTGTCTCCTGGTGCATTTCCTTCATCCCCATTTCCATCTCAAACGGCGCAAATCCTTACCGTCCCAGCAGTAAAATCGTCATCAGATAGGTCATCGGCGCCGTGATAATCACGCTGTCAAACCGGTCCATGATGCCCCCATGCCCGGGGATCAGCTTGCCGTAGTCCTTGATCTCAAAGTTTCGTTTCACGGCGGAGGCCGCCAGATCCCCCACCATCCCCATCACCGCCCCCAGGCTGCAGATGAGGGCTGCCGCCCAGCTCACCGACTGCTCCGGGAAGGCCCGCTCCACAACAAACGCGCCGTACAGCCAGCCAAGAAGCCCTGCGCCCAGCACGCCGCCGATACAGCCCTCCAGGGTTTTCTTCGGGCTTAAACGGGGAAAGATCTTTTTGTGTCCGAACAGCATTCCCGCCACATAGGCGCAGGTATCGCAGCCCCAGGCGCTGAGCAGGATCATCCACACCAGGTAAAAGCCCTGGGGGCCGGATCTGGTGCGGTACACAAAGGACAGCATCACCGGGGCATAGAGAAAGGAAAATACCAAAGCGGCTGCCTGGCTGGCGTGATATTTGGGAAACCTGATCACATAGACAAACATAACCGCCAGGAAAAATCCCACCAGACAGAGCAAAAGCCAGGTGTCGTCCCCGGCAAAATACAGCGCAAGATAGTAGAAGGTGACGCCCGCCATCCCCAGAAGCTCCAGGCCGTTACGTCTCCCATGGCCCTCCCCGCCGTAAAAGGCCTTCGTCAGTTCCAGAAGCGCCGCAAGAGAGACAGCCCAGAGGAGCACCGCCAGCACAAGCCCGCCGTATCCGAGGGCCAGGGCCGCTATCACCACCAGCACAATCCCGCTTGATAGTCTGGTCCAAAACATCCCGTCATCCCTCCTTCAGCCCGCCGTACTTCCTATCCCTATGATTATATGCCTCCACGGCTTTGATCAATTCTTCCTTTGTAAAATCCGGCCAGGGCACCGGGGTGAAGTAAAGCTCCGTGTAGGCCAGCTGCCACAGCAGGAAATTGGAAATCCGCTGTTCGTTGCAGGTGCGGATGAGCAGATCCGGCTCCGGCAGGCCTGCGGTGTCTAGAAGATCTGCGACGGTCTCCTCCGAGATCTGCCCGGGATCGATCTGTCCGCTTGCCGCTTCCTCCGCCAGTTTCCGGACTGCGCGCACGATCTCGTCCCTGCCGCCGTAGTTGATGGCGATCTGGAAATGCAGCCCGTCGTTGTCCTTTGTTGCCTCCTCCAGCTCCTGTATCCGCTTTCTGATATCCTCGTCCAGCCTTCGCTTGTCGCCCAGCACCCGGACGCACATCCTGTTTTTCTCCGCCGTCTTCAGGCAGGTCTTCATGTAGTCCCGGAGGAGCTTCATCAGCGCTTCCACCTCATCCTTGGGCCGGTTCCAGTTTTCTGTGGAGAAGGCATACACAGTCAGATACTGGATGCCCATCTTGTAGGCCTCTTCACAGATCGTCTCCACCGTTTTCGCCCCCTGGACATGGCCGTAATTGCGGGGCTTATGCCTGGCCTTTGCCCAACGGCCGTTGCCGTCTAAGATGATCGCCACATGGCGCGGTACGTTTTCTTCCCTCATCGCCCTATCCTTTCACCGCGGCATCCGCGCAAAAAGGGAGCGGACCTCTCTCCACTCCCGTCTCTGCCTGCCGGATCAAACGGTCATAATTTCCTTGGATTTGGCCTCCATCAGGCCGTCGATTTCTTTGATGTATTTGTCGGTGAGTTTCTGCAGCTGGTCTTCCATCTGCTTGATCTCGTCCTCCGAGATTTCCGTCTTTCCCAGTTTTTTCAGGGCGTCGTTTCCCTCCCGGCGGATATTGCGGACAGCCACGCGGCTCTCCTCCGCTTTCTTCTTCACTTCCTTGACCAGATCTTTTCTCCTCTCCTCCGTCAGTTCCGGAAACACCAGGCGGATGACGCTGCCGTCGTTGGAGGGATTGATGCCAATGTCGGAGGTCATGATGGCCTTTTCAATCTCCTTGATCAGGGATTTCTCCCAGGGCGCAATCTGGATGATCCGCGCCTCCGGCACAGTGATATTGCCCACCTGCTGGATCGGGGTCGGCGTCCCGTAATAGTCCACCCGCAGCTTATCCAGCACATGGGGATTGGCGCGTCCTGCGCGGATGCCCGCGTAATCTGCCTCCAGGTATTCCAGAGTCTTCTTCATCTTATCGTCGTACTGCTGCAATCTCGCATCCATGGCTTCATCCTCTTTTCTTTCCTATTGACTCAACAAACCGTGACTTTCGTGCCGTTAAAGTTTCCCTGTACCGCGTTTACAATGCTGTTCTCCTCGTTTAAGCCGAACACCCACATAGGCATCTTGTTGTCCCTGGCAAGGATGGAAGCCGTCATATCCACCACCTGGAGATTTTTCGCAATGACTTCGTCGATGGACACCTGGCTGTACTTTTTCGCCTGGGGATTCCTGCCCGGGTCGTCGTCATACACCCCGTCGATGGACTTGGCCAACAGGATCACATCCGCCTCCACCTCGATGGCCCGCAGCACCACGCCGGTGTCCGTGGAAAAATAGGGATGGCCCGTGCCGCCCGCAAAAAATACCACCTGCCCGTCGGCAAAGTATCTGTTCGCCCTGTCCTTGGAAAACAGCTTCGTGAAGGAACCGCATTCAAAAGGGGTCAGGATGCTGGTTTTCATCCCCTCGGAGCGGAAGATCTCGGAGACATAAATACAGTTCATCACCGTGGCAAGCATCCCGATCTGATCCGCCTTGGTGCGGTCGATGTCCTCGCTGGTGCGGCCCCGCCAGAAATTGCCGCCGCCGATGACCACTCCCACCTGGAGCCCGCTGTGGGCCAGCTGCTTTACCTGCAGCGCCACCTTCCGCACGGTGTCTTCGTCAAATCCCGTTTTTTTCTCCCCGGCCAAAGCCTCGCCGCTGAGTTTCAACAATATTCTCTGCATTTTCCCCGCCTGCTTTCTCTTATTTGGAAGTCCTTGCCTTGCGCACTACGTCGGGCTTGTACTCTTCAAAGAAGGACGTGGGGTTCACATCCGCATAGCACTGGGAGCACATACCCTCGATAACCGCCCCGTTGTTGATCTGGACGGATTTGCTCTTGATATTGCCCATCACAATGGCGGATGCGTCCAGAATGACAGGGCCTCTCACGTCGATATCGCCCTTCACTGCGCCTGCAATGGCTGCGCTGGTAGCGGTGATATTGCCGATCACAACGGAGCTTGCCCCGATCTTTACCGCTCCCTCGCTGACCACCTCGCCGTTGATTTTTGCGCTCTCCGCATAAATTTCGGAGGCCTTGGAATTGCCGTTGATATGGCCCGTGATGTTGAGCTTGCCCAGCGCGTCAATGTTGCCGTTTACGGTGCCGGTCACATCGATGGAGCCTTCCGTGCTGATGTCGCCCGTGATGGTCATCCCCTCCGTGATAACAGAAGTCTCGTCTACTGCAACTCTTTCCGTATTGATCTCCATGTGGTTTCCTGCTCCTTTGCTCTCTGTTTTTAATGTCTGACTGCTTTCCTCTGCGGCAGGCTCCTCCGCCTGCTCCTCCTCCCGGGGGCTCTCCGCCAACATCTGATCCAGAAGGCTTTCCAGTTCAGGGGCCTCCGGCACTGCGCCGCCCTCCCGGGGCTCTGCGTCTTCCTCTTCCTCTTCGGAAGCCGCCTGTTTCGGCTCTTCCGGGGCTGTCTCAGGCTCCGTATGCACCTCTGGAGCCGCAAACGACTCCGCTACAGGGGATTCCTCCAGGCCCTCCAGCATGGCCTCCAGGGAGATCTCCTGGGCCAGATCATCTGCCTCTGACGCCTCCTTGGGCGTCTCCTGGGACGTCTCCTTAGGCGTCTCCCCTCCGACGGCCTGCTCTCCTTCCGCTTTCAGCTCGTTGACCGCCTGCGACAAATCTTCTTTCAAATCCGAGAAAAAACCCATTCCCTCTAACCTCCATTTATTCTTCGTCTTCCCAGTGTATGTGTTGAACCGGCCTGGTCTTTTCTGTGATGGGAAGGATCACAGTGTCCTCCATGGACAAAATGCTCTCGATGATGGACGGCAGCGCCTCTACGGTAGTGGGCCGCCCCGCCGCGTCGTGCATCAGGATCACGGAGACCTCCCTGTCCCCGATGCCCTGCAGGGAATTTTCTGTCAGCTCCTCTGCCGTAAGCAGCCGCCTGCCCGCATCCCCGGAGGAGACATTCCAGTCGAAAAAGCGCACGTCCCAGCTGTCCAGATATTCCGCAAATTCCTTCATATCCACGCTGCTCACCGTGTTGGAGCTGCCCCCTGGAAACCGATAGACATCGCAGACCACCCCGGTCACTTCCTCCAGATAACTGCGCAGCTTCACAAAATCCTCGGCAAAGTCTTCCACAGAGGCATAGATCTGCGCGTACTTATGGCTGAAGGAGTGCATCCCCAGGGTATGCCCCCGTTCCACAATCTGCCGCAGGGCCTCCTTGTCCGCATCCGATTCCTTCCCCACCACAAAAAAGGTGGCCTTTACGCCGTAATCGTCCAGAATGTCCAGTATCTTTTCCGTGTTGGCGCTGGGGCCGTCGTCGAAGGTCAGATAGACCTTGTGAAGTGCCTCCTGCTCCTCTGCGTCAGCCTCTGCCTCAGCTTCTGTCTGCGCCGCCCCGTCCGCTGCAATCCGGTCGCCGGACAAAGACAGGCCGGACGCATTCTCCTCCTGTCTGCCCTCTCCAACGGTTCTGGTATCGTCCATCAATCCCTGCAGCAAAGCCTGCTGCCGGGTCATCTCCTCCGTAAGAAGCCCCACTTTTGCTGTCAGCACGGCAATGCTGCCGTTTAAATCCCGGATTCTTACCGCCAGAAAGACGCACAACAAAAAGGGTGTGGAACCAAGGAGCGCTAAAGCCAGGACAATCCCTTTTTTCAGCCGCCTGACCCGTCTCTGCCTGCGGGCATCTGCCCGCGCCCTTTCCTCCGACATGGCATCACCCAATTTCTTTATATATTTTCAGCTTTCAGTATAGCATATTCCTGTTTTCAGGGAAAGAAAAAAATAAAAAAGGACACCTAAAAATGTCCTTTTTTTATCTCCCTCAGGTTTCCTTCTTTCCGGCCTGCTTCTCCTCACAGGCGCTGCAGCCGCCCTGACAGCCCGAACAGCCCGGACAGCCTCCGCTGCACTCCCCCCTGCGGAATTTGCGGATCTGGCTTCGCAGAATCAGAAAAACCCCTGCCAAAAGGGCTAAAAGAACCACCACGTCTCCCATCAGCTGCTCCTCCCAACGTTGTTTTTGAGAATCATTCTCGTTTAAAGATACACCCTTTTCCCGCTTTTGTCAAGACGCCGACAGCCGCAATCCGCTACAGCCGCTGCAATCCCGGCGCAGAAAACGACGATACCCGTCCCGGAAACCGCAATACCTATACCTGAAACCGCAATACCTGCGCCGGAAATGCCGCCGGAAACTGCAAAATCCTTGCAGGATTGCGCATCTTATACTATAATGGACGAAAAATAAGATTTTTACACAAAAAACGCCTGCGCAATGCCAAATTCCGCATATGGATCTGCAGGCTGCAGAAAGGCATGGTCATCCCTATGAGTTTTGAATTTGTCAGAGAACTGCCCACCCCGGCACAAATCAAGGAAGAATACCCCATCCCCCCGGAGCTTCTGCAGAAGAAGGAAGCGCGGGATCGGCAGATCGCCGACGTGATCACCGGAAAGAGCGATAAGTTTCTGGTCATCATCGGCCCCTGCTCCGCAGACAACGAGGATTCCGTCTGCGAATACATCAACCGCCTGGCCAGGGTAAATGAAAAAGTAAAGGACAAACTGATCCTGATCCCCCGCATCTATACCAACAAGCCCCGCACCACCGGAGAGGGGTATAAGGGGATCGTCCATCAGCCGGATCCCGAGAAAAAGCCTGACTTTCTGGCCGGGCTTGCCGCCATGCGGAAAATGCACATCCGGGCCATCCAGGAATCCGGCCTCACGGCGGCGGACGAAATGCTGTACCCGGAAAACTGGCCCTATGTGTCCGACATCCTCTCCTATGTGGCCATTGGTGCCCGCTCGGTGGAGGATCAGCAGCACAGGCTCACCGTCAGCGGTTTCGACGTGCCCGCGGGGATGAAAAACCCCACCAGCGGAGACCTGTCGGTGATGCTCAATTCCGTCTACGCGGCCCAGCACCCCCACTCCTTCATCTACCGGGGCTGGGAGGTAAACACCACGGGAAACGAGCTGACCCACACCGTGCTGCGCGGCGCTACCAACAAGCACGGGAACAGCATCCCCAACTACCACTACGAAGATTTGAACCTGCTGCTGGAAATGTATGGAAAGATGGATTTGAAAAACCCTGCCTGCGTGATCGACGCCAACCACTCAAATTCCGGCAAGCAGTTTGAGCAGCAGATCCGCATTGTAAAAGAGGTGATGCACAGCAGGAAATTGAGCCGCGACATCCGCGAGCTGGTCAAAGGCGTCATGGTGGAGAGTTATCTCGAGGAGGGCTGCCAGAAGGTGGGCGGCGGCGTCTATGGGAAATCCATCACAGACCCCTGCCTCGGCTGGGAAGACTCGGAGAAGCTCATCTACGATATCGCCGAGTCCCAATAGACACTCGATAGAGGAAAGAAATTTTCAAAAGATGCGCAGATATTTTAACAAAAGGGCGGGGTTTACATAGGCCTCCAGAAAACATCCCAGGGCGGCGATCAAAAAGATTGCCGCCAATTTTGCCAGCTTTTTCGGCAGATAAGTCTTGTCGCCTGTATCGATCCTTCTCTGGTAGATGCCCCGGTACAGCGTTTCGCACCATCCCAAAAGGGCGAGGAACGCCGGCACATAGAGCAGATACTGGGGGAACAGGCAGACAGCCGACAGAAAAATCCCCTTCAGGCCGTAGCGGACTGCCAGGGCAGACAAAAAAGCGCCCATGGATATCCCCCACCAGGCGGCGGAAGCGATACAGGCGGCAAAGCCCAGATAGGTGGTGGCCAGCACCGCAAGGCCCAGGATTTTCATCATCCGCTCCCGGAGGACATAAGAAAAAAGGGCATTGACGTCTACGGTCATATATTTCATGCGGCACAGCGTGTCCGCATCAAACAGTCCCGTATTTTCCATCAAAATGCCCTTCCCCATATGCATGGCAAGGATTCCCGCCGCCAGGCCGGCCAGGAAAACAGGCGCTATCCAGCCCTGGATCATATGCCCCTTCATTCCCTTGATCTGCATTTTCCCACCTGGCTGTCCCAGCCCCGCGCTTTTCTCTTTTATCTGTATGCGGCAGGACCTAAAACTATTCCGATGCAGCTTCGGCAAAATTGACGGCATAGGCCATGATGGCGCAGACCGTCTTGGCGTCCTGGATCTTCCCGGCAGAGACCATCTGCTTTAATTCCTCCAGGGAGTAGGCTTCCACGTTCAGGTACTCGTCCTCGTCCAGGTGCTGTCTGCCCGGCTTCAGGCCCCGGGCCAGGTAGATATCGATTTTTTCGTTGCAGAAAGCCACGGTGGTGTAAATGGAGAGCAAAAGCTCCACCCTCTCACAGGTATACCCGGTTTCCTCCTCCAGTTCCCGCATGGCGGTCACATCGGTGGGTTCCTCCCTGCCGTTTCTTCCTCCCGCCGGGATCTCCAGCGTCTCCCGCTCCAGGGCGTTGCGGTACTGCCTCACCATCAGCAGTTTCCCGTCCTCCCGCACCGCTACCACGGCGGCGGCCCCCTTGTGATCGATCAGATCCCATTTTGCCACATTCCCATTGGGGATCTGCATGGTATCCTGATAGTAGTCGATAATGGCCCCCCTGGCCACCAGTTCCCGCTTCAGTCTCTGATATTGTCCCATACCTCTCCTTATCCTACGGCAGCCTCTCCTGCCTGCTCCCGGTCTGCGAGAACCTTCTCCACGCTCACAAGCTTTACGCAGAGCACAAAGAGTTCCGCCGCCTGCTCCATCTCCTGGGGCGTCGGGAAGGAAGGGGCGATCCGGATATTGCTGTCCTTGGGGTCTTTCCCGTAGGGATAGGTTGCGCCCGCCTCAGTCAGCACCATTCCGGCCTCCTTGCATTTTGCCACAATGGCCTTTGCGCAGCCCTCCATCGCCTCGAAGGAAATAAAATACCCCCCGTTGGGACGGGTCCACTGGCCAATCCCCAGCCCCGTCAGCTCCTTGTCCAGCACCGCAAGCACCGCGTCAAATTTCGGCCTCATCCAGTCCGCATGGCGTTTCATCTGGGCCTTCACGCCCTCCATATCCTTCAGATAGCGCACATGGCGCAGCTGGTTTACCTTGTCAAAGCCAATGGTCTGCAGGGTCAGGGTCTTTTTGATATCGTCCAGATTGGCCTTGGAGGCCGCCACTGCGGAAATACCTGCGCCTGCGTATGTGATCTTGGAGGTTGAGCAGAACTCGTACACCATGTCCGGGTTCCCGGCCTCTGCGCAGAGGCTTAAAATGTCGGGAAGCGTATCCTGTCTGTCCTCATAGAGATGGTGCACCGCATAGGCATTGTCCCAGTAAATGCGGAAATCCTCAGCCGCCGGTTTTAAGTTTGCAAAGCGCCGCACGGTCTCCTCCGAGTAGGTATAGCCCTGGGGGTTGGAATATTTCGGCACGCACCAGATTCCCTTCACGCTCTCGTCCCCGGACACCAGTTTCTCCACCATATCCATATCCGGCCCCTGGGGCGTCATGGGAATGTTGATCATCTCGATGCCAAAGTGCTGGGTCACTGCAAAATGCCTGTCATACCCGGGCACAGGGCACAAAAATTTCACCCTGTCCAGCTTGCACCAGGGCGTACTGCCCAGCACGCCGTGGGTCATGGAACGGGAGACGGTATCGTACATCACAGTGAGGCTCGCATTGCCGCAGACAATCACATTCTCCGCAGGCACCCCCATGATCTGGCCCATCAGACGCTTCGCTTCCGGTATGCCGTCCATTGCGCCGTAGTTGCGCACGTCCAGGCCGTTTTCCGACTTCATCTCGCTGTCGGAGTTTAAGGTGTCAAGGAACTCCCTGCTCATATCAAGCTGTGCGGCAGAGGGTTTCCCCCTGGACATATCCAGCTTCAGCCCCTTCCCTTTGGCATCTTCGTACGCTCCCTCAAGCTGCTCTCTCAGCTTCAGCAGTTCCTCCCTGCTCAGTTCCTGATAGGTTTTCATTCCGCTTCCTCCATGGCTGTTTCTCACTTTGTTCCACTTATGATCCGATGTTGCATCATCGTATACAATCATACACTCGCTTTACTATACTATAAGCGCCGGAATCACACAAGAGGAAAATGCTACAAAGATTGCAGGAAAAACAACAAAAAATGCCACACTATTACTTGTGTGGCATTTTTTTCGTCCTGAAGCTTTCTGTGACAGCAAGAAACTGTATGGGTTATTTTGCGTAGTCGATGACACGGCTTTCGCGGATCACGTTCACCTTGATCTGTCCGGGATATTCCAGTTCAGCTTCGATCTGTTTGGAAATATCACGGGCCAGCAGAACCATGTCCGCATCCGAAATCTGCTCCGGCACAACCATTACGCGAACCTCACGACCCGCCTGAATGGCAAAAGATTTTTCTACTCCCTTGAAATTGTTTGTGATCTCTTCCAACTGCGTCAGCCTGCTGGTATAGGTCTCCAGGGTCTCCCTTCTGGCCCCGGGCCTTGCAGCAGATATGGTATCCGCAGCTTGTACGATACAGGCGATGAGGGAAGTAGCCTCCACGTCGCCGTGGTGGGATTCCACAGCGTTGATGACGACGGCGTTTTCCTTATACTTCCGGCACAGCTCCACGCCAAGCTGAATATGGGAGCCTTCCATCTCGTGATCCACAGCTTTCCCGATATCATGGAGCAGCCCCGCCCTCTTGGCGAGTCTCACATCCAGGCCAAGCTCGGCCGCCAGAAGCCCTGACAGCTGCGCCACCTCGATGGAGTGCTTCAATGCGTTCTGGCCATAACTGGTGCGGAACTTCATCTTGCCCAGCAGCTTGACGAGTTCGGGGTGAATCCCGTGAACACCAACTTCCAGTGTCGCGGCTTCGCCTTCCTCCTTCATCATCACTTCGACTTCCTTCTGGGCCTTCTCCACCATCTCTTCGATCCTGGCGGGATGGATCCGTCCGTCCACGATCAGCTTTTCCAGCGCGATCCGCGCAACCTCGCGGCGGATCGGGTCAAAGCCGGAGAGAATCACTGCCTCGGGGGTGTCGTCGATGATCAGATCCACACCCGTCATCGTCTCCAGCGTCCGGATGTTGCGGCCCTCCCGGCCGATGATCCTTCCCTTCATCTCATCACTGGGAAGCTGCACCACGGAGATCGTGGTCTCAGACACATGGTCAGCCGCGCATCTCTGGATCGCGGACACCACATATTCCTTCGCCTTCTTGTCCGCTTCCTCTTTGGCCCGGCTCTCCATCTCCTTGATCATCACAGCCGTTTCATGCTTGACTTCGTCTTCCACAGTTTTCAACAAGTAGTCTTTTGCCTGTTCAGAGGTTAATCCTGAAATTCTTTCCAATTCCTGCAAGCGCTGCTCGTTCAGCTTCGCCACTTCCTCTTTCATCCTGTTTAAGGATTCCTCGCGGGCGGTCAGGCTGTTCTCGCGCTTTTCTATCGCTTCCGCTTTCTTGTCAATGTTCTCCTCTTTTTGCTGAACCCTGCGCTCATAGCGCTGGGCTTCCGCCCTCCGCTCTTTGATCTCCTTGTCCAGTTCGTTTTTGGTGCGAATGGACTCCTCCTTGATCTCCAGCATGGATTCACGCTTCTTCGCTTCAGCAGTCTTTAGAGCTTCGTCAATGATCTCTCTCGCCTTGTCCTGTGCGCTACCGATGGTCGAAGCCGTCGACTTCTTCAAATGATTGGAATAAACGAAGACCGTAACCGGTATGGCAATGACACAGGTGACCGCGACAGATACCAATGCAATAATCGCTTCCATCTACAGGAGCACCTCCTTATTTAATTTTCATTGTACACTTAGCCGCAGGCACTGCTTCCTGCGGTTTCTATAGAATGTATGTAGCCGCCCTGCGGGCTGAAACATTCTAATTAAGCAATCTACAACACTTAAATTTTATACGCAAATGACTGCGATGTCAAGTACAAGTTCAAGGATCGGTTCAATGCGCCGGTTCAATGATCGGGGAAAAGCGCCCTTCTCACCTGTTCCCCGGAAAACCCCCGGCGCATCAAAAATGCTCCCTGGCGCTGCTTTTCCCGGATGTCCGCCGTTTCAGGGTTATATCCCCGCTTTTCTAAAAGCGCCTGTATCATGGCGGCCTCATCCTGCTCTCCCCCCTGACTGCTCCACTCCTGCCATGCCTGCTCCAGCGTCTCCCCGGAAATTCCCCGGTTCAAAAGATCCTGTTCGATCCTTCTGCGGCTCCTGCTGCTCTCGTGGCAGGCTATAAAGTTCACGGCATAGCGCAGGTCGTCTGTGTAATGAAACTGCGCCACATAGGAGAGCGCCTCCTCGATGGCATTTTCGGGATATCCCCCTTCTTTTAATTTCTCGCTGAGCTGCTTTGTGGTGTATTCCCTGTTTTTCAACAGGTTCATAGCCCGCAGCTTTGCCCGCCTGGGCAAAAGCTGCTGGGTAATCGCCGCGTAGTCCCCGGGAGAAAGCTCCTCCCCCGGGATAATGTGATATAAGCGCAATTCGCCTTTGTATAACACAAAGGCGAATTCCTCGTCAAGAAACACCCGGCTTCGGGACTTTGTCACTTCCTCTACCCGTGTCACTTTCATCGCGATACTCCCTGCCCCCTTAAACGGCTATCCCTTCCGCTTCCTTCTGTACCGGCTGTCCGGCCGTCCTAGGCCTTTGAGGGCTTTTTTTCTTCTGTCTCCGTCTGCGCAGACTCCGCCGGGGCGCTGTCCAGGCCGTACTTGGCGCGGACCTTCGCCGCAACCTCCGCACACACCTGGGGGTTGTCCTTCAGATACTGTTTTGCGTTCTCCCGCCCCTGTCCGATCTTGTTTCCCTCATAAGCATACCAGGCGCCGGACTTTACGATGATATTTTGCTCAGCCGCCAAATCCAGCACATCTCCCACCATGGAGATGCCCTCTCCGAACATAATATCAAATTCCGCCTCCTTAAAGGGGGGCGCGATCTTGTTTTTCACCACTTTCACCCGGGTGCGGTTCCCGATGACCTCACCGCCCTGCTTTAAGGATTCGATCCTGCGCACGTCCATGCGGACGGAGGCGTAAAATTTCAGCGCCCGGCCTCCGGTGGTCGTCTCGGGGTTTCCAAACATCACGCCGATCTTCTCCCGGAGCTGGTTGATAAAGACTACCGTACAGTTGGACTTGCTGATGATCGCCGTCAGCTTCCTGAGCGCCTGGGACATCAGACGCGCCTGCAGGCCCACATGGCTGTCGCCCATATCGCCGTCGATCTCCGCTTTGGGCACCAGAGCTGCCACAGAGTCCACCACCACGATATCCACAGCGCCGGAACGCACCATGGTCTCCGCGATCTCCATGGCCTGCTCCCCGTTGTCCGGCTGGGAGATGTAGAGATTGTCGATGTCCACGCCGATGTTCTTTGCGTACACGGGATCCAGGGCGTGCTCTGCGTCGATAAACCCGGCGATTCCGCCCCGCTTCTGCACCTCCGCGATCATGTGCAGCGTGACGGTGGTCTTACCGCTGGACTCCGGGCCGTAGATCTCCACGATCCTGCCCTTGGGGATGCCGCCCAGCCCCAGGGCAATGTCAAGGCTCAAAGAACCGGTGGGAATGGTCTCCACGTTCATCTGCGCGGAAGGATCGCCCAGCTTCATGATGGCCCCTTTCCCGTACTGCTTTTCAATCTGGCTGATGGCCGCGTCCAACGCTTTCAGTTTCTCTTCTCTCTCCATTATAAAATCTCCTTTTCTGCAAGGAACAAACGTTCTATCTCTCTGCTTTAGGATAAAACATCTGTTCGATTTTGTCAACAACATTTTCTATTTCCCAGTAAAACACATTTTACATCCCATAAAACTCCCTCAAAGGCACCTCACCTCCATTTCTTTTGTTTTTCATCTGAAACCGATGGCGAAAATGCCGGAAGAAAAGATATGCGAATCAGATATAAAAAATGTACCATAAATCCCCTGCCTGCACAAGGGGCTATGGCACATTTTTTGTTTTTCCTATTTAGGGGACGCCACAAAGTAGCTGTCGTAGAAGGAGACGATATTGTATTCCTCCTCGGAAAAGAGAGGCGCTTCCCCGCATCCCACCAGATACACCACGGACTTGCCCCTGTTTGCCTCCAGCGTCTCCTCCGTCAGTTCATCGCCGACATAGTAGGTATAGCGTTCTTCGTAGGGCAGCCGCTCCACGCCATCCTGTACATTGGTCTTGCCCTGGAAATAAGCCGCATCGATCTCATGGCAGAACATGGTGAGGATCCTGCCCACCTCCCGCACCCCGGCTCCCTGGGGATCCGCGCTGATATAATAATAGTCACAGGGAAGAGTATCCGCATAGTACAGCGCGTTGATATAGCTCTCATAGTAAAAATCCCGGCTCTGCTCCGCCCAGTCCCCGAAATAAGACCTGGCAAAGAGCAGGGCAGAAACCGTATACAGCGCAAAAATGGGCGCCGCCAATCCTCTGCATTTTTCCACACACCACCGGATACCCACCGCGGAGAGAAGCAGCATGGCGTAAAAAATAACGTTCAGACGATGGATCTGGGCATCTTCTGTCACAATCCCGATCCAGGCTCCCATCGCAAGCCAGAGTAAGATGAGGATAAAAGGGAGCTTTTCTTTTTCGGTTTCTGCCCTGCGTATCTTCTGGACAGACGCCCCCAGTCCAATCAGGAAAAACACAGGGGTAAAGTGGTACAACGGTCCAAACGCAGCAATACTGTTGCTGATACATATATCCCTGTTGAAAAAAAGCACTCCTAGCGTGCAGCGTATATTGTCCCACAGCTGTTTCCAGGAAAAGTTGAAAAACAAAGTATTACGGGTCCGAACTCCATCGGGAAAACGCGGGATCGTAAAACAGCCCAGAGTGATGCTTTGCCATTTGAAGACATTCACAAGCATTGTCAGTAACTCAGGCCCAGCCACAACAAGATAGATGGCCGCACAAAACATCACCTGCCGGAAAGACACTGCTTTTTTCTTCATGAGGATCAACGCCGATGCAAGCAAAAACAGAGGGACAGAGTAATTGGCTATCCCATAGCAATAGGAACATAATCCGAAAAACACCATCGAGACATACATCGCCCAACATTTGTCCAGGCCTGCCAAAAACAGACATACGCCCATCAGGAAAATGTGCGGGAATGTATTACAGTCGAGAGACCAGCGACTTTGCAGATAATGCCAGGGACAGATGACACCAAGGGCAAGTACGATGAGACCAGTCCATGCGCCGCCAATCCGTTTTCCCACAAAATACAGGCATACAAGTCCTATACAACTCATCACCAGCATGGGCAATCGTATGCTTGTGATAGAAAAGCCAAAAAAATCGATGAACGGAACCATAATATAAGACAACAGGGCGCTCATTTGCCCTACGATCCAACCCGCAAGATGTACAGGATACCGCATCCCGAACCGATCCGTCCCATACTCCGCCAGCGCCTTTGCGTCCACCGCCGCCATGGCCTCATCCTGATTCAGCCCGACGGGAATGATGCCGAAATGATACGCCCGTATCAAAAAACCGGCTGCCACCAGCGCAGCGACCAGCACCCACTCCGTCCGTTTTGTCAATTTCCAGCCTCTTAAAAATTTCATGTCAGCCGCTCTGCCTTCCTTCGCTTCACACCTCTCCGGCCTGCCGCATCACACAGCTGCGCAAAAGCGTCAGCGCGGCAGAAACCGCCGATTCCCGTATCTTGCTCCGATTCCCAGAGAACCGATATTTTTTCACCGTTGTCTTTCCATTGACACAGCATCCGATATAGACCAGTCCCACGGGTTTTTCCTCCGTGCCTCCGCCTGGCCCTGCAACCCCGGTGACGGCTATGGCCGCATCCGCCTTCGCCGCCCGGGCCGCGCCATTTGCCATTTCTTCTGCCGTCTCGGCGCTGACGGCGCCGTACTTTTTCAGCGTGCCCTTTTTTACCCCCAAAAGCTTCCGCTTGGCCTTGTTGGAGTAGGTGACAAACCCCTCCCGGTACACCTGGGAAACGCCGGGTACATTCACAAGCCTGCCGGAGAGAAGTCCCCCGGTACAGGATTCCGCGCAGGTAAGCGTCCAGCCCTGCCTGTCCAAAAGTTCCACCACCGCCTGCTCCAGGGTGATCTCCTCCCGGACAGCATAGACCGCTTTGCCAAAACGTCTCTCCAATTCCCCCAGCAAGGGCTCCAGCAGTTTCTCCGCGCTTTTCTGATCCGGCGCGCTGGCGGTGAGGCGGATGTGCACCTCCCCGGTCTTTGCGTAGGTTGCAAGCGTAGGGTTTGTCTGGGCGTCGATCAGGTCTTTGATCAGCGTCTCCGCCTTGCTCTCCCCCACGCCGCACAATTTCACCGTTCTGGAATATATGACCTGCTCGGTCAATCCCGCCAGATACGGCGCTACCTTCTCCTCAAACAGCGGGCACAATTCGTTGGGCGGCCCGGGCAGCAGAATGATTTTCGCCTTTTCAGTCTCTAAGATGACGCCGGGGGCCGTGCCGTTCTCATTCTCCAGAACGATGGCGCCCTCCGGCATCATGGCCTGCTTCCAGTTGTTTTCCGTCAGCTCCAGCCCCCGGAGGGCAAAGAAGCGCTTCAGCATCTCACGGCTGGGCTCATGCAGGTACATCGCCCGCCCGCAGACCTTTGCCGCCGTCTCCTTGGTCAGGTCGTCCTCTGTGGGCCCCAGCCCGCCGGAGAGGATCACCACGTCGGAGCGCCCCATGGCCTGGGTGAGCACTGCCTCCAGCCTGCCCGCGTTGTCCCCCACCACCGTCTGATAATAGCAGGAAAGCCCCAGCGCCGCACACTCCCGGGCCAGATACGCCCCGTTGGTGTTTACAATATTTCCCAGCAACAGCTCTGTTCCCACAAAGATAAACTCCGCTACCATCCGCCGCACCCTCTATCCTTTCATCACATCCCTGTTTTTCACCAGATAATCTGCCAGGGAGATCACCGTCAGGGCTAACGCGATCCACATCACAACCTGGGCCAGCACATCCAGCCAGGGCCAGAACCCCACATTGACTAACATCAGACACACCATCACCATCTGGAAGGTGGTCTTAAACTTCCCCCAATAGCTGGCTGCGATGACCACGCCGTTGTCCGACGCCACCAGCCGGAAACCGCTGATGATAAACTCCCTGGCGATAATGATGATCACGACCCAGGCGGGGATCCGCTTTAATTCCACCAGACAGATCAGCGCCGAACAGACCAAAAGCTTATCGGCCAGCGGATCCATGAACTTTCCGAAATTGGTGACCAGGCCATACTTTCTGGCGATCTTCCCGTCCGCCAGATCGGTCAGGCTGGCAAGGATGAACACGGCCAGGGCAATCCCGTGGGGGAGCAGTATGTTTACTCCAAACCACCCGGCGTTTCCGCCCAAGAGAAGCACCACAAAGGGCACGATGAGGATCACGCGGAAAATTGTCAGCTTATTGGGTAGATTCATGTTGCGCATGATACATTTCTCCTATCAAATCATATTCGTTTGCACCGGTGACAAGCGCCTGTACAAAATCTCCGGTCATCAGGTCTGCAGAGGTGTTTAAGAACAGATACCCGTCCACGCCGGGCGCATCCCGGTAAGTTCTGGCCACATACACATCCTCCCCGGCCACCCTGCCCTCCACCATCACGGTAAGGACGCGCCCCACCATCTCCTCCGCTTTCTCAAAGGCGATGGCCTGCTGCAGCTCCATCAGCTCCTGGCGGCGCTGTTCTTTGACTTCTTCCCCGATCTGGCACGGCATCCGGGCCGCCGCTGTGTCTTCCTCCCGGGAATAGGCAAAGACGCCCAACCTGTCAAACTCCATCTCGTTGACAAAGCGGTACAGCTCCTCAAAGTCTTCCTGGGTCTCCCCGGGAAACCCGCTGATGAGCGTGGTGCGCAGGCAGATATCGGGTATCCGCTCCTTCAGATGTCCGATCTGGCGGCGCAGCCTTTCCTGATCCGTCTGCCTGCCCATCTGCCGCAGGATGCGGTCAGAAGCGTGCTGGATGGGGATATCCAGATAATGGCAGACCTGCGGCAGCGCAGCCATGGCGTCGATGAGCTCCTCCGTGATCTCCTCCGGATAACAGTACAAAAGCCGCAGCCAGACAATGCCCTCCACAGCCGCCAGCCGTCTGAGCAGCTCGGGAAGCATCTTTTCCCCGTACAGATCCACGCCGTACAGAGTGGTCTCCTGGGCTACCAGGATCAGCTCCCGGACGCCGCCCTCCGCCAGGCTGCGGGCCTGGGCTTCCAGCTCCTCCATGGGGACGCTTCGGTAGTTCCCCCGCACTTTCGGTATGACGCAGTAGGTACAGCGCTTCCCACAGCCCTCGGCAATCTTTAAGTAGGCGTAATGGCCTCCCGTGGTCACCACCCGGTGACGTCTGGAAACGGGGGGAGCGTCCAGCTCCCGATAGTGACAGCCGCCCCTTCCAGAAAGCGTCTCCTCCACGGCAGCCACAATCTCCTCGATGGCGGAGGTGCCCACCAGCGCGTCTACCTCCGGAAGCTCCCTCAGGATCTCGTCCCGGTAGCGCTGGGCCAGGCAGCCAGCGGCGATCAGCCCCTTAAGCTCCCCGGCCTTTCGCCGCTCTCCAAGCTCTATCAGGGTATTGATGCTCTCCTCCTTCGCATCCCCGATGAAACAGCAGGTGTTCACCACGGCTGCGTCCGCTTCGTCCGCATCGTCCGTAAACGTATACCCCTTCTCCTGCAGCATCCCCATCATCATCTCCGTGTCCACCAGATTCTTATCGCAGCCCAGAGATACAAACAGCAGCTTCATAGCCCTCCCCGCCGCTTTGCCGCGGCATAAAACGCCATCCTCCTACGCCAAAACAGCCGGCTTTTGACCGGCTGCCATGATTTTCCTTCATCCCGCCGCGGGCTCTGTCCCGCTCTACTCTTCGTCTCCCAGAATCTTGATCTTTCCCTGGTTTAACTCCTCTACTGCCACAGACAGGGGCTTTTTGCCCTTGCCGTTTACTAACGGCTCCTCTCCGGCAATGAGCTGGCGCGCCCTCTTGGAGGTGGCCATCACGATGGAATACCGGCTGTTCACCACAGGCGCTTCGCCGGGCTCCACCTCGCTGTTTACTACTTTCATCAGATCGGAATAAGACGGATGTAACATATTGATCCTGCTCCTTTCGCAAATTTGGCAGTTCCTTCGGGTGCTGCCAGTCTATTTTTCTCTTTCTTTTTTATTTTGTTTCCAGGGCCCTGCGGGCCATATCCGCCGGACGGCGTCCCCTGTCGCATCGCCCCGGCGTCCCCCTGCCGCGCACTGGGACGGCCTGCTTAAGCATCCCCATCCTCCCAGTCCTCCTGCCCGGCCTGTACCCGGCCTGCGATGGTCTCCGGCAGCAGCGCGGACAACACCACCTGGCTGTTTTCCATGACCAGCACCGCCTTGGTCTTTCTTCCCTGGGTGGCGTCGATGGCCATCCCCCGCTCCTTGGCGCTCTGCACCAGGCGCTTTACAGGGGCGGATTCCGGGCTGACGATGGCGATGATCTTCGCGGTATTTACAATGTTCCCAAAACCGATATGGATCAGCATATCCCTTCCCTCCGCCCGGCTTGAAACCGTCACTCGATGTTCTGGATCTGTTCCCTTACTTTTTCGATTTCCGTTTTCAGCTCTATGGCGCAGTTGGTGATCTCCAGGTCGCCTGATTTGGAGAGGGTGGTATTGGCCTCCCGGTTCATCTCCTGGGCGATGAAATCCAGCTTCCTTCCAATGGAGCCGCCTTCCACCAGGGCGCTCTGCATGGTGGCGATGTGGCTGCGCAGCCTGACCAGTTCCTCGTCCACACAGACCTTGTCCGCATAGATCGTGACTTCCGTCAAAAGCCTCCCCTCGTCCACTGCAGTGTCCTGCAGCAGTTCCCGCACCTTGTCCTCCAGCTTCCTCCGGTATTCCTCCAGAATCTTCGGCGAGCGCTCCTCGATAAAATCCACCAGCTTCTGCATACCGTCCAGCTTTTCCAGAAGATCCCGCTTCAGGTGTTCTCCCTCGGCGATCCTGGCCTGCACGAACGCATCCGCCGCCTGCCGGACAGCCCCCTTTAACTCCTCCCACAGCTCTTCCTGATCCGTCCCGGCATCCTCCATGACAAGCACTTCCGGATACTTGGACAGCGTGGAGACACGGATGTCGTCCTCCAGTCCGAAATCCTTGGCCATCTGGCGCAGATAGTCCAGATACTGCCCGGCAGCCTGCCGGTTGTAGCGCACCACATTGGTGCCCTCGGACAAGTCTTCATAGGTCACAAAGACGTCCACCTTGCCTCTGGAGAGATAGGGCTTTAATTCGCCACGAATTGAGGATTCAAAAAAGTTTAACGACTTGGGCAGCTTGATGTTCACGTCGAGATAACGGTGGTTCACCGCCTTCATCTCCACCGTAAATTTCCTGTTGTTTCCTGCCGTTTCCCCTCTGCCGAAGCCGGTCATGCTCTTGATCATCTGCGCTCCCATCCGGGCGTTTCCCCTGTCTGCGTACATTTCATATTATTATAAATTAAGATTGGGGACGCGTCAAGGGCGAAGAACCCCCTCCCCATGCTTTTCTTGCAAAATACCCGGTTCTGTGCCATAATACGGTCTACAGGATAAAACCAGCAAGGAGGGAAAGCCATGGCATTTGACGGCATCACCATAGCAGACATCGTATCGGAGCTTAGACGTAAGCTCATCGGAGGCAGGCTCTACAAAATCGCCCAGCCGGAGGAGGACGAGCTTTTGCTCACCATCCGCCAGCCCCAGGGCCAGTACCGGCTCCTCCTCTCCGCCAACGCTTCCCTGCCCCTTCTGTACCTGACGGAAAACAACAAGCCCAGCCCTCCTGTGGCCCCCAATTTCTGTATGCTGCTGCGCAAGCACTTACAAAACGGGCGCATCACCGACATTTCCCAGCCCGGCTTAGAGCGCATCGTCCATATCAGCGTGGAGCATCTGGACGAGATGGGGGATCTGCGCACCAAGCGGCTGGTGATCGAGCTCATGGGCAAACACAGCAACATCATTTTCTGCAGCCAGGACAACGTGATCTTAGACAGCATCAAGCACGTTTCCGCCGCGGTCAGCTCCCTGCGGGAGGTTCTGCCGGGCAAGCCCTATTTCGTTGCGCAGACCCAGGATAAGCTGGATGCTCTCACCACAGACGAGGAAGCCTTCCTCCAGGCCCTGTGCGGGAAGCCGCAGCCTGTGTACAAGGCCCTCTACGGCAGCTTTACCGGGTTTTCCCCGGTGTTTGCCCAGGAGCTCTGCCACCGGGCCGGGGTAGATGCGGATCTGCCCGCCTCCTGCCTTTCCAGGGAAGGACTCTACAGCCTGTGGGAAACCTTTTCGCAGGCCGTCTCCGCCCTGCGGCAGGAGGCGTTCTCCCCCTGCATCGCCTACACCGGCTCCCAGCCCGTAGAATTTGCCGCCTTTGCGCTGACCATGTATACGGGAGGCAGCGATTCCCTGGTCTATTACGATTCCATGTCCGATCTGCTGGAGCACTACTATGCGGAAAAAAACACCTTGACCCGCATCCGGCAGAAATCTGCCGACCTGCGGCGCATCGTACAGACGGCCCTGGAGCGGAACGTCAAAAAATACGATCTGCAGCTGCGCCAGATCCAGGACACGAAGAAGCGGGAGACCTACCGCATCTACGGGGAACTGTTAAACGCTTACGGCTACAGCGCCGCCCCCGGCGCCAAGACCCTGGAAGCGGTGGATTACTACAGCGGGGAAACGGTGCAGATTCCCCTGGATCCCACGCTTTCCGCCACAGAAAACGCCAAAAAGTATTTCGAGAAATACGGCAAGCTGAAACGCACCTATGAGGCCCTCTCGGAACTGACCAAAGAAGTCAAAGAGGACATCCAGCACCTGGAATCCATCGGCGCCGCCTTAGACATCGCCCAAAAAGAGGAGGATCTGGCACAGATCAAGGAGGAACTCACGGAAAGCGGCTATCTGCGGAGAAAGGGCGGCGCGAAAAAACAGAAGATCACGAGCAAGCCTTTCCACTACATAAGCAGCGACGGCTTCCATATGTATGTGGGGAAAAACAACTATCAGAACGATCAGCTCACCTTCCAGTTTGCCACCGGCAGCGACTGGTGGTTCCACGCCAAGCATATGCCCGGCTCCCACGTGATCGTCAAGCTGGGGAATGCCTCCGTGCTGCCCGACCGCACCTTTGAGGAGGCCGCCCGGCTGGCCGCCTACTACTCAAAAGGCCGGGAGCAGGAAAAAGTGGAGATCGACTATGTGCAGAAAAAATATGTCAAAAAGCCCGGCGGGGCAAAACCGGGCTTCGTAGTCTATTACACCAATTTTTCCATGGCCATCGACAGCAACATCCAGGGGATCCAGCGGATCGAGGACTAAAGGCCCTTTATCGCAGCAGTTTCATTTTCCGGGCCGCTCTCACCAGCAGATAGCCCTTGGGCAGTTCCCGGAGATCCTGCTCCGACACACCCCGAAACAGCAGCAGCATGACAAAGTAGACGCAGGCCCCCAGAAAGACGGCGGGGAACACAGAAATCCTGGGGGACCTGGTGAGCAGGAGCAGCCCTTCATAGACCGCCCACACGGCGGCTCCCATGACGGCGGAGGCTAGCATCGGAATCAGGAACGTCTTTTTGATTTCCTGGCGGTAACCAGAGGCCTGCCGCACCGCCCGCTGGTTCAAAAAGCACATACTGCCGGCGTAAACCGTATTTGCCGCCGCGATGCTGTACAGATCCAGCTTCGCCAGAAACAAAAGGCCCAGGGCGGCTATGGTCTGTACCGCCAGCGCAATGCCCGCATTGACAATGGGCTTGTTTAATTTCCCCAGCCCCTGCAGAGCCTGGCTGTTTAAGGTGGACAGCGCGTAGAAGACCACGGAGGGCGCAAGCGCCATCAGCAGGGCCGTGGCCAGGTCTTCCGCGTCCTTCGTGTTGGGAAACAAAAGGGCTGTCACAGGTCTTGCCAGCACAAACAGGCCCACCGCACAGGGGATGGAGATCAGCATGGTGACTTTCACCGCAAGCCCGATGGTGTTTCTGGTTCCCTCCTCATCCTTCGCCGCCGCCAGCTGGGCCACGGAAGGGATGATCGCCGCCGCCATGGCCGTCGCAAAGGCGATGGGGATGTTGGAGATGGTCAGGGCATTGGAAAACACCCCCCAGCGGGAATAGATTTCCACGGAGGAAAGCCCCTGCGCTGCGGGGAACCGCTCGGTGTAGAGATGGTTGTTGACCACGCCGCTTAAGTTATAGACCGCGGTGCTTAAGATAAAGGGCGTCACCACCCCCGTGATGGTCCTCACGATCCTGCCGTAGGGCTCTGCCTCCCGGTGCCTGTCCCGCCGGATCCTTCCCTGTATGATATCCCGGTTCAGCCAATAGACCGCCAGCATGAAAGCAAGGGCCGTCAGCACCCCGGCCCCCGTCCCCAGGGCGCTTCCGATGGCGCCATTCACTGCGCGGGTCACTCTCCCCGCCTCATCCGCCGGCACCTCCATCCCGCCCATGGCATTCTTGATCAACAGATAGGCTGCGCCCACGCTGACCACGGCGTTTGCAATCTGCTCCAAGATCTGGGACACGGAAGTCTGCGCCATGCTCCGATGGGCCTGAAAATACCCCCGCAATACCCCAAGTATGCCATAGACAAAGATGGTGGGGGCAAACGTCCGAAGCACGGGAACCACCGCCTCCTGGGACACGAAAAGCCTGGCGCCAAAAAACAAAAACAGGCTGGCGACACCGCCTACCACCAGCACATACCCCAGCGCACACAAAAAAATCCTGTGGGCATTCCGATATTCTTTCACGGCCAGCTTCTGGGCGATGACCTTGGAGATGGCGGAAGGGATGCTGTAGGAAGAAATGAGCAGGATGATGGTGTAGTAATTGTAGGCAGACTGGTAATACCCCATGCCCAGATCCCCGATGACAGCGTGCATAGGGCTCCTATACAGGAGCCCTATGATTCGGCTGATGATCCCGGCCGCAGCCAGAATACCGGCCTGTGCGATTAAATTATTTTTTGAGCTGTTCTTTTCCGCCATACCTCTAACCGATGAGCCAGTCATACATCTCCTGGTACTTGGCCGCAGACACCTTCCACGAAAAATCTGCCGCCATCGCCCTGTCGATGAGCTTGTTCCACTCCCGCTTCTTATCATAATAAATATGCTCGGCATAGCGGATCGTATTCAACATTTCATGGGCGTTGTAGTTGGAAAAACTAAAGCCCGTGCCGGTGCTCTCATACTCGTTGTAGGGCGCCACCGTATCCTTTAAGCCTCCCGTCTCCCGCACGATGGGGATGGTGCCGTAACGCAGCGCGATCAGCTGGCTCAGCCCGCAGGGCTCAAACAGCGACGGCATCAAAAAGGCGTCGCAGGCGGCGTAAATCCGATGGGAAAGCGGGTCGGAATAATAGATATTCGCAGACACCTTGTCCCCATATTTCCAGTCGTAATGCCGGAACATATTTTCATAGCGCTCCTCGCCGGTTCCCAGCACCACCAACTGGATCTCGTCCTGACAGAGCTCATCCATCACATAGGCGATCAGATCCAGCCCCTTTTGATCCGTCAGCCTGGAGACCAGCCCGATCATCATCCTCTTATCGTCCTGATACAGCCCCAGCTCCTGCTGCAGGGCCCGTTTGTTTTTCCCCTTCTCCTTTCGGAAATTCACCGCATTGTAGGGATGCGCCAGACAGGCGTCCTTCGACGGGTCAAACTCTACGTCGTCTATGCCGTTTACAATTCCGCGCAAATCCCTGCTTCTGGCCCTGAGCAGGCCGTCCAGCCCCTCGCCGTAAAAGGGCGTCTTGATCTCCTCCGCATAGGTATTGCTCACCGTGGTGACGGCGTCGGCGTAGACGATGCCCCCCTTTAACAGGTTGGCATCCTTGTATGCCTCCAGTTTATCGGGGGTAAAGTAATAGGGCGGCAGGCCCGTGATGCTCTGGACGGTCCTGGTGTCCCATTTTCCCTGGAATTTCAGGTTATGTATTGTGATCACCGATTTGATGTTCCGGAAAAAGTCTCCTTCGTGGAAACGCTCCTTTAAGTAAACCGGGATCAGCCCGGTCTGCCAGTCGTGGCAGTGGATCAGATCGGGATGAAAGCCGATCACAGGGAGGGCGGACAGCACCGCCTTGCAGAAGAAAGCATACCGCTCGATTTCCCATCTGGGGTCATCCGTGTAAGGTCTGGGGCCGTTGAAATAGCCCTCGTTGTCGATAAAATAATAGTGTATGCCGTCCACCTGCGCCTCCAGGATCCCAACATAGACGTTCTTCCAGTTAAAATCCATATAGAAGTGCGTGACATACTGCATTTTGTCTTTCATATCCTGCTTCATGCAGGCGTATTTGGGAATGATGACCCGGACATCGAAGTATTTTTTGTCAATGCACTTGGGCAGGGAGCCGACCACATCGGCAAGACCGCCTGTTTTCACAAAAGGTACGCCCTCTGAGGCTGCGAATAAGATGTTCTTCATGGAAACCCTCCGCTGAATGATGGTTGTTTGGATGGTGGCCGGTGGAAAACGCGCCGCTGTGCCGGGTGCGGTTGGCTGCAGCGCTGGCCACGGGCAGAGCCCCTTTGCGGATATTATACATCATTCCGGGCCTGGTGGAAAGTATTTTCTCCGGGAAAGTTCCCTTTCTCGTTTTCCCAAAGGCAGTCCGTCTGTGGCTGTGTCACATCTTGTAAGAGAGGCGGATCCTGTCGGCGATCAGAGCGATAAATTCAGAGTTGGTAGGCTTTCCCTTCCCCGTGTCGATGGTATAGCCAAACAGCGCGTCCAGCGTCTCCATCCTGCCCCTGCTCCAGGCCACCTCTATGGCGTGGCGGATGGCCCGCTCCACACGGCTGGGCGTGGTCTGAAAGCGTTTTGCGATGGTCGGATAGAGGATCTTGGTGATGGAGCTGATCATGGACGGGTCTTCCACCGACATCATAATGGCCTCCCTCAGATACTGATATCCCTTGATATGTGCCGGTACGCCGATTTCATGTATCATATTGGTTACATCCTGCTCCAGATTGCGGACTGCCTTGGGCTTGGGCGGTTCTGCAGCGGCCTTGACGATCCCTCCCTTGGCGGAGGGAACCGTGATCATGATCTGGAATTCCTTGTCCCCGTTCATCAGGTCTCCCAAAATTTTGTATATTTTGTCGTTGTCTTTTGTCGCCGTTAAGTTTAATTGCTCCATAAAGCTACCTCCATGGTGGGAATTCGTCTCATTTTTGTAGCAGCTGCCGCGCAAAGCAACACCATCCCGCGGTTTCCTGCAAAATCAGCCACCTTTTCCATTATAAAAGATAAAAGTTTGAAACAGCAACCGCAACTCACCGCGGATTTCGTGTGGCCTCGCTAAGATGCACGGCAAAGCCGGATTATTTTACGTCCTTCTCCATTTTTCTGCCAAAAGTCGAAAAATCCGCGTGTCCCACCAGCCCTTGGGACACGCGGATTCCTCTTCTTTAAAGTTCCCGGATCTTTTCCCGGAGTTCCAAGACCATCCCCGGGGAAACGCTCAGCTCATCTACCCCCATCCGCAGGAATGCTTCCGTAAAGGCTGTGTCCGCAGCCAGCTCCCCGCAGACGCCGGCCCAGATCCCCGCCCGGTGGGCGCATTTTACTGTAAACTCCACCAGCCTGAGCACCGCCTTGTTGTCCGGGTCTGCAAACCGCTCCAGCGCCTCGTTCTGGCGGTCCAGCGCCAGCGTATACTGGGTCAGGTCGTTCGTCCCCACGCTGAAAAAATCCACTTCCTCCGCCAGCAGATCGGCAAGGACAGCCGCCGCCGGAGTCTCTATCATAATCCCTGTGGGAATCTTCCGGGCATAGGGGATCCCCTCCCGGGCCAGTTCCCGCTGCACCTGTTCCTCGATCTGCTTTAGCTGCAGCACTTCTTCCACCGAAGTGATCATGGGATACATGATCCGCAGATTCCCGGAAACCCCCGCCCGGTACAGGGCCCTCAGCTGTGTTTTTAAAAGCTGGGGACGTTCCAGCCCCAGCCGGATGGATTTCAGCCCCAGCGCCGGGTTTTCTTCCGCCTGCACACAGAGCCAGGGGGGCATTTTATCCGCCCCGATGTCAAAGGTGCGGATGACGACCTCCTTTTCCCCCATCCGCTCCAGCACCTGGCGGTAAAAGGAGAACTGCTGCTCTTCGCCGGGGGCAGAGGGGCTCTCCAGATACAGAAGCTCGCTGCGCAGCAGGCCGATCCCGCCAGCGTCATTGGCGCAGGCCTCCTCCACATCCACAAGACTCCCCGCGTTGGCATACAGCTTGACGGACTGTCCGCCCCGGGTGATGTTTTCCTTCCCCTTGAGCCCCTCCAGCGCTTTCCTGCGGCGGCCAGCCTCCCTCTTTTTCTCCTCCAGTTTTTCCAGCATCCCCTCGTCGGGATCCAGATACAGCACGCCCTCAAAGCCGTCTATGGCCGCTGTTTTGCCCTCCCAGTTTTCCTCCAGATCCTCCCCCAGCTGCATTAACACCGGGATGCCCATGCTTCTGGCAAGGATTGCCGTATGGGAATGGAACCTGCCGCCTCCCAGCGCAAGCCCCTGCACGGGGTACGCCGACAGCTGCACCACCTGGCTGGGCAGCAGATCGCGGGCCGCCAGGATGAAGGGCTCCTCTGCCGCTTCCGCCCGCTGCTCCCTGGCCAGTGCGCCCAACAGCCTGTCCGTCACATCCAGGATATCCTGATCCCGCTCTCTGATGTAATCATCCTCCAGGGCCCGCAGCTTCCCGGCAATGCGCTGCCCGGCTTCCCAGACGGCGTATTCGGCATATGACCGCCCTTCCGCAATCCCCTGCTTTACGGCACGGAGATATTCCCCATCCTCCAACAGCAGTTCCTGCACCTGGAAAATCGCAGCATTGGCTTCCCCCACCGTCTGCACGCTTCTTTCGTACAGCCTGTGCAGCTGGCTCTTTGCCATAGCAACCGCTTCCTCAAAGCGGCGCAGCTCTTCCCCGGCATCCGCCGCCTCCCGCCGCTGTACCTCCCGGCGCCCTCTGTAAAAGACCAGTCGGCCAATGCAGATATCGCGGTACAGGCTTTTCCCCTTTCGCGTGGTCATCGCTGCCACTCTCCTTTCTACTGGTTTTCCATACTCTGCAAAATTGCTCTCCAAAATGACTCTGCCAATAGGTGCCGCAGACAAAAAAGAGAGGACTGGAAAAACAAAAGTCTTTCAACTTCCTTTTTCACAGTCCCCGTCTCACAGGCTTTTATTCGCCTCCAAAGTGCTCTGGATAGAGATTTTCGCTGAATTGCAAGCCACAGTCCCGGCATTCTTTCAGCCCGATCCTGTTTTCGTTCAAGATCCAATGGTGGTCTGTCCTGGGCTCCGTATACGCCCTGACAAAACCGCAGCGGTTGCAGTGATACTCCGTCCTGCCCTCCTGCTGGCAGGTAGCCCATACCACATACTGGGCATGGCCCATATCATGCCCCATGGCAGGCTGCGTCACCGTCTGCTCCTGGACGCCGCACCGAATGCAGGACTTGATCTGATACCCTGCTTCCGTACAGGTAGCGTCTACATTGCCGGTAACCGCATACTCATGGCCAAGGCAGATCAGTTTTTCTCCCGACGACTGTGCGCCGCAGTCCACACACTCCTGATACCGATAACCGCTTGCGGTACAGGTCGGCTCGATCACCACCGTCTTGTCCCAGTGATGCCCTGTCTTAGGCAGGGTCACTGTGTTGATGCGCTTTTTGCAAACCGTACATTCCTCATAGCGGACGCCAGTGTGCGCGCAGTCTGCCGGGGTCTCGTGCGCCACATAGCGATGGCCCGCTGCCGGGATCGCTGTCTCATTTGTCTTTGCCCCGCAAGTCGTGCAGACATCGTAAGTCGTCCCCGCTTTCTCACAGCTTGCGGCAGTCTCCTTGTGGACATACTGATGCTGGCCTGTGGGACTCCCATAGAGTGCAGACTGTGCCGTCTTCCCACACTGGCAGTACCTTGATTTGGAACCATACTGCGCGCAGGTGGGCTGTTTCGTCACCTTCCAGTCGCCTGTATAAACATGGTTGGAGCCGGAGCAGGCGCTTTTCGCAGCCGATGCAGAAGAAACCGCCGGAGTCTGCTGGGGCTTTGCTGTCCCGGCTGCATCTGCCGCCGGGGTCTGCTGGGGTTTTGCTGTCCCGGCTGCTCCTGCCGCCGGGGTCTGCTGGGGTTTTGCCGTCCCGGCTGCTCCTGCCGCCGGGGTCTGCCCGGGAATCTGCCGCGTCCTGCCCAGAGCTGCGGCCAGGGGATCCGGCGTTTCCGACGGCTTTGACGTTTCCTGCACCGCGCTTTCTCCCGGTATGACTGCGGAGACATTGCCGGTTTGTCCCGGTTCCTGGGTATTATCTATGGCGTCCCGCTCCTGGGATACAAACGGAAGAGCCTGCCAGGCCTGTGAAAACCAGCCCCCTATACTGTCCGGCTGCACGGTTTCCACCGCAGCCGCCGCGGACAGCGCCTCGCCCTGTCCTGCAGCCTGTTCCTGGGACGTCCCAGCGGAAACGCTGTCCGCAGCCGTTTGGGGGGCGGCGATATCGATTGTGCCCACCATGGCGCTGTTGGAGGCCATCACCTTTTCCATGGACTCCTCTATCGTTACGGTTTCCGATCCGAGGCCGGCACTGCCCTCATTGGCTGCGGCGCTCACAGGATCAGGCTTTGCCGCCAGATCAAACAGCGTCGTTGACGCCAGTCCGGCTGCCAGTACTGCGGTTAGGGACAAGGCAACGATACGCCCTCTTTTTTTCATTCCCGTTTTCCTCCATTCTCAAACCAATCCGCCGTTACATTCTTCGCCTTTCTTCCCCTTTCCCGCAATGGTCTGCCGGGAAAGGCTCATGAAGCAGTATGATTATACACTGAAGGCTGGGATCCTGCAAGCGGAATTTCATTGTCAGGACGTACCATTTTTCATTTCTTTTTCTCTCCCTCCGCCTTGTCTCACCTTTTAAAATATGATATGCTCTTTCTGGTATCCTATGAAGATACTCATTTTGAAAAACATTTGCGACGCGGAATGGGAAGACGTGTCGGGACGCGCAGGGAGGCAGCCTATGAAACAGCTCAACGAAGACATAAAACAGGGCGTTTTCAAACAAATGTATCTTCTCTACGGAGAGGAGCACTATCTGCGCCGCCAGTACAAAAACCGCCTGCGGGAAGCCCTCTGCGGGGATGGCGATCCCATGAACACCCATTTTTATGAAGGCAAGGACGTGCCCGTGGGACAAATCATCGATCTCGCAGAAACCATGCCCTTTCTGGCAGAACGCCGGGTCATTTTCCTCACGGACAGCGGCCTGTTTAAATCCGGCGGGGAAGAAATGGCCGCTTATCTGGCCCAGCCCAACGAGACGGCCTTTTTCGTATTCACGGAAAGCGAGGTAGACAAACGCTGCAAGCTGTATAAAACCGTTCAGTCCAAGGGACGCGCCGTGGAATTTACCACCCAGGACGAAACCTCCTTAAAGCGCTGGATTGCCGGGATTCTGGCCAAAGACGGGAAAAAGATGACCGAGGCCACCGCCCGGCTCCTGCTGTCCAAGACAGGGACAGACATGGATCAGATCCAGATGGAGCTGGAAAAGCTGATCTGCTACTGCATCGACCGGGAAGTCGTCACCGACGCGGACGTAGAAGCCGTCTGCACCGTCCATATCACCAACCATATTTTCGACATGGTAGACGCCATCGCGGACAGACAGCCCAAAAAAGCCCTGGGACTCTACTACGACCTGCTGGCGCTGAAGGAGCCCCCCATGCGGATCCTGTTCCTCATCGCCAGACAGTGCAATCTGCTGCTGCAGGCAAAGGAACTGCACTCCAGGGGCTATGACGGCAAGACCATGGCCTCCAGACTGGGCGTGCCGCCTTTTGCCGTCAAAAAATATCTGGCCCAGTCCGCCCGCTTTCCCTCCGCTTCCCTGCGGAGGGCCGTCGAGCAGTGCGTAGAGGCGGAGGAAGCCGTAAAAAGCGGCCGCTTAAACGACAGGATGAGCGTGGAAATCCTGATTTTATCTGTGCTGTGAACGCCCCCTGCCCCAGCGGTTCACTGCGGCATATCATATTTCCCCATGGTCTCTAAGCTGCGGCATTCATGCTTTTCATAATAGCCGATCAGCCTGCCCTGCTCCCGCAGCGCCACCATGTAGACATCCTTGTTCTGCTTTTCGCTGTGGAAGGTATAGACGATATTGTGGCTCTCGTCCGAAGCAAACCAGTCCGTCACCTGCTTGATTTTCTCCGCCGATTCCCGGCTGTGGCACCCAAGCAGGCTTGTTCCCACCAGCTTTTCACCGCCCCGCCTGGCATAGTTTTCTATGGCAGCCGGATTCATGTAGATAATCTCATGCTCCAGGTTGCAGATGACAACCGGACAGCGGTCCTGATCTACGATACTTTTGAAAAAGCTGCCGTATGCAGTGCACTGCTTCTGATTTTTCTGATTTTCCATTTCCATGGCGTCAACATCCTTTCCGGCCCGGCGTCTCTCTGTACGCGATCTGGCGGGCCACATTCAGAATCTGATCTCCTCCGGCGCATGGGTAAAGGAAGAAAAAGTCGCCGTTGCATTCTGGAAATAAAAGACCTCTGTGTTCCCATCATCTGCAGAATACAGATTCTGCAAGGAAGGATATGCATCCAGCATGGACTGCCTTGCCTCCCGTCTGTCGTCCTCCACCAGCTCTCCCGCGATCCGAAGCCATTCGCCGTCCCGGAAGGCGCACACTTCCGCTTTCGGGTTGGCGTGCAGCTGCCTGGACACATTCTTTGCCTTGCCCGTCTGGATATAAAGCTTTCCCTCAAAAAGATGCGCCGTCCCAAACGGGCGCACTCTCGGCTGATCGCCCTCCACGGTGGCCAGATAATACGTTCCCGCATCCTTTAAAAATTTTACGACTCTCTCCATCTTCCATTCCTCCTTTTGATTGGCCGCTTGCCCCAAAGCCGCAGGAAGCCCCGTTGCCAGGCCAGGCTTCACTTTGCAAAACAGCCTTGCACTTTTTTATTCCGACCATCCCGGATTGCCCGACAGCTTTCCGCCTGCCAGCTTCTCGTAGACGGCGCTCTCCTCCGGCCCGCAGGATAAATAGGCCTCACAGATCCGGGCAATTTCCTTTTCATCTACCAGCAGATCGGCTGCGAT
>CANQEH010000009.1 GCA_947594835.1 uncultured Acetatifactor sp. | reverse complement strand
GGGTTGCATTACTGTTTATTTGTCAAGGTTCAGCTTCGTTGGCCGTTCTTTGCGGCAACTCTGATAGAATATCACAGTTTTTCCGCTTTGTCAACTACTTTTTTAATTTTTTCTCACCCCTCATTTCTTCTCTTTCGGGGTGGGTTTTTATAATAGCATATTGCCTAAAGGTTGTCAACCATTCGTTTTTTCAGATTTTACCCTCCTCTGGATGATAAATGATTTTGCGCATTCCGCAGCCACAATACTCATGGGGCAGCTTTTTAAATCCCAGCTTTTCATAAAATCCTTCTTTCCCTTTTTCGGCGGCCAGATGTATGCTGGAGCGCCCACCCAGGGGCGTCTTGTCCTCCACATATTTTATCAGCATCTCCATGATATGGGTGCCGATTCCCTTTCCCTGACAGGCGGGGCAAACGACAACGTCGACTATAATGTGATACATTCCATCGCCAATCAGTCTTCCCATACCGACTGTCTGCCCGTCTTTTACGGCAAGAACCGTATAGGCGCTGTGTGCCAGCGCGTTCTGCATCTGTTCCCCGGAAAACAGCAGCCATCCGACACTTTCCCGCAGTCTGCTGTAATCTTCCATATCCAGAGCATTTTCTCTGTATACTGTCACGTCAAAATACCCCTCCTTCGCTTTCAGACAACATCCGCATCGACAGATTCCCCTTGCGATTTCAGAAAATAAAAAAGAAATCTCGATCACTCAAGATTTCTTTTCTTTCTGGCAGAGAAACGGAGAAAGAGGGATTTGAACCCTCGCGCCGGTTGCCCGACCTACACCCTTAGCAGGGGCGCCTCTTCGGCCTCTTGAGTATTTCTCCTTGATCCGAACTACGTCTCTACCAATTCAGTTATGCTGCGCACCAGTTATGTGACGCAGAATTCATTATACCTAAGGCCTTGTTTTTTGTCAACGCTTTTTTATCGGTTCCCGCATCCGTTCACATATCCGTCAATGGCCGCTTCGATTCTGGACTTGACCATCCTGGCGATTTCCGGCGTTTTCATCTCCCTATATTCCTCATAGGGGATAGGCGGCAGATAAATCAGCTTTACCGTCACAGGAGCGATAGATTTTTTGTCAAAAGGTTGAAAGGAATCAATCAATGCGCATGGCACAATGGGGCATTGGGCCTTTAAGGCGCTTTTGAACGTGCCTCCCTTAAACGGAAGCAGCTGGTTTCCCATTTTGCTTCTGGTGCCTTCTGCAAAGATCAGAAAGTTCCTTCCCTTTTTCACTTCCTCCGCCACTTGGTTGATCACTTCCATGGACTGTCGGATATCTTCCCGGTCGATCACGATGGAGCGCAGCGCGTTGGCCACCTGCTTGAGCAGGATAATCTGGCTTGCCTCTTTTTTCATCACAAAGGCAAAGGGTACCGGGCAGGATTCCAAGAACACCAATACGTCGAACAGCCCCTGATGGTTGGGGAAAAAGATAAACCCATTCTCCTTTGGAATATTTTCCAGGCCATGGGCTTCGATGGTCACCCGGCCTGCACGGTTGGCAGCCTTTGTCACCTTTTTCACAAACGCATAGGAACGCTCCAGATCATAATCTTTCCGTTTCCCGTTCCACCATATGCCAATCAGGTAATAGGGTACTTTGAGAATTAACCTCAATACCATCAATACGATCCGTCCCACACGCCCCAATCCTTTCTGTCCGTTTCCGAGTTACTCCCTGCTATACGATTGGACGGCCATTTCATAAAGATTTCTGCCCTGGCAGTCCATCACCACGATGACCGGAAAGTCTTTTACCTGCAGCTTGTGGATGGCTTCTGTACCTAAATCATCATATGCGATTACCTCGGAGGATAGAATCGCCCTGGAGAGCAACGCGCCTGCGCCGCCCACCGCCGCGAAGTAAACGGCTCCATTGCGTATCAGCGCCTCCTTTACCTCCGGGCTCCGCCTGCCTTTGCCAATCATGGCTCTCAGCCCCAGATCCAGCAGGGCTGGCGTATATTTGTCCATACGGCTTGCAGTGGTGGGCCCTGCAGATCCAATGGGCTTCCCTGGCCTGGCGGGAGAAGGCCCCATATAATAGAGCACATTTCCCTCTATCTCCAAAGGTAGCTTTTCCCCTTTTTGCAGGTTTTCATACATTCTTTTGTGTGCCGCATCCCGGGCTGTGTAGATGGTTCCTGTCAGGTACACATAATCTCCTGCCCGCAGAGAAGCGGCTGTCTTGCTGTCAAAAGGCGCCTGGATATGCCGTTCCATACTTTTACCCCTGGCGTGCCTCAGCACACCTGCCAATCAATGATACATAATTATAAAATTCGGACTGCATGACGGTTGACATGGCAGCAGATATTGACTGCCACCGGCAGTCCGGCAATGTGTGTCGGATAGGTTTCCACATTGACTGCCAGCGCCGTCACACTGCCGCCCAGCCCGCCCGGCCCTATGCCCAGGCAGTTGATCTTCTGCAGCAGTTCCTGCTCCAGTTCCCGCACATACCCGATGTGGGAGCGCTGATCCAGGGGGCGTGTCAACGCCCGCTTCGCCATCAGCGCACACTTTTCAAAAGTTCCCCCGATTCCCACGCCCACTACCATGGGGGGACAGGCATTGGGGCCCGCATCCTTGACCGCAGTCAAAACAGCGCTCTTAACCCCTTCTATTCCATCGGCAGGTTTTAACATAAACACGCGGCTCATGTTTTCACTGCCAAATCCCTTTGGCGCTACCGTAATCTGCACCTTATCGCCCGGCACAATCGCATAATGGATCACCGCCGGCGTGTTATCCCCGGTATTTTCCCGGCAGATGGGATCCTTTACCACAGACTTTCTCAAAAAGCCCTCCCGGTATCCCTGACGGACGCCCTCCTGAATGGCGTCTTCCAACAGCCCGCCCGTAAAGTGTACCTCCTGGCCGATTTCAAAAAAGATAACCGCCATGCCGGTATCCTGGCAGATTGGGATCATCTCTTGTGCGGCGATCTGCAGATTCTCCTGCAGCTGCCCCAGAATCTGACGGCCCAAAGGCGATTCCTCCGTATCTGCCCCCGCCTGTAAAGCGCATTTCATGTCCTCCGGCAGGAAATGGTTTGCCTCTATGCACATCTCTTTGATATTCCGGGTAATCTCCCTTGTCTCTATGGTTCTCATAGCGCATCCTGCCTGGTCATCACCGCTCTGACTTCCTCCAGATCCTCCTGAGTAGCCTCTCCCGGCGCCCAGCCCAACGTCTGCCCGTCGCCCACATACCGTGGAATCATATGGAGATGGAAATGGGGAACCGTCTGTCCCGCCGCCTCCCCGTTATTCTGCACCAGATTCAGCCCGTCGCAGTGCAGCCTGTCCCGCATGGAGACCGCCAGCTCTTTGGCCAGCACCAGAATCTTTGACGCCGTCTCCTCCGGCAGCCCGTACAGATCCGCAGCATGGGCTTTCGGCAGGATCAGCGCATGGCCGCGGGTGGCCGGATTGAGATCCAGAATCACCCGGAACATTTCGTCCTCATACAAGGTCTTGGAAGGGATTTCTCCGTTTGCAATCTTACAAAAAATACAGTCTTTCTCTTTCATGCCAACCTCCACACCGCTTCCAGCGGCACAAATCTTTTCTGGGAGAAGCGCCCTCTTAGAAGCAGAAACGTTTCCCGCGCCAACCTCATTTCTGCGCAGGACTCTGCGCATCCACAAACAGAAACAGCTGATCCAGCGTCCGCAAGATGCGGAAGTCCCCTTTCATTTTCATCGCGCCCGACATAAACGCACGCTGGAAAGTCATCCTTCCGCCCACAATGTCCTCCATGGCAGCCCTGTTCAGCTGGATTTCCACACTCGGATTTTCCACTGTGCCGTAATAACACTCCAGGTGGGCGCCTTTGACAGAGAGAATCAGCTTCTTCTTTTTTTCCTCTATGGCAATCGCATAGTCTGCGTCAAACCCCGCCTGGGGCTTAAAGCACTTTCGGAAAGCGCCCAGATATTCTTCCTCGCCTCCCTCATCGCTTAGGATATCCTTAAAAAGGCTGGTCAACTCCTGGATGTCCTGCTTCTGCCGCTGCACATAGCTGTCGTCTGACACATACTGGGAAAGCTGTTCCGATTCCTGGGGCGTCAGATTATTGGTCTTGGGCACAGCAATCTTTTGTTTCACCACCTGATTGCTGGCGGGAAAGCTGACCATCCGCTGATTGATTGTCCGATACAAATTCTCCGCCTTCTTTTCAATGAGCCTCAGATAATCCTGATTCATTTCCAGCATTACCGTGCTTTCGATGTATCCGCACAACCCGCTGCATGGTTTTCCTCCTAAGATTTCCCATGCAGTGTCCAGATTCAGCTTTGCTTCCCGCTCCCCGTAAGTGGTGGACATAACCACCGGGCACATATAAATTTCCGCAATTCTCTCCTTGTCGCCAAACAGCCAGCAGGCGTCCAGAAATTGCTGCATATATCCGCCGATCCCGTACCATTCCACTGTGGCGGCCAGAACGATCCCGTCTGCGTCTTTTAATGTCTGAGGCAGGGTGGGAATGGTGTTTTTGCATTCATACAGATTGTACCGGGTCACATTGACCCGCAATTCCTCCAGAATTTCCTGCATTTTGTTGAGTACAAACAGCGTGGGATCATCTATGATCCCCCTCCCCCCATAATAAATGTTGATATTCAACCTATCACCTCACTCCTCTTCCAGACTCACATCAGAAAGGCCCATCCGATCCTTCCGGCCGCGGCCCGTCAGATGCTTTTTGAAGCAGGCAGAACACGCAGCCGATGAGAAAGCCTGCCGCCAGCCCGCCGATATGTGCCGCGTTGTCCACATTCCCGCCGGTAAATCCACTGTAAACAGACAGCGCGATCATAAGCAGCACCCGGGTCAGATTCACATTCACCACCCGGCGGTTCCCCAACAGGACAATTGCCAACAGCGCGCCGTCCAGGCCAAACACAGCGCCGCTTGCGCCCACAGAGTAGGACAGGCTGCCGCTTAAAACCTTTGCACAGAGAGAAAGGATGTTCCCCGAGATGCCCGACAGAAAGTACAACACCGCATATTTTATATGCCCAAATTCCCGTTCAATCATCGAACCCAGAAAGAACAATATAATCATATTGCTGAAAAGATGATTGATTCCACTGTGCAGAAACAGCGATGCCGCCACACGCCAGTATTCCTTCTCCCACAGCACGCCGATGACGTCCAGGCCGCCCCATTCGTACAGGGAACGGCCATTGAACATACACAGCAGAAAGACAATCCCATTTGCGACGACCAGCACAATGCTGACGATTGGCTGCCGTTTCAGCTGGTACCAGTCTGCCCTGTTCAATCCGCGACCCCTTTCACCTCGCCCGCCAGGCCTTCGCCGGCTCAAGGCTGCAAGGTTCCTTTTTGGAATTATTATAGGCTTTCCCCTTCCCCCTTGTCAATCATTAAAGTCCTTGCGGGAACGATCCAAAGGCCCGTCTATCGGAAGATGAGCATCGTCCTTCCGCAGCGGATTTCGTCTCCCGTATCCAGCCTGCGTTTTTCATAGGGCTGCAGGCGCAGACCGTTCTTAAACGTACCGTTGGTGGAATTTAAATCTTCCAGGTAATAGTCCTCGCCCTCCCTTGTAATTCTGGCATGAATCCGGCTGACAGACAGATCCTCCAATACTGCGTCTACCTCGCCTTTCTTTTTCCCGAGAAAGAAAGCTGGTTTTTCAATGGCGGCCACCAGTTTGTCCTCCGGCGTGAACAGCCTGCGGATCTGATCCGCTTTTTCCGGCTTTTCCTCCATATACACTGTCCGCCCGTAGGTTTCTTCCCCCTCTGCCGTATAGACAGTTTCTTCTGCCGCTGCATACCCGGCCATAGCCCTCTGCATTTCCTGTCTGTAGTTTTCCCGCGCGCTGGCGCTTTTCTTTCGTCTGGCGTCGAAGATGTGCCGGATCCCCCTCTTTTCCTCCTGCGTTGGCCTTTCCAGTTCCGTCTGCTGCTCTCCTTGCAGCACCACAGGCGCGGCTGGCGTCTCCCGGGGTTGCGTCTGCTCCTGTTCTAAAACCTTTGCATCCTCAAAAATCTGCTCTTTCAGATAAGCGTCGCCGTTTTTCTCCAAACGCTCGTACATCCGATACACACAGTCAACCAATCCCTCATCCTCATAATCAATGTGTTCCACCCAAAAATCCATCAGCTCCCTAAACCCGCTCTCCCCCTCATAGTATGGAACATACAGAAAAGAAAACACATTGCTCTCCAGATCCTGATAAATCATTTCCGGATTCCACAGGATATTGCAGTCTTCCAGCAGAAACCGCTCCAATTCCTGCCGAAGCCGGCGGACGCTCCACAAAAAATCCTTGATCCAGTCCCGGCCGATGCTGCGCCTGCCAAACAGCTGCGCCACGTTCTGTCTGGAGGAAATGTCATAGTACAGATAGGCCTGTCCATTGATGTAACGCAAGTCGCAGGAAAGAAGTCCTTTGATTCCTCCCCTGCTCAAAATGCAGTATTGATACCGATGTTCTTCCGGCTTTTCGTCCAGAAGAATCCTCGCATAATTTGAATTCAGGTTTCTCACATATTCCGTCTGAAGCATTTTTACTCCGTTTCCGCGCTGGTAGATGCGCTCTGTCCTCTTTGTAATTTACGGTACTGTCTGATCTCATAGACGGGTGAGAGCCGCCTGGCCTTATAGTCAGCCCTTGCCCGAAAGCTGTTGTCCGCTTTCCAGATATTCCACTGGGGGACTGGAAAGTTCAGCTTTCCCTGCCCCGTCACACGGAACTGGTTTTTCTCCAGCCGGATATCCAGTTCTTCCATTTCCCAGGCCGCATATTTCTCCCAGTAGAGCGACTGCGTTCTTCTGTGCAGCGCATTGTCCAAGGCTTCCGTCTCCCCGCCGTTTTCCATGGAGGCCGCCTGCCCGTACACAAGCAGGCTCCCCACATCCTGCTCTAAGAGGCACCTGTCGTATTGGAAGCAGAACAGATAAACCCCCAGGAGGAGCCCCCCTGCCACCAGCGGCAGTACCAGCGCCGCCTCTACGGAGAAATAAGCATTTCTCTCTTTTCTCATGGGAAGACTACCCCCCTTCCTGCTGCCGCCTGCATCAGATATCCCATCCACAGAAAAGGCAGATACGGCAGTTTTCCGCACAGTCTGATTTTTCGGAAGGCGAGCAACAAAAGCGAGATTGCAAAAGACAGAACCAGGCTGATGGCAAATCCGGCAGTACACTCCCCGGGCGTAAAGCCCATGCCTAAAATCAAAAGCACCGCCCCATCCGCCCAGCCCGCCTTTTTGCAGACCGCCGCCGCCAATAGGAAGGCCCCCGGCCAAAACCGCCACACTAGTTCCATCAAAGATGCGCTTTCCCACAAGCCTCCCTTTTTTGACACAATTGTCATAATGATTCCGCCCAGCACGACCAGCCACACAGGCACCCTGCCGTGCCGCAGATCCAAAATGGCCAGTATACCCAGCCAGATCATCACAAAGATTGTCTCAACACGCATTTTTCTCCTCCCTTCTAACCGCATCGGCTGCAGGCGCGGTATCGCTTCACCGCCCGGCTTTTCCATACGGAAAATACGGTCCGCTTCAGGCCGGAGCAGTTCTGGTCTGCATGGTATCGGTTTCCTTCCTCTGTGATGTATAGTGTCTGCCCGGTGTTTTCCGGCTGGCATTTTTCGCAGGGGCTGTACGTCTCTCCCCTCAAATTCCTCTGGCTCTCCACCTCCGCACCTGACACGGGACGGATCTTTAACTCCAGATGGGTACAGTTTCTGTCCGTGTGATACACTTGCCCGTTTTCAGCCACATAGACAATCTCCTGGCCCTCGTCCGAATCCTGCCCATCCGGCGGGATTTCATACCCGCTCCAAAGGTGCCCAAAATACCGATTCCTCATGTTGAACGAAGACAACTTCCCCAGCCCGCCCCAGAGCGACACAGAATAGGTCAGAACAATATCCAGCTCGTCCCGGTCCGTCACCCAGCTGCTCTCCAAGAAGTGCAGTCCCGAAGCGCCTTCCGCAAGCGGAGAATGTTCCAGATATTCCTCCCCCAAAAACTCCCTGATTCCGTTTTCCAGGCTTACGAAAGAAAAAAGTGCGCCGCCAGCCCCATCCATCCCCATGCCCCCATGGACAGCCAGCCTGCTGCCCTCACTCCAAAGCGCCAGCTGCAGGTTCCCGTGGAGACGGATCGATTCTATGATACAGCCAAGCGACAAAAGAAAGAAAAGCACAAGCGGCAGCACCACCGCCGCCTCCACCGTCATACCAGCCGCCGTTTTCCTGTGCAAAGAGGCGGGCAGGGATATCCTCTCTAAAGAGAAGAGACGTCGTTTTGCTTTGGCGCCCTGGGCTGGCCCCGTCGCAAAAGGCTGGTTTGTCGGAGAAGATTCCTTTTGAGGTTTCTTTAAAATTGCCCTTCGCCTTCCTCTCCATAGAAAGGACATCTCTGCCCACCTCCTTTCCATCAGTTTTTACTCCCTGTTTGCGCCGTAAGAGCCCCCTCGCGTCAACTCATAGGAATAACCAAAGCTGCTGCTCATTCGGATATCAAACTCTACCCGGTCATAGCAGCCGTCCAGCCTGAACCGCTCATTGCCAGGCGTCAGCCGTATATCTGCCTCCACCATATCCATGGCCCGCCCGGTCAATTCCCCCAGCGGAGCCATCCACAGAAAGACGCACAGATAATCTTCATAGGACAGGCCCTTCCCCTGGGCCACTGGCCCGCCGGTATTCCCCGACAGTGCGCTCTCCAGGTCGCAGTGCCAGCTTGCGCTGTCTTTGAGCAGGGGCACTTTCCCGCCTGCCAAGAGCACCTTTACGTCGTACACACTTTCCGCATAGGCCCAGCCCAACAGGATCGCCCCCTGCAGTACAGGCGCAATTTCCGGCACCAGGAGCAGCCCGCTGATCAGCTCTGCCGCAGCCAGGGCTTCCACGCATTTTTGGACGTCCGACAAAAGATATGCCGCATTGGCAGCTTCCCGCAGCCCGCAGAGCCGGTTAGCCACATTCTTAAGATTTTCCGTGTCATTCTCCTGTCCCGACAGAAGGTACTCGACCTGATAGCGCAGGGCGTCCCCCTCTCCCTCTGCGCCATACCGCCCCATATACTTTAACAGATACTTCTGAAACAAAAACCGCTGGGCCAGTTCATCCGTCCACTTCCCCTCCGAAAGCGGCAAATTTCCCCGGCTCACCTTTCCCTGCCGCATACGGCTGTACACCAGCCCGGAGAGGTCGATCGTATTTTGGGAGACCCGGCTCTCGTCCTCCAGCACAAGGCGCAGGATGCCCAGACCCCGCTTTTGTTCCAGCACAGCGGTTGGATTCTCCACGCCGACCTGTATCTGCCCTTCTTCGTCTTCATACTCATACTCCTCCAGCTTTCCGTCCAGCGCCGCTTTTTCCTCCCTGACGCGGGAAGTCTCCAACCCGTTGATCTGAATTACCTGTGCCCACTCCTTCAACTGTTCCAGCCCAGACAGCATCACCTCGTCCTCCATGGCCTCCGCCGCACGTCTCCGAAAAACAGCTCCCCCGTCGTCCGTCAGGATTGACATTCCTGTCATTTCGACGCCGTCCACACCCAGCCCCAGAAAATCCCGGTAGAAAAAGCGGGACAAGGGCAAATCCTCCGCAGAGACATTTTTCTCCAGATAGCGCAGCAAATGTGCCTCGGTCTGATCGCTTCCGCAGGAGGCCGTGCCGTAAGAAGCATCTATGGCAAACAGATTGTACTGCTCCAAAAGCTGCCTGTGATATTCCGCCATAACGCTTTGCACCCCGATATCCGCTGCACAAGATGCCTCCAATGCCCCTCCGTTCCTGCGGGCCCCTTCTATCAGGGTCAGAAAAAGCGGCAGCAGCACGCCCAGGCACAAAGCCATAGATACCGTCAGGTATCCGCCCCATGCCCTTTTCATATTCGGTTTGTCTGGCTGGTGATCTTTTCAAACAGATTGTCTACAATGGCGCTGATCTGGCTTTTGAACACTACCACCAGCCCCACCAATACCACAATGATCAAAATCACCTCCACCGTTCCCATTCCGTCTTCCTCTTTGAGAAACTCCCGAAAGCCCTTTAATCTTTCCATACCCCATTCTCCTTTCCCGCTTGCTTTTTTTGTTCGCTTTTTCTTTTGGTTTTCCTGCCTGCTCTTCCTGCCTGGTTTTCCCGCCTGCTTTTTCTGCCTGCTTTTTCTATCTGCTCTTCCCGCCTGCTTTCTGGCCCGGTTTACAGAGTGGCAAAAGCCGGCACCATGATCATCACCATCACTACTCCAAGCATCAGCACCATGGGAAACAGCAGTTTTGTACCCGCCTCCTCCCCCAGCCTCCTGCTCTGCATCAGGCGCTCCTCTCCCGCCTTTTCCGCCTCCTCCCGCAGCCGTTCCAGCAGGGTGCTGTTGCCCCGTTTGAGATTCTGCATCAGCAGCGTGCTGAGACGCACATACTCCCGCAGCCCTGTGCGCCTGCCAAAGCGTTCGTAAGCAGCTCCTTCCGACACCCCGGCCTTTAGCTCATGGCAGGTATACAGCATCTCCTCGTAAGCCGGGCGCTTTTCTTTTGCCTTTCCCTGCTTTTTTTCGTATTCCGCCGCAATTCTCTCAAATGCGCCCCGCAGGGTCATCCCGGCCCCCACAAACAACACCAGCTGGTGCACGATGTCGGGATATTCCCGGCGCATCTTCTGTTTCCGCTTTTCCAGTTTTTCGTGGAGATCCTTGTCCGAAAACAGATAGATCGCCACGGCAGCGGCCAGCGCAAACGCCCACAACTGCAGGCTGTTGTCCTCCACCTTCTGGCTCCAGCGAAGACTTTCCCCCTGCCACTTTTCCGGCAGGCTCCATGTCTCCTGCAGACGACTCTCCTGCTCTGATTCCTTCAGATATTCCTGCAGCTGCCCGTGGAGCTTTTCCCCAGGCGGGCAGACGGGCGGGCACACCGTCACTGGAATCGCCTTTTCCCATTGCCATCCCTCGTAGGAAATCCTTGCCAAAAGCTCTATCTGTTTCTTTTCCTCTGCCGCCGCCACGCCTTCTGGACTCATCGCGGCCGGATTGCTGCTCTCCCACTCTACCAAAAAGGGGTATCCCTCGTACGTTTCTTCCAGCCGCAGGTTTTCCGTCACCTCCGTCAGGCTCTCGTTTTCCCCCTGGATCAAACCGGGCAGATTTTCCAGAAAATCTGCGGCAATCCCCTCCGCCTCCGCCCGGCTCAGCACCCGGGGATGGATATTTACCTGAAATTCCTGTTGTTCCCCGTCAATCTGCGTCGTCACGCAGACTTCCCTTTCTCCCTCCAGATAGCTTCCCCTTTGCAGGCTTCCGTCCTCCTGCAGAAGGACTTCCCCTCCTGCGGCATATTTTGCCGCCAGTCCAAACAACGCGCCCCCACAAAGGATTTTCAGCGCCAGGGACAGCTTTTTTTCATAGTACTCCGTCTTTAGGTATTGTATATTCTCCCCCGGATGCAGCTGGGCCAGATCTCTTTCCACCTGTGCAGACGCAAAGAGGGGAAGTCCCTTGATGCAGCACCGTTTGTAGAAAAACATGGCCGCCCTTTCAAAAATAGGGCTTTTTTGTCTGTTCATTGCGCGCTCACCTCCGCTGTCATCCGGCTCAAAACGGCTTCTCCCAGCAGAAACGCGCCCAGGTACACAGCCAGGCAGGCCGTCATCACCGCAGCCCCCGTCAGATTGTGATACAGCGTGTCAAAATAGCCCGGTGTGCTGAACCCTACATAGAGCAGAATGGCAAAAGGCATTCCCTTCATAATATTTAACTCCATCCGCTTTCCCGCCAGAAGCGTCTGCAATTCCCGGCGCATCTCGATCTGCTTGCCGATCAGCGAGGCGGAACTTCTGATGATGGCCGCCATATTTCCGCCGTTTCGCTTTGCCAGGGAAAATATCTGGGCAAACTGCTCGATCTCCGGGCAATCGCTCCGCACTGCAAAATCCCGCAGCAGTTCCTCCAGGGAGAGGTTGATCTGCAGTCCTCTCCGGATCAATCCAAGTTCCTCGCAGATTGGCGCCTTTTCCCCGTAGAGCAGCCGCATATCCTGGGCACATTCCAGAAAGGCGTTTTCCGCGGAGTATCCGGCCTGCAGGGAGGACGACACTGCCAGAATGCACTCTCTGAACTGCTCCGCCAGAATCTCCCCCGCCAGCTTCTTCTTTTTCCTTAAGATCATGCGAAAGCAGACCCACCCCAGCGGGGCCAGGGGAATGCACGCCCAGAGGCTGCGGTAAAAAAAGCAGGCCAGAAAGACCACTGCGGCCCCGGAGAGGAGCACCGCCTGCAGCCGTTCTCCCCTTTTCCAGCGATACTCATGATAGTCCTGCCGCCTTGAGTTTTCCTTCACGCGTCAGTTCTCCTTTCTTTTGCAGCTGGCCCAGGATCTTTCCCTGGCTGTCTTCCCCCAGTTCTTCAAACAGAAACAGCGGATGAAGGCTGATCTGGTTGTCCCGGTATCCCGTAATTTCCATGATTTCCAGGATCCGCCTGGATTTGTCCCTGAGCCTTCCAAGGTGTACTACGATATCCACCCCGGAGGCAATCTGCTGGCGGATGGCAGGAAGCGGCAGTTCCACCCCCATCAGCACCATGTTTTCCAGCCTGTTTAGCATATCCCTGGCGCTGTTTGCGTGTCCTGTGGACATACTGCCGTCATGCCCCGTATTCAGGCATTGCAGCATATCCATGGCCTCCGCCCCCCGCACCTCTCCAACGATAATTCTGTCCGGCCGCATTCTCAAAGATGTCCGTATCAATTCCCGCAGACCGATCTCCCGGCACCCTTCCGTGTTGCCGTTTCTAGTTTCCAGACGCACCAGATTGGACAGCCCCTGCAGCTGCAGTTCCGCGTTGTCCTCGATGGTGATGACCCGCTCCTCCGGCGGGATATAGCCGGACAGCACGTTTAAGAGCGTGGTCTTGCCGCTGCCCGTGCCGCCGCTGACAAAAATATTGTATTTGGCTTTTACCAGCCGCTCTAAGAACCGGGCCGCCTCCTCCGAAATGGAACCCATCCGAAGCAGCCGCTCCATGGTCATGGGCTGATCCGGAAAACGGCGGATGGTCACGATAGGGCCGTTTAGCGCCACCGGGTTCATCACGATATTCACCCTGGCGCCGCCCGGCAGCCTGGCGTCCACGATGGGAGACGCCTCGTTTACCACCCGGTTGCACCCTGCCACGATCTGCTGGATGACATCCTGCAGCTTCTCCGCCGAGTCAAACCGCACATCCAGCTCGGACAGCCGCCCTTCCCGCTCCACGAAAATATGGTCTTTCCCGTTGATCATGATTTCCGTCACCGAGCTGTCCTCCACAAAAATCTGCAGGATATCCAGCCTCCGCAGCGCGTCAAACAGTTCTTTGCGCAGCCTCCTCCGCACCTCCACCGGGTATGTCACCAGAATTTCCTGGCTCAGCATCACCTGGTCGATGGTTTCTTCCACCTCCTGGTCGGAGAACTCCTTTTGATAGTCCAGCTGTTCCTGCACTTCCCTGCACAGCTTTTGCTTCAATTCCCCATATTCCATTACGCCGGTTCCCCTCCTTTCAGGATTTCCGTCATCAGCTGCCGCACCAGAGATGCCAGTTCCCCCTTGGTCAGCTGCTCCAGATCCTCCGGCAGCCTGCGGATATGGGACAGGCAGAGCTGCTTTGTCTTCTGCCACACATCCTCATAGGCGCAGAGGGAGAGAAGCTGCTCATACTGGAGCAGTTTGCATTGGGCGATGCGATCCTCCCTGGTGACGGTAAAGATCTGCCTGCATCTTCGCAGAATCTGGAACAGCCCCTGCATACTTTCGCTTAAGTCTAAGATCACATATTCGTATTCTCCCAGTTCCTCGATCTTCTGCAGAAGCGCCAGCCATTCCGCAGCCGTCACGCTTAAAAGGTTTTGGCCCGATTTCATGGGGGGCACATAGTCCAGCTTTCCAATCTGTTTTTTGATGGTGCGGAACCGCAGCCGGAATTTTTCTTTGTCCAGATGAAGAAAATAGAGCAGATCCGCCATATCGCAGGTCTGTAAATCTGCCACCAGCTCCGGCAGTCCCGCAAAATGCTCAAAATTCAGATAGAGTGTGGCGTGATCCTCCGACAGCATCTGCCCCAGCGCCAGCGCAAGGGAAGTCTGCATCCCCCGCCGCACCGGGGAATAATTTCCGATCAGAACAGTCCCGCAGCCCTGTCCCAGGCGGATGGGTATTGTCTCCTCCACTTCCATATAAACCTCCAACAGACAGTTTAAAACGCCATCCGCCCTCTGGTATTTGTTGACATAGCGGAGCTGCTCCCATCGCAGCACGCCGCTTTCGCTCAAAACCACGAGCCCCTTGGGGGAAAGCGCCCTCAGTTCCTCCCTGTAAGCCGATTCCGCCACCACCAGAAGCGTCACCGCTTCCCGCTCCTTGTCCAGCAGCTCCTCCGTGTCCGTATACGTCGCAAGCTCCCAGGGCAGGTCTTTCTGCTTCCGCAGATATTCCGTCATCAGCCGGGCATATTCTTCTTCCGGGTCGCACAGGATCACACGTTTTTCCAATCCGTCCCGCTTTTTTATCCTCTCGTTCAATAGACACCTCCCAGGTAGAGCAGCAGGCTGATCAGCACAGGCCCGGAAAGGCAGACTCCCACATCTGCCCTGTCCGTGCCGCCCTGTATGTAGGGCTTCCAGCCGCCGCTTTTCCAAACCTCCTTCAGGTACTGCATAAAATAGCGCACACGTTCCCGGAAATAACCTTTCCGCAACAGTTTGGCCAGTGAAATCATTGCCGAAAACAGCAGAAATACCAATAAGAAAACAGAAACCTTTTGAAATGGCAGATAACCCGCCGTCAGGCAGAGCAGTTTTACATCTCCCGCCCCGACGGCACCAACCCGGAAAAAGAAATACAGAAGCGCAAAGACCGATACCGCCTGGAACAGATAGGCGCATATCCCCGGCGGGCCGTCCCGGAGGGCCCGCCACGCTATGCCGTATAAGCCCGCTGCCATGCACAGCAGATTGGGAATTTTTTTCTCCCGGTAATCAAAACAGCAGGCAGCCGTCAAAATCACACACAGTGCCGCCAAAACACGCACCATCTCCTTTGTCATATTTTCGCATTTGAATGTGAGGCGATCAATGCCTCATGGAATTAGAACCTCAGACAGATAGGCAATCCAGATCATTTGACTGCCTGTAAGCGCATTATATCCAAATTTTTTTGTCTGTGCAAGTGGAAATGATAAAATAATTTATTTTTGTCATATTTTACAAAAATTTATAGAGCCCAATTCCATAAATCGCCGCAAGGCCCGGTAATCCAAGGATTCCGGATGTCAAAACCGTCACCGGATTTACCCCCACGCCAAGGGATATCCCGGAAAGCGCCAGCGCCTGGTTAATAAAATAAATTGCCACCGTCCCCAGGATACCCCGCATGAAAACGTTTAAAAGCCACTCCATCCGGCTGCGCACAGCGCCCATGACCAATACCACGCCGCAGGCTGCCGCAATGGCGATCCCGCCCAGCATATTATCCCACATCGTCCGCCCTCCTGTCCTTTTGTACAACGTATGAAAAGGCCGGGAAAAGTATGACGCAATCTGATAATTTTTCCAGAAATGGAATATTTTTCATGGGGGCAGCCTATAATGGAGATAGTAGGAAGAAAGGAGCCCCGACTTATGAAAATGTATTACAGTCAAAGGCCGGAAAGCAGCCGCCCGGCGGAAGAAGATTACACGCCCATCCCCCTGCAGGATTCCATAGAAAAAACCCGCCAGGCCCTGGACAGGGCTTATGCGGGTTTTGATAACGCTCTGGAGGAGGAACTCATCGACAGCTACATCTATGAGATCCAGGCGCTCCAAAAAAGATATCAATATCTGACGGATCTGGCCGCCGGGGAAATGCTCCGGGAAAAACCGTCCTCAAACGTACATTCCCCGATTCGCACCCTGGTCAGCCATGTTCTCAGTTAAGGTGTTTCTCCCGTATGTCAATCCGGCGTACACCGCCTGGGAATTTCCCATGACCGGCCCCGCGCTGTTTTGCCCAGCAATCTGCGCGTAAGCATCGCGGAGGGGACGTATCACCCGTACAATCTCCTCCAGGGGCCCGGCCTCCTGCCTTGCTTCGGCGGCGGCCAGCCTCCTGATGCAAAACAGGTACAGCTTAAAGAGCGCCGGAGCCGGTTCATACTCCATTCTCAGGGAACACATCAATTCATTGATACATCCCCGCGCCTTTCGGACCGCCTCCCGGAAGGCCGTTTTGTTTTCATCGTCCAGATTTGTCTTGCCCTCCTCCAGATAGCTTAAGAGCATCTCATACAAGATCACAATCAGTTCCGTAGGGTTTGCCTGTGTGATCCGAAGGGTAAACTGCTGCTTGTCTTCCCGCGTCATATCCCGCCTCCACGCACACGCTTACTGCAAAAGCTGCAACACCTGAGAGGGCCTCTCGTTGGCCTGGGCCAGCATGGATGTGCCCGCCTGGGTCAGCACCTGGTAGGTGGTGTACTGGGTCATCTCCTCCGCCATATCCACATCCATGATCCTGGAGTAAGCCGCCGTCATATTCTCCGTGGTCACATCCAGGCTGTTGATGGTGGACTCCAGGCGGTTCTGATAGGCTCCCAGGCGTCCGCGCACGCCAGACACATACGCCACGGCGGAGTCCAGGCGCTCGATGGCGTCCAGCGCGCCGTCCCGGGTGCTTACGTCAATATCCTCGATCTCCAGATTTTTTAAGGTGATGGCCGGAATGTCCACCGCCAGGATCTGATCCTGGTTGGAACCCACCTGCAGCCGCATGGCGCCGATGCCGGTGGCGTCGATGGTAAGGCCGTCTAAGTTAATCTGCTTAGTGGTTCCGTCCGGGCCAAGGACAGCGTCTCCGCCTTCAAAGTCCAGCCTTGAGATATCCAGCTGCATTTCAAAACCGTTGCCGTCCTGAATGATCACCAGGTCGTCCTTTACGGAAACCCTGGCTCCCTCGGGAAAATCCCCGCCCAGATCCAGAATGCCTGCGTCCGGGTTTTCTATCGGATTCTGCAGCACATCGTAGTTGCCGTCCTCGTCCTTTGTGACCGTCAGCTTGGGAATTGTGTACACCCTGGTCGCCACTTCGGTGGAATAGGCGTTTACCTTCACCGCCTTGTTATCCGTATATGCCTTCAGGGAAAACTCGCCGTTTAAGATCTTCTGGCCGTTAAATTCCACTGTCTCCGAAATTCTGGTGATCTCATCTTTTAACTGGGCGATCTCGTCCTGGATGGTCTTTCTGTCATTGTCGGACTGGATGCCGTTTGCAGCTTTCACCGCCAGTTCGTTCATGCGCTGCAGCATCTCGCTGACTTCGTTCATGGCGCCGTCCGCCGTCTCGATGACAGAGACACCGTCACTGGCGTTCTGGTTCGCGGTCTTCAGCCCCTGGATCTGCGCGTTCATGCGTTTTGCCATGGCCAGCCCCGCCGGATTATCCTTGGCGTTGTTGATCTTTAACCCCGAAGAAAGCCGCTCCAGGGACTGGGCCAGCAGGCTGTCGCTGTTTGCCAGCGCATTGTTGGAAATCATTGCAGATACATTGTAGTTAATCCTCATATGCTAAATTCCTCTTTTCTGAACTGCCTGTAAAAATACCTTCGCCACGCGGTAGAGCTCTGCACTCTCCACGGGGGATGCCTCCAGGCCGTCTGTGTCCGCTGTCAAAGCGGCGGCGCCTGTCTCCAGGCTGCCCACCGTCCAGCTCATACTTGCTTCCTCTCTAAAGGTATCGGCTATTTCCTGTAATTTCGTAACCTCCGTTTTGCCCTGTCCCGTAAAAAATCCTGTGAGCACGCCCTCTTTCAGCTGGAAACCCGCCTCTATCCGGCTCTCGTCGTCCAGCTGCAGCCCCACCTGCACCTGGCCCTGCCGGGACGTGCCCCTGTGGAACGTCAGGTGTACCCTCGTCAGCCTCTCCCCCACATACAGCGGGAAGAAAAACTCCTCCTTCTTTGCCAGCGCGCCCATCACCGTCAGCTGCTTGTGGACAAGCTGCATCCCTCTCACGTCCAGGCTGCTGCCCGCCTCAAGAAAAGTGGCCTCCTCCACAGCCGCCAGGGCTTCCTGGGTCAATTCCCCGTACCCGGCTGCAAATTCCTGGGGCTGATCCAGCGTCTCCCAAAGCCTGCTGCCCGGCGTCTCGTTTTCCTCTGTCCCCTGCACCAGGTCAGACGCCGCTTCCCCGTCGTCCTCCTGTTCCAAAACCTGTCCCGCATTTTCTGACATATCTGTCGTTTTATTTCCCCGCACCGTTTTGCAGGACGCAAACAGATTGGAACTGCCGCGTAAAAGCGCCCGGGCCGTCAGGAACTGATCTGCCCCTGCGCCGATCTCCCCTCTTTCCAGCAGGGCGCTGCACTGACTATCCCCATTGGCCGCGGCATCCCGCAGCTGTCTCAGCTCCTCCTGGCGGTAATCCGCAGCCGTCTTCTCATCATATGACACCTCTGTCAAAATTTGGCTGGCCGCCTGTGTAAAAGCCTTCCCGATCTGTTCGGAAATGCTTTCCCCCTTCCGCACCAGCTCCGACAGGGTGCCAAGTTCGTCCGTGACCTTGACATCAATCGATTTTACCTTGCCGCTGCGCACGGCAGACAACAGATTGGAAAAATGCAGCTGGGCCTGGGTATTCACCAGGGCGCCTATGGCCGCGCCGTCAGACTTTTCGATCTGGCGCACCAGCCGGTAAATGCCGATGTAACTCTCCCGCTCCTGCTGGGTGATCTCCTTATTTTTTTCCAGTCCATACAGGAACCGGCTGTAGCTCTCCGCCTCCCGGCGGTATTCCTCGGGCAGCTGTTCAAAATAGTCCTCCAGCTGCGCGAAGCTCATCTCCAGCGGGTTTACGCCATCCCGGATCATCTTTAATGCGGCGGCAGGCGTCAGCTTCTCCACAACGGATTTGACCTGTCTGTCTGCCTCCAGCACGCTGCCCAGATTCTCCGCCGTCATCTCCATGCGGTTGTACCCCAGGATGCGGACTGCCCGGCGGGTTTCCTCCGTGGGCTCCACGCCGAGATCGCGCAGGATGTCGTCCACATTGCCAAAGGCCTTGCGGATATGATCGCCCAGATCCGCCCTGGGAGCTGTCATCAGCGTCTCATAGCTTTCCTTCGCCCTCTCATAGGTGTCCTGCAGGGCTTTCCCCTGGGCGTGGAACTCCTCCAGGGTGGCCTCCTCCTGGCTCTGCGCAAAAACGCCTACGGCCTGGGCCGGCAGCCCGGGCAGCTGGGCCGCCACGGTGGCGGCCCGGTCAAAGCTTCGGTACTTCTCCACCGCCTGCACGTCCTGGGGGAAATACTGCCCGGCCACTTCTCTCTCCGCCTGCTTTAACGCTTCCACCAGCTGCTCCATGGGGGCCGTGTCAATGGAAAAACCGCTCTTTAAAAGTTTTACGTTCACTTCCGCCGTCATCCGCAGCCGGATCTCCTCCAGCTGCCGCCTTGCGGCCACATCCCCCGCCAGCGCTTCCCTGGCTTCGTCGGACTGATAGTACGCCGCCAGCCGGGCGGCCTTCTGATATAAATTCTCGTCTTCCCCCAGCCGGGCATGGACAGGGTCTTTCCCCTCCGCAATGGCGTTTGCCGCCGCCTGCGCGAACTCCTTTTCCTCCACAGGCAGCTGCAGCTGAGCCAGCTGTTCCAACCGCTCCATGTTTTCCCCGGTGAGCGGCAGACCGTTCTCCAAAAGCCACTGGGCGTTCTGACGGTTCTCGTCGTTTAACTCCCGGCCAGACTGTGCGATGACCTGTTCCATCTGTCCGGCCAGCTCCTGGCTTTGTCCGGGCGCGCCGCCCAGGGTGTAATACCCCTGCACTTCCTCCGCATAATAGGAGGGTGCGGCAGCGCCTTTCGCTTCCGCGCCGCTGTTTTGCGCCAGATAGAGGTTCCAGACCTCTGTATCCATCCCGTTGTCGATCAGATATCTTCCGGCCCCCTGACTGACGGGCTTTAGCTGCCCGGCCATATCCCAGGCTTTCCGGGCCAGCTTAAGGTTCTCCTGGGTCAGCGGAAGATCGGCAGCCCGGAAGCTGTCCGCCACCGCCTGGGCCAGCGCCTGGCTCCCCAGCACCTGGGCCAGTTCTTCCATATCTAAGTCGTCGTTGTACCCCGCCACCGTCTTGCCGGAGCGGGCCAGTTCCGCCTTGATGCGGTCTACGATGGTCACCGCCTCCTGGGGATCCAGGCTTTGGAAATCATAGCCCTCTTCCTCCAGCCTGGCGTAGTCCTCCTGGGACATGGTATGCGACATCAGTGTCATATAGTCCTGCTGCAGATCCACGTTGGCGCCTCCCGCCTCCTGCTGCAGCTCGATCAGGCTCTTTCCCTTCTGGCCCTTTGCGGCTTCCACGGGCCACCCCTGGCCGTTCTGCACCCCTTGGGCGTATACCGCCCCCTGGGCGGAGACAGGCGCTTTGGCCTCCCGCCCGGCCTGGGCTTTTGCGGGCTGCTGTCTCTCTGTCTCCGAAATATTCTGCGGGCAAAATGTAATCTTCAAACCGTTCTCTCCTCCATGGGGCAAAAACCGCTCTCTTTTCGTCTATGTTTTATTTCGGACATCGCGGCAGATTTCTTTACCGTCCTCCCCCAGGATCCCCCGCCCTGACGATAACTTAAGACGCCCTGCCCACGCGGCTGCCCGGCCCGCAGAAAAAAATTCATCCCGATATTGACCGATTTCCAAATTCTGTGTAAAATAGGAAAGAAACAGTCGAGAAGCATTCGTTGAGGAGCGTTGATTATGACAAAAATGAAATGGAAAAAATGGAGTGCGCTGGGATGTTCCTTTGCGCTTGCAGCGTTTCTTGGCTTCATGATCCCTTCGGGGGTCACGCGGGCCGCTGAAATGGCCAGTGCGCCGACAGTCACCGTCCAATGCGGCGGGCGGCCTCTGAACGTCCAGACGCCAAACGGACAGAAGGCAGACTACGGACAGCAAGTATTTTCTCAAGATGGATACGACGGTGCTTTCACTGTGGAGGCGCCCGGCACCGTATCCTACATTTTAGACCAGACTGGTGGAGCAGATGTCAAAAATGAGGCGGATCTTTCCGGGCTGCAATGGACGCCCCTTTCCGATAAAAGGATCCAGCTTCCCGGTGACGGCAAGTATCTTTTGTACCTGCAGGTTTCTGTTGAAGAAACGGTCACCTATCACTGCTGCTGTGCTACCGTGGACACCACGTCGCCTGTTTTTGTGGGGATAACCGCTGGTGAAACGTACCCCATCGGCACCACCTTTACCGTAGACGACCTGACTTCCGTCGAAGTGTTTTTTAATGAAAACCCCGTGGCTGCAAAGCCTGACGCACAAGGCCGCTACACAGTAGAGACACAAGGGTATTCCAACAGCTGTGTGATAAAGGCCAAAGATGCCGCCGGAAACGAAGCATCTGCCAGAGTCTTTATCATGATCGATGCCTACACGCCAGTGAATGGCCAAATCGACCACTCCCAGCGTTATTACCTGAATGCCAAAACCCCCTATACCCTTGCAGGCGGCACCTGGACGATGAATCAGGAGGGAGCCGCAGACCCCAATATGTATACCGGCGGCATCACGGTTTATGTAAAAAATCCCGGTTTTTACACCTTGGGTAATTACCGGGATTTCGACTGGAGCACTTGGTGGAAAAATTGGTGGAAACAGCAATAAGGCGATCGCAGAGCGAGGTATCTGATATATGACGACAAAGAAAATGCCATCTAAAAAAACACTTTTGATCGCAGGCGGCGTCCTGCTGGCCGCGGCGGCGGCAGTAGTTATCGGGATCTTTTCTTCCTCCAGGGAGACTTCTTACCGCTCCATTCTGGTCTATGAGATGGAGGGGAGCGCCGTGATTGAACGCGCCAGCGTCGGCTCCATCCCTGCGGCGGAAAACCTGTATCTGGAGTCCGGCGACCGGGTGTGCGTACAGCCCGACAGCCTGCTGAGGCTGAAACTGGACAACGACAAATATATCACCGCAGAGGCCGATACCGTTTTTGTCCTGACGGCAGAGGGCGACGACGTAAACTCCAAGACCAAAATCCAGTTAGTCCAGGGAGCCATCACCAACGAGATCCAGAATCCCTTGAGCGAAGGGGCCACCTATGAAACGATCACCCCCAACTCCGTCATGGCGGTGCGGGGCACCATATATCGTGCAGAACTGGCAGACGACGGCCAGGGCGGCCAGACGACGAGGCTGTCCTGTTTCCGGGGCAAGGTCGCTACCCGTCCCGCAGACGCAGAGGAATCCCAGGAAGTTCTGGTAGAGGGCGGGACGGAGCTTTACGTCTATGCGGACAACACCATGTCCGAGACGGCTCCCATCGACTTTGAGAGCCTTCCCTCCCAGGCCCTTCAGGTGTTAGAGAGCCTGGAGGTGGGGACAGAGGCGGACACGCAGGACATTTCGGACAGTTCCGAGCCCTCCGTGGCATCTGCCGGGCAGGACGCGCCGAAGGAAACTGCAGAACCGGCTGATGGGACGGCAAAGCCCGATGAAACGGCAAAGCCTGCACAAAGCAGTGCAAAGCCGTCTTCCACCCCTTCCGCCGTCTCCACACAGGCACCGGAAAAAACCCCGGCAGCCACACCGACAGCCGAGCCCTCCCAGACTCCGAAAGCCGTGAAGGAAACCCCTTCCACTTCACAGGATAATGGGTCTTCCAAGACGCCCCAGGCTTCCTCTCCGGCGTCTACCGCCGCTCCTTCCGGCGGCAATACCCAAAAGGAAGATATGACAGGATATCACAAAGTGACTTTCCAATCCAATGGAGCAACCTTTGCCACCCAGTGGGTGCTGGATGGCCGCGCGGCTGTCTGCCCCCTGTTGATGCCCACGGAAAACGGAGACTGGACGTATGGGGAAGCAGCTTACGACTTCTCCGCCCCCGTCACCGCAGACCTCACGTTACAGTGGCAGTCCAAGTAAAGGAAAGATTCCAGAGACCATGAAGCATATACGCCTTAAGAAAACGGCGGCGGTTACAGCCGCCGTTCTTCTGACCTCTTTTGCATTTCTATATTTCGGCACATCAAAGCATATTGACATAGGGTTATCCGATATATGGAATCAGCGGGAGACAGTCACCAACAAAAAAATCTATATCGTTGGTATCGACGACAAGACATTGGACCAATACGGCCCCATCAACACCTGGAGCAGGGAAATCCCGGCCCGGCTTGTCTCCATCTTAAAAGACGCCCCGGGCGGCGGACCCGCTGTCATCACCTTCGATATTCTTTACAGCGAGAAGGCGGATGAACAGGCGGACAATCAGTTTGCCCAGGCCTGTAAAGAAGCGGGAAATGTCATTTCCGCCATGAGTTTTTCCTTCAAGGAACAGCCGGAGCGGGACGAAAAGGGCAAGGTCATCTACAATCCCTATTATGTGGATCATGTGATCGAGCCTTACGACAGCCTCAAAGAGGAAGTGACCCGCGGTTTCGCCAATACCTATGTGGACACGGACGGCTATGTGCGGCAGGCCATGGCCTATCTGGAACAGGATGGAGAAACCGTTTACAGCCTCTCCTACCAGACCTATGCGGCTTATCAGGCCCATATTGGCGCAGAGGCCGTCATGCCCCCTACCTATGAGCGGAACAATCGGTTTTACTTTACTTATTCCGGCGGGGCCGGGAGTTACAGCATGATCTCTCTGGCGGATGTGCTGGACGGGACGGTAGACGCCGCCATGTTCCAGGATGCCATCGTGCTGGTGGGCGCTTATGCCGTCGGGATGCAGGACGCTTACATGACCGCCATCAACCACGGCAGCCAGATGTACGGTGTTGAGATCCACGCAAACATCATTGAAGCTTTGCTGGAGGGAAAGACCCAGCTTCCCATTTCCGCCGCAGCCTTCGCCCTTGTGGGCGCTCTGTTGTGCGGCCTGTTCTATCTGTGCACGGAAAAGCTTAAATTGCGCTATTCTGCGGCGGTTCTGGCCCTGCTGACAGCGGCGGACCTGTTCGCGGTGCGGATGCTCTATCGGAACGGCTGGGTGGTTCCCGCCGTGCTCCTTCCCCTGTGTCTGCTTGTGATCTGGGCCATCCAGATGATCCGCGGGTATATGGCGGAAATCATGCGCAGGCGGCGCGTGGTCAATGTATTTAAGCAGTATGTAGCGCCCCAGGTGGTGGATAAGATCAGCAAAGACCGGGACTTCGACCTGGTACTGGGCGGGGAAAACCGCCACATTGCGGCGCTGTTTGTGGATATCCGGGGCTTCACTACCCTGTCGGAGCACTTAAGTCCCGAAGAGGTGGTGGAAATCTTAAATGAATATCTCTCCCTGACCACACAGGCCATTTTTGACAACGGGGGCACACTGGACAAATTCGTGGGAGACGCTACCATGGCGGTGTTCAATGCGCCGTTTGACCTGGACGACTATATCTTCCGGGCCGTCTGCACCGCGTGGGATATGCGGGCAGGCGCCAACGCCCTCTCCCAGAAATTCCGGGAGCGGTTCGACAAAACCGTCTCCTTCGGGATCGGCGTCCACTGCGGCAATGCCGTGGTGGGAAACATCGGATGTGAATTCCGTATGGACTATACCGCCATCGGCGATACCGTGAACACAGCCGCAAGGCTGGAGAGCAATGCCGCGGCGGGCCAGATCCTCATCAGCGGCGATGTGTACGAAGCAGTCAAAGGCCGCGTGGAGGTGACGCCTATCGGCGAGATCCCGTTAAAGGGCAAGAGCAAGGGCGTTTTTGTATATCAGGTTGACAAAGTAGAAAGAGGAAAAGTTTGAATGAACAAGCTGTCTTTGATTCCGAACAAGACGGATATAGCGCGTCAGGGCGCTTTGACAGCCCGTTACGGGTGTGCTTTTGAATACAACGATTTCTTCTCGCCCCAGGTGTTGGCGGATCCCCAGAAACAGGAGGAAATCATCGCATATTACCGAGGCCTGGGCAGGGATTTCAGCCAGGATACGATACACGGGGCATTTCTGGATGTGACCATCCACAGCAGCGACCCGCTGATCCGGGACGCATCCATGCTGCGGATCCGCCAGTCCATGGAAATTGCAGAACGCATGGGCGTGCGGGGCGTGGTGTTCCACACGGGACGCCTGGGCCGGTTCCGCAACGCAGGTTATCTGAAAAACTGGCAGGAATGCAACGCGGCGTTTTTTACCGAGATTGCAGAACAGTTTCCCCAGCGGCAGATTTTTATGGAAAATATGTTTGACGAGGCGCCGGACGTCCTGGCCGGACTGGCGGAGCGGATGAAAAAGGTGGAAAATTTCGGCGTCTGTCTGGATTATGCCCACGCCATTATCTCCGGCTGTCCGGGGCGGGAATGGATGGAAGCCCTCTCCCCTTATATACGGCATATGCACATTAACGACAACGATCTGACAAACGACCAGCACCGTCCTGTGGGCAGCGGGCGTATCGACTGGGAAGAATTTGACGGCCTCATTCAGGAATATGGGATCTCCCCGTCGGTGTTAGTAGAAGTAAACGGTTACCCCGCACAGGAGGAATCCCTGGAATTTATGCGGCAGCATGGAATTTACCCCATGAGGAAAGGGGCTGTGTAAAGTGCAGTTATGTTATGAAGATTTTGAAAAGATACTGAATATCGGGATCCGCCTCACCACGGAGACGGACAACAACCAGATCCTGAACACCATTCTGGAAAGCGGGATGGAGATCACGCGCTGTGACGCCGCTACCATGTACCTGTACCGGGACGGCAAGCTGCACTTCCGCCTGATGAAGACCCTGTCCCTGGGGATTGCCAGAGGCGTGAACGGGGAGCCGATCACCGATATGCCTCCGGTGCCCCTGGAGGAGAAAAATGTCTGCTCCTACTCGGCGATCCACCGGGAAGTGGTCAACATTCCCGACGTCTACAACAGCCACCGCTTTGACTTTTCCGGCCCCAGGCAGTATGACAGCCTCACCGGCTACCGCACCACGTCCCAGCTTGTGGTGCCCATCGAAAACAATGAAAAGGAGTTGATCGGCGTCCTGCAGCTGATCAACGCCATGGATGAAGATGGCAGCGTCGTCGCTTTCGACAAACAGTATGAGATCATCATCCGCTCCCTGGGCTCCATGGCGGCCATCGAACTGACCAATCTGTCCTACATGGAGGCGTTGAAAGCCCAGATGTACTCCTTTGCCGAGGCGCTGACCACGGCGATGGAGAGACAGACACCCTACAATGCCCTGCACACCAGGAATGTGAGGGAATACGTCAATATTTTAGTAGATTACATCACACAGCTCCACAGAGAGGGACAATGCGATCTCTTCATTGACGAGGCGGACAAAGAGCAGCTTTTGCTGGCTGCACTGGTACACGACATCGGCAAAATGGTTGTTCCCTTGAGCATCATGAACAAGACCACCCGGCTGGAGTCCCATCTGGAAAAGGTGGAAGACCGCTTCCGCCTGCTGCGGGCGCTGTACGAGATCGATATGCTTCGGGGGCGCATCACGCAAAAACAGTATGAAGCCCAGCTGGCGGATCTGGACAGCGATCTGGAATTTATCCGTCGGATCGACACGGCAGGTTATGTGGACGATGAGACCTTTGACCAGGTGCAAAAGCTCGCCCGGAAAGAGTACATTGATAAAGACGGTACAGTCCTCCCCTACCTGACGGAATACGAGGTTTCCTGCCTGAGCATCCGAAACGGAACGCTCACGGCAGAGGAGCGCAGCGAGATGGAAAACCATGTGGTCATGACATCCAAAATCTTAGACAAGGTACAGTTTTATAAGGGCTTTTCCATGGTGCCCAAGTGGGCTGGCGCACACCATGAATATCTGGACGGCAGCGGATATCCCAACCACTTAAAGGGCGAGGAACTGGATCTTGAGATCAGGATCCTCACCATCGTCGATATCTACGACGCGCTGACGGCCACTGACAGGCCCTATAAAAAGCCAATCCCCAGACCAAAGGCTATCGATATCCTCCGGGATATGGCCTGCAAGGGCAAAGTGGACGCACAACTGGTAGAATATCTGGGAGAAGCGCTTGAACAGGCAGATCTGAACGGGAAACCCTGATCCTGAAACCAAAAAGACGGTATAGCAATCAGCCATACCGCCTTTTATTCTGCTTCTGCCGATGATCAGAACAGATAGATCAGCCCGCCGTAAGGGGGCAGATCCAGGGCAATGGAATACTCCTTATAATGGCAGGGCACCTTCTCGGCAGCCACCTCCGCAGGCGCCTCATTTCCCCAGCCCCCGAAGCGCTCCTCGTCACTGTTTAAGAGCAGCTTGTACTTTTTGTGCTTCGGCACCGGCACGCGATAGCCCTCCCGCTTCACAGGCGTCATATTCATGATGTAAAGCAGGTTTTCCGTACCCTTGGAAGATTTCCGCACAAAGGAATACACGCTGTTTTCCGCATCGTCTGCGTTCATCCACTCAAATCCGTCCCAGCTTTCGTCCAATTCATACATGGCCGGATACTTGCGGTAAATCTCCAGCAGTTCCCTCACATAGTCCTTCATTCCGCTGTTGAGTTTCTCTGCCAGCAGGAACCAATCCAGCTCCCTGGCTTCGCTCCACTCCCTCTCCTGGGCAAAATCCTGTCCCATGAACAGCAGCTTTTTCCCCGCATGGCCAAACATATAAGTATAACCCACCCGGAGGTTTGCGTATTTATCCGTCTGGTAACCCGGCATTTTGTTCACCATGGAGCACTTCAAATGCACCACTTCGTCGTGGGAGAGAGGAAGGATATACTTTTCGCTCTCATTGTAGCTCATGGCGAAAGTCATGCCGTAGTGGTCTCCCTTCCGATAGATGGGATCCAGCTTCATATATTCGCAGAAATCGTGCATCCAGCCCATGTTCCACTTGAAAGTAAAGCCCAGGCCCTCGTCTCCTACTTCGCCGGTCACGTTGGGCCATGCAGTGGACTCCTCCGCAATGGTCATAAACCCGGGATAAGAGCCCCGAACCACGGAATTCATGTGGCGGAAAAACTCAACGGCCTCCAGGTTTTTGTTTCCGCCGTACTTGTTGGGAAGCCACTGGCCGTCCTTTTTCCCATAGTCCAGATACAGCATGGAGGCCACCGCGTCCACCCGGATGCCGTCCACATGGAACTCCCTCAGCCAGTACAGCACATTGGCAATCAGGAAATTCTTTACCTCGTATTTGCCGTAATTGAATATCTTGGTTCCCCAGTCGGGATGCTCTCCCAGCCTGGTGTCGGGGTGCTCGTAGATACACTGCCCGTCAAATTCTGCCAGCCCATGGGCGTCCCTTGCAAAATGGGCGGGCACCCAGTCTAAGATCACGCCCACTCCCGCCCTGTGCAGGGCGTCTACCAGATACATAAAGTCTTTGGGCGTGCCGTACCGGGAGGTTGGCGCATAATACCCGGTCACCTGATACCCCCAGGAGCCGTCGAAGGGATGTTCCGCGATCCCCATCAGCTCCACGTGGGTGTATTTCATCTCTTTTAAGTACTCCACAATGCGGTCTGCAAACTCGCGGTAGTTGTAAAACCCATCCGGGGTTCCGTTGGGGTGTTTCATAAAGGAACCGATATGGCACTCATAGATGGCCAGGGGCTCCTTGCGCATATCCTTTTTATCCCGCTTCTCCATCCATTTCTGATCCTGCCAGGGAAAGCCCTCCAGATCCGTGACAATGGAAGCGGTGCCGGGCCTGAACTCCGCATAATTGGCAAAGGGATCCGCCTTGTACAGCCTTCTGCCGTCCGGCGTCACAATGAGGAATTTATAGAGCTCCCCTTCCCCCAGACCGGGAATAAACAGCGTCCAGATCCCAACGCTGCCCATGCGGTTCATGGGATGGGATCCCTCGTTCCAGCCGTTGAAATTTCCTACCACATACACCTGGGCTGCATTGGGCGCCCATACGCCAAAAAACACGCCGCTCCTGCCGTCCTCCTCTGACAGGTGGGCTCCCAGCTTTTTATAGATGTCATAATGCGTCCCCTGGGAAAATAAGTACTGGTCATCCTCTGAAATAAAAACCGTTCTCGCCTGTTTCTCCACCCCTTTGCACCGCCTTTCATCCAAAATCTTTTTCTGTCAGGACAATCATATCTTCTTCATCGTACCGCTTTGCCAGCAGGATATCCACAAAATGCCCCAGCGTCTTCCTCGTGGCATGGCGGATGGCCTCGTCTACGATCTCTCTGACCTCCATCACCGTCACCGCGTGGTCAATGGTCTGCAGCTCCTCAATCCGCGTATGCAGTGCCAGCACGCCAAGTTCGTCGATAGAATACTCTTTCTCCTTTGCGTATTTCCTGCCGTAAGCTACCAGTACGTCGTTGCTCAAGGCCTCCACATCCATCCGGGCCGTGAAACTCTCCTCCAGCTCTTTGTTTTCCTCCAGGAACTTCCCCATGGCCTTTGTGGTATCTTCCAGCACCACCACGATGCCCAGGGACTCCCGCTGCAGCTGACTGTGCAGGGCGGCGGCGGTCTCGCTGTTCATGCCGGAGGCTTTCTGGATGATCAACGCGCCGTTCTTTAACTGCTCCAGAGTCTGGGCCACGTCCTTTTTGTTGAGGGACTGCCCGGAAATCCTGGCCACCTTTCCTGAGAAATTGCTGTCCGTCACCTGCAGGTCGCGGATCATATTCTTGGCCAGGGTGGCGGTATCCATCCCTTCGCCGCCGGTGATGATCACGTTTCCGGTGTAGGCCGCCATACTGATATTGTCCAGGGCCTTCACCAGCTGTTCCCTGGAGCTTCTGCTGTGGATGTAAGGGGCAAAGAGCTCTCTTTCTTCCCGGGTCAGCGCCCTTACCTTCTCCTTCTCCCGCTGGGGCTGCTCCTGATCCTCCTGGGCTTCCCCTGCTTCCCCGGTTTCCCCGGTTTCCTCCTCTGTATCTTCCTGCTCCTGACCGGCATTCTCCTCCCCGTCCTGCGGGTCTGCCTCCTCTGCAGAAGCCTCTTCTTCCTCCTGCGGCAGATCTTCCTGTGCGCCGGGGTAATATTCAAAATCGCCGTCGTCTTCTTCCTCCGAAGTCCCGTTCTCCTCCGTGCTGCCCGTTTCTTCGATTTCCTCCAGTTCCTCCACTTCCCCGAGGTCTTCCTGTGCAGGATCTTCTTCCGCCGCATTTTCTTCCGCAGGAGCCTGCTCTCCGGCAGGGGCGTCTGCTTCCGCTGCGGACTCCACGGCAGCCGGTTCCTCTACTTCGCCGCTCTCCAGCTGTTCCAGCAGGCCGTCCCGGACAGACGCCTCAAACTCTGTAAACATCTCTCCGGTCTGCTGCAGCACCCTCTGACGTACTTCCTCTTTGCGCCGCTCCTCGCCTTCCCGTTTCATCCGTTCCCACTCGGACAGGATGTCCTGAATACTCATCTGCCCGGTGATCTGCTGCTCCATGGGCTCCTGTTTGGGCACCACCATGCTGAGCTGCCCGTCAGATTCCTGTGACAACACCTCCGCCAGTTCTTTGGGCGGCTGGGCCGTCAAAACCATCTGCTCCGGCTGCGGCTTGTCCGCCTGCTGCGTCTGGAGCGCAGGCTCCTTTGCCCCGGCGGGCTCAACCGATGATGCCGCAGACGCATTTGCCCCGGCAGGTAAAACCGATGACGCCGCGGACGCATTTACCTCAGCGGGCGGAATCGGCGATGCCGCAGACACATTTGCCCCTGCGGGCGGAACTGGCGACGCCGCGGACGCATTTACCCCTGCGGACAGGCCTGGCGACGCCACAGGCTCCTTTCCCCCGGCAGACGGAACCGGCTGAGCCGACTGGAAATTCCCCGTCTGGGCTGTCTGGCCTGCGGGTTCCGGCGACATTTCCTGCAGTTCCGGCTCCGGCTGGTGTACCATCAGCTCGCCGGTCTCCCCAAAGAACACTTCGGTGCTCTCGATCTGCTCAACGCCGTCATCCAGGTCGTCCTCACTGATATCCTCGTCCTCCAGCACGGGATCATCCAGGCTTTCCGTATCCATCATAGGCGCCATGATAGAACGGGTGATAGCAGCATTTCTGGTCTTCTCGTCTCCCAGCACTTCCCGCAGCCCTGCGGCCAGCTCTGCCTGCAGGTTTAAGGTATTATACTGCCCCATATCCATGGTCTTGACATGGATGTCCAGCTCCTCCGAAGCGGGGGCCGGGGTTTGCCCGTCCTGTCCCTCCTCATGGCGGCGGATGTTCTCATAGACCACCGTGTCGCCGCCTAAGGCATCCTCCGCATATCCCTGCTCCTGCACGGCCTCCCCATAAGGACGTTCCTCCTCATAGGGCTGCTGAACTTCTTCCAGTTGATCCCGCAGGGAGGGCGATTCAAACCGATGGTCATACCATTCCTGCTGCTGGGCTGTCAAGGGCTGGTGCAGCATTTTCAGTTCCATGGCTTTCACCACATACTTGCCCTCGCCGAACCAAAGGATCAGCTCGTCACATTCCTCCACACACCGGGTAGCCAGCCCCACCCGATGGTAAAGGTAAGCCAGCTCATAGGCCCACTTTTCCCGGTAATCCCGTTTTTTCAGTTCCTCCAGCACGCCGATCCGCTCCTCCAGGCTCACGTCCTGCGCCTCATAGAGCTTGTACTGCAGGATGTAGCGCCCGGAATCCTTGGGAGCCACCTGAACAAATTCCTTGTAATAATTTACCGCCTGTACAAATTCTTCCGTCTTGATGCACAGCTCGCAGAGCGAATAACAGATCGTCCTGCCTCCGGGCCTTCTCTCATAGGCCAGAAGCAGCATATTCTTGGCGTCGTTGTACCGCCTGTTTATCTTGTAGAGGTCGCTGATGGTACAGAGCATCATCACGCTCTTTACCCTGCGCCAGTCAATGGTATCCGCAATCTCCGCCGCCTGAGCGTATTCCCCCCGCCCGATCAGCTCTTTGATCTCATCCGCTCTTACTTTATATTCATACTTATCCAAGGTATCCCGCTCCCTATCCGTTGGTAGACTTCACGACTTTCATTTTATCATAGTACGGCTGCCTGTGTCAAAAATAAATGGCCCGGATGCGGATTTCTTTACGGCAGTTCCCTGCACAGCGCTGCAAACTGTTCCAGGCTTAAGGCCTCCCCGCGCACGGTGGGCGAAAGCCCCATCCGCACCAGCGCTTCCGCCGTCTGCTCCCTGGTGACGGAAAGCCCCGGCGCGTTGCCCAGCGCATTGGCAAGGGTCTTTCTTCTCTGATTAAAAGCCGCCCGGATCACGGCAAACAGCCGTTTTTCATCCTCCACTGCAACCGGCGGCTCCTGATAACAGTCCAGATGGATCACAGCGCTGCCCACGCCCGGCCTGGGAATGAAGCAGTTTGGCGGCACATCGGCTACCAGCTTCGGCTTTGCGTAATACTGCACCGCCAGGGAAAGCGCGCCGTACTCCTTGCCGCCGGGCCCCATCTGCATCCGCTGCGCCACCTCCTTCTGCACCATGACGGTAATGCTCTTTACCGGCGCATGGCCCTCCAGAAGACCCATAATAATGGGCGTGGTGATGTAATAGGGCAGATTGGCTACCACCCGGAAGGGACGTCCCCCATTCTTTTCCTCCGCCAGCCTGTCCAGGTCTACCTTCAAAATGTCCGCATTGACCAGCGCCACGTTGTCATACCCGGACAGGGTTTCCTGCAGGATCGGCATCAGGTTCCTGTCGATTTCCACCGCCACCACGCTGCCTGCCCGCTCCGCCAGATATTGGGTCATAGCGCCCAGGCCAGGCCCAATCTCCAGCACGCAGTCCTCTTTCGTCACAAGAGACGCATCCACAATCTTTTGCAGTACATGGGCGTCCACCAGAAAGTTCTGGCCGTATCTTTTCTGAATGTGAAAATCATGTCTTTGCAGCACTTCGATGGTATTCTGCGGAATCCCTAACCCTGTCAATGTATCTTCTCCTTCCCGCTATTCCAGATCTGAACAGTGTTCCAAAAGGTGGATGCAGCTATAAAGCGCCGACACAGGCAGCGTCTGCCGCGCCATGCCGGACGCCGGGAGGCATCCAGATATCAAAACAGGCTCCCCAAAAAGAGGACGCTGTTTTTTCATCCTCCCGGGAGCCAGAAAATAACAGAACAACACTATCCCTCGAAAGAATCTATGGTCTCCACGGGGACAAAACAAAATGAGGAGAATGTCAAAGTCCTCCTCATCCTGTAAGTTTTCAGCTATTTGCCAGCTGGCAAAGTTCCTCCAGCATCTTGGGTAATTCCGTCTTCATGGTCTCGTCCGTAAACTGGCAGGTTCCCACTTTCCTGTGTCCGCCTCCGTTGTACTTTAACATCAGGCTGCCCACGTTCACATCCGAAGTCCTGTTCAGGATGCTGTAGCCCACGGCCGCGGAACATCCCATGCCGCCCCGTCCGCTGACGATCCATGCGGAAATGTTCTGCTCCGGGTACATACTGTAAATCATAAACCGATTGCCCGTGTAAATGGGATCCACGCCCCGCAGGTCGCTGATGATGACGTTGCCCTCCACGCGGGTGTGCGTCTTCACCATCTCCTTGAATTTCTCGGTCTGCTCCTTGTAAACCTCGATCCGCTCCTGCACGTCCGGCAGCTGCAGGATCTCCTCCGTGCTCATCTCGCGGCAGCAGTGCATCAGCTTCTCCATCAGCTGATAGTTAGAGATGGAAAACTGTCTCCATCTTCCCAGCCCGGTTCTGGGATCCATCAAAAATCCCACCAGAATCCAGCCCTGGGGATTCATCACTTCCTCCACCGTCAAATTGCCGGAGTCCACTTTGTCTACGGCTTCCATGATGTCGTCAAACTGCGGAAACCGCTCCTTCCCGCCGTAATACTCATAAATGATGCGGGCACAGGAAGGAGTGATGCGGCTCTCTCCCTTATACTTTCCCTCCAGCTGGTTCCGTTCAAACTCGCTGGAATGGTGGTCAAACCAGAGCCCGCAGCCCTCTACAAAAGGCACGTTGGCCAGGCAGTCGTTTTCATCCACTTCCACCAGTCCGTCCTGTAAATCCTTGGGGTGCGCAAACTTCCAGCTGTCGATAATCCCGGCTTCCAGAAGCAGTGCCCCACAAACCAATCCGTCAAAATCAGAACGTGTTACTAATCTCACCTGAATATCCTCCTCACCCTGTCTGTTCCACAGACTATGGGCCAATGTCTCAACAGGCATAGTATAGCATAACTGCGCCTTTTCGGCAATCAAAATCAATACGGAAATACGAAAACTTCCAATCTCCTCCTGGTTTTTTCCCGTTTACAGAAATCCCAGCAGGTTCCCTGTCAGCTTCACTGCCAGGGCCGCGATCCAGGCGATGACGCACTGCCCCGCCGCAACGCCTGCCGCCCATCTGCCGCCCAGTTCCCGCTTCACGGACGCCACCGCCGCAACGCAGGGCGTATAGAGAAGGCAGAAGACCAGCAGAGACAGGGTGGAAACAGGGGTCAGGATTGTGGACAGCCCTTCCTGCCCAAGAAGGATCGTCAGCGTGGATACCACGCTCTCCTTGGCCATAAACCCGGTGATCAGGGCGGTGGAGATCCGCCAGTCCCCAAACCCAAGAGGCGCAAACACCGGGGCCAGGGCCCCTGCCGCCATGGCGAGGATACTGTTCTGCGAATCCGGAACCAGTTCCAGCCGATAGTCAAAATTCTGCAAAAACCAGATCACAATGGTCGCCACGAAAATGATCGTAAACGCCCTCTGCAAAAAATCTTTGGCTTTCTCCCAGATCAGCCGCGCCACATTTTTCGCCCCGGGCAGCCGGTAATTGGGCAGCTCCATCACAAAGGGCACCGCCTCCCCCTTGAAGATACTGCTCTTTAAGACCAGCGCAAGCAGGATGCCCATGAGGATTCCGCCGAAATACAGCCCCACCATTATCAGGCCCTGGCTCTCAGGGAAAAATGCCGCCGTGAAAAAGCCGTAGATGGGCAGTTTTGCCGTACAGCTCATAAAAGGGGTCAGCAGTATGGTCATCTTTCTGTCCCGCTCCGACGGCAGGGTGCGGCTTGCCATAACGCCGGGCACCGTACAGCCGAAGCCGATCAGCATAGGCACCACGCTCCTGCCGGAGAGCCCGATCTTTCGGAGCAGCTTGTCCATGACGAAAGCCACCCGGGCCATATAGCCCGTATCCTCCAACAGGGACAGGAAAAAGAACAGCGTCACGATGATGGGCAGAAAGCTGAGCACGCTCCCCACCCCCGCAAAGATCCCGTCAATGACCAGGGATCGCAGCACGGGATTTACCTCCCATGCAGCCAATACCTGGGACACAGCCTGGGTCAGCCTCCCGATCGCGCCCTCCAGCAGCCCCTGCAGCCAGGCGCCGATCACGCCGAAGGTCAGCCAGAACACCAGGGCCATAATGCCGACAAACGCGGGGATCGCCGTGAATTTCCCGGTCAGGAGGCTGTCGATCCTGCGGCTGCGCTCCCGCTCCCTGCTCTCCCGCGGCTTTGTCACACAGGCCTCCGCCAGCTTCCGGATAAATCCAAAGCGCATATCCGCAATGGCCGCCGCCCGGTCCAGCCCCCGCTCCTCCTCCATCTGGCTGATGATGTGCTCCAGCATCTCCTGTTCATTCCGGGTCAGCTCCAGCGCCTCCAAAACCCCCCTGTCCCCTTCCACCAGTTTCGTGGCCGCAAAACGCACCGGGATCCCGGCCTTTCTGGCGTGGTCTTCGGTCAGATGCATGATGCCGTGAAGGCAGCGGTGCACCGCGCCCCCGTTCTGGTTTTCGTCACAGAAGTCCGTCCTGCCGGGGCGTTCCTGATACCTGGCCACATGAAGGGCGTGACCGACCAGTTCCTGGATCCCCTCGTTTTTTGCTGCGGAGATGGGAACCACAGGGATGCCCAGCATGGACTCCATCGTATTGATATCGACGGCCCCGCCGTTTCCCCGCACCTCGTCCATCATATTCAGCGCAAGCACCATGGGCACATCCAGCTCCATCAGCTGCATGGTCAGATACAAATTCCTCTCCAGATTGGTGGCGTCCACAATGTTGATGATGCCTGTTGGTTTCTCGTTTAAGATAAACTGCCTGGAAACAATCTCCTCGCTGCTGTAAGGCGAGAGGGAGTAGATGCCCGGCAGATCCGTCACAAGCGTCTTCTCATGCCCCTTGATGGCGCCGCTCTTTCTGTCCACCGTGACGCCGGGGAAGTTGCCCACCCGCTGGTTAGACCCCGTGAGCTGGTTAAAGAGCGTGGTCTTTCCGCAGTTCTGGTTTCCCGCCAGGGCAAAGGTCAGCACCGTCCCGTCCGGCAGCGGGTTCTCGTCCGCTTTCACATGATACCTGCCGCCCTCGCCCAGGCCCGGGTGTTCCGGCTCCCGGCTTTTCCCAGCCTTCTGCTTTTGCCGCTGGCCCCGGTTTCTCCCGGCGCTGTCCATACGCTCCCCGGCGCTTTCCCCCAAAGCCCCCGGGAGACCGTCTCCCGGGACGCCGTCCTGGAGGGGCCCGATATCAATCTGCTCCGCGTCCGCAAGGCGCAGGGTCAGCTCATAGCCCTGGATGCGCAGCTCCATGGGGTCGCCCATGGGCGCATACTTCTCCAGGGTGACCACCGCGCCCGGTATCACGCCCATATCCAGAAAATGCTGCCGGAGGGCGCCTTCCCCTCCGACAGCAGTGATCTTTGCACTTTTCCCGATCTCCAGATCCTTTAATGTCATGCCCGTATTCTCCCTGCCTTACACAAAAACTGCCCGAAAAAAGCGGCTGTGCTGCCACAGCCGCCGAAAAACTTCCACTATGCGAGCGCCTTGGAACCCTTGTACAGGAAAATCATATAAAGGATACCGCCCACGAGAGAGACAATGGAAACGACCGTCTGAAGCGCACTGGCTGCCCCCGCAAGGCCCGGGATCCAGGAAAGGACGGCGAGCACCAGCATCGCTGCGTAGCACACCAGATTGATCTTCCACACCTTGTCCCCGGTGGATGCCACGTCTGCTGCCCCGCCTCCCCGGAGTACTTCCGCCAGGGACGTGCACACCAGATACACGATCAGGAAAGAGAGGACGTCGCCTGCCAGCTCAAAAACCTTCCCCACCGCAGGAACCTGGGTCAGGACGGAGCACAGGGCGTTTACAAGGGTCAGGATAAACGCTTTCTTACAGCCCGGCACTTCCTGGCCTGCAGCCCACAGCCCGATCAGACTGATCACCGCGAACACGATCACGCCGATCGCACCGATCGCACCGATGAGCGACACCACAGGAATCACCATGAGCACCGTGCAGCAGATTGCGCCTACCTGTGCGATAAACATTTTGTTCATACCGCCTGCAATTTTACTATTCATACTTGATTTCCTCCTCATAAGTAGATTGGAATTCTGTTTTTATTTTATACGATTTTGCCGTGCGTGTAAAGACTTTCTTGACTTGCAGTTCACCCTTTCCTTTGCTCCCGGCCCGGGATCGGGGCAAAAAACCAAAAGCCACCCGTGACAATCTGCAAAAAAGTATGTATAATCTTGCTTATACGGCGATGCGGCCCGCCGGATGCCAGGATCGGCCGCAAAAACCAGACGACAGAAAACAGCAGGTGTAAACATATGACCAGACAGCCAGACTCCAAAAACTTTTCCCTGATCCCTTATCTTCTGAAATATAAGTGGCGCTATGCGGCAGGTATCCTGATCCTGCTCTTAGTGGATCTCGCCAGCCTCTATATCCCCCAATTCGCAGGAGAGATCGTGGACGGGCTCACAGGAGGGTATCTGACGGATGTCACTCCCTATCTCCTGGGCATCCTGGCCTCGGGCCTCTTGATGGCCCTGGGGCGGTTCGGGTGGCGTTACTGCATTGTGGGCGCTTCCCGAGGCATCGAGTATCGGCTGCGCAACGATATGTTCGCCCATCTGGAAACCTTGTCCGCCCGGTATTACAACAGCCACAAGACCGGCGATCTGATGGCCCATTTTACCAATGACCTGCAGGCGGTGCGGATGGCTGCAGGCATGGCTGTGGTCACCACCTTCGACGCGGTGATCATGACGATCATGGTGTTGGTCAAGATGATGGTCTATGTGGATCTGCAGCTGACGCTGTTCGCCTTCATCCCGCTGACCCTGGTGGCCCTGTCCTGCTACTTTTTCGGCATCGAGGAAGAAAAACGGCAGTTTCAGAGGCAGGAGGCCTTCTCCGCACTGTCCGACAAGGTGCAGGAGAGCCTGGCCGGAATCCGGGTGTTAAAGGCTTTTGTCCAGGAGGAGAAGGATCTTGCGGCCTTCGACGCCGCCAGCCGAAACAGCATGGAAAAGACACTCTCCGCCGTAAAGGTCTGGGCGGTCATCGGGCCCTTCTTCGACGCCATCACAGGCGTCAGTATGCTGCTGACGCTGATCTTCGGCGGGCGCATGGTTTTAAACGGCCAGGTGAGCATCGGCCACTTCGTAGCGTTCAACACTTACATCGGGATGCTGGTGTGGCCCATGGTGGCCTGCGGGGATTCCATCAATATGTTCACCCAGGCCCGGGCCGCCTATCGGCGGATCGCCATGATCTTTGCTGAAAAGCCGGATATCCTGGATCACGTTTCCTTAAGCGACGACCCTGGCGCCGCCATCCGGGGAGAGATTGACATCAAGGATCTTACCTTTACCTACCCCGACGGGGATCAGCCGGTTCTCTCCCACATCAACCTCCATGTAGCCCGGGGGGAAATGCTGGGAATCCTGGCCCGGACGGGCAGCGGCAAATCCACTCTGGCCGATCTTCTGCTGCGCGTCTACGACTGTAAAGAGGGCGTTATCCTCCTGGACGGAAAGGCCATCGACCGCTTTCCCCTGGCTGTGCTTCACCGAGACATCGCCTATGTGCCCCAGGAGAATTTCCTCTTCTCTGACACCCTGGAGGAAAATATCGCTTTCGGCCTGGAGGAACGCATATCCGATTCCCCCCAGCTTCGGGAGCGGATCAGACAGGCTGCCATGGACGCCTGTATCCACGACAATATCATGGAGTTTTCGGAAGGGTATGAAACCCTGGTGGGAGAGCGGGGCGTCACCCTCTCCGGCGGGCAGAAACAGCGCAGCGCCATCGCCCGGGCGCTGTTAAAGGATTCTGCGGTGCTGATCCTGGACGATTCCCTGTCGGCGGTAGATACCGACACGGAGGAGAAGATCCTGGAAAATCTCCTGCGGATCCGGAAGGGAAAGACCACCATCCTCATCGCCCACCGCATTTCCACCCTGCAGCACGCAGATCATGTGGCGGTGCTCAAGGAGGGCGTGCTGGCGGAGTACGGCACCCACCGGGAGCTGTTGGAAAAAGGCGGATTCTACGCCCATATCTTTGAAAAACAGCAGCTGGAACAGGAACTGGCATTGGTAGAGTGACCGCCAAAACAGACGGAAAGGAATGTTTATGAGTACACTGACAGAGGATACCTTGGAATATGACTATCAGGGAAGCGCCCTGCTCCGGCTTCTCTCTTATATGAAGCCTTACCTTGGGTGGTTTGCCCTGTGCCTTTTGCTGATCCTGGCGCTCACAGGCTTTGACCTGTACCGGCCCATGCTCATTGGCGACGCCATCGACCTGTTTGAGTCGGAGGGCCGCTATGAGGTGATTCTGGACACTGCCTGCAAGTATGCAGTGGTGTTAGCCCTCAGCTTTGTCTTTAACATCGCCCAGACCTGGCTGCTGCAAAAAACCGGCCAGCGGATCATTTTCACCATCCGCCGCCAGCTCTATGTGCATATCCAATCCCTAAGCAGCCGCTACTTTGACCTGACCCCGGTGGGCAAGCTTGTGACCCGGGTCACAAACGATGTAGAGGCTCTGAACGAAATGTATTCCGGCATTCTGGTGAAGCTGTTCCGCAACATCGTCAAGATCGCGGGCCTGGCCGCCATCATGCTTCTCCTGGACTGGAAGCTGGCGCTTTTTTCCTTCGCCCTGCTGCCGGTAGTCGCCGTCCTTACCGTGATCTTCCGCCGGGTGGCCCGGGAGACTTACCGTCTCTCCAGAACCAGGCTCACCGACTTAAACACCTTTCTCTCAGAAAATATCTCTGGGATGCGCATCATCCAGATTTTCGGCAGGGAAAAGCGGAAATTTGAAGAATTTGACCACAAGAGCTACAAGCTGTACCGGGCTTATTACAGGGAAATGATGGTCTTTGCCGTCTTCCGCCCCCTCATCTATGTGTTGAGCGTCCTGTCCCTGATGGTGGTGCTGGGAGTGGGCAGCAGGGAGGTACTGGGCAATGTCATCTCCATCGGCACCCTGTATATTTTTTCCCAGTACATCCAGTCCTTTTTCGATCCCATCCAGGAGCTTGCGGAACAGTTTTCCACCCTGCAATCCTCCCTTGCCTCGGCGGAAAAGATTTTTACCGTCATGGATCAGGAGCCTCTTGTCAAAGAAGCCGCAGAGCCGGTGTCGCTGCCCAGGATCTGCGGGCGCATCGAATTTTCCCATGTGTGGTTTGCCTACGATGGCGAGACCTATGTGCTGCGGGACGTGTCCTTCGTGATCGAGCCCGGACAGAAGGTTGCTTTCGTGGGGGCCACCGGCGCGGGGAAATCCTCCATCCTGAACCTGATCGGCCGCTATTACGACGTTCAGAAAGGCGCCATCTATATCGACGGCGTAGATATCCGTCTGCTGAGCAAGAAACAGCTGCGCAACGCCATCGGTCAGATGCAGCAGGACGTGTTTATTTTTGAGGGAACCATAGAGAGCAATATCCGGCTGTATGACCAGGATATCACGCTGGAGGAAGTAAAAGCTGCGGCGGAGTATGTAAACGCCTCCCATTTTATCGAAAAACTGCCCCGGCAGTACGATGAGCCGGTGTCTGAGCGCGGCTCCACCTTTTCTGCCGGGGAGAGACAACTTCTGTCCTTTGCCCGTACCCTGGCCCACAAGCCCAGCATTCTGGTGATGGACGAAGCCACCGCCAACATTGACACAGAGACGGAGCTCTTGATCCAGGAAGCCCTGGAAAAGCTTATGGAGGGCCGCACCACCATCATGGTAGCCCACAGGCTCTCCACCATCCAGCACGCGGACTGTATTATGGTCATGCACAAGGGCAAGATCAGGGAGCAGGGCACCCATCAGGAACTGCTGGCCCAGGGCGGCATCTACAAAAAGCTGTATGAGCTGCAGATTGACCACGAGGTTTCCGCTTAAGAAAACCGCACCAGTTCCCGGCACCGATTCAGCGCCGCATACAGCTCCTGCTTCCTGGGCAGAGCCAGGTTCCCGGGCACATCTGCGCCGCAGAACGCGGCAAAACCTTTGCTCCCTATCTCCCGGTACAGGCGCTCTGCCGCTTCCTGCAGGGTGCGGCTGCCGTCAAAGCAGTGCAGTTTCATATACTTTATCATATGGGCAAGGGCGGTGAGCTGTTCCGAATCCGTCAGCTGCTCTACATACCGCATATCCACAGTCTCCCGCTGGATGGAAAACCCGTCCAGTCCCATGGTCTTCATCTTGACGCGCTCCTCTTTGGCAAAGGCAGCGTCCCGCCGTATCACCCGTCTGAACGAAGGCTCCCCCGCCGGCTGGACATTTTCCAAAAGCAGCGGGAAACGCTGCGCCTCTTTCCTGGCCAGGGCCGTGATCTCCTGAGGCTGATAGTGATCCATCTGGATCACGCAGTCCGCTTTGTGGAAATAAGATCCCGAGCTGCCCGCCACTAAGATGGTGGAGATCCCCCAGGTCTCATAGAGTTCCCGCACCCGGTCGATAAAGGGGATGATGGGCTCTGACTCCCGGTTGACCACCCGCTGCATCAACTCGTCCCGGATCATAAAGTTGGTGGCGCTTGTGTCCTCATCGATGAGGAGAAGCCCCGCCCCCATCTCCATGGCCTCCACTGTGGCCGCCGCCTGGGAAGTGCTGCCGCTGGCGTCCTCCGTCGAAAAGCAGGAGGTATCCCTGCCGTTTGGAAGGTTGCGGATAAACATGGAGATATCTGTATTCTGGATGCTCCTGCCGTCCTCCGCCCTGAGCTTCATGGCGCTGTCGTCAGTGATCACATACTCCCTGCCGTCCTGGGCGATATGATTATACACCCCCAGTTCCAGCGCTTCCAGCAGGGTGGACTTGCCGTGGTAGCCCCCGCCTACGATCAGGGTGACGCCCTTTTTGATGCCCATGCCTTTTAACATTCCCTTGTGGGGCAGATCCAGGGCAATTTCCATGGAATCCGGACTCTGAAAGAGCACCGCATCTTTCATGGGCTGGGCGGAGACGCCGGACTTCCTGGGAAGGAGGGATCCGTTTGCCACAAAGGCAGCCAGACCCAATTCCGGCAGTTTGTCCCGGATGAATTTCTGGTCATCCGCCAGGTTTGCTACCGCTTCCAGATCTTCCCGTCGGTAAGCGGAGGCAAGCAGCGTCTGCCGCACGCACTGGGGCAGGAAGTCAAATAAGATCTTCGACAATTCCCCGGAGTTGATGGTACGCCCGTTGGCAGGAAAACCTACTTCCATGCGGACGGTCACATCCCCGGTGGCAGGGTCTGCCACGCAGGCGCTGCGGCTTAAGATTTCCTGGCCCGGCTGGCTGATCCCCAAAAGGCCGCTCTTGCCGGAGCCTTTCGCCTGAAAGGAATAGCCTTTGATCTTTGACGCCATGCGCCGCAGCAGATGATCCTGGAAGGCCACGCGCCTGTGCTCCGATTCGTAAAAGCAGGGGTCAAAGGCCGCCACCTTCCCGGAGATCAGGATGCTGACCTTAGAGGGCGCTGCAAAGGGATCCCCCTGCACATGGTCGATGGAGAGGACGTACTGCGGGAACTGGTATTTCCCTTTCGTGTCCTTGTAGGCCGGATAACTCTTGTGGTCGATCTGGCGCAACAATGTCTGTAATTCTGCCGCTGTTTTCATCATTCCCTCGTTTCTGCCTCCTTTGAAGCACTGTTTATTCCGGCGGCCCTCATCGGATCGCCGCTCTCGGAGGCTCGTTGATAAAAATATCATACCATATTTTCTGCGTTTGTGGTACACTGATAAAGTCTGCCAAACGGCAGCTTTGCTCTTTACCATAGGTTCCAGGAAAGGAATGACTGTTCCGATGGCGGCTAGCATCAAAAATATGACGGAGGGAAAACCAGCCTCCCTGATTTTGACTTTTGCCCTGCCCCTGATGGCAGGAAACGTGTTCCAGCAGCTCTACACCGTGGTGGACACGATGGTTGTGGGAAAGTTTCTCGGCGTGGGAGCTTTGGCCGCCCTGGGGGCGTCCGACTGGCTCAACTGGATGATGCTGGGCATCGTCCAGGGCTTCACCCAGGGCTTCGCCATCCTGATGGCCCAGGAGTTTGGCGCGGGGCAGACCGGGCGGCTGCGCAGGGTGGTGGGCAACTCCGGCGTCCTCTCGCTTCTTTTCTCCCTGGGCCTGGTGCTTTTGGGACAGCTGGCGGCCCGGCCCGTGCTGGAGCTCTTGCAGACGCCGGACGACATCCTGTCCGGCAGCCTCTTATACCTGCGCGTCATGTTCTCAGGGATCCCCGTCGTGATGGCTTACAATCTTTTTGCCTGCATCCTGCGCTCCCTGGGGGACAGCAGGACGCCGCTTCTGGCAATGATTGCGGCATCCTTTACCAACATCGCTCTGGATCTTGTGTTTGTGCTGGCATTTCGCTGGGGGATTGCAGGCGCCGCCGCAGCTACCTTGATCGCACAGGCGGTATCGGGTCTGTACTGCCTGTACCACATCCGTCGGATCGATATTTTAAAAATAGAAAAACACGATTTTATGCCGCAGCCTGCGCTGTGTGGCAAACTGCTGTCCCTGGGATTCCCCATGGCTTTTCAGAACTGCATCATCGCCGTGGGAGGCATGATCGTACAATCTGTGGTCAACGGCTTCGGCGTATTGTTTATCGCAGGCTTCACCGCCACCAACAAGCTCTACGGCATCTTAGAGATCGCCGCCACCTCCTACGGATACGCCATGATCACCTATGTAGGGCAAAACCTGGGCGCTGGGAAATCCCGCCGCATCCGGGAAGGGCTGCGGGCGGCTCTTTGCATCGCCCTGGCCACTTCCCTGGCAATCGCAGCCGTCATGCTCCTGTTTGGCCGCTGCATCTTAAGCTGGTTTATCTCCGGCACACCGGAGGAAGTGGAACAGACCATGCAGGTAGCCTACTTTTACCTGGCTGTGATGAGCGTCGCCCTGCCCATCCTGTATCTGCTCCACGTCGTCCGCGCTGCCATCCAGGGCATGGGCAACACGCTGCTTCCCATGCTCTCCGGCGTGGCGGAGTTTGTCATGCGGACAGGCGCCGCGCTGCTGCTCCCCCTGGCCCTCGGGGAAAGCGGCATCTTTTTCGCCGAACCCGCCGCCTGGCTTGGAGCGGATGTCATACTGGTGATCAGCTATTTTCTGCTGCTCAGAAAACTGCCCGTCACGACCTGTTCCACTCGTATTCCGAAGACAGACCCTCCGGGATCTTTGTGACGCTTTCCTCCCGAAGTATCATCCCTTCGCTGCAATTTTGATCCAGCACCTCCACGATCCACTGGTCGCCGGGATATCCTTTCAGGGTATAGAGATACGTCCGAAACGGCTCGCCGGAATCGTCTCCCGGATGGTCACAATACCCGATACACTCCCCCAAAAGCTCCTGCTCCATGGGACAATAGGGCACGTAGGTTTTTTCTCCCTGCGTCAGGTAGGCATAGTCCTGCGCCACCCCCTGCCGAAAGACCAGCGGGTCATCCGGCAGGCTTTGTCCGGCAGCACAGCCCGGCAGCAGCCACAGGGCAATCGCTGCCACCACCGTCCACATAATACCGCAACATATTTTTTCCCATTTCATATTGACCTCCGATCCCACACTGCTCTTGCACATCCTTTTACGGAAAGCTCTTGTACGCCAGATATCGGGAGAAATTGAACGTTCGAATCCCCATTCCCGCCGTCCGCTCTTTCATCCGATACATCCAAAAGTACCCAAAACCATCCTGCTCCCCCGTGGACAGATTCCCCTTGTGGGAATAGGCATAGTCCAATACATCCTCCGCCGCAAAGGCCGCCAGATCATACCCCTGTTCTTCCAGATAAGGCACCAGCACCGGCGCTGCATCCGCGCTTAAATTGATCAAAAAAGCATAGTCCGGGGCGCCCTCTGAGGCATTCTCCGTGTTCACTTTGGCAATGAGGTAATCGGGATGGACAAAGGACAGAGCCAGATACAGCACGCTCACCACGGCCACGCTGTATGAAAACAGCGGAAACCTTTCCCGGAAAATACTGACCGTCACCCCTCCAAACAAAAGCGCCAGAACCCCTAACGCCCAAAGTACCAGGATCCGCAGAAACGTCAGCTCATAGAAATACACATAGATAACCATCCGCATGGCGCTGGAAGCGATCATCACAAAGGTACAAAGCGACATGACTGTCAGTATAACTTTCAGCGCCTTGCTCTCCCGCACAAAGTTTAGACAGAACAGCACGATCAAAAGGTTTAAGAAGCTTACCGCCAACAGCTGAAAAAATCCCTCCCTGGCGTACATGGTATAAGTATACCCCTCCGGCAGCTCCATCCGGCGCAGGAACAGGCCGCCGATCTGGACGCCGCAAAACAAAAGATACAAAAGAGTCAGCACTGCGGTCACCGTGATCGCTACCAAGGGTTCCCCTTTCCGCCTGTCGGCAGCTTCCTCCGAAATACGCTTCTGACACAGATAGGAGAGAAGCCCGTAGGAGAAACCAAACAGGAGGACGATGCGAAGCAGTATGTTGCATATGGCGCCAAAGTTTATGTTTTCCCAAAAAGTCTCCGTCATCTGGGCGAACAGCGCGTCCGCGCTGGACAAAAGAAACAGCACGACCAGACATAACGGCAGGGCAATGAGCAGGCCCAGCAGCACATACCACATCTGCCGGTTCCCTTTGCGGCTCTCCCGGTAGCGGGCAAAATCCGAAACGGGCCGCTTCATCTGACCGATCCCGCCCCACACCAGCCTGCAGATGCCGCCCATAAATTTCTCCAGCCTCCACCGGGAAGTGTCATAAAACTGCTTTAACAAAAGACTCATCATCAGAAGGAAAATCCCCAGTTTGTTCAAAAACACCAGCCGGGCGTCATCTGTGCAGAAGGTGGAAATGCCCAAAAGCAGCATGGCCGCCATATAAAAGGCGCTTCCTTTTTTTAAGGTAGTCCCTAGTTTTTGCAAGGAGAAGAACAAAAACAAGAGGCTGCCTGCCACGAAAAAAGGGAAGGTCACCCCCGAACCGTTCCGATACATACAGAAGGCATAAAAGACTGCATACAAGAAAGTGACCGGGCCAAAAAATCCAAAGCTCTCCCGAAACCGCTTCAGCTCCCCGGTTTCTTCACTGGGAGCGTTCTTTTCCAAGTCCCTCTTCTGGAGCTCCCTCCCCCGGGGTTCCATCTCCTGCGCTTTGGAAGCCTCGCTGCCCTGTAAGCGCACATCCCTCTGCTCAAATTCACTCATGATGCGCCTCCTTTCCCGTCTCCGCCTCCTCCGGCTGGGACGGCACATATTCCAGGATATCTCCCGGCTGGCAGTCCAGAGCCTTGCAGATAGCTTCCAGTGTAGAAAAGCGCACAGCCTTGGCCTTGTTGTTTTTTAAGATGGACAGATTGGCCAGGGTGAGATCCACCTGCTCCGCCAGCTGCGTCAGCCCGATCTTGCGTTTTGCCATCATCACATCCAGATTCACTACGATTCCCATACGCCCTCCCAATCTGCCGTCACACGGTCAGGTCATTTTCTTCCTTGTACTGCACTGCCTGTTCAAACACATCTGACAGCACCTTGCTGAACAGCCCGGCAATCACAAACACAAGCACCACCACCGCCATGGCCGGTGTGGCGTAGACGATACTCCGAACCACGGACATCAGGGCGATAAAAAAACTCCAGTTGCCCATCTTCCGCAGGCTTGCCACATTCTCCTGCACAAAGCAGTTCTCCAAGAGCACCGTGCGGAAGATCCGACGAAGCTCCCGGATGAGCACGCAGGCCGAAACACCCAGCACAAAATAGATGATCACCGTCTCCTCATAGTGTTCTATCACATCGGGCAGATACTCCCCGATCTTCTTTACGCTGACAGGCAGGGTCGCCGTCACCAGTATCCCCGCGTAAAACATAAAATCCAGCAGATATTTTGTCCCCAGCGCCAGAACCTTCTTTTTCCCCATTTCCAGCCTCTCCTTCCGCCGCTTGCCGCGGCTTTTCCTTCAGATGTCGTTTCCTTCCGTTTTCTCCTTTCTCCTGTAATATACCAGTGCGCATAGCGAATGTCAATATGTTTTTATTGTTTTTCAATAAATTTTTATTGTTTATTCTGGGAGACAGTGAATAGTAAGCTGAGAGTCCCGTTTGTAACCCAAGAATCTCGTTTTGAAAGGTTGACAGTAACTGCGGAAACTCAAGAACGAATACTGTATTGCGATCCGCCATACAATATGGTATAATCAAAAATAGAAAGGTAGGTGCTTATGATGGCGACAAAAAGCGCAAATGTAACAGCTCGTGTACAGCCGGAAATCAAGCGGCAGGCAGAGGCGGTTTTGGAGAGGATTGGACTGCCCGTTTCGGTTCTGATTGATACCTTGTACAGACAAATTATTATGACGGGCAGCGTTCCATTTACCCTCGCCATACCGAAGCTGCCCACAAGAGATAGTCTGACTGATGTGCAGTTTAGTGCAATGATGGAAACAGGATATAACCAGGCGAAGTCCGGCGAAGGACTGCCCATTGACGAAGCCTTTGCCAAAATCCGTGAAAGAATTTGAGTATGCGGTACAAAGTAAAGCTGACCGCGCAGGCAATCGGACAAATCGAAGAAACGGTGCAATATATCTCCAAAACTTTGTTGGAACCGGAAACCGCATGGAAATGGGCGGATACTTTACAATGTGCAATTGGAAAGTTGGATTCTATGCCGTCAAAATACCCTCTTACGAAAGAAGAACCGTGGCACACAAAGGGAATCCGAAAAATGCCCGTTAAAAACTTCCTTGTTTATTATCTGGTTGACGAGGAAAAGAAAGTTGTTTGGGTTATAGCTGTGATTTATGGACGGAGAGATCAGATTGCGACATTGCTTGATATGTCACTGAATGATACGGAGTGAAAATCTCTGTTTGTAATAGGAGCGGGATGAATTTATCGCCTTGCTATCGGGTATTGCCGTCTTGCGGAAGACACCGGGGATTCCCGGTCCTGATCGAATTCCTTTTACTGCATTACCTAAGGGCATCATGGTTATCTTGCATGGGACATAAGTGAATGCGTGGGACATCTGCGCAACGGTTATGCCTGCGGAATAATCAGCAGGGATGACTTTGATGATTTGACGGAGTATTGGCTCAATCAGACGTGTGTTTTTAATAACTGGGTGGATTTTGCCACCAGCTTGATATGCGGTGAACTGTACTGGGATTTCCGACAGGGCACAAAGCTGCCAGATCTGGATGAGGGGCTCAATTTGTATTTAAAGCTGGTGTCTATCCTTTTGGACAGCGATGCCGCATACAAGATTTAATCAAAGCGTCCAAGCGTAAAAACTTGGACGCTTTTTTCTTTCCCAAGCGCTTCAAAATCGCCCCGGGATTTTACGGAAAGCAAGGACTTTTCTATGCCCCGGCAGAAGCGGAGGGCGGCACCGATGGTCTCATTGTTCTCCGTTTTATCCAAGCGAACGGAGCTGGAGGCATTGTCAAAGTGGAAACAATCACCACCGCTGGGATCGCAAAAGAACGAGGGCCAAGCACGAAAGCTACCTAAATCTCAATGTGGATTCAGAGCGAATGCCACTCAATGTTCACTTCGGAACACCTTCACGCCGTACCCTTCCATCTCCAGGCATCCGGCAGCCCTGCCGCCCTCCCATAGATCCTCCAGTTCCTGTTTTAAGACGATCTTGGCCGGCTGCGGCAGATAGTTTAACACAAACAGATAGCTTACCCCTTCTTTTTCCCGGACTGCCAGTTCACAGCTTGGGGGCAGTTCCAGCACGCTGCCCCAGGGATCGGCAATGCCCAGCTTTTGTAAAAAGACTGCCGCCGTGTCCGTGGAAATGGCGCCGCCGAAATAATAGGCCTGCCCCTTGCCAAAGGAATTGCAGATCAGGGCTGGCGCGCCCCGGTAATCGCCGGAGGTGTATACCGCCAGCACATGAGCCTGCTCTCCCACGGGAGAGAGCACCTCCCGAAAGACAGCCGCCTCTATCTCTGCACCGTCCCAGTCTGCCGTCACTTTCCCCTCATCCGGCGCCACAAAGGAATATTCCTGGATATCCGTGCCCGTCACCCTTGCCGCCAGCCCCGGCAGATACTCCGTCACACATCTGCCGCTTAGATCCTTATAGCCTGTGCGGCAGCACATGACCAGCTTCCCGCCAGCCGCCACATACTGCTCCAGAAGATCCATGCGCTCCTTCGTCAGGATGCTGGCATGGGGATAAAACAGCACCTCATAGGGAGAAAGGCTTTCCGCCGTACAGTGGTTTTCCAGACAGACAAAGTCAAACGGCACATGAGCCCGCTGGAAGGCTGTAAACAGCGCATCCTGGCTCTTTTTCTCTACCCGCTGGTGCCACTTGTCCACAGCTGCGTCAAATAGATTGTCATAGTCCTGCAGGATGCCCACCCTGGCCCGGTACACCGACCCCGCGATCTCCTGCATCCTTTGGAGTTTCCCGGAGACCTGTTTTACCTCCCGGAGCCTTCTGTTTTCCCTGCCGGAATAATCCAGAATACCGTGCCAGTACATCTCCGTGCCAAAGGTACAGGTGCGCCATCGGAAATAACTCACATAGTCTGCCCCATGGGCAATGCTCTGCATCGTCCAGAGCGTCAGCTGGCCGGGCCGGGGCGACGGCGCTTCCATCCGATCGTTCCAGCCGTTGGCCCCGCTCTGCTGCTCCATGATGCCAAAGGGGGAGGACACCGCCCGTACCTGGGCCAGATTGCGGCTCCACCATCTGTCCTTCATAGGGTCTTTTTCATGGTAACCGTCCAGGCAATAGGCAAAATCGGGATAGGAATCGTACATCAGGACATCCAGGCTCTCCCTGCTTAAGCGCTGATAGTCCAGATTCCCGAACATCCCGTTGGTGGTGATAAAGTCTCCCTCCTTTTTATACTTTCGGATGATATCTGCCTGTTCTTTTGCAAAGCTGCACACGCTGTCTGAGATAAAACGGCGAAAATCCAGCTCCTGGTGCGGATTTACGGAACCTGTATTGGTCTTTCTGGGCACATAAATCTCCTGCCAGTCCGTATAGGTCTGATTCCAGAAGACAGTTCCCCAGGCTCTGTTTAGCTCCTCCAGGGAGCCGTAACGCGCCTGCAAAAACCGACGGAATGCCAGTGTATCGCTTTCTGAATAAAACAGGTCGTTCTCACAGTTAAACTCATTGTCCAGCTGCCACCCCACAATGGCAGGATGTTTTCCATAGTGTGCGGCGGATTTTTCCACGATATTCCTGCAGAGCCGCCGATACACAGGAGAGTTATAATTGTAGTGCCGCCTGGAGCCATGGCAGATCGGATGTCCCTCTCTGTCCCTGTTGAGCGTCTGAGGATATTTTTCCGTCAGCCAGGCAGGGGGCGTGGCCGTAGGCGTACAGAAGATGACCTGCATCCCCTTCTCCTGGGCCAGATCCAAAAAGCTGTCAAAAAACTCGTAGGTGTACTCTCCTTCCCTGGGCTCGATCAGGCTCCAGGCAAACTCCGCAACCCGCACAGTGCCAAGCCCTGCCGCCAGCATCCTGTCCAGATCCTCCGCCCACAGGCTCCTTTCCCAATGCTCCGGATAATAGCACACGCCAAGGTCGATGCTTTGACGGCTCAACAGCTTTCTTGTCTCCATGCTCCTCCTCATTTCCGGGCGGCATCCCGCCGCCCCTCCCTGCCCTTACAGGAATTCTTTCCGCATAGGCACAAATACGTCGATCAGCTTACCAGCCTCCAGGCAGGTTACCCCGTGCACTGCGCCGCCGGGCATCAGGACGCTGTCGCCCTTTTTCACGGTCTTCGTCTCTCCCTCAATGGTAAATGCAAAGCTGCCCTCCGCCACATAGGTGACCTGGACATGGGGGTGGCTGTGGGAGGCCCCGACGGCGCCTGTCTCAAAGGACACCTCGCACATCATGGTCTCCTCGGAGTAAGCCATCACCTTTCTCGTCACACCCGGCTCACAGGGCGTAACTTTGCAGTCTTCGTTTCTGACAAACATAATTCCTCCATTCCTGCGCTGTGTTTACGCGCATATCTGTTCTTTTCTGGTTGCTTAGCCGCTCTGACGGCTCTTTCCCCTTTTCAATCAATCCCCGGATCCATGCGGTACAGCCGCACCGCATTCTCCCAGGTAACGCGCCGCACTTCCTCCTGGGAGACCCCCTTGATCTGGGCCAGTGCATCCACCACATAGGGAAGATACAGGGAACAGTTGCGTTTTCCCCGGTTGGGCACGGGGGCCAGATAGGGGCAGTCCGTCTCCAGCACAATCCGCTCCAGAGGCACGTAAGCCGCCGTCTCTTTCAGCTTTTTGGCATTCTGAAAGGTGAGCACCCCGCCGATTCCGATGAAAAACCCCATATCCAAAAACACGCCCGCCATCTCTTTTGTGTAGGAATAACAGTGGATGACGCCGCCAATCTCCCAGGCCCGCTGGGCCGTCAGAATATCTGCCGTGTCTTTGGCCGCATCCCGGGAATGGATGATGACCGGCTTCTTTTCCCGCCGGGCCAGTTCCAGCTGGGCCGCAAACCACTTTTTCTGGATGTCCCGCTCCGGCTCGTCCCAGTGATAGTCCAGTCCGATCTCTCCCACGGCCACACATTTTTCATGGCGGCACTGTCTTCCCATCCATTCCAGATCATCTTCTGTCAGCTCCGCCGTCTCGTTGGGGTGGACGCCCACTGCCCAATAGAGATATCCGTATTGCTCCGCCAGCTTCTTAGCCTGCCTGCTGGAGGACAGGCTTGCCCCCACGTCCACCACCCGGCCGATGCCCTGGGCGGGCAGGGAGGCAAGAAGCTCCTCCCTGTCTGTATCAAAGGCCTCATCGTCATAGTGGGCATGGGTGTCAAAAATCGGTGTCATGTCAGTTTCCCCACAGTTTCTTCAAAACGCCCTTTACCGGGACATCTTCTCAATGGCCTCCCAGAGGCCGTTTAAATAAGTTGCCCCCAGGGCGCGGTCATACAGCCCATACCCGGGACGTCCCGTCTCCCCCCATATCATCCGGCCATGGTCGGGCCGGATATAGGTATCGGGGCAGGACTCATAGACGGCTTTCATGATCTCAAACAGATCCAGATCCCCGGCGGAAGAAAGATGCGCCGATTCCCGGAATTTATGCTTTCCCAGATACTTTATGTTGCGCACGTGCATGGCGCCGATCCGTCCCATCCCGCCGAAATGCCGGATGATGGAAGGAATATCGTTTTCCGGGTCGGAGCCCAGCGAACCGGTGCACAGGCACAAGGTGTTGCAGGGCGAGTCGTACAGCTTTACAATCTTGTCAAAGTCCTCCTGGCTGTGGGCGATACGGGGCAGGCCAAAGATCGGCCAGGCCGGATCGTCGGGATGGCAGGCCATCACAACGCCGCATTCCTCACAGGTGGGGATGATGCCCTCCAGAAAATACTTGTAGTTGGCCCGCAGATCCTCCGGGGTAATGGACTTATACCGCTCCAGGGTCGTCTCAAGCTCTGCCAGCCGCTTCGGCTCCCACCCCGGCAGGGTAAACCCGTTGCTGTTTTCTATGGTGCTTTTCACAATCTCCAGAGGGCCCATATCCCCCAGCTCCGCCTCGTCAAAATAGAGGCTGTTGGAGCCGTCCTCCGGGATGACCCGGGCCAGATCCGTGCGCAGCCAGTCGAACACCGGCATAAAGTTATAGACGATGACCTTCACGCCGTACTTTGCCAGGTTGCGGATGGTGGTGCGGTAATTTTCAATATACTGATCCCGCGTGGGCAGCCCCATCTTGATGTCCTCGTGTACGTTTACCGACTCGATCACCTCACAGGCCAGCCCCGCAGCATGGACTTCGTCCATATAGGCCTTGATCTCTTCCTCTGTCCAGACCTCGCCCGCCGCCTTGTCGTCCAGGACGCCCATCAGCCCGGTCATCCCCGGGATCTGCCGGATCTGCTGCAGGGTAACGCTGTCGCTGTCCGCGCCGTACCAACGAAATGTCATTTTCATGACAACACCTCCCTTGTCTCATTGTGTTGATGGAATCCATAGGAAAGCGTACCACATTCCGTGAGACAAGTCTATCCTACGATTGGGTTTTTTCCTGCCCATAATTTTCTTTCAGATAGTTTTCCACACGGTTTTGAATCGTCTGAACCACCTGATCCAGAGTTTTGTCCCCGTCAAAATATGCCGCCGCATCCTCCAGGACGATAGCCAGGATCGCTGCGTCCGAAACCTGGGAATTGCCTGCGGAATTTATCACCTCATAGAGCGCATCACAATCCTCCTGTCCGATCACAGCATCCGCCTGTTCATTTTCCGCAGATCGATCCATTTCCCCGGCAAACTTTTTCTGCAGCGAGTCCTGGCGGATCGGGAAGTTAAATCGGATGCGGCTGTCCTGAAATTCTTCCTGCAGGAGCAATCTCACAAATTCCCATGCGGCGTCCTGTTTCTCTCCGCGGCAGATGCCGACAGGCAGATACGGTGTCACCAGTGCGCCGCCTCCCTCTGAAGAGGGATAGCCCACACAGACCACCGCATCCCCCTGAAACAGGCGTGATGACGCCGCATATTCCCCAAGCGCAGAGAGATAAAGACGGTTTGCCAGCGCCTTCCCCTCCCCTATGGCCTGTTCGTCATTGTCAAACACCGGGAGCGAATCCATGGAAGCGGCCAGTTGAAGCAGCTCTCTGAACGTTTCACTGTCAAAAGAGCACTCCGCTTTTTCCCAGTTCACATATCCGTCCATCCCTCTCTGCAAGACGATACGCAGCAATCCCCCGGAACCCAGATTGTTGATAAAACAGCTTCCCTTCGGCAGACCGTCGATCACACTCTGCATCTTTTCTGCCGTCCAATCGAGAGGATCCCCCAGCAGCGCCTTTTTCCCCATGATCGTTTCCAGCCTGTATCCCGGTGCGATGCCGTACATATGTCCGTCCTGCTCATACAATTTCAGGATCCCCGGCACGAAATCTTCCCGATTCAGCTCCGCATCCGCATCTATCATGGGATAGAGATCCACCAGGATTCCCTGAGAGATATAAGGCCCGGCGCTTAAGTCGCTCAGATCGATCAGATCCGGCCCATTTCCCCGCACGATATCTGCTTGAAGGCGCGTGATCCCCTCTTCGTAATTTTCTCCGCCATATTCCCGCACCTCGATCTGACAGTCTTCGTGGGCGGCATTGTATTCACCGATCCAGTCGCTCATTCCCTGATCCAGGTTCATGGTGCCGTACACTAACGTCACCGAAGGGCTCTGCGCCGTTTCTGATCCTGTTCGGCCGCAGGCCGTCAGAGTCAGTACTGCCAGCATGGATGCCAGAATGATTTTCTTTGTACGGTACATACGACCTCCTTTTTCGTCTTCCACCCAAACTTAGAAACGCTCTGAAGTAATCCAGGTATCTGTCTCCTGCCCTTTCCAGGTTCCGTACAAAATGATCCTGCCGCTGTCATCACATATCAGATACCCTTTCAAGCGGAAATCATCGCCATACTCCTCATCGGTCAGCGGCAATTCCTTTACCATTCTGCCGTCTTCGGAGGAATAGACACGTATCAGATACCGCATCCCATTGTCCTGCATTTTCGTGCGGGTGGCATAATAGGCCCCATGACAGGATACGGTAATATTTATGTTCTCGCTGCTGTCGGAAAGCGGGAACACTTGGATCTCTCCTCCCGCATCGTATCGGAAGACCACTCCTTCTCCTTCCTGTCCCACCGCTTCTGCCTCATCGATCAGGGCAAAATCCTCAAAGGCCCATATATTGCCAAATAAATGCCCTGAAATCTCTTTCTGCATCTTTTCCCCGTCCATGCCGATCACATTTAGGACTCTCTGGCCGGATGCGTCGGCTCCGCTCATCAGAATCTCCCCAGTCTGTTCCAGGCAGCCAAAATGATGAGCAAATATGCCCTCCTGTGTAAGATCTATGGTCTCGCCGGAAGCCGTGTCAAACAGATAGAGACCGTATATGTTATTGTAGAGGATCCTGTTTCCCTCAGACAGAAAGACGCAGCTCATTATCTCGCGCTCCGAAGCCGTCAGTTCCGCCACATCGATCATCTGCTTCATCTGCAGATCCCTGTCATATGCAATCACCTTTAAATTCAATTCCCCAGGCGGCTGCCCCATCAGCAGATAGGCATCTTTTACCGTTACCACTTCCGGAGCGGTAAGAGACGGCGCAGTATTCTCTTTCTCCCCCTGCACTGCAAGGGTTCTGCCATCCAGCTTCAAAATCCGTTCTCCATCCTCCAGCAGCAACTCACCGTCCTCCACACAGTGTATGGAGCCGTTAAAGTCCGTTACTACCGCTTCGGTTTTTGCCTCTTCTTCCCGGCTTCCCTCTTCCGTCTTCTTGTCTTCCTCCAGAGGATTGCTGTTTTTTCCCTCCGAGGCAGCTGTTTCATAAGCTTCTGTCGTATTATCGATGGCAGTATCGCCGGACTCTCTTTTTCCGCAGCCAGCTGACGCCAATACGCTTATTGCAAGAATCGCTCCGATATACCATTTCTTCATGCCGTCTGTCTCCCTGAATATCATTTCTGCGCCGCCGCATCCTCTCCCGTCCCTACCAGTACAGCTCCCAATCCTTGCTCATTCTGGTCAGGGCCTCCATGTAAAAATAATCGCCCCAGGAATTGCACTCGTCCACGCCGTAGTGGTTACAGGTATTGTAGGGCGAATGGTTGGAATAGGTGCTGTGCAGCACCAGCCCGTTGGAGGCCTCCATATCCTTCACCGCATAATTGTCATAGACGGATTTCATGATCTTTGCCGCGATGCTGCGATAATGCCCTGCTTCCTCCGGCTCCAGGTATTTTGCCATCTCCAGCATCCCGCAGGCGGCAATGGAGGCGGAAGAAGAATCCCTGGGCTGATCGTCTCCGTCCGTAAACTCCAGATCCCAGTAAGGCACCAGATCCTTCGGCAGGTGCTCTAAAAAGTACCCTGTCACCCGCCGGAACAGTTCAATATATTCTTTCCGGCCCGTGTACTTATAAGCCAGCGCCATACCGTACACGCCCCAGGCCTGGCCTCTGGCCCAGGCGGAACCGTCCCGGTATCCCTGGCAGGTGGCGCCGTGATCCGGCGCTCCCGTCTTCATGTCAAAGAAAAAGGTATGCCAGGTGGAGTAATCCTCCCGGATCACATTTGCCACTGCCGTATGGATGTGTTTCTCCGCAATGTCCCGATATCTGCCGTCCCCGGTTTCCTCAAATGCCCAATAGAGCAGGGGGAGATTGAGCAGGCAGTCAATGATCAGCCGGTAGTTTTCCGGCTGATCCATCGGGCCCCATGCCTGGATAAATTCTCCCACCGGATGATATCTTCTCATCAGCTGATCCGCCGCCTGGATCGCCGCATCCCGCCCCTCCTTACTTCCGATGAGCTTATAAGCCGCCACACAGGACGGGGAATAGAGAAATCCCATATCGTGGTGGTCTACGGAAATCTTTTTCTCAATCCGCTCCAGAAAGTCATGTACCTGGATCTCCCCGGCCTTCTTTAAACGTTCATCCCCACAGCGCTCATATGCCAGCCAGATTTCCCCTGTCCAGAAGCCCTGCGTCCAGTCCGTATTCTCCACCGCCGGATAAAAACCGTCCACGCTGTAAGCCTGCTGGAACTTATCCGTAAATTCCGGCAGGATGTGTAAAATCTGCCGGCAGCAGAAATCCAGCGCCTGCCCGATCTCTATCTTGTTGATCTCAGGATATTGATCCCATGTCATAGCCATTTTTCCTCTCTTTCTGCCGCCCTCTGCGGCAAAACAGCAAAACGGGCTGCCTTGCAGCTCGTTGTCCCCAGACGGTATGTCTGAGGACATTATAGCATAAATGCCTAAAAGACAAAAGAAGCTCCGAATGGCTCCGCGCGCTTTTCGGAACTTCTTTTCTCCTGTGGTTTTCTTATCCTTTCAGCCCTGTGGCGGCAACGCCCTCCACAAAGTACTTCTGCAGCGTCAAAAAGACGATCAGCACCGGGATCAGGGACAGCACGGAGCCTGCCATGATCAACCCGTAATCAGAAGAATACTGGCTGATGAACATTTTCAGTCCCAGCTGTATGGTCTTCTTCTCCTGGCTCTTTAAGTAGATCAAAGGCCCCAGATAATCGTTCCACGTGTTCACAAAAGTGAAAATCGTCAGTGTCGACAGCGCCGGTTTCGACAGCGGCAGCATAATATTGGCATAAATCCGATATTCGCTCATTCCGTCGATCCTGGCAGCCTCGCACAGGTCATCCGGGATCCCCTCATAGAACTGCTTCATCATGAACACACCGAAAGCGGAAAACGCCTGCAGGCAGATCATCGCCAGCAATTTATCGTTTAACCCCATCTTCCTCATCATAATGAACTGAGGCACCATATATACCTGCCAGGGCATGGCAATGGTGGCGATATATGCCAAAAACAATGTATTCTTATGCCGGAAATGCAGCTTGGCAAAGGAATATGCCGCAAAGCTGCTGGTCAAAAGCTGAAGGAAGGTGACTACCAGCGTCAGATACACGGTATTCAGGACAAATCGTCCGAATGGAATCTTCGTCCAGATATCCGAATAGTTGCTCCACTTAGGGTTTTCCGGAATCCAGACGAAGGGGTTCATCTGGAACACTTCCCGGTCGCTCTTAATGGAAGCCGACAGCATCCACAGAAAAGGGACAACCATGACCAGAGCGATCAGGATCAGGATGATATACACTGCTGTTTTTCCCAGAACAGCTTTCTTATGTGCTGATTTCATATAAGCGATCACACCTTTCTCACCGCCTGCGTCTGCAGCGCAGGCATCCATTTGTGTTGCCTTGCTCTTGCCCGTTTCATCGGACGTCCACACCCGTTTCCCGCCGCAGCGCCTCCACAGGCATTTCTTTTTCCAGGACATTTCTCCCATACACCTCTATCTGGGTCAGCGCCGGGAACGGAGACGGATCCTCTGCCTTGATCAGATTGTTCAGTTCGATCCATGTAATTTCTTTTTCGGGAAATGTGAGCATATGTCCCCTTTCAGACTTTTCTAACGGAAAGTCCAGACTGCTGCCGTCTGAAAAGCTCAATGTCACTTTCACCCACCAGCTGTCATGAGGAAAGTCTGAGCGGGTATAAAGGACTACCTTATCCACTCTGACCTTTCGCCCGAAATCCACCCGCATGGCAGCGTCTTCCCGGCGGTTGATGCCCCAGGAGGCATAAGGCCACTGCCCATGGGAGAGATTTGCCCGGACGCCGTCAATGGCGTTCTTTGCCGCAAACACGGATTCGCCTCTTGTCTCCACATTTGCCGTCGCATGGGGAAAGCAGGGCACGTCACAGTGCTGATCCGCAGGATTGAAAGCGAGGTTTCTGTATGCCTCCACCTCATCCCGGCGGGCGACCTCTGCATAGAGATAATGCCGGTCTCCGGAAAATACCTTCGGAGAATAGCTGATGCGCTTCTCGCCAAAGGGAATCGCGTATGACACATTGTCGGTCACATAGACAAACGCGGGCCCCAGGGCATCGTCCACCTGCCAGTTTAGATAGACATTCTTTTCCGATGTCTCCAGCGAAATCCTGTCTCCCTCCTGATAGGTGTGCATACACACCAGATCCACAAAATCTTCGCCGCTTCTGACGCAGATCGTATTGTCATTTTTATCAATTATTTTCAGAGACAGCACAGCCATACAGCCTCCCTCTTCCGATTTCCATCGGAATCCTTCCGAATCAGACGCGGTCTCTCTTTGCCTGTCCCCGGAACTGAATAATGGTCACAAGGAGCACCAGCAAAAACAGCACCATTGCCACTGCGCTGGAATATCCCAGGTTCCAGTCTATGAACGCCTTTTGATAGATATAGTATACCAGCACCGTAGAAGATTCCGTCAGCGTACCGTTTCCTCCCGCCGCCAGCATGATGGCCACGTCATACACCTTAAAGCAGTTGATGGTGAGCATGACAACCACAAAGAAGGTGGTAGAGCTTAACTGCGGCCAGGTTACATACCGGAACTTCTGCCAGGTAGTGGCGCCGTCCAGACTCGCCGCCTCATACAGTTCTCCGGGAATGCCCTGAAGCCCTGCCAGATAAATTACCATGTAATAGCCCATGTACTTCCATATGCTGAACAGAATCATGGATAACAGCACCAGCCCGCCTGTAAACCACTGGGGCAGTTTGTCCTGGGGCACATGGAAAACCGTGTACAAAAGATTATTGATGGGGCCCTTAGAGGGGTGGAACAGCATCTTCCAGACGGAAGTAATGGCCACCAGGGACGCCACATAAGGGAAAAAGGAAAGCGTCCTGAAAATGCCCCTCCCTTTCACTTTCTGATTTAATACGATGGCCAGTGCAAGGGAAGCCGCCATCGTCAGCGGCACAGTTCCCACACAGTACAGGATCGTATTTTTCAGCGCCGCCACAAAAAACACATCGTCTTTGAGTTTGATGAAATTGCTGAGTCCCGCCCATTGTACGGGGTTGCTGCCATCCCAGTTCATAAACGCAAGCGCAAAGGCAAACACAATCGGGATCAGTGTGAATACACAGAATCCGATAAAATTGGGAGCGATAAAAGAGTAGGCTACCAGATCCCTCTTTGCTTCACGGCTCAGCATTTTCCCGGATTTTATGGTATCAATCTTTCTGTTATAGGCTCCGATCTGTGCGATCATTTTGCGCCGTTTTTTGCTGTCCGTCTCTGTCCGCACAGCCGTGATCAGCCCGGTCAATTCTTCCTGCAGAGAATCGATCCTCGCTGTCTTCTGAGCTTCATCCATTTTCGGCATGAAGACACTCCTTTCTCAGGCAGAACCTTCCGCTGATTGATTGCTTCATCAGTTCCTTTTCTTCCTGCAAGGTAATTGATTTTCAGAAAACAAGAGGAGCCGTATCCTACGGCTCCTCATGAAGTTTACCCTATTATTGGCCCAGAACCTTTGTCACTTCCTCATTCATCTTTGCGATGCCTTCGTCAATGCTCATCTCGCCAGACATGATGGAACCGTGATAGGTGTCCAGAATGGAGTTGATCTCGGATACATTCTCTGCATAGGGAACCTCAAGGTACAGGTTCGCTACATTCAGAGCTTCCTTACTTGCATCGTCGGTAGGGAAGCCGTCCAGATTTACGATCAGATCCATGGCCTCATCGGTCATGATAGCCGGGAAGTTGCCGCTGGAAGCCATCACTGCCGCGCCTTCCTCGCCGCTTACGAACTTCACGAAATCCCATGCCGCATCGGGAGTATCGGTAGCGGAGGTAACGGAAATGCCGGTAATGGTGCCCAGGGTGGAACCAGGCTCAACGCCGTCTGCGTGGGGATACTTTACAATGCCCCAGTTGCCGCACAGGCTGGAATCATACTCGCCGGACTGCAGATTTGCGATCATGGTTGCAATAAACCAGGAACCCATGTTCATCATGGCCACGTCGCCGCCGGAGAATGCTGCGGAATAGTGCAGGCCCTCTGTGGTCAGATCCGTGTACTTTCTGCAGACGCCGTCAGCTTCCTGATCCAGAACCATCTCGTAGTAAGGCTTCATATAGTCATAGTTGCCGTCTAAGATCGTGTGCTTGCCGTCCAGTACTGCAAACAGCTGGACGTCGCTTCTCCAGGTGTGGTAATGTGCGCCGTAGACCTGGGAGCCAAAGGTGGTGTCGGTCATCTTTCTTGCCAGCTCATCATACTGCTCAAAAGTCATGTCGTTGGTGGGATAAGGAACGCCCTTTGCGTCGAACAGATCCTTATTGTAGAACACTACCCAGAAATCGTTTCTGAAGGGCAGTTCATAGAGCTTGCCGTCTACCGTCACCTGATCGGTAGCTCCCGCATACTTGCCCAGGTCAACGCCGTCTGCCGCAATGTAATCGTCCAGGGCCATGATAGCGTTTTTCTGAACCAGTGTTGCGTAACCGGGCACATCCTTGATGGTCACTACGTCAAAATCTGTTCCGTCTCCGGACAGCTCCGTTGCGAGAACGGTCATGTAATCGGTGGAACCCAGATCCACCATCTCGATGGTGACATTATCATGGGTCGCTTCATATGCGTCCTTTAAATCCTGCCAATAAGGGGTAGTGGCTTCATCCCAGATTGCCCATTTTAACGTGACAGGCTCTGCACTTGCGGGGGCATCTGTCTGGCTGCTTCCGGCATCCGCTGTGCCGCTGTTGTCAGTCGTGCTGTCTGTTGTGCCAGCCGTGCCCTGATCGGATGAGGAATCTGCGCTGCCTGCACCGTTACCGCATCCCGCCAGCAGAGTGCTCATCATTGCCGCTGTCAGCAGAACGCTTAGAATTTTCTTTTTCATGTTTCATCCTCCTTTTTTCTAAAGGTCTGTCCGTGTCGCAGAGGGAAAATACCTCTGGATCAGTACAGTTTCAGTATATATTTTCCCATTGTTTTATTACATGGAATATATTTATATTTAATTTACAATTTCTTCATATTTCTGTCAATTTTCAAATAGAATCCTGTCCATCCCATGTATTTTTTTATTTTTCCATGCAATATTTTTAGTTTCGCATGAAAAGAATCCCTTTAAAAAAGGAAGTATGGTATAATCAATATCATCATCTTATTCTTGACAGGAAGCGGCCGGACGGCCATACATCGCTTTTATCCCCGGAGATTGCATCCGCGGCAGACAAGGCGCAGAAAGGATTCCATGAAAGCCACACGCCACTCCAATAAAATACAGAGAAGAATATTGTGTGTGACCTTGTCCTGCATTATGGCCATGTGTCTGCTCATCAGCTTTGTCAGCTATTATATGTATCATAATTATCTTCATCTGAGCCTGATCCATTCCGCGGAGACCAATCTGCGTCTGCTCTCGGACACCATTGACAGCAGTATGAACGACGTATATCGCCTGGCCCGTTTCTGCCAGGTCAGCCCTGACGTGATCTCTTACATAGAAAAAAGCGCATCCTCCGATTCCTCATTGGCGATTTCCACCCATGAGAGAATCACAGAAGAATACAATAACAATCCTTCCAGCAGTTATATCCCCCGTGCGGCGGTCATCTCGGGAGACCGCTTTCTCCAGATCTGTAATCCAACATACTCCACAAACGCGAATCTGGCTGCTGCCATTCCGGATCTGCCCTATTACGAAACGATCCTGGGCGCCCAGGGGTACGATTTTTCCACCGGCTTTACCCAGGCGCCTTTCAGCCGTAAGGATCAGAAGATTCTTACGATCATCCGGCCCATCACTTACCAGTACAGCTCCGTACAGGGCGGTTTTCTCTATATTGAAATATCGGAAGATCTCTTTGCGGCGCCGCTGGAGCGCTATGTCACGGCAAAAGACAGCAATATTTACCTGAAACTGGGAGAGCATACATATCTGCTGACAGAAAGCGGCTTCCAGGAGATAGACGCCTCTTTTCAAACCCTCAGGGATATGACGTCCTCCGCCCTCACCGGCAATGCGTCCATCACCCAGATACTGACCGATGACGGAAGGCACAAAACCCTGGTGTCCACTCCTCTCAATCTCCCGGACAGCTGGCTGTGCCAGAGCATTTCACAGCAGGAGTTTCAAAGTCAGTTGCTGCTCTTCTGGATCATCCTGGGCAGCATTTTGATCGGCATCATCGCCATCGGCATTCTCCTGATGTTCCTGATGAACCGCATGATACACCTTCCGGTGGCACAGATCCGCGCAAAGATCGACAGGATATCCGGCGGCGATTTCAGCCGTGAGCCGGCAATCGAGTGGGATCATGAGCTGGGCGACATCGGAAAGGGAATCAATGATCTGTCCGAAAGCGTCTACACCTTAATGAACAAACGCCTGGAGGATGAAAAGCAGAAAAAAGACCTGGAATATCAGATGCTTCAGAGTCAGATTAACCCGCACTTTTTATACAATACATTAAATTCCATCAAGTGGATGGCCTCCATCCAGGGCGCAGACGGCATATCGGAGATGACCACAGCCCTCTCCAGGCTGCTGAGGAGCATTTCCAAGGGAACGAGCCTGTCCGTGCCGATCCGCGAGGAACTGTCCCTGTTATCAGACTACTGCACCATACAGAATTATCGGTACGGCGGTACGATCACCTTTACCACCCAGGTGGACGACGATGCCATTTACGACAGCCTGATCATTAAATTTACCCTGCAGCCTCTTGTGGAAAACGCTATTTTCCACGGCATCGAGCCGAAGGGCAGCCCCGGCCACATCACGGTACACGCCTTTTATGAGGGCAATGCCGGAAATATCCGCATTGACGTAACGGATGACGGCGTCGGTATGTCCCTGGAAAAGGCCCGCCAGGTGCTCCAGGAAAATCAGGAGGACAGCGCCGACTTTTTCCGTCAGATCGGCATCAGCAATGTGCACAAGCGGATCCAGTATCAGTTCGGAGCGCAGTACGGCATTACCATCGACAGCCAGGAAGGAAGCTATACCACCATGTCCGTACACATTCCCGCTGTCGCCGCGCCAGCCCCGGACGAAAATCTGCAGGTGCATTCCTGATCCGCCCGCAGAAGACAGAAAGGAGAATCTATGTACAAACTGTTGATCGTTGACGACGAGCCCCTGGTTCAGGTGGGGATCAAATCCATGCTGGACTGGAACGCTCTTGGCCTTGAGATCTGCGGTACCGCCATAAACGGCCAGGCCGCGTTAAAGATCATAGAAGAACAGTCGCCGGACATTGTGATCACAGACATCAAGATGCCTGTCATGGACGGACTGGAGCTGACCCGGGTCTGCCGGGAGCGCTATGGCAGCGAGCGCCCTTTCTTCCTGATCCTCACAAGCTATGAAGACTTTCACATGGCCAAGGAGGCTCTGACCTATCAGGTATCCGATTACCTGGTAAAGCTGGAGCTCACGCCGGAAAATCTGCGGTCTTCTGTCGAAAAGGTACTGGAAAAACTGCGCGAAAGCGAAAGAGATAAATGCGACACTGATGTCAGTTCTCAATCGTTCTACGATAAATTTCTGATCCGTCTGCTGTACAACCTGTTTGAATCGGAAGATCAGTTTGCGCTGCAGAGCAGGGATCTTGGTCTGGATTTTCACTACAAGACTTATGTCTGCTGCTATGGGGAGCTGCAGAGCAGTCAGGCAGAAGCCCTCCCGGCGGAAAGGCAGTTTGCCCTGTATACCTCTTCCCTGCGCATGGTTCAGGAACTCGTGATGAAATATCGGTTCTGCTATGCCTTAGCCTTGGACACCCGGCATCTTGCGCTGATTTTCTGCTACGAGGAAGACTGCGCTCAGAGTGCTTTCCCCTGTGTAGGCGAAATCACAGACATCCTCTGTCAGGTCAACGTCACCCTGGAAAATTATTATAACGTGGGGCTTCGCTGCGGTATCGGAAGCCCGGTGGAAAACCCTGTCTCCATCAGCGAGTCTTATCAGTGTTCCCGGATGGCTTTTCAGGAGGCAGCTCTTCACCCCCCCGTTATCGCCTTTGAACAATGCGCCCGGAATGACAGTTCTCACCATTCCTTTAACTTCAGCCTGTTCAAATCCGGCCTGACCAAGGCATTTGAGGAGTATGACCCCGAAGCGCTGACCGCTACGATCGGAGACATTTGCGAACTTTTTCTGGCAAACCCCCAGCATTATGTACAGGCTCTGGACGCCGCCTGCAATATTTTGTATCTATCCATCTCTCTGCTGCAGAACGGCGAAGCCGTCGTGTCAGATTTTTACCGGGATTCTCCGGACGGCTACCGCTCCATCTACCGGCAGACCTCCGTGGAGCAGATCGTAGCCTGGCTGAAAGCTTTCTCAGAAAAGCTGGCGGAGCTCTTCGAGAGCAGATCACGGGATTACAAAAACCATATCGTGGCAAATGTAAAAAAATATATCCATGAACATATACGGGAAAAGCTGACGCTAAACGAAGTTGCAACGGTATTCAGCATCAGCCCCAACTATCTGAGCCAGCTGTTTGGCAGATACAATGAAATCGGTTTTAGCGAATACATCAGCCAATGTAAGATCAACGAAAGCAAGAAGCTGCTGGAAGAAGGCGGCATGAAGATTTATGAGGTTGCAGACGCCCTAGGATTTGAGAGCGCCTTTTACTTCAGCAAGGTGTTTAAAAAGATCGAGGGTGTCTCCCCCACCGATTATGTAAACAATAAATTGCTGTAAGGCCCTGCCATCGCCTCTGCGGCAGGGATTATCCCTCCGATTCCCCGTAATAGATCCTGCCCGCTTCCAGCAGGCTCAGCTTCCCGTTTTCCAGCGAGAGCAGGCACACTGCGCAGTTTGGCAGGCGGATCTGCCAGAAATGTGCCAGATCGATCCCGGCCAAAGGATTGATGATGCTCCTGTTCACAGCCCCATGTGCGGCGATCAGCACATTCTGATACATCCCCTCCAGCGGCAGGATCCTTTCCCTCAAAAACTCCGCCGTCCGGTCATAGAGCTGCTGAAAGGATTCCGCGCCCTCGGGCGGCTGGTAACACGCCGGGGCATGAAAAAAGTGATACATGGGATTTTTTTCATCCGTCCTGGCGTCCCGAAAGGCCACTCCCTCCATCACCCCGAAGCGCATCTCCATCAGCCGCGGATCCTGGCACAGCGGAATCTCCCTGCTGCCTAAGAGTATTTTGGCGGTCTGCACGGCCCTCCCTAAGGGCGAACAGAATGCAAGATCAAAGGGAACCGATTCCAGTGCCTCCCCTGTCTCCCGGGCCAGCTGTATCCCGTATTCATTTAAGGGCACGTCGCTCTGGCCCTGAAGCTTTTCTCCCCGATTCCAGTCAGTTTCACCGTGTCTTACCAGATAAATTTTCATAAACCCTCTTTTCCCACAAATGTGTACCTCAGAAGAAAAAAAGAACCGACCCCAAGGCTCTTACGTCCTCAAAACCAGTTCTCCTTACTCTCCAAAGAGAGAGTGTGCACCGCCAGGGGCTCGAACCCTGGACACCCTGATTAAGAGTCAGGTGCTCTACCAACTGAGCTAGCGGTGCAATCATTTACTTGTGACGAACACAAAAGTTATTATAATAGATTGTCCAAATAAATGCAAGCATTTTTTATATTTTTTATCGGATACTTTTCAACTGCGCCCCAGACTCACGGAGCAGGCGACGGCTGCATCGTCTCAATGTTGTAGGATACCAGCACGCCCTTGCCGCCATAGATGCGGTAAAACTGCTTGACCACCCTGTCTGCCACCTTCTTGCCGTTTTCCAGATTGGTGTCCAGCAGAATCACGATATACTGCATACTGCTGTACCGGGTGCCCACGTCTACCGCCCGCAGGGAGGAGGCGACGGCCAGCTCCAGCGTCTGCATCGGTTCCTCAGAGCCCAGGCACAGGTCTTCATTGTCCTCCACAGACAGGGTGAACAGAAGGATCTGCACCTGCTGGGCATTCCTCTTGACGCCTCTTTGGATGTACTTGTAGAGCTGGTTAAAGTCCCTGTAATTGACCCGGAAAGCGCCCCGCTGATCCTCAGTCAGACGCCCTTCCAGAATACTTCGGATATGGCTTAAGTCGGTAGCGGTCTTTAAGCCCCTGTCGCCGATCCGCTCCTGGCTGTAGAACGAGTAGCGGCTCTTGGCATTGCGCTTCACATAGTACAGGGATTTGCCCGCATTCCGATAGAGAGACTCAAAATTCTTTCCGTCCAGAGGGCAGATGGCAATCCCTGTGGAGATGGACGTGGCATTGGAGCAGTCCAGCCTCCGCAGGCTCTCCGCAAACATCTCCCGTATTTTCTGTACGGTCTGCACGATTTCCTTCCGGCTCAGCACGTCGGTCAGAAATACCATGAACTCGTCCCCGCTCAGTCTGCAGATCACATCCTTCTCCGATGTGTTGGCCCGCAGCGCATCCGCCGTCAGCTTCAGCGCCACATCTCCCACGATATGGCCCAGCACGGCGTTGACCTGTTTGAAATCATCCAGATCCATCAAAAGGAGCGCACCGTAGTGCTTTTCCTCCAGCAGCTTTCTGATCTGCTTTTCCGCATAAGACTTATTGTGCAGCCCCGTCAGAAGATCCGTAGACGCCTTGTTCTGGAAATTCTCGGAATATGCCGTCAGCGCCTTAGAGAACATGGCGCTGTTTTCCATGGCCAGGTCGCCGTTGACGGGCAGCTCATACTCCTCTGCCGCCGGATCGAAATCCGTCCGCAGCATCTCCAGGAACAGATCTGTCAGTTCCGGATCAAACTGCCTCCCGCGGCCGTTTTCAAACTCTTCCAGCACGGTCGCTTTGTCCAGCCTATGCCGATAGATACGGTTGGAGGTCATGGCGTCATAGGCGTCTGCAATGCTGATGATGCGGGCGCACAGAGGGATCTCCTCCCCTTTGATGCCAAAAGGATACCCGCTGCCGTCGTAGCGCTCATGGTGATACAGCGCCCCGTCGGCGGCATTTTTTATCATGTAGACGTCCTTTAAGATTTCGCTTCCGATGACCGAATGGCTCTTGATAACGGCAAATTCTTCGTCGCTGAGCCGTGTGGGTTTATTTAAAATCGCATCCGGCACGCCGATCTTGCCGATGTCGTGCAGCAGCGCGATATAGGTCAGGTTCTGTACCTCGTTTTCGGGCCAGTTGAGATGTTTTGCGATGGCGGCGGCGCACTTCGCCACCCGCTTGGAATGTCCCGCGGTATACTCGTCGTTTGCGTCGATGGTGTTTGCGATGGTCATGATGGCGTTCAGAGACACCTTCTCCACCAGCTTGGTCTTCTCTTCCAGACGGCTCTCCAGATCGTTCTGCAGCTGGGACAATTCCATAGTGCGGTCGATGCGGCTCTGCATCACCATGGGGACAAAGGGCTTTGTCACAAAATCCACCGCGCCCTGTAAAAGGCACTCTTTTTCCGTCTCCGCCTTGTTGTCCGCCGTGAGGAAAATGATGGGAATCTTTTTCCACTCGCTGTTTTCCTGGATCCGGCGCATGGTCTCAAAGCCGTCCATCCCAGGCATATAGATATCCAGTAAGATCAGCTTCGGCGTATTGTCCTGAAGGTAATCAAGCGCTTCCTGCCCGGATAAAACGGAATGTATCGAGTAATTGTCTTTGAGCATATCCTCCGCGATGGCCAGATTAAATTCGTCGTCATCCACGATCAGTATGTCGCAGGAATACTTCTTTTTTCCGTTGTCCATGGCTCTCCCTCCTTGTTCCTGTCACCTCATCTGCCTGTCCCTCTCCATTGTCCCGCAGGAAAATCTACCATATTTTATATCATATCACAAAACATTTCTTTCTGCCACCGCTTTCCGGCTTTTTTAACGGTTCTTTAAAAAATTCCCATCAGGATGCCCACCGTCACGCCGATGCCATAGAGCAGGGCCAGTATACAGAAATTTTCTTTCCTGTCATGGTTTGCCCGAAACAACACCAGAAGCCCTACGCCGGATCCCGTCAAAAGTCCCGCCATGGCGGCTCCCAGGCTCATAGCCCCCTGCAGGTACAGCTGTGTGATCGCCACAGAGCCCGCACAGTTGGGGATCAGCCCCACCAGCCCCGCAAGCAGCGGCCCTAAGACAGGGCGCTCTAAAATCAGACTGCCCAACGCCTCCTCCCCTGCAAAATGCAGAATCAGATTGAGTACAAATGTCACCGCCATAAGAAACAGAGTGATCTGCAGGGTATGGGAAAGAGCGGAGCGCCAGACCCCCTTTTCGCAGTGGCAGTGCTCCTGTTCGCAGATATCATGAATGTGGACGGGCTCCTCCCGCCCTTTTTTCCACAAAAGGTCTATGGCCAGCCCCGCCGCCATCCCGATGGCCGCCTTGGCCAGCAGGATCCGCAGGATCAGCTCGACCGGGGCCTGCTCGGAGATCAGGATGGGCAGCATCTCGTCCGATGTGGAGAGATAGATGGCGATCAACGTCCCCAGGGAAATCACCCTCCCGGCGTACAGGCCGGAAGCCGCCGCCGAGAAGCCGCACTGGGGCACAATGCCCAGCAGGCCGCCCAGAACCGGGCCTGTGCGCCCTGCCTTCCGGATCAGCGTCTGGGTCTTTTCCCCGGTTCTGTGCTCCAGATATTCCATTGCCAGATAGGTCAGAAACAGAAACGGAATCAGTCTCAGCGTATCTATAAGGGTTTCCTGTATCACTTGCAGCATACATTCGGGCCTTTCTACTTCAAAATGCAGATCGATCTGGCGGGCATGGAAAGCCTGCCATCCTTTATGGTAACCTCTCCACCGTCTGCTGTCAAGTAACCCCGGATTCCCATCGTCTCCAGCCCGGTGCCGGAGAGCGCTATCTCCACCGGCTCCTCCCCGGTGTTGTACACGATCCCCAGCGTACTGCCCTGCCAGGTCTTTTGGATCGCCGCCTGGCTGCCGCTGCACAAAGACTCTACCAGCGAGATCTCCCCTCTGGCAATTTCCGGGTTCTCATTTCTGAGGCGCAGCGCGCGCCTGTAATAATTTAAGATGGAATCCTCGTCCTCCAGCTGTTCGTCCACCGGCAAAAACGCAGGGGACATCACCTCCGCCCCGTCCGGATTCTCCGTCATTCCCGTCTGATCCGTCCTGGACCAGTACATGGCGGTGCGCTTGCTCTCGTCCTTGATCCCCTTGCTGGCCATGCCGATTTCTTCCCCATAGTAGACAAAGGGGCTTCCGTTCATCATCATCAACAGGCCGCAGGCCATCTTCATCTCCCCGGCGTCATTCATCAACGCATTTGCCACCCGATTCATATCGTGGTTTGTCAAAAACGGGGCGTCAATATAATCTTCGTACACCCCGCCGAACTCCTCCTGATACGCCTGCATGGCAGCCGTCAGGCCAGCGGCGGATAAATTCCCTCTGGCGGCCTTGATGAGCTGCCCTTCCGCACCCGCCGCGTCAAAGTTAAACATACTGGGGGTGCGGCTCTGATAGTAATCGGCGATGACGGAACGGTTGGCCCAGACCTCCGAAACCATGTAAAAATCCGGGTTTTTCTGCCTGCAATATGTGTAAAGCCAGTTTAGCGTCTCCTCGTTGAACGTCTGGTCGCGCTCCTCAAAGTGCATGGCCGCATCCATCCGGAAGCCGTCCGCCCCCAGTTCCAGCCAGTGGTCGGCCACCCGTTCCAATTCCTGCTTCAGCGGCTTGCAGCTTAAGTCCAGATCCGGCATTTCCGACCAGAAGGATCCCTCATAATACCAGCCGCTGCCCGGCACCCGATAGAAGCCTTCCCCGCCATTTTCCCGGGAGAAATGATAGTAGCCCACATAGGGACATTCCGAAAGGTCAGGTTCTTCCCCTTCCGGCAATTCCTTCAGGTAAGCGCAGGCCTGCCGGAACCATTCATGCTGGGAGGAAGTGTGATTGATAACAAAATCAATCGCCACCCGGATCCCCCGGCTATGGCACTCCTGCGTCAGCCGGGCAAAATCTTCCACTGTGCCGTACTGGCTGTCCACACCGTAATAGTCCGTCACATCATATTTGTGATAGGTGGGCGAGGGCATGATGGGCATCAGCCAGATGCCGTTAAACCCCATCTCCTCAATGTAGTCCAGCTTCTCCGTTACACCGTTTAAGTCGCCGATGCCGTCCCCGTCGGAGTCGTAAAAGGAGCGGACAAAGATCTCATAGTAATTGCGGCAGTTGTCGTCTATGATATTCAGTTCCTGTTCATAGGCGTAGGAACCAGCCTCCGCCGCAGACTGGCCCGGTTCCTCCAGACCCGTTTCCTTCGACGCACAGGAGCAGAGAAAAAATGCCGCCAGGCAAAAAGGGGACAGCAGGCCCAAAAGCCTGCCGCCCTTTCTCATTCCCTGCGCTTGAATGTTTGAAATCATGGGAAGTTCCCCTTTCATTCTCTTTCCACAAGCGTTTTATACACATCAGCCCTTTACAGCGCCGCCCGTCACACCTTCCACATAATACTTCTGCAGGCAGAGGAACAACGCCGTGACCGGGATCGCTACCAATACGCCTCCGGCGCAGAATCTGGTAAAGTAGCCCTGATAGTCGTTTGTCCATATCCATCTCTGCAGGGCGACTGCCACATTGTAGCCGTCGCTGTAGCCGAACGCCACATAAGAGGCAAACACATAGTCGCACCAGGGAGCCATGAAGGCCACCAGCGCGGTGTAAATGACAATGGGCTTTGCCAACGGCAGGATCATGGTCAGGAAAATGCGCGCGTTGCTGGCGCCGTCAATCCGCGCGGATTCGTCCAGGGAGCGGGGGATGGTGTCCAGATACCCCTTACACACATAGTAGCCCATGCCGGAGCTTGCCACGGAGATCAAAATCAGGCCCGGAACGGCGCCGGCCTGGGTCAGGCCGATCTGTTTGAGCAGAAAGTACAGACAGATCATGGTCAGGAATCCAGGGAACATCCCCAGCACCAGCCAGAATTTCATCAGCGCGGTTCTCCCGGCAAAGCGCATCCGGGAGAGGGCATAGGACACACACAACACCATAACAGTGTTTAAGACTGCCACAAAGACGGCGATGATCAGCGTATTGCTGTACCATTTCAAGAACCCGTTCTCCGGCTGGAACAGGAATCGGTAAGAGTCCAGGGAGAACTGCTTGGGCACCAGATAGTTCACCATGCCGCCGAACTCCGACTCATAGGAGCGGAAGCTCTGCAGGATCAGCCCCACAAAGGGGAACAGCCAGATAATGCTGATGAGGATCAAAATGATATAGGTGATGGTATTGCCAATGAGCCGGTTTACTTTCCGGGAGCGGTATTTTTCCTGTTTAGCCATTATTGGAATCCCTCCTCATCTTTTACAGACGGCAACAGCCGATAGACCGACAGCGATATCACCGCGGTCACCACAAAGATCAGAATACCGATCACGGCAGCCATGCGGTAATTGGTGTCGTTAACCGTCATCTTGTACAGCCAGGTGATCAGCAGATCCGTATAGCCCGCGCCACCTGTCAGCTTCATGGACTTCGGGCCGCCCTGTGACAGCAGATAGATCACGTTGAAGTTGTTCAGGTTTCCTGTAAAAGAGGTAAGCAGATAAGGCCCTGTCACAAACAGCATATAGGGCAGCGTGATCTTGCGGAACATCTGGAACCCGTTGGCGCCGTCGATGCGGGCGCTCTCGTAGAGATCCTCCGGGATGTTCATCAAAAGTCCCGTCGCCATCAGAACCATATAAGGGATACCGATCCAGACATTGATCAAAATAATCATCACCCGCGCATACCCCGCCTGCGTCCAGAACGGGATGGCCTGCTTGATCAGCCCCCACTTGAGCAGATACCCGTTCACCAGGCCGTCTGCCGCAAACATCTTGCTCACATACAAAAGGGAAACAATCTGCGGGATCGCAATGGTCATGACAAGAATCGTCCGCCACAGCTTCTTGAATTTAATCCCCTTCCGATTTATCAGAATTGCGACCCCCATCCCCAGGAAATAATTGAGGAAAGTCGCAAAAAATGCCCATACCAAAGTCCACAAAAGCACCGTTACAAAAGTAGAGCCAAAGCCGCTGCCTCCGATGGACAACAGGTTTCTAAAGTTTTCCAGCCCCACCCAGGTAAACAGGTTGGTGGGCGATTGGTGGTTCACATCATAGTTTGTAAAGGCGATGCAGATCATAAATGCAATCGGCAGCACAGTAAACACAAACACGCCGATGCAGGGCAGCGCCAGTAATGTCTTGTCAAAATGCTGATTCAGCAGGGACTGTATATCCTGCCTGATGGTGGGGAGCTTTTTCCCCTCTTTCAAAAGCTTCTCCGCCCTGTAATTCTGCCGGATATTCACTCTCCACAGAAAGAGGATCGCCGCCGTAAAGAACAGGCTCAACAGACTGTAAAGCAGAATAAAGAAGCTGTTGTCGCCGTATACCGTGACCGGGATGATCCCCGAGGTATCCGTATGGGTGGCAACGGTTCCCAAAGTTCCGATATCTTTTAAGTAGCCGGCGCCAAAAGTCGCCATATAATAGATGTAGAGGGCTTCCGCCGCCAGAAGGCTGACGCCCCGCAGGATCTGCCCGCGCATCAGAGGGCCGAATCCCATAATCACAAAGGAGAGCTTCGTCTTCCAGTCCCCTTCCGCGAAGGTAACCCCGATCTCCTTCAAATCAGCGCCGCACCATTTCAGCGCTTTCCCAACACTTGAAGTCTTCCCACTTTTCCCCATGATGTCCTCCAGACTTATTTTGCCCGGGACGGCAGACGCCGCCCCGGGAATCTTTCAAAGCATGACCTGTGGATGGTTACTGTGCAGTAGCGTAGCTCTCGCAGGATGTCTGGAAATCCTGCAGCACGCCAAGCAGCTGCTCATCTGTGAAGTTGTCATAGTCGCCTGCGATAATGGAATCGCCCAGCCCGGTTGCCAGCGTCCAGTAATCCTGAGGATACTGTCCCTGAGGGATGGTGTATGCCAGCTGCTCAGCCAGTGCAGACAGCGCCTCGTCGCTCTTTACCGCGTCGCTCTGCTGTGCTTCCAGGTTGGAAGGACCCCAGCCAACTGCCTCGAAACGGGCGGTCTGTACTTCGCTGCCGGACAGGTACTTTGCCAGCTCCAGGCAGGCCAGAGCCTTTGCCTCATCGGTCTGAGGCTTTACGCCAAGGAGCTTGAAGCCGCCGAAGCCGCCCAGCTGTACGTCTGCATCGCCGATCTTAGCGGTGGGCAGCTTTGCACAGGCGTAGTTCTCACCAAACATATCCTTTGCCGCGCCGCTGTTCCAGGTACCGCTTACGATCGCTGCCGCATTGGTGGCGCTGCTTACGTCAGAGCCGTTTACGAATGCAGGGGATTTGTGCAGGTTAATCAGGGCTTTCAGCGCATTCACTCCGGCGTCGGACGCATAAGTGCAGTTGCAGGCCGTATATGCGCCGGTGGCATCGGTCTCATAAGTCAGCTCGCAGCCTGCGGGGAAGAAGAAGGCAGGGCTGTACCAGCCGCTGTTTAACTCAAAGTGGAAGTTTTTGCCTGCCGCCTCACAGTCGCTTAAGATCGCTTCCAGAGAGGTCGGGTCGGTCACAACGCTCTTGTCATAGTACAGGAAATAGCCGTTGTCGGAAGTAAGAGGGAACGCATAAGTAGCGTCGCCCATTTTTGCTGCGCTTGCCGCGCCTGCATCGTTGTTGTCAGCAACAAACTGCGCATAGGTATCGGTGAGCTGCATCAGTGCGCCAGCGCCTACCAGACGGGAAATCTGATCCTGTGCGAAACCGTAGATGTCGGGCCCGCCCAGCACGTCGGTCAGCATATTGCCGGCTGCGTCGCCCTCACCCACTGCCTCGATGTTGATGGCAAAGGTTGCATAGTCAGGGTTAGCCGCCATAAAGGTGTCTGCCTGCTCCTTGGTGAAGTCCACTACTTCGTTTGCAACCCAGATGGTGATGGTAGTAGCAGGGTCTACTTCTGTGCCTGCATCCGCCGTACCTGCGTCGGCTGCGCCTGCGTCAGCCCCGTCAGCAGCTGCGCCGCCGTCCGTCGCTGCACTGTCACCGGTGGTCTGCCCCCCCTGGTCTCCTCCGCCGCAGGCTGCCAAGCTGACAACCATGGCTGCTGCCAGGAGAGTGGATAGTACTTTCTTTTTCATAATACATCCCTCCATTTTTTTCTGGCGGATTTTCCGCCGTTTTATCACAAAATGCGTTTTGCGCATCTTATGTCGTGTAATTACAGAAAACGTTTTCAATCCTGTTTCCCTGTTATCGTACCACGTTTTTCATAATTATACAAGAGAAAAGCAAAAAAATAAAGTATTTTATTGCATATTTACGTCTTATTGGCTCTGAATCCGTTCAAACATACAAAAATACCACACTTTTTTCTACAATATAGCTAAGTATCATACAAAATTCCACACTTTGCCGGACGACGACATCCATGCCCCGTACTTGGCAGCCGCTCACTTTTCCTCACACAATTGGAAGATGTAGAACTTCAAATAATACGACTGGTCTGCCGCCCAGAGAATGGGATGGTCGCAGGCCTGGGTGCGGAATTCCACCTGGCGCAGCCGCTTGCGGGCGCCTGCCGCCGCCTCCCGGATGGTCTTGGCAAACAATTCCGGCTCCATGAAATGGGAACAGGAACAGGTAGCCAGAAAACCGCCGTCCCGTATCAGCTTCATTCCCCTGGCGTTGATCTCCCGATAACCCTTCACCGCATTTTTCACAGAATTTCTGGACTTGGTAAAGGCAGGCGGATCCAAGATCACCACGTCAAACCGCTCCCCCTCCTTTTCCAGACGGGGCAGCAGTTCAAACACGTCCTCGCACTGAAACGTCACCTTTGTCTCCAGCCCGTTTAAGCGGGCGTTCTCCCTGGCCTGCTCCACCGCCAGTTCCGAGGCGTCTACCCCCAGCACGCTGGCCGCCCCGGCTATCCCTGCGTTTAAGGCAAAAGAGCCGGTATGGGTAAAGCAGTCCAGCACCTTCTTTCCCTTACAGAACCGTTGGATGGCCGCCCGGTTGTTCTTCTGATCCAGGAAAAATCCTGTCTTCTGGCCCTCCTCCACATCCACGATATAGCGGACGCCGTTCTCCACGATTTCCACCTTTGTGTCAAAGGGTTCTCCCAAAAACCCCTTCCAGCGCTCCATCCCTTCCTGAAGCCGCACTTTTGCATCGCTGCGCTCGTATACGCCCCGGATGGCAATGCCGTCCTCCGCCAATACTCGCTTCAACGCCTCCACGATGGCCAGCTTAAAGCGGTCAATGCCCAGTGCCAGGGACTCCACCACCAGTACATCGGAAAATTTGTCGATCACCAGCCCGGGAAGGAAATCCGCCTCGCCGAAAATCACCCTGCAGCTGGAAGTGTCGATGGTCTGCTTCCGATATTCCCAGGCGTCCCTGACCCGCCGCATCAAAAAGTCGTCGTCTATCACAGCATCCCGTTTCCGGGACAAAAGTCGCACCGCAATCTTAGATTTTGTGTTGAGAAAGCCGCACCCGAGGCAATAGCCGTTATGGTCGTGGATCTCCACCAGATCCCCGTCTTCAAAATGCCCCGTGACCCTGTCGATCTCGTTGTCATAGACCCACATCCCACCGGCCTTCAATGTCCTGCCTTCCCCTTTTTTCAATGTCACCACTGTCTGATACATGGGCGCTTCCTCCTATCTGCTCTGCATCCGTTCTTTTCTTTCCGTCCCCGTCTGGGGCTTGTCCGGCGTATCCCCGCCGCGCTCCAGCCGCAGCAGCAGTTCCTTTATCTCCAGCCCCGCGCCGAATCCCACCAGCTTCCCGTCCCTTCCCACCACCCGGTGGCAGGGGATCAAAAGAAGAATCGGATTGCGATTGCAGGCCATGCCCACTGCCCTGGCTCCCCCGGGACAGCCCACTGCCTCCGCCACCTGGCCGTAACTCATGGTCTGCCCGTACGGAATCTGCCCAAGCACCTTCCACACCCTCTCCTGAAAAGGCGTCCCGGAAGGTTTTACGGGCACCGTAAACTGCCGCCGCATTCCCTTCAGGTATTCCGTCACTTCCGCCTCCGCCCGGGCAAGCGCCTCCGGCACATCCCCTGCGGTTTCGATTCCCGTCCCGCCCCTGGAAAGGCGTACGATACAGCCTGCTTCCTCCGCCAGATAAAGCCGCCCGATGGGCGAGTCCATATATTTTCCCCGGATCATGTGTACTCCCTGCCGCAGCGTCCGGCGTTTCCCGGAAAAAACCCGGCGCGGGCCGGAAAATGCCAGACGGCTGCCCATTTCCGATTGTCGATGATTTTACTTGACAATCTCTGTTTTTTTATTTATTATTTTACTGTTACCAGGACGGCGCGTGGCTCAGCTTGGTAGAGCGCTGCGTTCGGGACGCAGAGGTCGCGTGTTCGAATCACGTCGCGCCGAGCAGACAAGGGATATTGGCGGCAAGCCAATATCCTTTTTGATTGCAGTCATCCGGCCTTTTCCCGGAGAAATGCCCCTCCGATGCCAAACATGGAAAACACGGCGGCCATCCCCATGGCCTGCTGGAAGCTGAAGACGCCGTTTATTGTGTGCGCCAGCAGACAGCACCCGCAGGCAAATACGACAGGGTACTTCCCTCCTGTCTTAAGGAATCGGAAGATGCCCGTCGCCATCATCCCCCCGAAGCAGAACAACCCCAGAAACCCTGTGTCCACCAGCACCGTGAGCCATTCGTTGTGGGCGTTTGTCAGCGCCTGCGTCCCAAAACATTCTTCCACCATCTCTATGAGCGCCGCACTGCCGTCCCGGCTGAGATATGCCCACATGGAATCCGGCCCCACCCCCGTCAGTTTATGTAGAAAATCCTGCTCCGCAAAACACCGTATGCCCGCCGTCCAGGTGGCCCCCCGGTAACTTCCCCACTCCATCGAGAAGGTGAAAAACGGCAGATCGGAAAGCGGGCCAATGCTGCCCGGCCAGGCTGTGTTGAGTCCGGCCAGCACAAGAGCCGCAAGCACCGCCGCGCAGGCCCCATAGACAGCCCCTCTTGCCAGAAGCCCAAACGCCTTGTCCGGATACCGCCCCTCCCTCCGGCACTTTTTTAAGAAAAGCAGGGCTAAAACTGACACCAGGATGATGAAAAACGGCGCCCATCCCTGATACAGCTTCTCCCCGTACCATTCCCCTTCCAGCGTGATCGCCCCGGGGGCCAGCCTGCACAACAGCCAGGTGAGCGCACAGGCGCTCCCCAGAAGGAGCACTTCCTGCCAGAATCTGCGCATCCGCTCAGACTGGGGGGCAGATTGCCAGAATAGCACAAACGCCATCACGGCCAGCGCCACCACCCCGCTGTCGCTGCCCTGGGTCACCAGCGTGCCAAAGCCCACCGCCGTATAGACCGCCAGCAGGGCGATGCGAAGCACTCCTGTTTTCCCGGCTGTCCTGGAGACGGAATAGCCCTTCTCCGCCGGGCCGTCCTCCAGCCAGAACAGCGCCGCGCCGGCAAAAAACGTGGCCGCCAGATAGCCGCAGTACCAGTTGATATTGCCCACTGTGGAAAGAAAACTGGCATTGTCCGTCGTCATCCCCAGAGGATCCAGCCCAAAGCGGTTTAAATACCCCAGGGCAAACACGCCCCCCGAGGCTGCAAGCCCCAGGTACAGCACCCACCTGCGGGGCTTCCATAGCTTCGACGCAAAAAAATAGGCCAGCACAAAAAAGGTCTGGGGCCATAAGCCCATGTACCATCCCGCAGCGCCCCAGAGCGCGTTTTCCCGGTAGCGGGAACAGGCGTAGGACAGCCCCAGGGCCAGAAGGTAGCCCGCCGCAAAGCAATCCGTCACGGACCAGCCGCTTTTTAACTTCTCCCAAAGCTCTTTCCTGTGCCGGGCCAGCATTACCGCCAGGTACAAAAGCGTCACGGGAACCAGCACCACTCCTACAAGCACTGTGACCTGGTTAAAAAAATAAGATTTGTCTGTGCCGATATGGCTATATCCTTCCCGGTTGTAAAAGGGCATTGCCGCCAGAAGCAGGATCAGATAAAGACAGACGGCATAATCTATCACAGCCTTCAAAAAACGACGCAGCATCTCAAGCCTCCGCACTTTCAGTCTCTTTTCATCATAGTCTACCGTCCCTCTTTCGTCAATTCCTTTTGTCTCTCCAGGCGGCGTTCCAGGCTTAGGTAGCTCTGCTGGATCATGACAAATCCCAGGGGGCCTTTCAGGATCCCCCACACGCCAAAGCAGCGGATCCCCGCATAGAGGGACAGCAGGATGGCGATGGGAGGCACGCCCACCCGTCTGCCGATGAGCCGCGGTTCCATAAATTCCCGGATGACGATACAGGACAGATAAAGGATCAGGCAGGCGGCCGCCCGGCCATAGCTTTCCCTCAAAAGCTGCCCAATCCCCAGCGGCACCAGCACAATCCCCGTGCCCACAAAGGGAAATGCGTCCAGAATCCCCGCCAGCAGCCCCCACAGCAGCCCGTTCCGGATGCCGCTCACCCACAGCACGCCCGCCGCCAGAGCGCCGATGATCCCCATGATGACAAGCTGCGCCTTGACAAACGTAGCGATATACCGGATCACGCCGCAGATGATTTCCAGAAATACATGATACTCCTCCCGATCCAGCATTCGGTTCATGATGTCGTCATAATCCTTTGCCAGCAGAACGGTAGAGATCAAAAACACCAGCAGGAACCCGCCAAAGGCAGCAAACGCCCTGGCATACTCCAGGGACTGCGACAGCATCCCCGGCAAGACTTCCTGCTGGACATAGCCCAGCCAGTCTTCCATCTGCTGCAGAATGGTGCGCTCCAGATAGGCGCTGTCCACACTGACCGCCTTGCCCACCGCACTGCAGACGCCGTGCACCGCCACAGCGGCGCCCTCCTTCAGGCCCTCCAGCCCTTCGGTCCAGCCCGGCAGGCTTCCCACCACCCAGGAAAACAAAAGCCATGCCAGCAGCGCCAGAAAGACACAGGCGGCCAGAAGGAGCAGCACCGCCCCCACCTGCCGGTGCAGCCTCAGCCTGCTCTGGACTTTCTGCAGCAGCGGGCCAAAGATGGTGACAAACAGCATGGCAGTCAAAACCGGGGCAGTATACGGCACGATCACCTTTAAGAAAAAATAAACTGCCCCCGTTAAAAGGAGCAGCAGCGCCATTTTATTTTTCCAGATTTTTTCTGCCATCTCTTTCCACACCCCGCCGTCTGTCGTTTGCCTTTGCCCGGTCTGCAGAAATAGTATGGCAGCTTCACCGCCTATACAGACGTGGAAAATAGCGGAAAATAGGAAAACGCGGTTCCGCCCGGCCTGATCTGGAACTGCAGTTTTTCTTTCGTGCCGGGATGCAAAAATTCCAGACGGTAGGCGCAGAGCGCCGTTACAGAAATCCCAAGGCGGCGGGAAACCGCCCCGGAAACAGCATCCCCGTATTTTATGTCTCCCAAAAGAGGCATCCCACCGTGGGCCATCTGTGCCCGTATCTGATGGAAGCGCCCGGTTTCTATGCGGATATCCGCCAGTGAAATGGTCTCGCCCTGTACCTGGGCTTCCTCCAAAATGCGGTAATGCAGACTGGCGGTTTTGGCCTGGACTGACGCAGCGCTTTGCCCGCTTTCCAAAATCTCTGCCCGGCCCGCTTCCGCCTTGTAAATTTTATCCACAAGCTGGCCTTCCGGGGAAGGGGCTTTTCCACAAAAAACCGCATAATACTGCTTACACAGCGTTTGGCCCCCGTCCTCCCCCACAAGCTGCGCCGTCAGCGCCGCCGCGGCTTTCTGATGCTTTCCAAAAACCAACAGCCCCTCTACCGGCTGATCCAGCCGGTGTACCACGCCCAGATAGGGCGGGCCTGTCCTGCCCGCCGGGCCGCCTGCTGCCGCCAGATAGTTTTTCAGCTCGCTGACCACATCCTGCTGGCCCACCCGGGCGGTCTGTGTGGCCAGCCCCGCAGGCTTTTTTACCACAAGCAGATCCTTATCTTCATATATAATCTGTGTTTTCATCGCAGGCTCCTTCCTCCCCGTCAGATCCGCAGTCCCCTGGGATAATGGTTTTTCATCACCCCGCCTGCCAGCTTGCCCCAGCCCAGGGAAAAACCGTCCACACAGATCAGGTACCACCCTTTCTCTCCCTCCGCCGGGAATGCCTGTCCTTTCAGGTAAGCCTGTGCCGCCCCGCTTTCCAGCTCCCAGTTGTGCGCCGCATGGGCAGGGCTTAAGGCAAGCGCCAGCGCATGGGAGGGTTCAAACCGGTTTTTCTTTACCTCCCCCAGATGCAGGCCAGGGCGCAGCACCTTCATTCCCTTGGGATTGGGCGCCTTGGCGGGCGCCAGATAGAGATTGTCCCCAAACCGGATGCACGCGCAGCCCTCTTCCAGGCCAACGGCCCGGCCCAAAAGGGCCAGAAGTGTTTTCCCGTCAGAACCTGCCACTGCGGGCAGATTTAAGTTTTCCCGGGCAAATTCCGCAAACTCTCCCAGTTCTCTCTCCGGGATTCCCTGCACTGCTCCGTCTGCCGGGCAGCCTTTCCCGCCAGGCCCTGTCTCCCCGGCTTTTTGCAGAACCGCTGCAAAGTGCCCTTCCCCCTGCACTCTGTGGGGCCAGAGGCGCAGCGTTTCCGCCAGTTTCGGATTCCCGTCCCCCCACTCCGGCACGCCGTTTCCGCCCGCCTGCAGCCCTGCCATACGCTCCGCTGGCAGGATTTCAAAATCAGGATGCCTCTGCCAAAAACGGCTGATGCTGCCTTCGTTCTCCTGAGGGGAAAAGGTGCAGGTGGAATAGACCAGCCTTCCGCCGGGTTTCAGCATTTTTTCCGCGCAGTCCAGAATCTCGTCCTGCCTAACCGCGCATCGCTCTACGTTTTCCGGGCTCCACTCCCCGCAGGCCTCCGGGTTTTTCCGGAACATCCCCTCCCCGGAACAGGGAGCGTCTACCAGAATGCGGTCAAAATAAGCCGGGAAGCGCTCCGCCAGACGCCCCGGCGGCTCGCTGGCCACAAAGGCATTGCAGACTCCCATCCTTTCCATATTCTCCGATAAAATTCTGGCCCGGGCGGGATGAATCTCATTGCTAAAGAGAAACCCTGTCCCTCCAAGCTTTGCCGCAATCTGGGTGCTTTTCCCGCCAGGCGCCGCGCACAGATCCAGCACGCGCTCCCCCGGCCTTACCTGCAGCAGCTCTGCCGGGGCCATGGCGCTGGGCTCCTGGATATAATAAAGTCCTGCCTCATGAAACGGATGCCTGCCCGGCTGGGCTTGCGGCGGATAGTAACAGCCGTTTTCCGCCCAGGGGATGGGGGACAGCTTCCCAAAAGGACAGGTTAGTCCGTCCAAAGCGCCAAAACGCTCTGCTGCACTTTTCCCATCTTTTCCTATTTTTAATTGGTTCCATCGCAGCCCATGGCAGGCCTCCTGCCCCAGTGCAGCCACAAAAGCGCCGTACTCCGTCCCCAGCAGCCCGCTCATCCTCGCAAGGAACTCCTTCGGATACATAGTCGCCCCAGCCTTTCCCACAGTGCTTGTCCCACTGCCTGTCAGCCTATTCTTTCACACTTTCAGGCCAAAGTCAACTGCGCCGTTTCCTGTTTTTTCCCGGCTTTTTTTCGGACGCCTCCTCCTGCCTCAGCTTTTCTTCTTCCTCCATCCGCACCTGGTACTCCTCCAGAATATGCTTCAGCTCGGCGATCTCCGCCTGCCGCTTTGCCTCCAGTTCCTCCGGCGTTTTCTTGAAAAACAAAGGGATATCGTACTGGATGCCAAAACAGCCGTCCACACCAAGCCATTTCATGGTCTTCTGCATTTTCACCTGGCGCATGATCTGCAGCTGCTCCTCCGTCAGGTTTTCTTCCTTTTTCTTTCCGAAAAGCTTTTTCCCACTCTTTTTCAGCATACCGGCACGCCCTCCTTATCCAAACGCCGCCCATGTACAGGTATGTTATATCATAACACAATATCCTCAATCCTTCTACCGTTTTTCAGTCAAATTTTTAGATTTCTTAAAATAAATGTCAAAAAAAGGCAGATTTTGTAAATTCCATCTGCCTTTTCGTAAAATACCCTGTTCGATTTCTTTCCCGATCCTGCGATTATATCTTAAACCGGTATCCAACGCCCCAGATCGTCTCAATGTACTGCGGCTTTGCAGTATCCTTCTCTATCTTCTCCCGGATTTTTTTGATGTGGACGGTAACGGTGGCAATGTCGCCGATGGAATCCATGTCCCAGATTTCCCGGAACAGTTCCTCTTTGGTGAAGACATGGTTCGGGTTTTCCGCCAGGAAGGTCAAAAGGTCGAACTCCTTCGTGGTAAAGGTCTTCTCCACGCCGTCCACATACACCCTGCGGGCCGTCTTGTCTATGCGGATGCCCCGTATCTCCACAATGTCATTCTGGGGCTTTGAACTTGTCCCCACCAGCCTCTCATAGCGCGCCAGATGGGCCTTAACCCTGGCGACCAGCTCGCTGGGGCTGAAGGGCTTCGTCATGTAATCGTCAGCCCCCAGGCCCAGGCCGCGGATCTTGTCAATGTCGTCTTTTTTTGCGGACACCATCAGAATGGGGATGTTTTTTTCCTCCCGGATCCTGCGGCACACCTCAAAGCCGTCTATCCCCGGCAGCATCAGATCCAAAATGACCAGATCATACGCTCCCGACAGGGCTGTCTCCAGCCCCTCGTCCCCGCCGTTGCAGACGTCCACCTGGAAATCGCTCAGCTCCAGGTAATCTTTTTCCAGATCCGCAATTGCAACTTCATCCTCAATGATTAAAATTCTGCTCATAGCCACCACTCCTTCGACCTTTCAGCGGAACGTTCTCCCGTCCGTCACACCGTATTTTGCAGCTCAATATATTTTCTCAAGACAAAATGGATACAGGTGCCCTCCCCCTCCTTGCTGGTCGCCCAGATAAAACCGCCGTGATCCTCTATGATTTTTTTCACGATGGACAGCCCGATGCCGCTGCCGCCCTGGGCGGAATTGCGGGAGGCGTCCGTGCGGAAAAACCGCTCGAAGATCCTGGGCAGATCCTTCTTGGCAATGCCTTTCCCGTTGTCCTCGATCTCAACGTGGATGGAGTCCATCTCGTCCAAAATGCGGATATCGATGACGCCCTGGGGCTTATCCATATATTTTACGCTGTTTCCAATGATATTATTGATCACCTTTTTCATCTGCTCCGGGTCGGCGATGACCACCGTATCCGGCTGTGTCAGGTTGGAATAGTTCAGTTGAATGTTCTTGGATTCCAGATCCAGCCCTACTTCCTCCACACAGTCCCCGAAATATTCGGCCACATTGATGCGGTGGTAGTCATAGGAGAGCCGGTTGTTGTCAATACCGGAGTAGAAGGTCAGCTCGTTGATGAGCCGCTCCATATCGTTGGCCTTGTTATAGATGACCTTAATGTATTTGTCCATCTTTTCCGGCGTATTGGTCACGCCGTCCATGATCCCCTCCACATACCCCTTGATGGCGGTGATGGGCGTTTTCAGGTCATGGGAAATGTTGCTGACAAACTCCTTGTTCTGTTTTTCGTACTCCCTCTTTTCCTCCGTCGATTCCTTCAGACGAAGCCGCATATCCTCATAATTGCGGTAGAGATCCCCGATCTCGCCCTTGACGTCGGTCTGCAGGGCATATTCAAAATTGCCCTCTTTGATCTCTTTCATGGCGTAGTTGAGCTCGTCCACCGGGTTAAAGACGCTTCTGTTGATCCAACGGGTCAGCATCACGCCCGTAAAGACCAGAATCAGCAGCATGGCGACCAGCATATCCACCAGCAGATGCCTTGAGATCAGGGCGCTCACCCGGGATACCACAAACACGCTCCCCCGGCTACCGTCGGGAAATGTAAAATCGATCCGCTTGACAAACTTGTCAAACTCGTCGTAGTAATAGCCCGAGTCCTCCGGGAGGCTGCCCTCCCCGTAGCCGGGAAGCTTGGAAAAGATCAGCTGCGCCGCCTCCTCGTTGCTGGCGTAGTAGAGTTCCTCATCCTTTCGCACAATGATATAGGTGGAAGGGCGCGTAACCTTGGCGCTGACCTGCTCCAGATAGCTCTTGTCCGCCAGCCTGGCCGGGTCTTCCCTGGCCTGCTCCTGAAGGATGTCATAGATCTCCTCCGTGGCGTTCACCACCTGGCGTATATTCCCAGACATGGCCGAATAGTCGATGCGCTCCATGGGCAGGCCGTTCTGCACATTCATCAGATACTGGCTGATCACCCAGAACGCACACGCCATCAGAACCACTGGCAGAACAATGATGATGATCAAAGTGACCTTGATCCTCGTCTTAAAATCCATAGTCTCCGGGCTCCCTCTCCCCGCCGTCATCAGCTGCGCACATCGCGGTTCTTTTTGATTGTACCACATTTTCCATCCGAAAAGTGTAAATTACCTAAAATAATAGTATTAAAAAAATATAAACTGTCAGATGAAAAAAAAAAAATTTTACAGAAAAACCAGTTGACAGGCCCTGCGGAAAATCCATATAATACAAGATACAACATAATTACCATTCTTGAAAGGAGAACGATCTATGAAGTATGTATGTCAAGTGTGCGGTTACGTTTACGAGGGAGAGATGCCCCCTGCTGAGTGCCCTCTCTGCCATGCTCCTGCAGACAAGTTCACGGCACAGGCCGGTGAAAAGACCTGGGCCAGCGAGCACGTAGTAGGCGTTGCAAAGGGTGCTCCTGAGGATATCGTAAAGGATCTGCGCATGAACTTTGAGGGCGAGTGCTCTGAGGTTGGTATGTATCTGGCTATGTCCAGGGTTGCTTTCAGAGAGGGCTATCCCGAGATCGGTATGTACTGGGAAAAGGCAGCTTTCGAGGAGGCAGAGCACGCTTCCAAGTTTGCTGAGCTCCTGGGCGAAGTGGTAACCGATTCCACCAAGAAGAACCTGGAGATGAGAGTGGACGCTGAGAACGGCGCTACCGCAGGCAAGACCGACCTGGCAAAGAGAGCAAAAGAGCTTGGCCTTGACGCAATCCATGACACCGTACATGAGATGGCAAAGGATGAGGCAAGACACGGAAAGGCTTTCGAGGGCCTGTTGAAGAGATACTTCAGCTAAACAAAAGCCGGCACATAAAAAGCACAGCCAACAAGGGCGCGGAAGAACCAGTTTTTCCGCGCCCTTTTATGTGTGGGAAGCGCTTCCCTACGGCGCGCAGACCTGTTCCTACGGAAGATGGGTTGTTTCTGGATGGAAAACTGCTCTATTCTAAAGACAAGACACATCCACAACAGAACAGGAGGATTGATTATGGATCAGAAAAAAATTGGCGGGTTTCTCTCCGAACTTCGGAAAGAACAGGGTATGACACAGCAACAGCTTGCGGATGCCATCGGCGTCAGCAGCAAAACCGTTTCCAAGTGGGAGTGCGGCAAGGGGATGCCGGAGATGTCCTCTGTCCTGCCCTTGTGTGAATTCCTGCACATCAGCGTCAACGAGCTGTTGTCAGGAGAGCGCTTACCCGTGGAAAGCTACCCAAAAAAGGCGGAGGAAAATATCATCTGCCTCATGCAGGACAACGAAGATACCAGAAAAAATCAGCAGGCCTCTCCCTGGGGCATCCTGGCCGCGGCCGCGGCAAGCTTGTGTGTGATCGTTTTTATCACATACATCAACGTGGGCCCAGGCGGCCTGGATGCGTTCTTCCAGCTGGCAAACGACGCCTCCGCCCTGCTCTGTATGCTGTTTCTCACGGCGCTGTTTCTGCTGGTCACGCGGCTGGGCAGGCCCTTTTTAAACTCCTTTGCGCTGGCCGTTGGAAAAAAGGAACCTTCCTCCGCCCAGGCGCTCTTGCTTGCAAAAGCCGCTGTCAGGCTGGCCCAGGACACGTTTCTCGTCACGGGCCTGCTGATCAGCTGCCTGAATCTTGCCACGTTTGCGGCAGATTTTCTCAGCAGCCCGTCAAATGACATTCGTGTCATCGGCGTCTGCGTCCCACTGATCCTTTCCGCAGCCCTGTACGGCCTGGCGGGCTTTCTCCTGCTGCTGCCCATCCGTCTCCGGCTGGAAGCCCAGTTTGCCCTGGCGGATAAAATAAATTAGGTATTTCCTTTCCCGCAAGATCAGTGTATACTGAAAGCACGGCCCGATCCGGCCGAAACCACTGCCGTCCGCGACGGAAGAAAGGAAGAACGACCTATGGAAAAAATCGCGAGCTTCACCATAGACCACATCAAGCTGCAGCCCGGCATCTATGTGTCCCGGAAGGACAAGATCGGCGCAGAGACCGTCACCACCTTTGACCTGCGCATGACAAGCCCCAATGAGGAGCCGGTGATGAACACCGCAGAGGTGCACACCATCGAGCACCTGGGCGCCACCTTCCTGCGCAACCATCCCCAATACAAGGACAGGACCATCTATTTCGGCCCCATGGGCTGCCGCACCGGCTTTTATCTCCTGCTGGCAGGCGACCTCAGCTCCCAGGACATTGTGCCCCTGATCAAAGAGATGTATGAGTTTATCCGCGATTTTGAGGGCCAGGTTCCCGGCGCAGATCCGAAGGACTGCGGCAATTATCTGGACATGAACCTGAATATGGCAAAATATCTGGCCAAAAAATATCTGGAGGAAGTGCTGGAACAGATAGACGAGAGCAGATTGACCTATCCCCAGTGAGATGGGCTGCGCGACAGTTTAAAGATAAACCTTCCATGCCAGACTGGACAATCTGTCATCAAAAGGCAAATATGAAAAAGAGGAACATAAAAATGAGTAAAATTGGAATCATCGGCGCAATGGAACTGGAGGTCGAAGCTTTAAAGGCTCAGATGACGGTCTCCAGAACAGAGAAAAGAGCCGGCATGGAATTTTGGGAAGGAACCCTTGAGGGGAAGGAAGTCGTGATCGTCCGAAGCGGCGTGGGCAAGGTAAACGCTGCCCTGTGCGTGCAGATGCTGGCGGACTTATTTGGGGTCACCCATATCATCAACACCGGCGTGGCAGGCTCCTTAAACGCCAGGCTGGACATCGGCGACATCCTGATCTCCACCGATGCGCTCTACCACGATGTGGACGCCACCATCTTCGGCTATCAGCCCGGAGAAGTCCCCCAACTGGGGCTTAGGGAATTTCCTGCGGACAGGCAGATGGCAGAGATCGCGAAAGCGGCCTGCGAGAAAGTAAACCCGGATATCCACGCAGTGTTGGGCCGGGTCTTAAGCGGCGATCAGTTCATCGCAAACAGAGAGGTAAAAGACCGCCTGATTGCGCAGTTCGGCGGGGATTGCGCGGAAATGGAAGGCGCAGCCATCGCCCACGGCGCTTATCTGAATCATATCCCCTTTGTCATCATCCGGGCCATCTCAGACAAAGCGGATGACAGTTCCGAAATGGAGTACCCTGTATTTGAAGCCGCGGCGGCCAAACATTCCGCCGCGCTGACAGCGGAGATGCTCCGCCGCCTTTAGGCTTTCTTCCCCTGGAACACAAAAATTTTACTGAACACATAATTGGCAACGGTGACCGCCACGGCAGAGATGCCGGTGGCGATGATAAGATCCACCCCCAAGGGGGTCAGCACCTGCATGAGCACCGCGTCCAAGATCAGCGTAGAGACCCTGGAAAGCACAAATTTCGGGGCCTCTTTTCGTATGGGCTCATGGCTCTTAAACACAAAACGACGGTTGGTAAAATAGGCAAAGATCACGCCGGAAGTCCAGTTGACCATACTTAAGATGGCGTTCTGCACAGGGTCGGGGTACATGGTGTTGTCAAAGAAAATATAATTTACCAGAAATTTTGCGCCCAGCGACACAATGGTGGTCAGCACGCCCACGATCAGGTAAGCGATGATTTCTTCGTATTTTATCCAGAGTGCTTTTATTTTTTCGATCATCCGTCCTCTTTTCCGCCGACAAAGCGGCTCTGCCTTTCGTTCCCGTCTAACTTACTATGAATCCCATGCCTTGTCAAGGGGTTACCAGATTGCGCTCCTCGCCCTTCAAAAATGCGGCGATGTTTTTGCAGGCCTCCTCCACGCACCGGGTGCGGGCCTCTACGCTGGCCCAGGCAAGATGGGGCGTGATAATCAGCCTGCTGCTGTCCTTCAGCCCGCTTAAGGGATTGCTTTCCTCCAAAGGCTCCTTCTCCACCACATCTAAGCCTGCCGCCGCAATCTCTCCCGACGTCAGCGCCTCGTACAAAGCCCTATTGTCCACCACAGGCCCTCTCGCCACGTTGATGAGCACCGCCGTCTTCTTCATTTTCTTCAGCGCTTCTGCGTCAATGAAGTTCCGGGACAGGTCGCTCAAAGGGCAGTGCAGGGACAAAAAATCGCTCTCTGCAAGCAGTGTGTCCTTATCCACCCTGGGATATTCGGAGACGCTGCTCTTTCCCGTCACGGAGTGGAAAATCACTTTACAGCCGAAGGCCGCAGCAATCTTTGCCACCCTTCTTCCGATGTTACCCATTCCCACAATGCCCCAGGTCTTCCCCGCCAGCTCCGTAAAGGGCAGGTCAAAGTTAGAGAACCTGTCCTGGGCGCTGTACTGGCCGCTCTTTACATAGTGATCGTAGTGGGCCAGTTTCTGGGAAAGCGCTAACGCCAGCGTAAAGGTGTGCTGGGCCACCATGTCGGTACAGTAATCCCTTACGTTGGCCACCTTGATGCCGCGGCTGGCCAGATAGGCCAGGTCGCAGTTGTCGTAGCCCGTGGCAAACTCGCAGATCAGCTTGATGTGAGGCGCATCCTTTAACGTCTCCTCCCGCAGCGGGGATTTGTTGGCGATTACGATGTCCGCATCCTTTACCCGCTCCCGTACTTCTTCCGGCGTTACCGTGTTGCGGTAAATGTCCACCTCGCCAAACTCCCTGATACCGTCCACGGACACATCCGTCCCCACGCTGTCCCGCTCCAAAATCACGATTTTCATACCAACCTCCGTGCCATAAAAATGCACTCTGCCCACTGGCAGAGTGCATTTTGTCCCAATCGCTTACAGTCTCTTTAGCAGGGCTTCCCTCTGCTCCTCGTAGCCGGGCTTGCCAAGCAGCGCAAACATATTCTTCTTGTAGCTCTCCACGCCGGGCTGGTTGAAGGGATTTACGCCCAACAGATAGCCGCTGACGCCGCAGGCAAACTCAAAGAAATAGAACAGCTCGCCCAGGTAAAACTCGTTTACCTCGGGGATATGGATCATCAGGTTGGGCACCTGGCCGTCAGTGTGTGCCAGAACCGTCCCGTTCATGGCGCTCTTGTTCACAAAGTCCACCGTCTTGCCTGCCAGATAATTTAAGCCGTCTAAGTCCACAGGCTCCGTGCCGATGATGATCTCCTCCCGGGAAGTCTCCACATCGATCACCGTCTCAAACAAAAATCTTGCGCCGTCCTGAATATACTGTCCCATGGAATGTAAATCCGTGGTCAGATCCACACTGGCGGGGAACAGGCCCTTTTGATCCTTGCCCTCGCTCTCGCCGTAAAGCTGCTTCCACCACTCGGCCACATAGTGCACCGAAGGCTCGTAATTGGCCAGAATCTCCACCGTCTTGCCCTTGCGCAGCAGGATATTCCGAAGGGCCGCATACTGAAGCGCATCATTCTCCTCAAAGCTGTTTTCCAGAGCACGCTTTCTTCCGCTGGCTGCGCCTTCCATCAGCTTGTTGATATCCGCACCGCTGACCGCGATGGGAAGCAGTCCCACGGCGGTGAGAACGGAGAAACGCCCTCCCACGTCATCGGGCACCACAAAGGTTGCATAGCCCTCCTCGTCTGCCAGGTGCTTTAAGCTTCCCCGGGCCTTGTCCGTGGTGGCGTAAATCCTCTTGGCCGCCTCCTCTTTCCCATACTTTTTCTCCAGCAGTTCCTTGAAAACGCGGAACGCGATGGCAGGCTCCGTGGTGGTGCCGGACTTGGAGATCATATTGATGGAGAAATCCCTGTCCCCCACCACATCCATCAGGTGCTTTAGATAAGTAGAACTGATGGAATTTCCGCAGAAATAAATCTCCGGGGTCTTGCGCTTGTCCCTGCCAAGGACATTATAAAAGCTGTGGCCCAAAAACTCGATGGCCGCCCGGGCTCCCAGATAGGAACCGCCGATGCCGATGACCAGAAGCACTTCCGAATCGCTCTGGATCTTTCTGGCCGCCTCCTTAATCCTGGAAAACTCCTCCTTGTCATAGTCCACCGGCAGGTCGATCCAGCCCAGGAAATCATTTCCCGCGCCGCTCTTAGACACCAGAACCTCCTTGGCGTCCAGCGTCAGCTTCTTCATATAGCCGATCTCTTCCTGCGAGAGGAAAGATGCGGCCTTGGAATAGTCAAAAGTAACTTGTCTGCTCATATCCTCGCTCCTTTTTTCAGATTGAAAGCCTGCCTTTGGCTTTCGTCCTAAGTGTAGCAAAGATATCTGGTAAATTCAAGCAAAATCAATCATGTCATCAGAAACTCCTTCAGAAGCGCTTCCAGTTCCTCCTCTGCGGCAGAGATCCCCCGCCGTACATTGCTCTGCGCCTCCGCAGACTCCTCCTGCCCGTCCTTGCCAAACTGTCCCGAAAGCCCCTCCGTCACCGTCAGCAGATCCCGCTTTTCCTCTGGCGTCAGCTTTCCCCGGATGGGCATCAGCTCCACCGTCCTGCGGTTCTTCCTGCCGCGCTCCCCGCCAAGACGTTTCGCTGACCCATACCGGCTGGCGTCAAAGTCCTCCCCGTAGAGCATTTCGATATCCTGGTTGGTGACGTCGATCCTCGGGGAGAGATGGTTTTCCAGATAGTCTACCAGATTGATTTTCAGCACCCTCCGCTTCCCCTTGATATCCATGACAGTGGACACGGAGAAATACAGATAAAGCCCCAGAAGGCTCACGATATAGAAGGGCAGGATATCGCCCAAAGTCTTCCCCCCTGCAATGCTCTTACAGACGCCCACGCCAGAGAACACCACCGATAAAAGCATGGCCTGGCCGGACAGGTGATACATCATATGAAAGGAAAGATGCCCGATGCTCAGCCGGCTGATGAACTTGTCCACAAAAACCGGGATGTTTGCCACACCGTTGCTGAGCTGATAGCAGTTGGCAAATTTCAGCTTGCACTGTTTCAGCATTTTGTTGTTGGTCGAGGCCATATTGTCCGCCTCCCGGATCATGTTGCGGTACAAAAGCCCCAAAAGCACCCGCAGAAACAGACTTACCGCCATACAGGCGGACATTAAGGACGTTATCACAGCTTCCTCAGCAAAAATCTCAAACATCATTGTCTCCATTCCGGAGCATCCCCAGATCCGGCTCCATTGTGTCTTTATTTTAACTGATTTATTCCTGCTTTGACAGAAGTTTTCATCCCAAAGTTTCTGGGATTTGCGACAGCGTTTCCCATATCCTGCCTTTTTTGGGCACAGTTTGGACACATCAGCCTGCCGCCCTGCAGACGGCGCACAGCGCCCCGGCCTTTTGCCGGACACAGCCTCTGTCTGCCTCAGCCTGGAAAGCCTGCTTTCCAAGACGCTCCTACGGGGGATTTGATTGACAAAAAAGGCCCTGAAAGCTAGAATAAGAAGTAATGAATATCCTATGGAAGGAAGGGTGATAATCTATGAAATATCAGACACAGGGAACCTGTTCCCAGGAAATCGACATCACACTCAAAGACGGCGTGATCGATTCCGTTTCGTTTCTCGGCGGCTGCAACGGAAACCTGCAGGGCATCAGCGCTCTGGTGAAGGGAATGACGCCCCAGGAGGCGATCCGTCGGCTGAAAGGCATCCGCTGCGGCGCAAAGCCCACCTCCTGCCCCGACCAGCTGGCCCGGGCCCTGGAGAGTATGGTATAAAAGATCGCTTGTGTTTCTGAAAGGGTTCCTCTATGAAAAAAATAGTTTTGACGGGCGGGGGGAGCGCCGGACACGTGACCCCCAATATTGCCCTGCTGCCTGCCTTAAGGGAGGCCGGATTTGAAATTACCTACATGGGGTCTTACGACGGCATTGAAAAGAAACTGATCGGTGATTTTGATCTTCCCTATGTGGGAATTTCTACCGGAAAATTCAGACGTTATCTGGACATCAAAAATGTGACCGACCCCTTCCGGGTGATGAAAGGTTTTTCAGAGGCCCGCAAGTTTTTGAAGTCCTATCGGCCGGATGTCGTATTCTCCAAAGGGGGATTTGTCAGCGTCCCGGTGGTGCGGGCCGCAGCGTCCCTCAAAATCCCCTGCCTCATCCACGAATCCGACATGACCCCCGGGCTTGCCAATAAGCTCTGTATCCCTGTGGCCCAAAAGGTATGCTGCAATTTTCCCGAGACCTTAAAGCTGCTGCCGGAGGACAAAGCCGTCCTCACCGGCTCCCCCATCCGGGAGGAGCTCTCCCACGGCAACAAGCTGGCGGGGCTTGATTTTTGCGGTTTTAGCGCAAATATGCCCGTTGTGATGGTCATCGGCGGCAGTCTGGGCGCGGCCAACGTAAACAAGATTGTGCGGGAGGCGCTTCCCAGCCTCTTAACCGACTTTCAGGTGGTTCACCTGTGCGGCAAGGGGAAGATGGATAACCTGCTGTTGAATACGCCCCGCTATAAACAATTTGAGTACATTAAGGATGAATTAAAGGATCTGTTCGCCATGGCGGACGTCGTCATCTCCCGGGCGGGAGCCAACGCCATCTGCGAACTCCTGGCGTTAAAAAAGCCAAACATCCTGATTCCCCTGCCCGCCTCCAGCAGCCGGGGGGATCAGCTCTTAAATGCGCAGTCCTTCGCGTCCCAGGGATTTTCCCTGGTGTTAACAGAAGACGATCTGACCCCGGAACTTCTGGCAGAAAAAACAAGAGAGGTTTATCTCTCCCGGCAGACCTACTGCGATGCCATGTCAAAGAGCAGCCAGATGGATTCCGCCAGGACAATTTTGGAATTGATCCAAAGCGCAGTGCAGGATTCACAATCCAGATAGCCCAGGACGTCGTGCTTCTTCTGTCAGCAGCTCCGGCTGTGGGCGGGAGAAGCACTTTTTACGCCAACCCCAGGTCATAGACGGCCCTTTCGCCGCCGATATACTTCGGCCTGGTGCGGGCACACACCACATGGGCGTCCCCGATTTCCTTCGTGCGGATCCGCACCGGAACCGCCACATCCCTCAAATGCATCCCAATCAGCGTATCGCCGATATCCATCCCCGCATGGGCTTTGATGTGCTCCACAGCCACAGGATGCTCGAAGGCCTTGTAGGCCGCCGTGGCAAAAGACCCTCCAGCCTTGGGCTGGGGCACTGCATTTACCGTTTCATAGCCATACCTCTGCGCCGCTTCCTCCTCCAGCACTAAGGCCCGGTTTAAGTGCTCACAGCACTGGGCTGCCAGATATACTCCCGCCTCCTGTGTGGCTTGATAGATTCCCCCAAACACCACCTCCGCAAGCTCCGGGCTGGAAAACGTCCCAATCGCCACACCGCCCACTTCGCTGGTGGAACAGCCCACCACAAAGAGCTGCCCCTCCTTCAGCTTCGCCTCCTCCAGCAATTCCTTTGCCGCCCGGTACGCTTCTTCGCCAATGATCGTCAAATCCTCTGTCATACAGATACCCCCTGGCGTGCCTCGGCACGCACCCCTCTCTTTCATCTCTGCCCTTCCGTTTCCTTTTCTCCCCATCCAAGGCTGCCGCTTTCTTGTTTTTACAGCTTTCGCCCTTTCCGGGTGCGACTGCCCTCTAATCATATCACAATATGCCGAAAAAACAACACCATTTGCCTTTTTCAGAATATAGTAAATAGAAATCTGATGAAATCCCAGGAGACCTCTCCATGCAGCTGGTACCTTCCCTCCTGTTTGGCATATCCGCCAGCCTGGACGCACTGTTGGTCGGCATCACCTACGGGATACGCGGCACGTCCATCAGACTGCTGCAGAATCTGTTTATCAGCCTGGTCACCCTCTCCGGCACTTGCCTCTCCATCTGTCTTGGAGCCGTGCTGGCCCCCCTGCTTCCGCCCATGATCGGCGGCTGTATCGGCAGTCTGATTCTTTTGATCCTCGGCGCCTACTATGTGCAGAAATGGGTTTTCTCCAGGCACGCCCCGGCCTCCGGCAGCTTAAACGCCGCCTCTGCGCTTCCCTCCGGCCTCACCCTGCCGGAAATATTTTTTCTGAGCATTTCCCTGTCCGCAAACAATCTGGGGATCGGACTCAGCGCCAGTATGACAGGTCTTGCACTGGCTCCCGCCGCCGCGGCTACCGGGATCTGCTCCGTGGCCTTCCTCTTTTTTGGAAACCGCCTGGGGCAGATCCGCCTCCTGCGCCTGATCGGCAGGCTGGCCGACCCTATCTCGGGCTTTTTGCTCATCTGTCTGGGGCTGCTTCAGCTTTTTTTGTGACCGCCGGGGTATAAAACAGGCTCCATGGGAAAAAGTAGAAATAGAAAATTTGAGAAAGCGAGTATTTCCATGGGACTCTCCCGAAATCTGGATGAAAATATAGCCTATCTGCAAAAAGCCCTTCCCCTGGGGCGCAGCTTCGATCTGATCAACCGTCCCTTAAACCTGGGCCGCACGCGGGCTTTTTTCCTGGGCGTCAACGGATTCTGCCAGACACAAGTGCTGCAGCAGATCTTTTCCGACCTGCAGTCCCCCGTCTATATGCTGGACGATACCGTGGAAGACATCGCCAGCTACTTAAACTCCCGCATCGGCTATGCCCAGGCCAGCCTGTGCGGCTCCTGGGAAACCATTCTCCGAAATGTGCTCAGCGGCCCTTCCGTGCTGTTCATCGACGGCTTTGACCAGGCGATCCTTCTGGATGTGCGCACCTATCCCACGCGCAGCATCGCAGAGCCGGATCTGGAAAAGGTCACCAAGGGATCCCGGGACGGTTTTGTGGAGACGCTCTTGTTGAATGCCAACCTGATCCGCAGACGGGAACGATCCCCCCGGCTGTGCTTCGCCATGCACAGCGTGGGCACGGAGAGCCATACGGACGTCGCCCTGGCCTATCTGGAGGACAGAGTCGATACAGCGCTGCTGGAACGGCTCTCAGAGACCATCGACGGGCTGCGCATCGCCTCTCTGACCATGGGGGCAAAGAGCCTGGAGGAGCTGATTTTGCCGAAACGTTTCTGGAACCCCCTGCCCAGCATCCAGATGACGGAACGCCCCGACGTCGCCTGCAGCTACCTGTCGGAAGGGCACATCCTGATCCTTGTGGATAACTCTCCCCTGGTGCTGATTCTTCCGGGCACCATCTTTCAATTTACCCAAAGTCCGGAGGATTATTACAACAGCCCTGCCGTTGGCACTTACTTCCGCCTGGTGCGGTTTTTCTGCATCCCGGTGAGTTTACTTCTAATGCCCGCTTTTTTGCTGTTGGCAGGCCACTATCAGGAGCTGGCGGTCGCCTGGGAGCTTCTGTCGGAACCGATCTCTCTCCAGCGCATCTTTTTCTATGTGCTGGCGGTAGAGTTTTTGCTGGATCTGTTCAAGTATGCCTCCTCCTTGAGCTCCGGAAAATTCTCCGGCTCCCTGTCTCTTGTCAGCGGCCTGATCATAGGGGACATCGCGGTCAACCTCCACTGGGCGATCCCGGAAGTCCTGTTCTACGCGGCTGTGACCATGCTGGCTTCCCTGTCCATCAACGGCACAGACTTCGGCAACGGCCTGCGCATTTACCGCATTTTTATGATTCTCTGCACCTATTTTTGGGGGCTGGCAGGCTTTCTGACCGGGCTTGTCCTCATCCTGTGCTCTGTGGCTACCACGCCCACCTTCGCCGGGTTCAGCTACCTTTGGCCCCTGTTTCCCTTTAACCGGAAAGCCCTGGGACGCCTGCTGTTCCGCACTCCCACGCCGAAAGCCCAGCCGCCCGAGGTCTGGAGCAGAGGAAAGATAAAAAGACAACAAAAAAAGCGATAGACGGGACTCGAACCCGCGATTTCCACCTTGGCAAGGTGGCGCTCTACCAACTGAGCCACTATCGCATACGGAAGAACTATGAAATAACCTTTGCTGCAATCTCTCACAACAAAGGTTATTCTACATGGTTCCTGCTCAAAAGTCAAGCAGAAATTTTCTTTCAGGCACAAAATTTTCCCTGTGAAATTTTTCTAACGTGCCAATTGCCCCGCGCACAGACTTTTCCCCGCTTACAGCCAAAGGACTATACCCCCAGATAGCAGTGGAATCCGCCGTCCACCGGAAGGATGACGCCGGTGACAAAGCTGCTGCCCTTGGGACTTACCAAAAACAGGAGCGCACCGATCAGGTCTTCCGGGTCGCCGTATTTTCCCATGGGCGTGCTGTCAATGATCTTCTGGCTTCTGGGCGTTGGCGTGCCGTCCGGGTTAAAGTGGAGGGCATGGTTCTGGGTGGTCTGGAAAAACCCAGGCGCCAGCGCATTGACCCGGATACCGCTTTTTGCAAAGTAATTGGCCGCCCACTCCGTAAAATTGGAAATGGCCGCCTTTGCCCCGGAATACCCCGGGATTCTGGTCAAAGGCCCGTAGGCTCCCATGCTGGAAATGTTGATGATGTTGGCGTTCTCCTGTCCCACCATGGCCGCGCCGAAGATCTGGGTGGGAAGCATGGTGCCGTACAGGTTCAGATCCAGCTCCCTGCGCACATTTTCCATGTCCGTGGTGAAAAAATTCAGCGCATCCCCCTGGAAGTCGGCAAACTGGTCCTGAGGGATCTGTGCGCTCTTCACCGCGCCGCCCGCACAGTTTACCAGGATATTGATCTTTCCCCACTTGTCCAGGATCTCTTTGCTGGCCAGTTCCAGGCTCTCTTTGCTCAGGACGTCCGCAGACACTGTAATGGCCTCTCCGCCCGCTTCTTCTATGTCTTTTTTCACCGGCTCCCCATTCTCCGCCTGCCGTCCCAGGATCGCCACCTTTGCGCCGCACAGGGCCAGCGCCCTGCAGAACATCCCGCCGATGATACCGCTCCCTCCTGTCACCACTGCCACCTGACCTGTCAGGTCGATCCGAAAAGGTAATTCCATACCGCTCTCCTTTCTTTGGCTGACACGCCAAACCCACTGCTGTCTGTCCCTATTTTAGCATGGCCTCGCTGAAATGTCAGCAAAAATGAAGCAGATCTTAAACAAACATTAAGCAAACCTTTATGGAGTTCTAAGCGGAAGATGTGATAAACTGATACATAATTGATAGGAAATCAAGTAGTCAGAGAAGGAAAAACAAAATGCTCCGTTTATTGTCGATTGGGATAGATTGCATTTCATCCGTGGTTTTTGTTGTCCCTGCTGTCATTATTTTACAGTATGCGGTGTTCAAGCAGCGCCATTTCGGCCAATGTATTGCAGCGCTGCTGTTCGCTTTCTATGCCGTAGCCGTTTTTTCGGCTGTGGGTATTCCTGCGGCAGGCGCATTCCAGATTGATTTTGGTTTTCAACTGATACCATTGATAGACATTGTAAATAGTCCGTTTGAATATATGAAAAACACGATCTTAAATATTATTTTATTTATACCAATGGGATTTCTCGTACCTGCTGTCTGGAAAAATTATCGTTCCATGAAAATAATGCTTTTTATGGGATTTGCTGTATCACTCGTCATTGAAATATTACAACTCTTTACCTTTCGGCTTACAGATATTGACGATTTAATTACCAATACAGCAGGAACTGTGATCGGCTGCTACATTGGTCATAGATTTTCGTACCCATTCCCTTTGAAATTAACTGACGAACAAGAGCATTTGAAACGATATGAACCTATCCTGATTCTGGCAGCGATGCTTTTCATAAGTATTTTTCTCAAACCGATTGTGTCCCGTGGCATATGGAATTTTGTGCTGTCCAGCGCGTGGTGGGAAAAGATAAAATAATTCCATCCCATTAAAAAACCGAATTTCCTGCTGTACTTTTTCTAAGGGCAAGAGTATAATTTTCTCACTGAAGAATCGCCATTTGCGGAGGAACTAATGTTGAAAAAAATTGGAATTACAATAATAAAGACCATAGCCTTTTTTCTTGGCTGGGCAATATTTGTTTCTATATTGCCGTTATCATCTTCGGAGGAACCCGCTGTCTGGAGACTTTGGGCGGAAGTGATGCCGTTATTGGCAATTATTGTTTTTACCATCATTTTCTGGCTGATTGATCGAAAAACCGTAAAATTACATTTTGTGGATCATCCCGTTCATGGAATCCTATTGGGAACCGTCACAGGATTGATATGGCTTGCCATTCCTGTCCTGCTCCTGTATGGGATGAAGATAGTACATTTCGACGGGCGGAATGTCATCAGATTGTTTCCCGTCTGGATGCTGGCAGTGTTCCTGAACGTCGTCATGCAGGAACTTCTTGTCCGTGGGTATTTATATCAAATGCTTAAGCAAAAACACAACATCCTTGCCGCTGCGATTGTCACAACAGCTCTCTTTACAGCATTGCACGGAGGCGCATTTGAAGCTGGTCTTAGCCCCGTACTCAATGTCATGACGATGAGCCTGCTTATGACGGTGGTGCTTGAATATAGCGGTTCTATCATAGCGCCAACAATGATGCACTTTATATGGAACGGAATTGGCGCATTGGTTTTGGGCGGGGTGTCGCTTGCTGATGATTATCCCAAGCTGCTGATTACTACATTTGATGGAAATGAAATACTATCCGGCGGCGCTTGTATGATAGAGGGAAGTATTTTGGTTTTATTTGTCAATGTGATACTGATTGCTGTTTTTGGGGTTTTCATCTGTAAGAAGAAGGCGAAGGGCTGAAATGTCCGTTTGCCGGAGCGGCTATCGATTTCCCTAAGGAGATGTAGCCAAAGACGGCTAAACAGTCTGCAGATTTTATTCTAAACACTTTCGAATATTTTTCATATTATCAGTAATTGTCAAGGCAATACTTCTATGATAAAATACCTATTAAGGACAACCGTGTTGCAGGGTGGGCTGACCTTTCATTTCATATGAAATTCAGTATGAATGGGAGGTGATGCCTATGGGAAATCATTTTCGATCTCAAGGCGAACAAAGTTCGCCTCGGATGTGTTGACATTCGGCATATTTCTTCTGGCATTGCTTACATTTATTTTCAGCTTTTGTAAGTAAGGCTACATAGGAATACCACCCCTAAACTTTGGCCTAGTGACGGGGTGGTATTCCTACCAACTTGGTCAACCCACCTTGTGGGCGGTTGTTCCTTACTTTTAGTATAACTCTTCCGGCGAAATTGTCAATCATTTTCTGCATCCTCTAATGCACACAAAAAGCAGGGTGCAATCCCCTGCTTCTGATAAAGCGGGTGATGGGAATCGAACCTCAAGACAACTCAAAACATCAGGTAGAAAGGCACTTTCCACATCTTCCATTTCATATGTAACCAAAACTGTAACCATAGACGGCTAAACAGTCAGCAAATTTTATTCTAAACAATTTCGGATGTTTTTATATTATCAGTAATTTTCAAGACAATACTTCTATGATAAAATACCTTTTAAGGACAACCGTGTTGCAGGGTGGGCTGACCTTTCATTTCATATGAAATTCAGTATGAATGGGAGGTGATGCCTATGGGAAATCATTTTGATTTCAAGGATATGCTAACCTTTGGCATATTTCTTCTGGCATTGCTTACATTTATTTTCAGCTTTTGTAAGTAATGCTACATAGGAATACCACCCCTAAACTTTGGCTGAGTGACGGGGTGGTATTTCTATCCTAACTTGGTCAACCCACCTTGTGGGCGGTTGTTCCTTACTTTTAGTATAACCCGTCCAGTAGAATTGTCAATCATTTTCTGCATCCTGCAATGGGTTACGATAGGTTAAATCTCGTCTGCCCAGTCCCACAGCACGCCTGCCGGTTTGGCCCGGCGGAGGGGCGGATGAAGGGGGTTTTCGTAAATAGAGATATGGCTGAATCCAGCTTTAGTATCCAGATACAGCACCGACGTTAAAGCTCTCTTCAGCACCCATATTGACATCTTTAAAGTCATAGTCAAGGCTGGGTTTAGCCGACTTCTCGTTTACGGGGACGAGTTTGTATTCACATTCACACCAGTAACGTACGCTGCCGTCCGCTCTATAATGCGTCTCCTTTGTCAGATTCCCGGCTCCGTCATATTCCCATTCTGTCCAGCTACCTACGCTGCCGTCCGCGTTATACCACGTCTCCTTCGTCTGGTTCTCGGCTCCGTCATATTCATATTCATACCAGCGCCATACGCTGCCGTCCGCGTCGTACCGCATCATCTTCACCAAGTTCCCGGCTCCGTCATATTCGTATTCATGCCGATCACCATCTTCATAACCTATCTTCTTCGTCACGTTCCCGGCTCCGTCATATTCATATTCATACCAGTCACCATCTTCATATTCTAACATATTCATCAGATTCCCGGCTCCGTCATATACCCTTACCGTCCAGTCACTTACGCTGCCGTCCGCGTTATAACTCGTCCGCTTCGTCTGGTTCCCGGCTCTGTCATATTCCCATTCTATCCAGCCACTTACGCTGCCGTCCGCGTTATAATACGTCGACTTCGTCTGGTTCCCGACTCCGTCATATTCATATTCCGTCCAGCTACTTACGCTGCCGTCCGCGTTATAATGTGTCCCCTTCGTCTGGTTCCCGGCTCCGTCATATTCATATTCATACCAGAATCCTACGCTACCGTCCAAGTCGTACCGCGTCTCTTTCGTCTGGTTGCCGGCTCCGTCATATTCCCATGAATAGCTCCAGCCCCAGTTTACGCTGCCGTCCGAGTCGTACCGCGTCTCCTTCGTCTGGTTCCCGGCTCCGTCATATTCATATTCCGTCCAGTATCTTACGCTGCCGTCCAAGTCGTACCGCGTCTCCTTCGTCTGGTTCCCGGCTCCGTCATATTCCCATGAATAGCTAGACAGCCAATCTACGCTGCCGTCCGAGTAATACCACGTCTCCTTCTTCTGGTTCCCGGCTCCGTTGGATCTATACTAAATAAGTAGACACGATCATGCACTACCTGTTACAATAAATCAGACACCAAAAAGGAGGCACTC
>CANQEH010000008.1 GCA_947594835.1 uncultured Acetatifactor sp. | reverse complement strand
TCATCTACCAGCAGATCGGCTGCGATCTTTTCCGCGGACTCTCCCTTTTGCAGTTTGCCGCACACCAGACGGATCAAAAGGCGGTGTTCCCCGCGCTCCATGCCCTGCTCCATGCCCTGGGCAAGGCCGCGCTCTAACCCCTTCTCTATCCCATCCTCCAAGCCCTCCTCATACCGCACTGCCAAAGCGTCGTCCATGTTAAACTGGGTAAACAGCATATTCTCTACCTCCGTCCCATGCTTCGTGACAAACTCCGCAAAAATCCCCTCCCGGATACAGTCCTTGATGGCCAGAGTTACCGCCGTGTCCCGGTTCATCCCGTCTTCCATGTAATGCCTTACCCGCTCGATAAACCAGGAATACTCATACAGCGGCATACATTCCCCAAGAAGCCTGTGCCCCATCGGGAGGTTGATGTTGATCATCTTTACTTTTAATTCTAACATGGGTTCTTTTGTTTTGGCAATATATGCATCCGAAAGTTTTAATACTGTTTCTCTAGGTACGGGCTTTGTCCCGTTGTAGAATAAATAGAACTCCGGCGTGGGGATGGGGATGAGCTTTTCCCGGTAGAGATCCTGGTTTTTCAGCAGTTTTTCCATGGTGCGGCCATAGTACAGGATGCTCCGCAGGGGCATATTCTGATTGACGGTGGACTGGTGTTCGCTGATGACAAGTACCCTGTCCTTTACGAGAAAGCCCAGGTCGTTTTTCCGTGCCAGAAACAGCACGCCCTCCAGGGTAGCGATCTCAATGTCCTCAGGGGCCGTCTTTTCGCCGGAGAGGGCAGTATACAATTTGGCAGCGTTTTCCGGCTCGCTGAAAACGGCGGTGAACACATCGGATTTCAGCTCCCGGTTAGACAGGGCTTTGGGGGTATTATCTTGCTTTTTTTCTGTCATAGGCAGACTCCTCCTGTGAAAATGAATCGTAATCTTGAAAAATGTCGCAGAACTGCGTGATAGATACAATCGGTCAGAATGTCTGATTGAACAATGATAAATTTATTATAACATGATAAGGCCACTTTGTCCAGTGTCCTTTTGGACCAGGTCCAAATTTGTCCAAATTTATTTTTTTGTATCCCGACCGGCTCCTTACGGCGTAAACTGCAGGATCAGGGCCCCCTGCTCATCGGTTCTGAAAACCTGGCAGCCGGCCTGGGCCAGGCGCTCCAACAGCTCCCTGTGAGGATGACCGTATCGGTTTTCCCTGCCGCAGGAAATCACCGCGATCCGGGGGCGGATCTGGGAAATCAGCTCCTGGGAAGTGCTCCCCCGGGAACCGTGATGCGCCGCCTTCAGCACATCGACCTGCTCAATTCCCCGCCCCTTGAGCTGCGAAAGCAGCGCCCGCTCGCCCTCTCCCTCCACATCTCCCGTGAGAAGCAGGGTGCTCTTCTCCCCGTCTTTTGCAAAAAATTCCACATAAAAGCACTCCGAGCAGGTATTGGTGTCCGAAAGGCCCCACCCCTTTTCAGGATGCAGGCAGGTAAACCGGGCGTTTTCACATTCCCAGGCCTCTCCCGCCGCCAGCGCCCTGACGGGGATCCCGCCCGCTGCCCCGGCCGCCTCCAGCACCTGTCCAAACTGCTCCCGAAACAACCCTTCCTCCACGTCTGGCAGGACAATCTGGCAGATCGCAATGCCGTTTTCCTCTCCCAGGGCCAAAAGCTCCAGGACGCCGTTCATGTGATCTGTGTCCGGATGGGAGACAAAGACCCCGTCCAGCCGCCGGACGCCGCTGTATTTTAAGAAGGGAAGCAGCACGTTTTCCCCCACAGCGTTTCTGCTGGAACTGCCGCAGTCAAACAGATAGGTTTCCCCGGAATCCGTCTGGATCAAAATACAATCCCCTTGTCCCACATCCAAAAACACCGCCCGGTTTCCCGTCCCCGGGTGCAGCCCCAAAAGGCAGAGGGCCCCGGCCAGACACAACACTGCCCCCATCCGAAGGCGTTTTGCCGCCGCCAGCTTCCACAAAAGCGCTGCCACGCCCAAAGTCAGATAATACCCAAAAATCTGCCAGCCCACGGGGCGGCCCGGATTCCACAGGGAAAAGGGCAGACTTCCAAACAGCCTGCAAAGCGCCTCATACCCCTTTAAGATCAGCCCAGCCCCCAGGCTGAAACACGAAACGCCCGGCCAGAGCATGGCCAGACAGCCAAAGCCCATCAGAGGCTTTACCCAGGGAAGGATCAACAGGTTTAAAAACAGGGCGTACACCGGCGCCTCATAAAAAAACCAAAGCTGTACCGGCAGGGTGGCCAGGGTGACCGCCAGGCTGGCCCGGGCAGATTCTCCCAAGCCCGCCGCAAACTTGCGCCAGAGCTTCTTCCTTCCGCTCCACCTTCCAGACTCCCTGTCCCTTCCAGCTTCTCCGCCCCTTCCGGCTTCCCCATCCTTTCCAGATTCCTTATCCCTTCCTGCTTCCCTTTTCCCGCCCAGCAGAGGCGCACCCAGCCCCATCCCCAGCACGGCGGAAAAAGACAGCAGAAACCCGCTGTGCCGCAAAAGATAAGGGTTTCCCAAGGCCATCAATGCCCCCGTCAGCGCTAACGCCGTCAGCATATCGTAGGTTCTTCCCAGAAGCTGCCCCAGCATACGGATCAGATACATTCCGATGGCGCGGCAGGCGGAAATGCCAAAGCCCGTCAGCCCTCCGTACAGAAGCAACAGCACGCTCCCGCCTCCGGCCGCCGCCCACAAAGGCGCCCCCAGGCGGCGCAGCAGCCGATAGAGACTCATGCCTACGATGGCCACATGGAGGCCGGAAATGCTTAAGATATGTATCATCCCGTTCCTCCGGTAAAGCGTCTCCACCGATTCCTCCAAGCCCTCCCTCTTTCCCAGCAAAAGGGCGCAGAGCACCCCCGCCTCCTTTTCAGGCAGGGCGTGGTACAGGCGTTCTTTGAGCCGTTCTCCCAGACGGTACAAAAACTCCCGCAGCGGCCAGTTTTTCTCCCCGCAGGCAAGAAGCGAGCCCTCTTTGAGTCTTCCCCCGATTTTCAGGCTCCTGTAATACGCCGCCCCGTCAAACTCCCCCGGGTTAGTAGCCTCAAAAAAGGGCGCAAACGTGCCTTCCAGCGTACAGACGCTCCCTAAGGGGATGCTCTCCGCCGTCTCCACGTCACATTTTAAATTTTCTTTGCTGGAAATCATCTGCCGGGGATCCCCGGCTTGTGAATGGCTGAATCCTTCTGAAACCTGACTGCAGACAGACACGTCCTGCAGATAAATCGTCTGGCCGTCCTTTTGATAGACCTGTCCCGTGACAGTAAGCCGCACTCCTGCGTCCAGGCGGCGGAGGATATCGTTTTGACTTTTCCGGTCAAATCCTCCCGTCCCCAGCCGCAGGGCCAGCGCCGCCACCAGGCAAAGGGCGGCCCAAAAAAGCGGTCGCCTCATCCGCGCACATTCCTTTCTTTGCGATGGCTCTTTTATCTTGTTATTTTTCCAGGGTGGTCACAATATCCAGATTCCGCTCGTAGGAGGAGGCGCTGAAGGAGGCCGGCACCTCGCCGTTGATCAGGATCTGCACCTTGTTGATGCTGCTCAATTCTACCAGCGAGTCCACCACGGCGTATATGGAGACTTCCGTGGGCACATTGTTGACCACGGTCAGAAAGTTTTCATCCAGATTTACGTAGCAGACGCCGTCCCGGGTGGTGATGTTGATGATTTCGGTGTTCGGATTGACGGATGGATACAGCCCCTTCACCTGGCCGCTTGGCCCGGCGATCAGCTCCTCCAGCACAAAACGCTCCATCTGCATACTGGTGGAATAGTACTTCTCCCGGTAAGCGGCGATCAATGTGTTTCCGTCCTCCCCCGCAAAATACAGCCTCACCCTGGCAAGCTCATAGGTGTTGATCTCGTTTCCGTCGTTGTCGATGAACTGGTCGGCGCTCATCCAGCCCACCGGGCTTCCCACCGCGTCATAGAGCTGGCTTCCCTCTACGGTGATGCCCACATAGCTGACGCCGTCCACCTGGGTCAGGGTGCGTACAATCGCCGCCCGCACCAGCACCTCCGTCAGACTGGGCAGCTCCAGATAGGCAGCGTCCACGTCCAAAAGCACCGTCTCGTCCTCCAGACGGGTATCCAGCACCTGAAACCCCATGGCAAGGGGCGCCTTGTATTCCAGCTTTTCCGGATTGGTTGCCAGGCACTGCAAAAGCTCCTCCACCTGGCCCTCGGGCGTTTCGGAGACCAGTTCAAAGGCATGGGATTCCACCTTGGTCTCCCCGCTGCTTAAAAAGTACACCTGCCTGACGTTTTCTCCCTCCGGCTCCTCCTGCCCGCAGGCAGCTAACCCAAGCAGCAGACAGACCAAAGACAGCGCACAGACCACCCTGCGCCTTAAGCGGCTTCCCTTATCGTTCCTTCTCCAAACGCTTCCTGTCATAACAGCCTCCCCAGCCGCTACTGTTCGATATAGGTCAGAGGGATCTTGACCACAAAGCAGGAGCCCTCCCCTTCCACACTGGACACCTTGATGGCGCCATGGTGCATCAGCACCGCGCTCTTGGTGATGGCAAGCCCCAGCCCCGTGCCGCCGATCTCCCGGGAGTGGGATTTGTCCACCCGGTAAAACCGCTCATAGATATGGGTCAGGGCGTCTTCCGGAATCCCCAGACCGGAATCACTGACCTGAAAGGTAAAATACTGATGATCCGCGTCCAGCTCCACCTTGACCCAGCCGTGCTCTTTGTTGTATTTGATGGCGTTTTCCACCAGATTGGTCATGATCAGCGTCATCTTGACCTCGTCCACTTCCGCCGTCACCTGACGCATACTCTCAAAGACCAGTTCCACATCCTTCTTCCGGGCAATGGGGCGCAGACGCTTTAAAATCAGCTCCGTCAGCTCGTTGATGTTCACAGAAGCGATATTCAGCTCCTGTACCTTTTTGTCCATCCGCACCAGCGCCAGAAGATCGTTGATGATCTGATTTTCCCGGTCGATTTCCGAGACGATGTCGCTCAAAAACTCCCGGTACAGCTCTGCCGGAGCGTCTTCCTGGGCCAGCAGGGAGTCTGCCAGCACCTTCACGGAAGTCATGGGCGTCTTTAACTCATGGGACACGTTGGCCACAAATTCCTGCCGGGTGTCGTCCAGCGCTTTCATGCGCTTTAGCAGCTGGTTAAAGGCGTCCACAATGTGGACTGTCTCCGAATAGCCCGGCACGGAAATGCTCTCCTGGGCGTATCCGGCCTGTACCTTGTTGATGGCGTCCGTCACCTGGGACAGGGGCCTGGTCAGCCCCATGGAGGCCACCAGGGCGATGGCCACCACGCAGACAAACATCAGGTTTTCCAGCAGAACAGCCTGACGGTTCAGCACCTCCATGGTGGTGACGATGGATTCGTTGGAGATGCTCGTCAGCATCACCCCCACGATCCTGCCGGTATCCTGCCCGTCCTGGGCAGAGACGGCGCCGGAATCCTCAATGGGCAGCGTCATCTCTATGTAGCCGTGCTCCTTGTCATAGTACGAGGAGGTCTCCCCCTGGAAGCACTGAATCACTTCCTCGGAGATCATGGTCTTCCCCTCGCTGATGCCATAGGTGTCCTTGACCACTTTCAGGCTGGAATCCACGATCAGGACGCGGCCCTCATAGAGGTTTGAGATCACCTCCAGCTCCGCGTCTATGACGTCCCGGGAAGCGCTGCTGTAGCCAGCCTCTTCCGACGGCCGGGTCTGGAAATAATTGTTGCTGAGCAGATGGTTGCCCACCACGAGCAGCTGGTTTCGGACGGTGGCCTCCCGCTGGGCTGCCGCCCGCTCCTCATAATTGTCCAGGATGGCGTAGCGCATGAACACACAGGGAACCACCCCCGCCAGCAATATGAACAGAAAGATGCGCGCCCGCAGGCTGCGCAGGGAAACGAGCTGTGCCAGCTCCTGAAAGATGCTCTTGAACATATCCCCATATACCTTATGTGTTCAGAAAATAATATCCAACGCCCCACTTGGTATGTACATACTTCGGCTCGCTGGGATTTGCCTCGATCTTCTCCCGCAGCCGCCTGATATGTACGTCCACCGTGCGCACATCGCCTGGGTAGTCCGCCCCCCACACCAGCTGCAGCAGGCTCTCCCGGCTGTAAACCTTGTTGGGATTTAACATCAGAAGCTCCAGCACTTCAAATTCCTTGGCGGTAAGGCCGATCTCTTTCCCGGAGATATAGACCCGCCTGCCCTCGCTGTCCAGCTTCATCTCGCCGCTCTCCAGCACCTTGGGGGCCGAAGAAGCGTTCCCCAGCACCCGCTTGGGCTCCGTCCGGCGCATGATGGCCTTAATCCGCGCCTTCACCTCCAGAATGTTGAAGGGCTTTGTGATATAGTCGTCCGCCCCGTACTCCAGCCCGAGGATTTTATCCATGTCGTCCCCCTTTGCCGTGAGCATGATGATCGGCACGTTGGAAAATTCCCGTATCTGCTGGCACACCTCGAATCCGGAGAGCTTTGGCAGCATCACGTCCAGAAGGATGATGTCATATTTATTGTTCCTGGCGTACTGAAGCGCTTCCTCCCCGTCGTATGCACAGTCGATCTCCATGTCGTCCTGTTCCAGACTGAAACGGATCCCCTTTACGATCAGCTTTTCATCGTCCACGATCAGAGCTCTTTTTGCCATCTCCCCATATCCTCTCTTCCCGCCCAGGGCAGATTTTTTGAAACGGCCTTTAGTCCACCGTTATCTTGTCCTTTAGTTTCTGATAGACGCTGTCCTTGATGCCGGGCACCTTCATGATGTCCTCCGGCTTTTCAAACGCCCCGTTTGCTTCCCGGTAGGAGAGAATGTCCCCGGCCCGGGAGGCCCCGATCCCCGGCAGAGTCTGCAGCGCCGCCGCATCTGCCGTGTTGATATTGACAAGCCCGTCCTTCCCTTCCGGGGGAGCAAGCAGGCTCTCCGCCTCGTCCAGCCAGGGGAAATACAGTTTCTCGCCGTCCGTTACCTCCTGGGCAAGATTCACATACTCCCGCCACGCATCCGCCGCAAAACCTCCCGCCGCCTCCAGCGCGTCCTGCGCCCGGCTGCCCGGCATTAACGCCACCACGCCCGGCTTTTGCACCGCCCCACAGACGTATACATATACCTCTGCAACAGGGCTTTCGGCGGGCGTCTCCTCCCGCGCGGACATCCCCTGCGCCGGGGAGGGCAGGGATACTTCCGCATCTTCCCCGCGCCCCACCAAAAGGACTTCCCCTGTGTCCCCGCCGCAGCCGCCAAGCGTCAGCCCAAGGACGGCCCACCACAGTGCGGCCGCTGCCATTTTTGCCTTTTTTCTCTTCTTCATAGCCCCTCTCTTTCCGCCGTTTTCCCGGCCCGGAATGAAAGGGCTGCCTCTCTATGCCGAATAAAGATATTGTAAAGGAACCCGCTTACTTTTACAAGCCACTTTTCCAAAAATCACACGAAAAATCTTCCAGTTTTGGAAAGATTATTTCCACTTAAAAATGACGATGCCTGCGATGGCCGCCAGCATCCCGATGGCTTTTCTCCACTCCAGGGGCTGCTTCTCCACGCCGAACCACCCCAGAAGCTCAATGACATACGCCACCAGAAGCTGGGCCACCACGATGAGCATCACCGCCCTGGCCGGCCCCAGCAGATCCATGCTCCGTATCACCGTATAAGTGATCAGAGCGCCGATAGCGCCCCCAAGCAGCATATACTTTGGCTGTACCTCAAATACCTGCAAAAGAGGGCTCCTCTCCAGAAACGCCCATGCCCCCAGGCAGACAAGCAGCGCCGAGAACTGGACAAACGCGCTGGCTGCCCATATGCCGGAAGCCTTCGTCACCTGTGTGTTGAAAATCCCCTGGACGCTCATAAGCGCCCCGGAGAGCAATGCAATCAAAAAACCGACCATACGTTTCACACCGCCTTTCTGATTTACAGTGTGCCCCGTGGCCGGTCATTTATACTTTTGTCTGATCAGGTATCCGTTCCCGCCCCCAGCTGGAAAGAGATCTGCTGGGCCAGCTCCTGTACCAGTGCGGTCACGTCCTCCCCGTTCCAGACCCGCGCAAACAGCCGTTCCAGATACAGCCAGTAGTTTCCCGTCTCCATCATCTTGGGCAGGGGCACGCTGTCTGCATACTCCGCCTTGAATACCTGCAACGCACCGTTGTCCGCATTGGCCGGAAGGTACGCCGCCACATTCCCCGACCGGTCGTACAGGCTCTCTGCATACTCCCCAGAGAGGAAAGCGGCGAAACGGTTTGCCAGTTCCTTGTGGCGGGAATAGCCGTTTACCGCCACCACCCCGGTGACGGACATGGAACGGCTCTTTAACCCGGCGCTTACGTCCGGCAGCATGGCAAACCCATAGTCAAAGGTCAGAAGCCCGTCCTCCTTCGCCTGGGCCAGCCGGGCCACGGCGTCGGTGGTTGCAATGGTATACACCACTTTTCCGTCGATAAAATCCTGCAGCACGCTGTCATAGGTCACCGTGTCGGACTCGATGGCAAAAAACTGGTTTAAGGCCTTGTAGACCTCCAGACACTGTATGGTCTCCGGGTTGGCGATGTCCACCGCTTTTTTGTCGTCTCCGGCCTCCCCGCCCACGATCATATGGTCTCCCACAAACCAGTAGTTGTAAAAGATATCGGAGACGTCCCACTTCATGACGCTTTCCACGCCCTCCGGCAGGTCGAAGGTGTCCGCCACGTTCAGGATATCGTCCACCGTGCCCGGCACGGCGCGGATAAAATAATCCTGGGTCAGCTGTGCCAGGGCCGCCTCGTCCGTCTCAATGCCGGTAGAGCCCTCTTCCGGCTCCCCGTCTTCCTCCCCGTCCCCCAAAAGCTCCTTTTGTGCGCTCTGTGCCGCCCACTCTGCCAGATACGTCTCGTTGTAGACCAGGGCGCTGGTCTCAAAGAAAAGGGGATAGGCTGTCAGCCTTCCCTGATAAGTCACTGCGTCCAGGGCCGCCCTGGGAAAGTTTTCCTCCGTGCAGAGGCCTGTCTCATCCGTGATCTCCTCCGCCAGACCTGCCAGATAGGCCTTTTCCAGCGCCTCATGGCTGAGCAGATAGGCGTCCGGAACCTGCGCCGACGGGCTTTCGTCCAGCGAGGCCTGGTTGATGGCTTCCAGATATTCGCTGTCGGAGGCCTGCACGGGGATGACCCGCACGTCCTCCCGTTCCCCAAAGGCCACCGCCGCGCTTTCCACATAATTGCCCATGGCCTCGTCGGAATACCAGAAATAAATGGTCTCCTTGCGCTGGAACAATCCGGCGTCGTCTTCCTCCTGGGCAGGCTCCAGCGTACTGCCATAAAAAAGGGCGGCAGCCATGGCGGCCACGGCTGTCACTGCTATCACTCTGTTTTTTAGCTGCATATTTCTCCCTGTCTGCGCACTGCACTGTCCTGCAGATCCATAAGTGTACTGAGGGCGTCCCGGTCACGCCTGGATGCAGGCGTCCAGAATGGAGATCATCTGATCCACATTTTCCTTCGTGATGACAAGGGGCGGGACAAACCGAAGAATTTCGGGCCCTGCGTTGATCAAAATCAGCCCTTTTTCCAGCGCCCTCCCGATCACGTCCCGCACGGGGCGGTCGAACAACAACCCCTGCATCAGCCCTGTGCCCCGGCGTTCCCTGATGCAGGCATGGCGGGCTTTCAGCTCCTCCAGACGCATCTCCAGATAGGGCGCCACCTCTCTCACATTTTCTATTATATGGCCGTCCTCAAATAAATCAAGCACTTTTTCCACCGCGGTGCACACCAGGGGATTCCCCCCGTATGTGGTGCCGTGATCCCCTGCTGCCAGGGAAGACGCCCCCACCCGCTCGGTCATGAGGAAGGCCCCCACGGGCACGCCGCAGCCCAGGGCCTTGGCGGTGGTCATCACATCCGGCTTTACGCCGTATTTCTGCCAGGCGTAATAATAACCTGTCCGACCCATGCCGCACTGGATCTCGTCAAACACAAGGAGGATATCCCGCTCGTCGCACAGTTTCCTGAGACTGCGCAGGAACCCTTCCTCCGCCACAGACAGGCCGCCCTCCCCCTGCACCGGCTCTAAGAGGATGGCGCAGGTCTTGTCCGTCACCTGTCCCAAGACGCTTTCGTAGTCGTTGAGCCGGGCAAATTTCACATGGCCGATCATGGGCTCAAAGGGCTCCCGGTAGCCGGGATTTCCGGTGACGGACAGCGCTCCGAAGGTTCTGCCGTGGAAGGCGTGTTCCATGGCGATGATCTCATGATCCCGGCAGCCGTCCTTTAAGTAGGCGTATTTGCGGACGGTCTTGATGGCCCCCTCCACCGCCTCCGCGCCGGAGTTGGTGAAGAACACCCTGTCCATGCCGGACACCTGCAAAAGCTTTTTCGCCGCCCCGATGGCCGGCAGATTGTAATAGTAATTGGAAGTATGGATCAGCTTGTCAATCTGGGCTTTCAGCGCGTCGTTGTACGCCCGGTTGTTATAGCCCAGCGCAAAGACCGCGATCCCTGCGCAAAAGTCCAGATACCGTTTCCCGTCCGTGTCGTAGAGGTAGACCCCGTCCCCTCTCTCCAGCACGATCTGATACCGGTTGTAGGTATGGAGCAGGACGCTCTCCGCGTCCTGAATATATGCTTTCATCCTGTCGCTCATAGCAATGCCTTTCCCGCATTCTGCGTTTTGGTCCCGGTTTATCCCTGCTCCTGACAGAAGCTGTCGCGCTTTACGCCGGTGGCCAGATTGTCGTCGTCCGCGATGATGGCGGTGCCGATTCCCTGTCTGGTAAAGATTTCCAGAAGCAGGCAGTGGGGCACCCTGCCGTCCAGGATATGCACCCGGTTGACGCCGCTGCGGATGGCCGATGTGCAGTTGTTTAACTTGGGCAGCATCCCTCCGCCGATAACGCCGCTTGCGATCAGGCTGTCCGCCTCGGAAGCGGTGAGCCGGGAGAGGAAGGTGGTCTTGTCGTTGATGTCCCGGTAGAGCCCCTCGATATCCGTCAAAAACACCAGTTTGTCCGCCCCCACCGCTTTGGCGATGGCGCAGGCCGCGTCGTCCGCATTGATGTTGTAGGTGTTAAAATTGTCGTCCATGCCGATGGGGGCCACAATGGGAAGGAAGTCGGCGTCCAGCAGGTCACAGAGGATCTTCACGTCCACTTCCCGCACATCTCCCACAAAGCCGATGTCCTTGCCGTCCGCATATTTTTTGTCCACCTTTAAAAGCCCGCCGTCCTTGCCGCTGATGCCAACGGCTTTCACGCCCAGTTCCTGTACCATGGTCACGAGGCCCTTGTTGACCTTGTTTAAGACCATCTCGGCGATTTCCATGGTCTCCCCGTCAGTGACCCGCAGGCCGTTTACAAACTCTGCCTCCTTGCCCACTTTTCCCACCCAGCGGCTGATCTCTTTGCCGCCGCCGTGGACGATGATGGGCTTAAATCCCACCAGTTTTAAGAGGGTCACGTCTTTGATCACATTTTTTTGGAGTTCCTCGTTGCTCATGGCGCTGCCGCCGTACTTGACCACGATGATCTTGCGGTTGAAGCGCTGGATGTAAGGGAGGGCTTCGATGAGGACTTCGGCTTTTTGGAGGACTTTCTGCATATCTTTTTCTTCCATGGGTATGTAAGGTTCCTTTCGTTTGGTGTGGGGACGCCGCTCCTGCGCAATGCCTTCCGGCGGGCGCGCTTCCGCTCGGGACGCAGCGCAGCGGCACTAAGCTCGTAAGTACCTCGCTAAGTGCCGGCGCTGCTTTACGGCTTGCCGGAAGGCATTGCACAGGAGCGGCTGGCTGCTGGCAGGTTGGGAGTCAGTTAGGCGGCAGGTTGGGCTGCCGTTGGCAGCCCAACCTTAGCTGCGGTAGTCGGCGTTGATCTTTACGTAGTCGTAGCTTAAGTCGCAGCCCCAGGCGGTGGCGGAGGCATCGCCCATGTGCAGATCCGCCAGGACGGTGACCTCGGGAGCGGAGAGGACTCTCGTGGCCTCCTCCTCGCTGTAGTCTAAGGCGCAGCCTGCGCTGTAAATGTGGATTGCGCCGTTTTCGCTCTGGAAATAGAGGTCTACGTTTTCCGGGTCGAACGTTGCGCCGGAATAGCCCAGGGCGCAGAGAAAGCGGCCGAAATTTGCGTCATGGCCGAAGATAGCCGCCTTGCTTAAGGAGGAGCAGATGACGGATTTGGCCAGGATCCTGGCGTCTTCCTTGGTGGCTGCCCCTTCCACCTGGCAGGTAAAGAGGGCCGTGGCCCCTTCCCCGTCTCCGGCCATTTTCTTTGCGAGGTATGTGGTCACCTGGCGCAGGGCTTCGCAGAAAATCTGGTAGTCCTCCCCTTCCACCGTGATCTCCTCGTTGCCCGCCAGGCCGTTTGCCAAAAGAAGAAGGGTGTCGTTTGTGCTGGTGTCGCCGTCTACGGAGATCATGTTGAAAGAGTCTTTCACATCGGCGCGCAAGGCCTTTTGCAGCATCTCCCTGGAGATGGCGGCATCGGTGGTGAGAAATCCCAGCATGGTACACATATTGGGGTGGATCATGCCGGAGCCCTTGCACATCCCGCCCAGAGTCACCGTCCTGCCCCCCAGCTCAAACTGCAGGGCGATCTCCTTGGGCACGGTGTCCGTGGTCATGATCGCCCGGGCTGCGTCGTGGCCTGCCTCCAGCGTATCACGCTTTGCCGCCGCCAGCTTTTCAATGCCGTCACGGATACGCGCAAGGGGCATCTGCATCCCGATCACCCCGGTGGAAGCCACCAGCACGGCCTCCGCAGGCAGCCCTAAAAGCTCCCCGGCCCATTCCGCCTCCGACTGGCAGCAGTCCATGCCCTGCTTTCCGGTACAGGCGTTTGCAATACCGGAGTTGACCACCACCGCCTGCACGAAGGGGGAGCATTCCACCAGCTTTTTGTCCCACTGCACTGGCGCTGCCTTCACAAGGTTGCTGGTAAAAGTCCCGGCCACCCGGCAGGGCGCCTGGCTGTAGACAAGGGCCATGTCCTTCCGATCCCGATATTTGACGCCGGCCTCTATGCCTGCTGCCTCAAACCCCTTCGCTGCGGTCACGCCGCCCTCGATCTGTCTCATATTCTCCCTCGATTCTGCCGCTTTGGATGCGGTCTGTTTTTAGAGTTCCATGTCAATGGACGTCTCCTGCGCTATCGGTTGAACGCCGTGATATTTTCCTCGTTCAATGTAAAATCGTAGTAATTCAAATCCTCCCGCCTGGTCCACCCGATGCAGTTCCAGAAGGCGTTTCCAACATCGTTGGCGGTAAAGGCGATGAGGCTCACTTTATTGATCTTTTCCTGCTTTAAGGCATTCATGCAGTAAACCACCATGGCTTTGCCGATGCCCCTCCTGCGGTAGTCCTCCCGGACGCACACATGGTACAGGCAGCCCCTTCTGCCGTCATGGCCGCAGAGGATGCCGCCCACGATGGCGCCGTCCTCTCCCACCGCCACCACGCTGGAGCCCGGGTTTCTCTTTAGAAAGCGCTCTACCCCCTCTTTGGAGTCGTCGATGCTCCTCATGCCGAACCCTTTGATCGTTCTCCAGAGGGCATACAGCCCCTCGTAGTCCTGCGCTTCCATAGGCCTTATGGTAAACTGCCTGCTCATCTTTTCCCTCTTTTCCATTCCATATCCATGCGCTGCTGCGCGGTGCGCCTCACCACTCTTTCTACCGGCGCTTCCGCACTGTGGGACAGGCTTCGCCCTTCCTCCGCTGTCCTCTCCTACGGGAAGCAGGGGGCCAGCTTTAAGCCTTCGTCTTCCGGCAGGCCAAACAGCAGGTTCATGTTCTGCACCGCCTGGCCTGCGGCTCCCTTGACCAGATTGTCCAGGGCGCCCATCAGCACAACGCGCCCGGTGCGCTCATCCACCACAAAATTGATGTCCACATAATTGCTGCCCTCCACCCAGCGGGTCTCGGGGCAGACGCCCTCCTCCAGCAGCCGGATGAAAAGCTCGTTTCCGTAGTATTTTTCATAGACGGCCCGGATCTCTTCCGGCGTGGGCAGGCTGCCGTCGGGCTTTGGCGTCAGGCGGGCGTACTCCGTCACCAGAATCCCCCGGTTCATGGGAACCAGATGGGGGGTGAAGCTGACGGTGACACGGCTTCCCCTGGCATAGCCCAGCTGCTCCTCGATCTCCGGGGTATGGCGGTGGGTGGCCACGCCGTAAGCCTTGATGTTCTCATTGACCTCGCAGAACAGGTTCTGTACCTTGGCTCCCCGTCCTGCGCCGGAGGTGCCGGATTTGGCGTCGATGATCAGCGTGTCCGGGTCGATCAACCCCTCCTTCACCAGAGGGTACGCGGTCAGGATGGAACAGGTGGTGTAACAGCCCGGGTTGGCCACCAGCCTGGTCTGATCGGTGATCTGTCCCCTGTTGATCTCACAGAGCCCGTAGACCGCCTCCGGGATGAACTGGGGGGACTTGTGTTCGATGCCGTACCATTTCTCATAGACCGCCACATCCTTGATCCGATAGTCTGCGGAAAGATCCACCACCTTTGTCCGGGAGAGGATTTCTTCCGTCAAAAGGCCTGCCAGAAAGCCCTGGGGCGTGGCGGTAAAGATCACGTCCGCCTCCCGGGCAAGCTGCGCTAAGTCGTCGTCCCGGCAGACGTCCTCCACGATCCGGAACATATTCCGGTAAACCTCGCTGTACTTTTTATCTATGTAGCTTCTGGAGCCGTACCAGACGATCCGGGCTTCCCTGTGTCCCTGCAGGAGCCGAACCAGTTCCGCGCCGGCGTAGCCGGTTGCTCCGATGATGCCAACCTTAATCATGGCTTTCCTCTTTTCTGCGCTGCGCCAGGACGGGCAGGCGTTTTTGAACATCATACCACTTTTTGCATAAATGTCCACTGTTTTTTCGTTTTTCATGATATCTTGCAAATGACGCTTTCCCGTGCGCCCCGCCTCCTGTCCACTATAACACAGATTCCGGCACACAGCAAGTCTGTGGCGCTTTCCCCTTGCATTTCCGCCTTTTCTGTTGTATAGTGGTTTCAAATTATAAGCAACAGACCAACTATTTTGATAGGGAGGCTCATTCTCATGAAAGAAAAAGTAATTCTTGCGTATTCCGGCGGATTGGACACCACCGCCATCATCCCCTGGCTGAAAGAGAATTTCGACTACGAAGTCATCTGCGTCTGCGTGGACTGCGGACAGGCCGAGGAGCTGGACGGCCTGGAGGAGCGGGCCATCTCCTGCGGCGCATCCAAACTCTACATTGAAAATGTAATCGACGAATTCTGCGACGAGTACATCGTGCCCTGCGTGCAGGCAAACGCCATCTATGAGAACAAATATCTGCTGGGCACCTCCATGGCAAGACCCCTGATCGCCAAAAAACTGGTGGAAATCGCCCGCAGGGAAGGCGCAGCTGCCATCTGCCACGGAGCCACCGGAAAGGGCAACGACCAGATCCGCTTTGAGCTGGGCATCAAGGCGTTAGCGCCCGACTTAAAGATCATTGCAGCCTGGAGAAACGACAAGTGGACGATGGACTCCAGGGAATCGGAGATTGCCTACTGCAAGGCCCACGGGATCGATCTTCCCTTCTCCGCAGATTCCTCCTACAGCCGCGATCGGAATATCTGGCACATCAGCCACGAAGGTCTGGAACTGGAGGATCCCGCCAATGAGCCCAATTTTGAGCATCTTCTGGTGCTGGGTGTGACCCCCGAAAAGGCTCCCGACCAGGGCGAGTATGTGACCATGACCTTTGAGCAGGGCGTTCCCACCTCCGTAAACGGCAGGAAGATGAAAGTCTCCGAGATCATTTCCACCTTAAACGAGCTGGGCGGCAAACACGGCATCGGCATCATCGACATCGTGGAAAACCGGGTGGTTGGCATGAAGTCCCGGGGCGTGTACGAGACCCCCGGCGGCACCATCCTCATGGAGGCTCACCAGCAGTTAGAGGAGCTCATCCTGGATCGGGACACCTACGCCATGAAAAAAGAGATGGGCAGCCGTTTTGCAAGTCTTGTGTACGAGGGAAAATGGTTTACCCCCCTGCGCCAGGCCCAGCAGGCGTTTATTCAGGAGACTCAGAAGTACGTCACCGGCGAGGTAAAGTTCAAACTCTACAAGGGCAATATCATCAAGGCCGGCACCACCTCTCCTTACAGCCTGTACAACGAGAGCATCGCCTCCTTCACCACCGGCGACCTGTATGACCATCATGACGCGGAGGGCTTCATCAACCTGTTCGGACTCTCCTCAAAGGTGCGGGCGCTGAAGATGCAGGAGCAGGGCGAGGACCTGTTTTAAGGCTGCATAGATTAAAAAATCTGATCAGGAATCGAGGTTTATCCAGATATGACCGCTGGCGTGATGTATGGGATCGCGATATATGGAGTCGCGGTCAATGGAATCGGATTTGCCATGATGGGTATCGATAAAAAAAGAGCCATCCGGGGTGCCTGGCGCATCTCGGAGGCTTCTTTGTTTGGGGCTGCCTTACTGGGCGGCGCCCTTGGCTGCACCCTGGGGATGCACCACTTCCGCCACAAGACGAAGCACTGGTATTTCAGGTACGGGATGCCCTGTATCTTCCTTGTTCAATTGCTGCTTCTCCTGTACTGGGCGCCCAGGCTCCCCATCTGACCCGTTTCCGTCTCCATGGCAGATTCCATAAAGCGTTTCCAGAGATTGCCCGCATACGCAGGCCCTCAGCCCCTCGATTGTCCTTTCCAATCATTGGTGGTTCCCGTTTTTCCCGCGCATAAAATGATATCATGACAAAAAACAGACGGAGCGCCCTTTAGGCGCTCCGAAAAGAGGTTTCCTATATGATTGCCTTACAGATCGTATCCATGAAGGATTTCATGCACAAACTGCTGCGCTGTGAAAGTTTCCATCCCTTCCTGCTGGAGGAAGCCGTCATCGGCACTTCCACCACCTTTTCCATCGACGGGCGCATCAACCGGGAATTTTACAGCGCCCAGGAGCTTTCCGACGGCCTGCCGCCCTTCGCCCCCTGGAGCGAAATGCAGGGGCTCTGCTTTGACCTGATCAAAGGACGGCGCACCCCTCTCTTTTTCCGCTTCACCTTACAGCTCAAGCCGGATCAGGCCCAGAAGCTTTTGACAGAAAAAAACTGCGACGTCCCCCCGAACCAGGTAAAGGCGCTCTCCCTCAACATCCGCTACGACGGCGCAAAGGCCCTGCTGACCACGGCTACCTCCCTGCACACCTTTTTCCCCTCCAAAGAACCCGATGCCATATGGGATCGGGCCATGAGAGATTTTCTGGCCAGGGAGGACATCGCCTGCGAGCTCTTGTAGCCCCGGTATCCGTCTGCCCTGCTGCATTTTGGCCGCGGCTGCCTTTTGGCGGCCTTTTTTAATCTTTCATCTTGGGTTTAAAGATCAGGCTGGCCAGGTAGCCAAAGATCAGCGCCGCACCGATCCCCACGGCGCCCGCCTTGAAGCCGCCTGCAAACAGCCCTAAGATCCCCTGCTCGTCCACAGCGTCTTTCACGCCCTTCATCAGGACATTCCCAAAGCCCAGAAGCGGCACGCTGGCTCCCGCCCCCGCGAACTCCTGGAAGGGCTCGTACCATCCGAAAAAGCTGATGACGGCTCCTGTCACCACCAAAAGCACCATGATCCGGCCCGGCATCAGCTTGGTCTTCTCCATCAGGATCTGTACCAGGGCGCAGATCAGGCCGCCCACCCAAAACGCATTCCAATATTCCATTCGGCATACTCCTTTGACTTTTTTCATAGTTTCTGCCGTTTTTCCAAAAATTATGTATCCCGCACAAGAGATCCTTCTTCCCCCCGAAACACCCTCTGTCGGGAGATTCTGAAAGGATTTCTCATTCCAGCGCCGCGATCACTTCCACCTCGCACAGCACGTTCTTGGGCAGGGTCTTCACCGCCACGCAGCTTCTGGCCGGCTTCTCCGTAAAATACCGGGCATACACCTCATTGAATGCGGCAAAATCGCCCATATCCGCCAAAAAGCAGGTGGTCTTTACCACATGGGCATAATCCGTGCCCGCCGCCTCCAGCAGTGCGCCGATATTTTCCATCACCTGTGTGGCCTGGGCTGCGATATCCTCCCCTTTGACCTCCCCTGTAGCCGGGTCGATGGGTATCTGGCCGGAGGCAAACAGCAGCCCGCCGTGCAGGATCCCCTGGGAATACGGCCCGATTGCCGCCGGGGCCTTCTCTGTAAACACTTTTTTCAACATGGCAGATTCCTCTCTTTCTTGTGATTTCTTTTCATCTTACGCTAAAACCTCCGGCTCGTCAAACTCAGCCGTCACATAAAACCCTCTTTCGTTCTCCGTCACCTCCGTGACCACGCCCTCCCGGCTGCGCAGCCTGTCCCGGAAGGGGATATTCACCGACATGGCGAGGGAAGGGTCAATGGTATAGTAATAGTTGCTGGGGAGCAGCCCCTCCGTGACCGTAATCCTCTGTCCCGCCTCCAGCAGGCCGGGCCGCTCCATTTTAAACTGCATCTTCCTCAAAATACCCTCTCCTTTCCTCGCTGCCGCTTTTTTACAGCATAGCGCAAAAGCGCCTTCCCGTCAAGTAAAGCTCGCTCTTCCCCATGCCGGTAAACCCACCTTCCCCATATCCGGCAAGCCATGCTTCCCCAGACCCGGCAAGCCCGCCTTCCCCAGACCCGGCAAGCCCGCGCTTCCCCATACCTGACAAGCCGCGCTTCCCCTGTCTGTCAGGCTTTCTCCAGCACCAGGCCGTGGGCGATGCCGGGCACGCTCTTGCCTTCGTTGAAGCTGGTTTTGCTGAGCAGCGCGCCGGTGGGCAGAAAGAGCACTTTTTTCCAGTTTCCTTCCTCCAGCTGCTTTAACAGATAAGCCGACAGCGTCACCGCGCTGCAGCCGCAGCCGCTGCCGCCCGCGTGGGTGTCCTGGCTGTCCCCGTCGTAAATTTCAATGCCGCAGTCCATGTGCTGGCAGGAAATATCGTACCCTTTCTCCCGCAGCAGGTCGATGAGTACCTTCTGGCCCACCTTGCCCAGGTCTCCGGTAATGATCTTGTCGTAGTCCTCGGGGCCGGTCTGAAAATCCATAAAGTGCTGTTCGATGGTGGAAGCCGCAGCCGGAGCCATACAGGCCCCCATGTTCATGGAATCCTTCAGCCCATAATCCACGATCCTGCCCACGGTCATGCCGGTAATGCGGGCTCTTGCGGCGCCCTTCCCAGCCTGCTTCATCTGCTGTGCCGCCTCCTGGCCGCCCAGCACAAAAGCGCCGCTGCCCGTCACCGTCCAGGAGGCGGAGAGGGGCCGCTGATTGCCGTAAGCCAGCGGAAACCGAAATTCCTTTTCCGCGCTGGCGAAGTGGCTGGAGGTGACGCAGGCCACCCGCTCTGCAAAGCCCCCCGCAATTGTAATGACTCCTAAAGTCAACGACTCTCCACAGGTGGAACAAGCCCCATATACTCCTAATAGTGGTATCTGGTATCTGGAGACACCAAATGATGTGGCTATGGATTGACCAAGCAAGTCACCAGCAAAGAGAAAGGAGATGTCTTCCTGCCCCAGACCCGCTTTTTCCAGGGCCAGCCCGATGGCTTTCTTCTGTAAAGTGCTCTCCGCTTCCTCCCAAGTGGCGCAGCCGAACATATCGTCCTCGCCCACCTGATCAAACAAAAGGCCCAGCGGCCCCTGTCCTTCTTTTGTCCCCACCACGCTGGCGCTGTTTAAAATATATACCGGCTCCTGCGGCCTGATGCTGGCTTTTCCCAAACTCTGCTTCATATCGTTCCCTCCTGCCCTTCTGTGCTCGCTGTTCCCCAGTATCTCCCGCCAATGCGATATTTATGCAAAAAAAGACACATATGCCATGTTGAGGCAAATGTGTCTTTTCCCTTATTCTGCCTGCGTCACCTGCGTCATCAGACTGGTCACAACATAGAGTGCTTCGCCGTTGTATTCCACCCTGGACCAGCCCGAGTCCGGGCTGTAGCCGGTGCGGTGTACTGTCTGGCCGCTGCTTACCTGACAGCGCACCGTGGCGTCTCCCTCTGTGGTGCTGGGCTCTGTCCGCAGATTCACATACTCTTTGGGGGTCAGCTGGTCGTCGCAGTCCGTAAAGAGGATCACCCTTCCGCTCACCGTGGTGACCCGGTTGGGATCCGCCGGCTGTATCGGCGGCTTGTAGGACAGATCCGTGGTCAGGTACTGGGAGACCGCATACAACGTCTGGCCGTTGTAGTCAATCTGCGACCAGCCCGTATTGTCGTTTCTTCCCGTGCGGCTTAACACCTCCCCGTTGGACACCTGAACCACGATCGTTGCATCGTCCGCCGTGCTGGGCTCGCTTCTTAAATTGACCACGTCCTTTGGCGTGACGGACTCTTGTACCGCCGCAAAGCCCTGGGTGTTGTCCCCACCTGTGGAAACCGCGGGATTTTGTGTCTCAGACGGCGGCGCACTGGTCTCTGCGGGCGGCTCTGTCTCCTGAGGCTCCTGGGAAGCTTCCTGCTCCGGGGGCGGAGAGGGTATCGTCTGCTCCTCCGAAAGCGGCGCGGGGGATTCCGACGGTAAAAGCAGCTCCTCCGAGGCGCTTACCTGGGGTGAGGCCGCTTCCCCAGGCGCTTCTCCCGGCCCTGCGCCCTGCCCTCCGCCTCCGTGGGATACCCGCCACAGGATGGCGCAGATCAGTGCGGCGGCCGCGATCAGCCCCAAAAACAACAGGGCCATCTTCCAGGGCGGCAGAGGGGGATCTCCCTCCTCCCACGCCTCCCGGCTCCCGTCCGGGGCCGATTCCTCTTCTTCCCCTAACTCCATAAACTCTATCCCGTCTTCCGATTCGTCTTCCGGTCTGTCTCCCGCTCTGTCTTCCCTCATCGCCTTCTCCCTTTCCGCCGCTTCCGGCAGGCCGTTTATCTTGCGTCGTATTTCTCGCTCTGCATCCGAATCAGCTCGGCATCCTCAAAGTAGTTGATCCGCATGGCACTCTTTACCTCCGACAGGGTATGTGCCGCCACCTCCCTGGCCGTCTCGCTGCCCTGCTTCAACACTTCGTAGACGGCGGGGATATCTTTTTCCAGTTCCTTTCTCCGATTGCGGATGGGCTCTAAGATCTCCTGCATCACATTGTTTAAGAACTTCTTTACCTTCACGTCCCCCAAGCCGCCCCTCTGGTAATGGGCCTTGAGTTCATCCAGATTGGCGTAATCGGGCAGATACCGCTCAAAATGCTCCTGCCTGCAGAACGCATCCAGATACGTAAATACCGTATTCCCCTCCAGATGCCCCGGGTCGCTGACCAGAAGGTGCAGCGGATCCGTGTACATACTCATGATCTTGGCGCGCACCTCATCCGCCGTGTCCGCCAGATAAATGCAGTTCCCCAGGGATTTGCTCATCTTGGCCTTGCCGTCCGTGCCGGGCAGCCGCTTGCAGGCTTCGTTTTCCGGCAAAAGGGCCTCTGGCTCTGTGAGCACCGGGGCGTAGACGGTGTTGAACTTGTGCACGATCTCCCTGGCCTGCTCGATCATGGGAAGCTGGTCATCCCCCACGGGCACGGTGGTCGCATGAAAGGCGGTGATATCCGCCGCCTGGCTAATGGGATAGGTGAAAAAGCCCACCGGGATGCTGGCCTCGAAATTGCGCAGCTGGATCTCATTTTTCACGGTAGGATTGCGCTGCAGCCTGGCCACGGTCACCAGATCCATGTAGTAAAAGGCCAGCTCGCACAGCTCCGGGATCTGGGACTGGATTAACAGCGTGGAGCGGGCCGGATCCAGACCGCAGGAGAGATAGTCCAGCGCCACCTCGATGATGTTCTGGCGCACCTTCTCCGGGTTTTCAATGTTGTCCGTCAACGCCTGGGCGTCCGCAATCATGATAAAGATGCTCTTGTACGCTCCCGAATTCTGCAGCTCCACGCGCCTGCGCAGAGACCCCACATAATGTCCCACATGGAGCCTGCCGGTGGGGCGGTCTCCCGTCAATATGATCTTGTCCATTTTTCCTCTCATTCTGCCCAGGATGAACGCGCTCTATGCGCCTATGGGCTGTCTGTCGTGTTTTCTGCTTACCATCTTACCACAACAAAACGGTTTCTTCAACGAGGTGTGCCAAATCCACAATAGCTTTTTTCTTCCACGTGTGATACAATGTCTTAAATTCTTAAATAAAATTCTTAAATAACTTTTGGAGGTTGTTCTATGCGGAAAAAAATATGGATTGCCCTCTCCCTGCTTCTGGCTGTATGCGCCTGTACGCTGGGAGGCATAAAGCTTTACAGGATGCACAAAGCCGCCCAATGCGGCCTCCTTCTGGCCTTTGACGATTACAACGGGCCAAACTGGGAGGAATACTTCGACCTGTTCGATCAGTATGACGCGAAGGTCACCTTTTTCATCAACGCCTACGAGCCTGTGGATTTCTGCTTCCGCGCCATCGACCGGGGCCATGAGATCGCCTACCACACGGCGGGCCATGCCAACCTTACGGAATGTTCCCAGGAGGAAATCTACACCCAGGCCATCGCCCCCATGGAAGCCTTCCGCCAGCAGGGAATCGAGCTGACCACTTTCGCCTATCCCTACGGCGCCTACACCTCCGATCTGAACGACCTGCTGCTTCAGCACTACAAAGTGCTGCGGGGCGCGTTTTCCTACCAGATCGTCGGAAAAGACAAAATGCTCCACGGCGTCGTGGATTCCCTCTCCCTGGACAACATCAACTATCCGTCGGACGAGGCCTTTGAGGAAAGGGTAGATGCCATCGTCGGGGAATTGTCCCAGAACAAAGGCGCTGTGGTCGGGGTATACTCCCACGCCATCGGTGACGGCAACTGGTGCATCTCCGAAAAACGCCTGGAGTACCTTCTCAAAAAAGCCCGGGAAGCGGGAATCCAGTTTTACACCTATCAGGAGCTTCAGGAGGAGTGGTGATCCCCAAGAAGCACCATGATCTCATGGGCCAGAAGCGGCATGGCGGCAAGGCCTGCCAGCCGCGCCCACTCCCCGCCGGAGAGAGGGCAGGTGCCGAACGCCCGGATGAAAAACGGCACTTCCGTCACGGCGGCCTGCAGGAGGAAGCCCACGCCGCAGGCGAGGATCATCAGCCTGTTTTCCAGATGCCTTATGCGAAACACCGACCGGTGCACATCCCGCATCCCCACAGCGTGAAAGAGCTGCGACATCCCAAGCACCGTAAACGCATAGGTCTGGGCCCTGGAGAGCACCTCCCCCTGCCCTAATACCGCCGCCAGCCCGGCCAGGCTCACAGACTGCCCTTTCAAGTGCAGCGCGGTACAGGGCGGCAGGAGAAATGCCGACAGGCTTAAGGCCGCAATCAGCGCCCCGTAAAAGCAGGTGCACAGTAAACCCCCTCTGGCAAAGAGGCTCTCTCCGGCCTTTCTGGGCGGCTGGGCCATCAGCGAAGCCCCGTCGTTTTTGTCCACCCCCAGCGCCAGCGCCGGCAGGGAGTCTGTGATCAGGTTGATCCACAGGATATGGCTGGACTTTAAGGGGGCTGCCAGTCCAAACAGCACCGCAAAAAACATGGTGACAATCTCCCCCAGGTTGGAGGAGAGCAAAAAGATCACGGATTTCCGGATGTTCTCATAAACTCCCCGCCCCTCCTCGATGGCCCGCCGGATGGTGGCAAAATTGTCGTCCACCAGCACCATGTCCGCGGCCTGCCTGGCCACGTCCGTGCCGGACAGCCCCATGGCGATCCCAATGTCCGCCCGCTTCAGGGAAGGCGCGTCGTTTACCCCGTCTCCGGTCATGGCCACAATTTCTCCCCGCTCCTTAAAGCCGTCCACGATCCGCACCTTCTGGGCCGGGGATACCCTGGCAAACACCCTCACCGTTTCCAGTCTCTCCTTTAACGCCCCGTCGTCCAGGGCCGCCAGCTGCTCCCCCGTCATGCACTGGGAAACATCCTTCACGATACCCAGCTGCCTGCCGATGGCGAAGGCTGTGTCCACATGGTCTCCCGTGATCATCACCGTGGTCACGCCCGCCTTCTGGAATTCCTCCACCGCCCTGGCCGCCTCCGGCCTGGCGGGATCTCTCATGCCCACCAGCCCCAGAAACACAAGCTGATCCTCCCTGGGACTAAAGTCCCCTGTCCGCAGGGCCACCGCCAGGGTGCGGAGCGCCTCCCCCGCCATCTGGCCCAGAGCCTGCCGGATCTGCGTTATGTACTGCGGCGTCATCTGCCGCACGCCCCCCGGCGTCCAGATCTTCGTGCAGCGCTTCAGCACTTCGTCCGGCGCGCCCTTGGTATAGCTGACAAGCCCCGTATCCGCCCCGGCGGCCTGTAGCTGTGCCCTGGGAGCCCTCTCCCGCCTGTGCAGGGTGGTCATCATCTTCCGATCCGAGTCAAAGGGCAGTTCCGCGATTCTGGGCAGGCCTTTTTCTACCTCCCCTTTCTCAAGCCCCAGCCGCCTTGTCAGGTCTAACAGCGCCAGCTCTGTCGGGTCTCCCGTCCGGTTACCCGGCTCCGCCGCCGCGTCGTTGCAGACGGTCATCCCCCAGAAAAAGTCAGGACACATCGGAAGCGACAGCGAGTCTGCCGCATACAGGACGCCCCCCAGATAGCACTGTTCCACCGTCATACGGTTCTGGGTCAGCGTCCCCGTCTTGTCGGAGCAGACCACGCTCACTGCCCCCAGGGTCTCCACAGAGGGCAGCCGCCGCACAATGGTATTGACCCGCACCATCCGGGTGACGCTTAGAGCCAGGCAGATGGTCACCACCGCGGGCAGCCCTTCCGGCACCGCGGCCACCGCAAGACTGATGGCGGTGATCAGCATTTCCGGGACGTTTCTGTGCTGCAGCACCGCGATGGCGAACAGCCCGGCGCACAGAAGCAGGCTCAGGGCGCTCAGCACCTTCCCCAGCTCCCCCAGCTTCTTTTGCAGCGGCGTCATCTCCTCTTTCGACTCTGCAATCATGGAGGCGATCTGTCCCAGCTGGGTGTCCATCCCCGTTGCGGTGACGATGCCCTCCCCCCTGCCGTAGGTGACAATGGTGGACATATAGGCCATGTTCCGCCTGTCCCCCAGAGGCAGCCGCACGCCGCCCCCGGCGGTAAAGTCCGCCTCCTTTTCGATGGGCAGGGATTCTCCTGTCAGGGCGGACTCCTCCACCTTCAGGTTGGCAGTTTTTGTCAGTCTTAAGTCCGCTGGAACCTGGCATCCTGCCTCCAGATACACCAGATCCCCCCGCACCAGCTCTGCGGCGGGGATCTCCATCCTTCTGCCCTCCCGGATCACCATGGCCTTGGGGCTTGTCAGCTTCTTTAAGGACTCCAGCGCTTTTCTGGCCTTCCCCTCCTGCAGCACCCCCACCGCTGCGTTCAGCACCACCACCACGCCGATGATGACGGCGTCGCTTGTCTCCTTTAAGAGTACGGAGACAAAAGCCGCCACCAGCAGCACATAGATCAGAGGATCGTTTAATTGTTCCAGAAAGGCCCGCGCCGCCGTCTTCCTCTTTGGCCCCCGCATCTCATTCCTGCCGTCCTGCTTCAGGCGCAGCGCGGCTTCCCCGGCGCCAAGCCCCGATCTGATGTTGGTCTTTAACTCCTCTGCCGTTTGTTGTACGCTGTATTGTTCAAACATGAAAAACCTCCCGAAGCATTGTCTGCACTCCATTCTATGCCTTCGGGAGGAAAAGTATGTCCTATGATCCGGGTCAGGAGCCGCACAGAAGCTGCCTGGTGTATGCCTCTTTGGGCGACCGGAAGATTTCCGACCGCCTGCCGGTCTCGATGATACGCCCTTCCCGCATCACCATGATGCGGTCGCACATCTGATAGACCACATGGATGTCATGGGAGATAAACAGGCAGGAGAGCTTCATCTCCTGTCTGAGCTTTTGCAGCAGTTCCATGATCTGGGCCTGGATGGTCACATCCAGGGCGGAGACGGGCTCGTCCGCCACCAGAAAACCAGGCTGGGTAATCAGGGCCTGGGCGATGCTGACCCGCTGCCTCTGCCCGCCGGAGAGCTGGGAGGGTTTCCGGTGGAAATACTGCTCTTCCAGCCCCACCCGCAGCAGCATCTCGTAGGCCGCCGCCTCCATATCCCCTTTTGTCATGGCAAGGCCTGGATCCAGCGCCCCCCTGGCACGCAGGGGTTCCTGCAAAAGCCACCCCACCGTCTTTGCGGGGTTTAAGCTGCTGTATGGATCCTGAAAGATCATCTGGGGCCGCACCGTGTGGTGGATGATCTGCCCTTCTATCATCCGATTCATCCCCAGGAGCGCTTTGGACAGGGAGGTCTTGCCGCAGCCGCTCTCTCCCACCAGCCCCAGGCTCTCTCCCTGGTACACGGTAAAATCCGCCCCTTGCACCGCCGCGCGGCGGCGTCCTCTGGAAAAGAGGCTGTTGCTGCCCTCCTGGTAAAAGACGGACAGGTTCTTTACCTCCACCACCGGCGTCTGGGGCGCTGCCCCGGACGAGGGGATTTCCCTCTGCCTCATGCGGCTGGGCGCCGCTTCGATCAGCTTTCTGGTATACGCCTGGGCAGGGGCGGTAAAAATCTGCCCCGTCTCCCCCTGCTCCACCACGCAGCCGTCCTTCATCACCGCGATCCGATGGCAGAGCCGCCTGGCCAGATCCAGGTCGTGGGTGATAAAGAGCATGGCGTTGTCCTGCCTGCGGTTGATCTCCTGAAGCAGGGAGACGATCTGGCCCTGGACGGTCACATCCAGCGCCGTGGTGGGCTCGTCCGCCACAAGCAGCCTGGGGCGCAGGATGACCGCCATGGCGATCATCACCCGCTGGCGCATCCCCCCGGAGAGCTGGTGGGGAAAGCTCTGATACACTCTCTCCGTCTCCCGCAGACCCACCTCCTCAAACGTCTCAAGCACCTTTTGCCGCCGGCTTTGGGCATTCAGCTTTGTGTGAAGCTTCAGCACCTCCTCCACCTGCCGCCCCACTCTCTGGGTGGGGTTTAAGGAGGTCATGGGCTCCTGGAAGACCATGGCCATCCGCGCCCCCTGATAGGCGCGGTACAAAGCCTCGTCCCTGGGCTTTCCCGCCTCCGCTAAAACCTCCTGGTCAAAACAGATCCGCCCGCTTTCCATACGGGCCTCCCGGGCGCAGAGCCCCATCAGGGTCAGCGCCGTCACGGATTTCCCGCAGCCGCTCTCTCCCACCAGCCCTAAAATTTCGCCGTCCCGCAATTCCAGCGTCACATTTTTCACTGCCGCCGTGTCGCCAAAGGACACGGAAAGGTTCTCAATCCGAATCATACGCCGCCCCTCCGGATCCCCTCTCCGAACAGGGAAAAGCCCAGCACCAGCCACACGATGGAAAGCCCCGGCGCCAGCGCGTACCAGGGCGCCGCCTGCAGATACCCCTGGGCGTCGGAGAGCATATTCCCAAGACTGGCCTCCGGCGGCTGGATACCGATCCCCAGGTAACTCATGCCGGATTCCGCCAGAATCGCATTGTTGAGCCCGATGAGAAGCGACACCGAAAGCACCGGCAGGATATTGGGCAGGATGTGGACAAAAAGCACCCTGAGCCTGTTTACGCCCATCAGCCTGGCCCGGCAGATATAGTCCGCATCCCTCAGCCGCAGGTATTCGCTTCGCACAATGCGGACATAGCTGGGCACAAACACGATGCTCAGAGACAGTATCAGGTTCTGCCTGCCGTTGCCCAGAAGGCTGATCATCACCAGCGCTAAAAGGATGCTGGGGAAACCGTTGACCGCATCCGTAAACCGCATCACCACCTCGTCCAGCAGGCCGCCGAAATAGCCGGTAAAAGCCCCCAGGAGGACGCCCGCCGCCGCGGAGGCAAGAACCACCAGCACGCTGATACAGACGGTGGTGCCCATGCCCTGCATGACCCTGGAAAAAATATCCCGTCCAAAGTTGTCCGTGCCGAAGGGATGGGCCAGGGAGGGAGGGGCAAACCGATCCGGAACAGACATGGCGGTGGTGCTGTAGGGCGTCCAGAAAAGCCCCAGCACGCCCAAAGACACCGCCAGCCCCGTCATCACAAGGCCTGCTGCCAGATAAAGATTTGCTTTCCGGGCCCGGGGCGCAGACGGGCCGGGGCGCACAGAGGGCGTATCCATGGGAAAACCTCCTTTCCCCGCACTGCGGGCGTCTGGCCCGCTTATTTCTCGCTGATGCGGGGGTCAACCACCCGATACAGGATGTCCACCAGAAAATACACAAAAATCACCACAAAGGTGATATACAGGATCAAAATTTCCACCACCGGGAAGTCCCTGGTGGAGACGGAGCTGACCAGCAGCCGCCCGATGCCCGGAAGGCCAAAGACCTGCTCGATCACGATGCTGCCCGCCACAATCTCCGCGATAATCATCCCCAGGAAAGTGAGCACCGGCATCAGGGCGTTGCGCAGCACATGGCAGTACATCACCCGCCGCCCGGTACAGCCCTTCCCATAGGCCGTGCGCACATAGTCCGCGCTTAACTCCGTCAGCAGGGCGTTGCGCAGAAAGCGGGCCGTCATGGCGATCTTGGGGATTGCCACGGACAGGGCGGGAAACAGCAGATAGCGCAAAAAGCCCCAGAAGTCTTTCTGATAGCTGACATATCCCCCAGGGGCAAAGAGATGCAGCACGATCCCGCAGACATACGTCACCAGGATGCCCAGGAAAAAAGAGGGCAGCGCCATGGCGGCCTGGGTCGTCACGCCAAAGAAGGCGTCCAGCAGGCGGCTGCGGCTTTTGGCCCAGATCACCCCCAGCGGGATAGAGAACACCAGGATGAACGCCAGGGAAAGCGCCGCCAGATACAGCGTCACCGGCAGCTTATCGCCGATGAGCTCCGCCACCGGCATCATCTCCGTCATATTCTTAGAATAGCGGTAGCTGACGCCCAGATCCCCCCGCAGCACATCCGCCGCCCAGGAAAAATACCGTATGACCGGCGGTTTGGAAAGCCCCAGCTGTTCCCGGAGCTGTTCTTCCCTCTCGGGGGTCGCCTCCGTTCCCAGGATGGACGTGACCACGTCCCCGGGGATCACCTGAAAGGCCAGGAAAGCGGCTGCGGAGACCAGAAACAATGTCATAATGAGAGTGAGGATTTTTTTTGCAAAATATCTCACACAGCCCGCCTCCTTCCCTTTTTCCTATTCCGTCACATACACTGTGCTCATGTCCTGCACATAGATCGGATAAAACCGATAGCCTGCCAGCCTGCTGCTGATGGCCGTCAGATTGCCCGGCACCTGAAGGAATGCCGTGGCCGCGTCGTCCGTCAGAAGCTGCTGCAGCTGTTTATAATACTCTGCTTTTTTGGCCGGATCCTGCGCACTCTGCGCCTGCAGATAGATCGCGTCGTATTCCGGATTGCTGTAATTGATGAAGTTCTTTGCCGATTCCGTCTGGAAGCGGTTCAAAAGATATCCCGGCGTCTGGTCGCAGGTGATACCGCTGATGGTGGCGGTATACTGGCGGCCGTTGTAGATCTCCTCCAGCCAGGTGCTCCACTCCACCGCGTGGATGGAGGCATTGATGCCCACCTCCTTTAACTGCTCTGCGATGACCTCCCCCGTCTGCATATGGAACTCATAGTTGGAGGGAATGTCGATCACCAGGTCGAAGCCGTCCTCATAGCCCGCCTCCGCCAGAAGCTCCTTTGCCTTTTCCACATTGGCGGTGGTTCCGTAAACGCCGTTTAAGTCCGTATAATAGTCCGTCAGCGTCGGCAGCATGGCGGAGCCGATCAGCGAGCCGGTGCCGCCGCCCACAAAGGTGTTGACGGCCTCCTTGTCAATGGCGTAAAGGATGGCCTGGCGCACCTTCACGTCGTCCAAAGGCGCCACCGCGTTGTTTAAAAACAGCGCCTGCACCACGTTGGAGGGCGATACCGCCACCTGGTGGGTGCTGCCGCCCCGCAGCGTCTGGGCCTGGGAATCCGTCAGGTACGGGTAGATGTCGATTGTCCCGCCCTGCAGCTCCAAAAGCGCCGTCTCCGCGCTGCCAACGATCCGGAAAGTCACCTCATCCAGATAGGGAAGCCCCTCCTGCCAGTAGTCTGGGTTCTTTTTCAGCACGATGCTCTCCTGGGGCGCGTAGGAGACAAAAGAAAACGGCCCCGTTCCAACGGGAGCTGCCCCTTCCTCCTCGCCGCTGCCGGCGGGGATGATCGCTGCCACAAAGCTGTAGATCAGCTCTGTGTTGGCACTTCCCACTGTCACCTGAACCGTCTTTTCGTCAAGAATGTCTACCGATGTAATGGTGCTCAATGCGGCGATCAGAGGGGTGCCATCCAACAGTCCCGAAACTCTCTCCAGGGAGTATTTCACATCCTCAGCTGTCACAGCATTGCCGTTGTGGAACTTTACGTTGTCCCTCAAGGTGAACGTGTAGACCAGTCCATCCTCTGAGATCTTGTAATCGCTGGCAACCGCACCGATCAGATTGCCTTTTTCATCTGATTTTACCAATCCTTCAAAAAGGTTGAATAAAATCTCTTTCGTTCCTGCCGCCGTCGCTAAGTGGGGGTCAAGACTGTCGATATCCTGTTGTATGCCTACAACAGCGGAGCCGCCCGGCTCCACAGAGGAATTATCCCCCGAAGACTCTCCTGTGCCGTCTGCGCATCCGCCCAGTACAGCCATGATCAGAAGTGCCGTCAAAAGGAAACTGGAAAGTTTCTTTTTCATAGTTACTTCTCCTTCTTCGATTTATAAACCTCTCATTATTAAATTGTCTTCCCTATTGTACCACAGAATCAAAGGATTGCAAGTTTTTTCTCCACGCAGTTGTACATCAGCATGGCGATGGTCATAGGGCCCACGCCCCCCGGCACGGGCGTGATGGCGCTGGTGCGGGGCGCCACGCTCTTAAAATCCACATCGCCGCAGAGCTTATTGTCCGCCTTCCTGTGGATGCCCACATCGATGACCACAGCCCCCTCCTTCACATAGTCTGCGTCCACAAAGCAGGGCTTGCCGATGGCTGCCACCAGGATATCCGCCCGCCGGGCGATCTCCTTTAGGTTTTTCGTCCTGGAGTGGCACACGGTGACGGTGCCGTTCTCCCGCAAAAGCAGCATGGCCATGGGCTTGCCCACGATGTTGCTGCGGCCCAGCACCACGCACTCCTTCCCCTCGATCTGGATGCCGGAGCGCTTTAAGAGCTGGATGATCCCCGCAGGCGTGCAGGAGACAAAGCCGGGCCTGCCGATGCTTAGATTCCCCACGTTCACCGGGTGGAACCCGTCCACGTCCTTTTGGGGGTCAATGGCTAAAAGCACCTTGTCCTCGTCTATATGGCCCGGCAGGGGCAGCTGTACCAGAATGCCGTCCACCTGATCGTCCCGATTGAGCTGTCCCACCAGCTGCAGCAGCTCCTCCTGGGTGGTCTCCCGGGGCAGCCGGTAGACGAGGGAGCCGATGCCCACATAGGCGCAGGCTTTTTCCTTGTTTCCCACATAGACGCTGGACGCCGGGTCGTCCCCCACCTGGATCACCGCCAGGGTCACCTTCACTCCCCGGGCCTTCAGGGCCTCCACCTTTTCCCGCAGTTCGTCTTTGATCTCCTGGGATATTTTTTTGCCGTCGATGATCTGATACATTCTTCCTCTCCTTCTGCCGCCCGGGGCGGCTTACTTTGTCAATAGACATACGCTTCCCTGCCGGTGATCTCCCGGTAGCAGTCTAAGACAGCGTCCAGGGGGATGCACCAGTACTGCCTGGGGTTCTCCGTATAGGCAAAGGCCATACAGATGAAATTGCCGTAGCCGTCCAGCACCGCGGAGCCGGAATCCCCGTGCTCCAGGGCGATGGTTACCTCCGTAAAGGGCATTTCCTCATACCAGGGCAGCGTCTGCTTCACCTTCACCAGCTTCCCTTCCGTCACATGGAGGATGCCGCCCTGGCGGTCGATCCGCTCCAGACCGATGGCAATGGGCTGCTGGCTGAGCCCCTCCCACTGCTCCCTGTCGATATGTACCGTGAAAAGCTGCTCCAAAAGCCCGGGCGGCAGGTCTTCCACCGCCACCGTCACCACGCCCACGTCATACCCGCCGCTGACGCCCAGGGTCTTTCCCTCCACCCGGCTCCCGTCAAAAAAGTACACGTCCCAGCGGTCAGATATCTCCGCCACATGGCGGTTGCTGCAGATATAGACCAGCCCGTCCGCAATCTCCATGATATACCCGGAACCTGCGCTGTAACCGTCTTCCGACCCGTGGTAAAGCTGCACCAGGGCCGGGCGGATGTACGCCAGCGCCTCCTCCAGATCCTCCTCCTGCGACGCTCCGGCGTCATAGGGGTTGATGGCTCCCACGACCCGGGCCGTCTCCCGGTCCACCTGCCTGCTGCCGATCATCTCCTGCAGGCGCTCCGGGGAGACCACCGTCACCCGGGCATAGGAGACGGCATCCAGCCCCAGGTCGTCTTCCACCCGGTAAGCCAGCGGGTAAGTGCCCTCCTGATCCAGTTTTACCTGGCCCTCCTCCACTTCCAGCCGCCCGGTCAGATCCCCGTCCCTCTCGTCCCAGGCGGATACCTCCTGCAGATAGTCCACCCGGCTGCCAAGGGCCGCATAGATATCCCGCACGCCCGCAATCCGGGGCGCTGTGTCCACGGTGACGGGAATGTCCACGGTCTCCCGGTTCCCGGAAGCGTCCCGCGCTTCCACCCTGCAGGTAAACTGGCCGGTCCGGTCAAACTGCACCGTCTCCCGCCGCTCCTCCCCCGAGACAAACGTTACGTCCACCTCCCGGGAGGCGTCCCACACGCCTGCCACCAGATCGAACGGCCCGTACGCCCGGCCAGCCGCCAGGCAGACTTCCTGCGGCTTTTTCCGGATTTCCGGGGGCGTGGTGTCCTCCACCACGATCCGGTAGCGGAAGACGTCCCTGCCGTGGCGCACCACGGCCCGGTATACCCCGGGCCGTCTTGTGTCCACCCGGTCAAGATCCAGCTCCCCGAGCTGCACAGACCACTCCGGGCCTGTGATGTAATCCCCCACGTCCCGGCTGACCCGGCTGCCCAGCTCACAGACCGTCCGCTGGAAGGAGGGCGTTACCCGGTAGCAGAACAGCCAGAAAAAAAGGGCCCCTGCCTCTGCCGCCAGGAGAAGAACCGCCGCAGTCAGCAGGGCGCGCCGCAGCGCCCCTCCCTCTCTGGGGCTTTTTTCTGTTTCCGTTTCCCCCGCCTTCCCGCTGTCCTCTGCCATTTAAAACTCCGTTCCTCCCGCCAGGGCAGGCCGTCCCGTCCATGCCCTCTCTGACGCGGATTCTACATCCCTAAAAGTACTTTGCCTCAAAATCCTCCACCGCCAGAGGCTTGGAGAAGAAGTACCCCTGGAAGAGATTGCATCCCAGCTCCTTGAGTACCTGGGCCTGCTCTGCCCGCTCCACGCTCTCGGCAATCACCTCCATGTCCAGGGTATGAGCCATGGTGATGATCGCGTTTAAGATCTTCTTTTGTTTTTCGGCGTCCTGCATCTCCTCCAGAAGACGCATATCGATCTTCAGCGAGTCGGCCTGGATGGCCTGCAGGGAGTTTAAGGAGGAATAGCCCTTTCCAAAATTGTCGATCTGGAGCGGGAAGCCATAGGCCTGCAGCTTTTTGAGCTCCGCGATTTTCGGCTCGGCGTCCGACAAAAGCTCCATCTCGGATACCTCCAGGTTCATCTTCGCCGGGTCGATCCCATATTTCTCTGCGATTCCAGTCAGCGTCCCATAAATGTCTATGTAGTAGAAGTCCTTGGCGGAGACGTTCACAGAGATGCTGACGTTTTCGATTCCCTTCTCCTTCCACTGCCGAAGCCTTTCGGCGGCCAGCTCCCACATATACTGGTCCAGACGGCTGATCAGCCCGCTCTTTTCCACCACGGAGAGAAAGTCCACAGGAAAGATCAGGCCGCGCTTTGGATGCTGCCATCTGGCCAGCACCTCCGCGCCCACCACCTTCCCCTGGGAATCCATCTGGGGCTGCAAAAACATCCGAAACTGCCTTCCGTGCAGCCCGTTTTCAAACTCCTCGGTCATGCTCTGTTCTTTTAAGATCTGCTGCAGCACCTTGGCGTCGTAGTAGACCACCGTTTTCTGATAGTCGTTCTCCTGGGACTGGGCCGCCATACAGGCCTTTTCGTACATCTCCCGGGGGCTTTCCGCAGGATCTTCGATATGGTACACGCCCATGGTGAGGTTCAGCTTATAGTTCTTCCCGTCGATCCGGTACTGGAGGCGGCCGGTGTTGCGCACCGTCATCTCCGCGTTAAAATGCTCCTTCGTGATGAGCATGGCAAATTTTTCCCCGGAAATCCTGCCCTGGATACAGTCCTCGCCGTTGGTGTATTTTAACAGCGCCGCCTGCGCCACCAGGATTTTGTCCCCCATCTCCTCGCCGAACACTTCAATCAGCATCCGGAAGTTTTTGATGTCGGTGCACACCATGTACCGCTCCTTTTCCGGATCCCTGCGGATGATCTCCTCCGCCTTCTGGAAGAAATAATCCTGGGTATACAGCCCGGTGAGCCTGTCATGGGTGGCCTGGTAGCGTCCCTCCTGGAAGTCTTCCGCCTCTTTTGTTTTGTCCGTCAGCTTATAAAAATAGCCGATGGTGGCGTTCTGGCTGTCCTTGAGCCGCTGGAACTCAATCTGGAAGTGGTGGGACTGCCCCTCCACTGTATACTCCTTATCCCAGTACTCATAGTCCACAGAATCCATGGCATGGGTGCGGATCCACTCCATGTAAAAGCTGTCCTGCACCTGTCCCGGATCCATCCCGTTGTTTTGAAGGATCTCCCGCGCCCCGGCGTTGACATAGATGCATTTCCCGGAAAAATCAAAACAGACAATGCCGTTGTCAATGTCCTCCACCACGTTGGCCAGAATGCTCTCCACCACTTCCCGGGGCGAGACCATGAGGAAATAACAGAAGGCCACAGCCAGGAGGATAAAGAAAAACAGCGACGTGTCAATGGGCAGTTTGTCGAGGTAGGAGAGCGCATTATTCAAAAGAACCGCTTCAAACACGGCCAGGATCGTGATGTGCTGCTTCCGATAGGGCTTGGGGGAGCGGCGGATCTTGTCCACCAGCACGAACGCCACAAGGATGGACATACTGTAACAGATCCCCATGTGCAGATAGTGCAGCGGGAAAAACACCGTATCCCAGTAGGCCATGCCGTGGTAATCCGCCTGTCTCACCGTAAAGAGATGCTCCGTAAACTGATTGACAAACAGCTGCACGGAGTCCGCGGTGGTGATGCCGGAAAAGAAAACCCGCATCAGCCTGGCCTTTCCCCTGCTGTTGGTGTACAGGAAGATAAAGTACATCATAAACAGAAGAACCCAGTCCATGGCAATGTAGTAGAGGCAGTTGCACAAGAGCGCCGCTTTGGCCGTGGGGGCCTGCATAAACAGCACATCGAATAGGACTGCCGCCATACCGGCAGAGTACAGCCGCCGCAAAGCCGCGGTATATTCATTCCTGTTTTTCCCGATCTGCACGTAACAGAACACAACGACCAGTTCCATTACCAGAAGCACACAGCTGTATAAATTGATCAACCTGCTCTCACCCTTTCAGAAATGTTTCCGTCCCCCGCCTGCGGATCCTGCGGCGGGTAAGGTTATTTTACCACATTTTCCGCCGGGACGCCATATCAAAAGATGAGCTTCATCAACCAATAGAGGACGCCCAGTACCCAGCTGCTGAAAATGCCGTAGAGGATCACGGGGCCTGCGATGGTAAAGATCTTGCAGCCGATGCCAAAGACCTGTCCCTCCGCCTGAAATTCGATGGCCGGGGCCGCCACGGAATTGGCAAACCCCGTGATGGGCACCAGCGCCCCGGCGCCGCCCCACCTGGCGATCTTGTGGAAAAGATTGCATCCTGTCAGCACCACCGACAAAAGCACCAAAATCAGGGAACACCAGCTTCCCGCCTCCTGCTTGTCCAGTCCCAGCTGGGATCCGTAGTTTAAGATGGCCTGCCCGATGCAGCAGATGATCCCCCCTGTGACAAAGGCCTTCGCCATCTGAAGCGGCAGGCTGTGCGTGGGCGTCACCTGCTTGATATACTGGGCGTATTCCTTCTGCTCTTCCTGCTGTTTCTGCTGTTCGTTTTCCTCCTTGGACATGGTTTTACTCCTTCCTTTCTGCCCGTTTTATTCTGCCCTGGCCGTTTTCCTCTGATCCGGCGTCTCCTCTTTTCCTTCCCTTCCAGCGGTGGCGATCAACGCCTTATCCACATCCTCCTCATAGATGCGCATGGCAACCTCGATTGGCGTTGGATCCTTGGTCAGCCGCCGTCCGCCCACATGGTTAAAGAACACCACGATGCCAAGGGCAAGCCCCAGGCTGTAGGATACCTCCAGCACATTCAGGCCCTGGGGCTCCCGGTTCATCACCAGCCGGTAAACCTCCGAAAACACCTGGTTGATGCCCACGTCGTTGTGGTACGCCATGATGGTAAAGGCCGTCCCGAAAAAGCTGACCAGGCACACAAGCGCCGCCTTCAGCCACTGCCCGGCCCCCTTCTTTTTTCTGGTTTCCACCCACTCCACCAGCACGTCCGGCTCTCCCAGAACCTGCACCGTGACGCCGGGCGTCGCCTCCTCTAAAAGGGCCACCAGCTTCAGCACGTCAATGACGCACCGCCTTTTCCCCTCCTTCTGAAAGTGATGCACCTTCAGCGCTTTGGACTTTGCCTCCACCGCCCGGTCCGCGCACCGCAGGGTTCCCAGATCCGAAAGATACACGTCCTGGCACTGCACTTCCACATTCCTGTCACATTTCAGATACACCGTCACATTCGCCATACTGCCCTCCCTTCCCGCTACTGCACCGTCCGATGCAGCTCAGCCCAGAAATAGAGAAGGGAACCGCACAGCTTTCCCGCGGCCATACTGAGCACCGCCAGGCCCAGCCCATGCCGGAAGGAGATCCTTCTTGCAAAGATGGGGATGCTGTCTAACATCTCTGCGATGGCTAATGCCAGGCAGCCGATGAACATTCCCGCAAAGAGGCCATATCCCCCCTGGAACACCGCTCCCGCCCTCAGCCAGGCCGTCTCCTGTGCGGGAAAGCGCTGCTGCAGCCAGGCGCCGACACCGCAGTAACGGGAAAAAATGCTGAGGATCGTCCCAAAGAGGGTGCCAAAGATCACCATCTCCTCGTACAGCACCACCTTTTCCCCCGTGTGGGTTCTGCCTGCAAACCGGGGCACCAGCCCCACCGCCACCAACACGGTAAACACTCCCGCGGCGGCCAAAAGCCCGTAACTGCCTCCAAAGACACACAAAAAAAGAGTTCCCGCCATCCCTTTTCCCTTTCTCTTCCGAACGGAACGTTTGAAAGTTTCTTTTCAGGTATGGTTCCCACGGGAACTCCAAAATATACCGATATTTTATTGTGACGTATCCCACAGAGGCGCAAAGCTGATGTTCATATCCACCTCCGTGGCAATGCCCTGCACATGGCCCTTGTCCGAGTACTGCCAGACCTCATAGGCGTAGGGATAATACAGCGTATCGCTGTAAGCGGCAAACCACTTGTCGTATTCCTCCAGCTGGGCCAGGTCTAACATCAGGGCTCCCATCTCCGTGTTGTGGTAGATCATGGGCCGGTAGCCCGCTTCCGCAATGGCCTGGCAGAACTGCCGGACAAGGCCCGTCCTTTCCTCCACGGTAAGCTGGTTCATGCGTCCTGCCGCGCCGCTTACTTTCTCCACATCCACCACAACCGGGCAGTCAATCTGATAGGGCGCTATCCTTTCGAGAACCAGATTGACCTCCTCTGCGACCTCCTGGGCGTTGACCGCCTGGGTGTAAAAGTACACGCCCACTTTGATGCCCGCCGCGATGGCGCCCTCCATATTGCTGACAAATTTTTCATCCTCCAGCAGCTTGCCGTCCTGGCCGTAGCCCCTGTTCCCCACCCGGATAAAGGCAAACTCCACGCCATCCTGGGCCACCAGCGTCCAGTCGATATTCCCCTGGAATTTTGAAACGTCAATGCCCTTGTGGGAGGTCACCTGCCCCTCCGTCAGATACTGGATCTCCCCGCTCTCCAAAAAATTCAGGTTCTCTGTGAGAAGCTGGCTCTGGGCCAGTTCCCGGTTGACGGGCACAAAGTGGTACTGGCCGCCGCTTGCCACAATGATGTCGTCCGGGTATAAGGGGCGCAGGGCCTCCAGCACCGTATCGCCCTCCGTTAACGACGTCTTCAGGGCGTCCAGCACGGGGGCCGCCGCCTCCGCCCTGGCCTGGGCCACTGCCTCCGCCACCTGGGCGTCCAGATCCTCCTGGGAGTAGACGACGGCGTCCGACAGGACCTGCTGCGCATCCCCTTCCCCCGCCGGGCCGTCTGCGTCCACCACATTGCCGTCTTCATCCAGCGTCAGGCCGCCGATCACCTCTCCCTGCATGGTCTCCCTGGGCTCCCGCCGCAGATGCTCATACAAAAGCATTCCCCCGTACATCAGCGCAACCAGACAGACCAGACAGACCGCTATGGCACAAAACTGCATCGCCCGGCTGCGTCCATACGTCCTGCGCCTTTGCCTTTGAAAGCCTCCCCTGCCCGGTCTTGTGTCCATCCCCATCTTTCCTTTCCTTCTGCCGCTTCAGCGGCTCTCCCTCTCTATCATCATATACGAAAGGGACGGCAAAGAAAAGCGGAAAATATTTCTTTTACAAAAAATTAAGAAGGCCGCCGGGGCTTAAACCTGAGCCAGCCTGCGCAGCCGCATCAGGATCTTTTTCTCCGTCCGGCTGACCTGTACCTGGCTGATTCCCAGGATCCCCGCAATCTCCGTCTGGGTCTTATCCTGGAAATACCGCATCCGGATCAGCTCCCGTTCCCTGGGCTCTAAACTGTCCAGAAGCTGTTTTAACAGCATATGATCCAAAAGCTCCTCTTTTTCCGCGTCCCCGCCGCTGAAGGCCCCCGTCAGGCTGCTGCCCACGCTGCCGCTCTCTCCCCTGACCACCTTATCCATCAGGTACACCTCGCTGCCGTCCTCCTGGTATACGGCGCTGTACAGGGATTCCACCTCTGCGGAAGCCTCCATGGCCAGAAGGATTTCCTCTGTGGAGAGCCCTGTCTGTGCGCTGATGTCCTCCAGGGTCGGCTCCCTTCCCTCCGAGACCTGCAGGCTCTGCCTTGCCAGCTTTACCTTCAGCGCGTTCTCCTTGATGGTGCGGGAGACCTTCACCATGCCGTCGTCCCGCAGAAACCGCTTGATCTCCCCGGCGATCATGGGCACCGCATAAGTAGAAAACTTCACGCCCATCCCCAGGTCAAATTTGTCGATGGCCTTGATCAGCCCGATCACGCCGATCTGGAACAGATCCTCTGTGTCACACCCTCTCCCTGCGAACCGGCGGACAATGTGATGCACCAGTCCCAGGTTTTTCTCTATCAGTACTTCTCTGGCTTCCCTCTCCCCCGCGTGCGATCTTGCAATCAGTACTGACAGTTCTTCCATACTTCCTCTCATTCCGCCGCTTGTGGCTGCAATCCTTCCAATTCCGCAAAAAGCGCCTGTCCACGGCTTTTTTCAAACTTCGATCCAGCTTCCGCAGCCCAGCTTCTTTTTCATGCGGACGGTGGTGCCCTGCCCGGGGCTGCTCTCCACCTCCAGATCGTCCATGAATGCCTCCATGAAGGCAAATCCCATGCCGGAGCGCTCTAACTCCGGCTTTGTGGTAAAGAGGGGCTCCATGGCCTGCTCCACGTTCTCCATTCCCTTTCCCTGATCCTTGATCTGGATCTGCAGCATATCTCCTTCCAGAGCGCACAAAATCTGCACTTTCCCCGGATGCACCTCCTGGGCGGCCGCCGGGCCCCTCCCCGGCCTCCCATAGCCGTACAGGTTTTCATAGCCGTGGATGATGGAGTTGGTCACAGCCTCCGACACGGCGGTCTTGATATCCGAAAGCTCCTCCAGGGTGGGATTCAAGTGGGACACAAAAGCCGCCACCGCCACCCGGGCAAATCCTTCGTTGTCAGAGATGGCGTCAAACAGGATCTCCATTTCGTTTCTCATTTTCAATCTTTCCCTCCTGCCCGCTTCCGCAGGCGTCCCTTCCAAATTTGATTCTTCACATGATTTCTACGATCTTGTGCAGCCCCGACACCTTGAAGATCCGCTGTATCTGGCTGTCTGCGTGAATGGCGTAAACCCGCCCGCCAAAGCAGGATATCTTGCGGTAGCGCCCCATGATAATCCCGATTCCCGACGAATCCATAAACCGGGTGTTCTCAAAGTCAAACACCACATGGCGCACCTCCTTCCGCAGAAGATGCTTGTCCGCATTTTCGCTGATGTAACCCGCCTGATGGTGGTCTACCTCCTCCGGCAGCCGGATGATCAGGCAATTGTCGATCACCCGGAAGTCCTCCTCCATGATCTGATCCATATGACACCCTCCTTTTCCTGACAGAAGACAGCGCGATGGCTTGAAAAAAATAATATGTACAAATATGTACAAAATTAAGAAAGAACCCATCACTTCTGACAGGTTCTTTTCTTTCGTACATCTGGTTTCTTTTGTTGTTTTCGCTATTGCTGGGCCTGTAAAGCGTCCTGATACTGTTTTGCGCTCCTGGCGCTGGTGGTGCCCGGGAACAGCTCTATCACTTTCCCGTAAGCCGCAATGGCCTCCTTCGTATCACCGTTCCGGTCATAGGCCCGGGCCAGGTAAAACTGCGCGTTGATATTGGCCGCGTCGTAGTACACCGCCCTGGAAAAGCTCTCGATGGCGGCGGCAAAGTCGTTTGCCTGGAACGCGCTGCTTCCCTCGTCATAATAGGTCTTGGACACCTCCGGCCCGATGGTGGTAAGCAGCATATGGTAGAGATCCTGGAAGCTCTGGGAGGCCTCCTCGATGTCCACGGACTGGGCAAGGCTCTCCAGGCTGGCCGCAGCAGCGCCCACATCCTGGGTTTCCAGATAGGAGGCCGCCGTATCTAACAGGCTGTCGATCACGGCCAGGGTGCCGTCTTCCCCCACATAGCCGTCCAGCTGCTGGTTTAAGCCTTCCGTCTCCCGCGTCAGCTTCTCCACCTCCGCCTCCAGCTCCTGGATGGTGATGGTCTTGGCGTCCGACTCGTTGCTGATCTGGGTGATCGTCTCCTGGGCCTCATTCCTGGCGTTGGAGGCGGCGGAAGGCACCAGCAGGAAATAGGTGGCGGCCAGGCCGATCAAAATGCCCAAACCTAAGTTTACCAGGGTAGACGCGCCGCTTCTCTTGGGCTCCTTCATGTTCAGCGGCTGGATGATGACCTCGTTGTCGCTCTGGTAGCGGACGGCCTCGTCCTTTTTCTTCCGGGCAGGCTGTTTCACCGCCTCGTCCGGCGCCAGCATCAGCTCTACTTCCCTTAAGTAGCGGAGGGTCTGGGTGTTGTTCCGGTCGATGTCCACACACTTTTTCAGTTCCCGCTCCGCCCGCTCCCACTCCTCGCTGTCCATATACAAGAGGGCCAGAAGCTGATGGGCCCGGATGAACCTGGGATTTAGCGAGAGCACTTTCTTTAGCTGGATGACAGCCAGATCCTTGCTGTCCTGCATACAGTACACCAGCGCCTGATTGTATTTCTTGATGGTCTGGTTGATGGACTCCAGCCGGGAGGCGTTGGACTGCAGGCGGTTGATGTAATCGTCCGCAATGTTTTTCTCCGGGCGCAGGTTCTTGCTGATGACCCACTCGCTCAAGGCCGCCACCACTTCCCCCGTCTCGAAATACAAAAGCCCCAGAAGGTTGCGGGCGTCGATATTGTTCTTGTTGAATTTTAAGCTCTGCCGCAGGCTGGTGATGGCGCCCGACAGATCCCTCACCCCCGCCTTTTCCAGCCCTTCGTTGTAAAACAGATTGGAGACGCGGAGGATTTTTTTATACAGGGAGACGTCCGCCCCGCAGGCCGTGCAGAAATCATGCTCCGATAAATGGCATCCGCAGTTATAACAAAACATTATGACACCTCATTTGATTTTTCCTCTGACTCCTTCAGCATCTTGACTAACAGGTCTGCCATATCGGTCAGGTCCTGGTTATAGATGGCGTCCTCTGCATCCTCCACCTCCAGGCTGGGATGGAATTTCTTCAATTCTTCCTCAAAATTTATCATTTCCGGTCAACTCCTTTATTTCGCCCGCCAGATACAGGCTCCCCGCCACATAGAGGCGCTCCCCCGGCTGCCGCGCCGCAAGCAGGCTTTTGAAAGCCGACGGCACGTCGGGATAGGCGGCGCAGTCCCCCGCATACCGGGTAAACAGCCCTTTTAACGTCCCCTCGTCCAATCCCCGCTCCGTCCGCAGGGGCGCGGCGGCGATCCTGCCAAACAGCCCCGACTCCGCCAGGGCTTTTATCATGCTCTCGTAATCTTTGTCCTTTGCCGCGCCGAACAGGAGGCTTCTCTTTCCTCCCCCGTCCCCAAGGCCGTCCATGGCCACAGACTCCAAAAAGGCGCGGATGCCGTCTGCGTTGTGGGCGCCGTCCACATACACCCCGGGCAGCACTTCCTCCATCCGCCCCGCCCAGAAGCAGGCAGAAACGCCGTCCTGAATCTGCTGTCTGGCGATATGCCTGCCGCCGTCCAGAACCTCGATGGCCCGCACCGCCAGCGCCGCGTTTTCCATCTGATAGAGGGCCTCGGTGTGCAAGGTAAGGCTAATATAACCATAATACCCAGTGCCCAGGGAAAAATCAATGGTTTTATTTATAAATTTTCCAAATGTATAGTCCTCTTTCGACACAAATACCAAGGGACTTCCAAGATCTGCCGCCGCCCGGCAAAACACCTCCCTGGTGCCGGGGCTTGTGTCCCAGCACACCGCCGGTACGCCCTCCCGGAAGATCCCCGCTTTCTCCGCCGCGATCTGTTCCGGGGTGTCCCCCAGGTACGCCGTGTGATCCAGGCCGATGCGGGTGACCACGCAGAGAGCCTTACGGGGCAGGGCGTTGGTGGCATCCAGCCTGCCGCCCAGACCCGTCTCCAAAATGCAGTAATCCGGCTGCTTTTCGCCAAAATACACCATGGCCATCAGAAACAGGTACTCAAAAAAGGACGGGTGGTAAGCGTCTTTATCCCCCGCCTGCAGCGCCTGCCAGGGAAGCCTTTCGTAGATGGCCAGAAAGATCCTGAGAAAATCCTCCCGGGAAATTGCCTCCCCATCCACCACAAACCGCTCCCGGATATCCACCAGATGGGGGGAAGTAAACAGGGCCGTCCGATACCCCGCCGCCTCCAGGATACAGCGCAGATAGGCACAAACGGAACCCTTCCCGTTTGTGCCCGCCACATGGATCACCTGCATTTTTCCCTGATGACAGCCCAGGCCCTCCAAAAATGCCCTGGTCTGACCCAGATCATGTTTTGTGGTGAAGCGGGGCGTCTCGTTTAAGTACGCCGCCGCCTCCTCAAAGGTTGTAATGCTCCGCTTTTCCAATGTCTGCCGCCCTCTACTGAAGCTGCTTAAGCCGCAGCGTCACCTGTTCCATCATCTGGCGGTACTTCTCCCGCTTCTCCTTCTCCTGGGCGATCTTTTCCGCCGGCGCCTTGGAGAGGAACCTCTCGTTGGACAGCATCCCGTCCACCCGCGCCAGTTCGCCTTCCAGGCGCTTCTTTTCCTTGTCCAGGCGCTGGATCTCCTGGGCAATGTCCACCAGCTCCGCAAAGGGGATGTACAGCGTCGCCCCGGGAATCACCACGGACACCGCATCCGACGCGATCCCCTCCTTGTCCCGCTTTAAGGTCACATCGCTGGCTCCCGCCAGAGAGGCAAAAAACAGCCTGCCCTCCTCAAATGTCCTGAGAATATTCTCGTCACTGCTGACCACGAACACCGCCGCTTTCCGGCCAGGCGCCACGTTCATCCCGCTGCGCACATTCCGGATGCCCCGCACCGCTTCCTTGATGGTCTCGATGTCCTTCTCTTCTTTCGCATATTCCAGATCAGGCTGATACACGGGCCAGGCGCTGACCATGATGGACTCCTCCCCGCTCTGGAGGCTTAAGAATATTTCCTCTGTAAGAAAAGGCATATAGGGGTGGAGCAGCTTTAAGGCGTCGATCAGCACGGTCTTTAACGTCCAGAGGGCCGCGTTCTGGCTGGCGGCGTCGTCTGAATTGTACAGCCTGGGCTTTACCATCTCGATGTACCAGTCGCAGAACTCGTCCCAGATGAAATCGTAGACCTTCTGCACGGCGATGCCCAGCTCAAAGTTCTCCATGTTGTCGGTGACTTCCCGCACCAGGGTGTTGCGCTTGGACAAAATCCACTTGTCCACAGGGGCAAGCTGCTCCTGTGAAGGCTCCGTCACCTGCTTTCCCTCCATATTCATCAGGATGAAGCGGGAGGCGTTCCACACCTTGTTGGCGAAGTTCCGGCTGTTGTCCATCCGCTCATAGGAAAAGCGCATATCGTTTCCCGGGGCATTGCCGGTAATCAGGGTCAGCCGCAGGGCGTCCGCGCCGTACTGGTCGATGATCTCCAGGGGGTCGATGCCGTTTCCCAGGGATTTGGACATCTTGCGGCCCTGGCTGTCCCGCACCAGCCCGTGGAACAGCACCGTCTTAAAGGGCTTTTCCCCCATCTGCTCGTAACCGGAGAAAATCATCCGGATCACCCAGAAGAAGATGATGTCATAGCCCGTCACCAGCACGTCCGTGGGATAAAAATACTCCAGATCCTTTGTCTGCTCCGGCCACCCCAACGTCTCAAAGGGCCAGAGGGCGGAGGAAAACCAGGTGTCCAGCGTATCCTCGTCCTGGGTCAGATGGGTGCAGCCGCACTTGGGGCAGGCCTTGGGCATCTGACGCGCCACGATCACCTCTTTGCACTCGCTGCAGTAGTAGGCCGGAATCCGATGGCCCCACCACAGCTGCCTGCTGATACACCAGTCCCGGATGTTTTCCGTCCAGTTAAAATAGGTTTTTTCCATCCGCTGGGGGATCAGCCGGATCTCCCCCTTCTTTACCGCCTCCACGGCGGGCTTAATCAATTCGTCCATCTTGACGAACCACTGTTCTTTTACCAGGGGCTCGATGGTGGTCTTGCAGCGGTCGTGGGTGCCCACGTTGTGGCTGTAATCCTCCACCTTGACCAACAGGCCCTGGCGGTCCAGTTCTTCCACGATGGCTTTTCTGGCCTGGTAGCGATCCATGCCCGCATACGCGCCGCCGTTTTCGTTGATGGTGGCGTCGTCGTTCATGATATTGATCAGGGGCAGGCCGTGGCGCTTGCCCACCTCAAAGTCATTGGGGTCGTGGGCAGGCGTAATCTTCACCACGCCGGTGCCGAACTCCCTGTCCACATAGGTGTCCGTGACCACGGGGATCACCCGGCCCACAATGGGCAGCATGACGCTCTTTCCGATCAGGTGGCTGTAGCGTTCATCCTCGGGGTGGATGGCCACCGCCGTATCGCCCAGCATGGTCTCGGGACGGGTGGTGGCAAAGGTGAGAAATTCCGTGTCGCTGGGCGTGCCGTCCTCCCGCATCACGGGATACTTGATGTGCCACAGATGCCCTGCCTGCTCCTGATATTCCACCTCCGCGTCGGAGATGGACGTATTGCAGACGGGACACCAGTTGATGATGCGGGCCCCCTTGTAGATATAGCCCTTCTCATGCATCTTCACAAAGACTTCCGTCACCGCCCTGCTGCAGCCCTCGTCCATGGTAAAGCGCTCCCTGTCCCAGTCGCAGGAGGAGCCCATCTTCTTTAACTGGGAGATGATCCTGCCGCCGTACTCCCGCTTCCATTCCCAGGCCCGCTCCAGAAATTTCTCCCGGCCTAAATCGTGCTTGTCGATCCCCTCCTCCTTCAACTTCTCGATGATCTTTACCTCCGTGGCGATGGAGGCATGGTCGGTGCCGGGCTGCCAGAGGGCGTTGTACCCCTGCATCCGCTTAAACCGGATCAGAATGTCCTGCATGGTGTTGTCCAGCGCGTGTCCCATGTGCAGCTGCCCCGTGATATTTGGGGGCGGGATCACGATGGTGAAGGGGGTCTTGGCGGGATCGGCCTCGGCGTGGAAGTATTTCTTGTCCAGCCATCTTTGATAGATCCTGTCCTCCAGCCCCTTGGGGTCGTATGTCTTTGCCAGTTCCTTGCCCATTTCCCTGTTCCTCTCTTTCTTTTCCTTCTCTGCGCCCGCGGGCTGGCCCTTCCTTCCGGCACAGCAAAAAGCCCTCTGCCGGGCATCCCGGCAAAGGGCGTCAGAAACGCGGTACCACCTTTGTTCGCAGCCTGCCTCACGGCAAGCCGCCTTCTGCGACTTCTTACAAAGTCCTATCCGATAACGGGGATAGACCGTGAAGACTTACACACGCCCCTTTCGCAGCCTCCTGGGCTGTCCGGCAAAGGGCCGGGTCTGGATCCTCCGGCTCGGGAGCTACCTTCCGCATCCCTTTCCTGAAGCGGCCTCTCAGCGCCCGCAGGCAGCCGCTCTCTCTGACAGGCGGTAAAACGTACTCCTCTCCGTCCTGGCCTTTTTCTCTTTTTCGTCCAGATCCATGCGGTGTGATAGAAAAACCGCCTGAAATCGTCGCTCCTTACAGCGGCGGGCTCTGGACAGTTTGAATATAGTCCATCGGAGCCCTCTTTGTCAAGCAAAATTTACACGGCGTCGGGAAACAGCCCGGCTTTGCGCAGGGCGGGGCGCAGGGCCAGATAAAAGACGGAGGCCGCCACCACCGCCACCACCGCGTTGACGGCAGTGGTCACCGTGGCGATCTTTGCCAGGGCGGAGGCCACGCTCTGGGGCACGCCCAGCAGATAGGTCTTGTAAAAATATCCCACCACCGGATCTGCCACCACGTTGAAGGCCATGCCGCATACGCAGGAAACGATGACGGCGCCGGTCACATACCGGCCGGAGTGGTCCTTGGAGAGCTTGAAGACCCTGTGCGCCACCAGCCCCACGATCAGGCCGATGCAGAGCTTTAACAGAAAGGTTTTGGGGGCGCTGGTCACATAGGAAGTGGTCAGATCCCCGATGGTCATGCCCACCGCACCGGCAAGCCCTCCCCAGTAACCGCCCAGCAAAAGCGCCGCCAGCACACAGAACACATTCCCGAAGTGGAAGGAGGTCTTCTCCGTCCCCACAGGGATGTCAATCTTAAAGACCGCAAACCCGATGTAGCACAAGGCCGCCAGAAGGCCTGCCATGGCCAGCCGCTTCACGTCGAAGGAGACGGCGGTTCTTCCAAACACCGCATTGACAATGCCCTTCCCGGTGAGCAGCACCGCAAAAAACACCGCGATCAGGCTGTAAGAGTAGGGCCGCTCCTGCGCCAGTTTTTCGGTGGACAGCTGATCCGCCTGCTCCTGCAGGGCGTTTAAGTCTCCTTCCGCCCCGCCCTCCTTGACGGCGCTTATCTTCTCCTTTACGTCGCTTAAGGCGCTTCCCGTCTCCAGGGAGGCGCGGTAGCTGCTGTGATAGGTGAGCACCGCGGCCAAAAGCCCTGCCAGCAAAAGCACCGCGCCGATCACCAATAACCCGTAGCTCTTTTTCTTTTCCTGCTTTCTGTCCTGCTTCTTATCCTGATCCTTTTCTTTTTCCTGGTTCTTTCCTTTTCCCATGCTTATACCTCATTTCCGCGCTGCTCTTTGCGCATAACGAGTTTGTGTCAAGCAGCGCGCGGACACAAATCTCGCGATTGAAAATTTTAATTTTCAATCTTCTCCTTCTGCCGCCTGAAGCGGCTCCCGCATCAGCGGAGGGCTTGTGTACTGACGCCGGCGTTCCCTCCGGGATGGCTGTATTGTCTTACGCCAGTATAAGGTAAGTATGGCATGGTGAAAAGTGCCAGAATACATCTTTTTTACCGGGCCAGCGGCAGGATCATTGAAAGAGGATCTGGATGCTGCCCATGGCGCACTCCGCCTCCAGCGTCTTCCCCGCCCCGTTGTCGATCCACCGCTCGCTGGCCAGGCCGCTGCAGTGCTCCGTCCCCAGTTCGATCTCCCCGGCGGCGGCTTCCAGCCGATAGTTAAAGTCCTGCTGGCTGCCCTCCAGCTCCAGCTCTATATTTCCCATAGAACACGCCAGGCTGGCGTCTGCGCCGATCCTGCCCCGGGCGGTCAGCTCGCCCAGGCCGGTCTCCGCATCCAGGGACTCTACATCCATCCCGTAGAGCGAGATCTGCCCCGCGCCTACGGAGAGCTCCATCTCCCGGGCCTGGATATCCTTAGCCTCGATGACGCCCGCCCCTGCCTCCAGGGAGACTTCCCCAGCCTTCAGGCCGTTTACATACACCGTGCCGGCCCCCGCTTCCATCTCCACCTCCCCATAGCTGTGCCCCTCCGGCGCATACAGGGTGACGGTTCCGATGGCGCTTGTGTCGATGCCGATGCCCACCCGGGCGTCCTCCGCTTCGATGTGCAGAGTTCCCTCCTCCAGATAGCACCGGAATTTCCGGACCCCCTCCGCCGTCACATAAAAGAGCCCGTCCGGGGAAGTTTCCATTTCAAAGATGCAGCCCCCCGCCTGAACGGCGAGATCTCTCACCTGCTCCGGGTCGAAGGACTCGCTTCCCGCCGGAGCCTGCCCTGCGCTTTCGCCGTGATGCAGTTCCCCGTGCTGCTGGCTGTCCGTCTCATGGGTGACGTCCGTCTCATGGCTTTCCGCCCCATCCCAGTCTGCCGGGCCGTTCCAGTAAATGCCCCAGATCCCGTTCTGCCCGTTTCCCAGCTGCAAGTCCAGACGCCCGTCTGTGGCCTGGGCTACCACCTGGGAAATCCGGGCGCTGCCCCGCGCCGCTTTTGCCGTCTGGGCCAGCACCATCCCCAGCGCAATCAGCGCCACCGCGGTCACGGCGCATATTTTCATCATTTTTTTCATCTCTATACCTCATTTCCGCGCTGCTCTTTGCGCATAACGAGTTTGTGTCAAGCAGCGCGCGGACACAAATCTCGCGATTGAAAATTTTAATTTTCAATCTTATACCCCCTTGTGCGCTTTCGCAGGTGTTTTTTTGCGAAAAAGTCCCATGACCGCCTTCCAGATGGCAGGGGTCGCCATGCCGCCCATGGCTGTGGTGAGCAGAAAGAACAAAAGCCCCACGCCCCCGCAGATCAGACCGCATCCGATCACGCCTGCGCCGATCAAAGGATCAGCCGCTATACACCAGATCCCCACCACCGCCAGCACTCCAAACGCTGCCAGCAGGGCAAGCGCCGTCACGCCAAATGCAAAGATCAAGGCCGCCCAGGTGACCACAATGCCGATGAGCATCGCCAGGGCGCTGGCCCCTATGGCCAGAAGAACCGGGGAAGCCAGAACCAGAAGCACCACAAGAAGCACAATGGCCCAGGTGGGCAGCGTGGAACCGCTCTTTTTTTCCGCCGTGCCCTGGCCGCCTTCCCCGCCGCCCTCCGGCACATCTTTCCCGTATTCCACCAGCGCCCGGCTGCCGCCCTTTGCCCGGTCTCCCTCGGCTGTTCCGTTTAAGTCCCGCTTGATGTTTTCCGCCACTCGGGCCGGATTCCCCAGCGCCTCGATCACCTCTTTTTCATTCTCCGCCCCGGCGTCGTCAAAATAATCGTTGTAGTACTGCAGCGCCGCCTCCCGCTCCGCGGAAGGAAGATTCTGCAGCAAGCGCTCCAATTGCTTCATAAATTCATCTCTGCCCATTTCACCGCTCCCTGCACTCTGTGCTGTCCTTTCTCTCATCTGCGTCTGCGGAAAACTGCATCCGTCCCTCAAACAGCCCCGTGATCTTCTCGGCGTACTGCCGCCACTCGCTCTCGTAGAGCTTCAGCTGTGCCCATCCTCTGCTGGTCACCTTGTAATACCGTCTGTTCCTGCCCGCACACTCCATGTCGTACACTTCCAGGCACTCGTCTTTCTGCAGTCTCCGCAGCACCGGGTAGAGCGTTGACTCCGACAGCTCGATGACCTGCCGGACCTCCTGGGTGATCTTGTACCCATAGGTGCCGTCGGGGGTCTGGGACACAACGGCAAGCACAATGGCGTCCAGAAGGGCTGCGCCTGTATTAAAGGTCATACTGCACTCCTCCTGTCCAAGATATTATATGGCATATAATATTGCTTGTTGCACATACTATACACCATATAATATTATATGTCAACACCATATGAAAAAAATTACCGCTCCATCTTCCAAAAGGCCGCGCTGTAAGGCGGCAGCACGGAACCGCCTCCAAAATCATGGGGCTTCCCCGTGATCAGATCCACCGCCTGGCCGCATCCCGCGTCAAAATGGGCTGTATAGTCTTCCCCGTCCGCATTGACGGCCACCAGCACCCGCTCGTTTTCCGTCTTCCGCTCAAAGATGCACTGGCTGTTGGTCAGAAGAACCGACCGGAAACCGCCGTAGTTTAACGCCTCGGACTCCCTCTTTGCCCGGGCCAGAAGGCTGATCCAGCTGCTTAAGTCATTCCACTGGGGCGCTTCAAAGCAGGGCCGCAGGGCGGGATCCCCCTGGCTCTTTTCCCCCTTCGCGCCCCACTCGCTCCCGTAATAGACGCAGGGGATCCCGGGCATCCCGAAGGCGAGCGCATAGATCAGGGGCAGGTGCCTTTCGTTGGACAGGATGCTGGCCGCCCTGGTCACGTCGTGATTGTCCGCAAAGGACAAAAGATGCTTCCCTTTGTACAGCGTCCAGTTCTCCGGGCCGAACTGCCGGTTTAAGGAATGGACGATCTCAAACAGGTTCCTGCTGTTTAAGCTGCTGTAAAGCCCCTTGTAACATTCATAGTTGGTGACGGAGTGCAGCATCCCGTCCCCCATCAGGCGGTTGTAGTCCCCGTGCAGCATCTCGCCCACCAGGAAGAAATCCTCTTTCAGCCCCTGGGTGTAGCTTCTGAGCCTGCGCACAAAATTCTCATCCAGGCAGTATGCCACGTCCAGCCTGAGCCCGTCGATCCCAAACTCCTCCACCCAGAAGCCCACGCTCTCCAGCAGATACCGCACCACATCCTCATTGCGCAGGTTCAGCTTCACCAGGTCATAGTTGCCCTCCCAGCCCTCGTACCAGAGCCCGTCGTTGTAGTTGGAATTTCCTCCGAAATCAATGCGGTGGAACCAGTTCACATAGGAAGACCCCTCCCTTTTTTCCAGCACATCCAGAAAAGGGCCGAACCCTCTGCCCACATGGTTGAACACCCCGTCTAACACCACCCTGATGCCGTTCTCGTGAAGGGTATTGCAGACCTTTTTGAAATCCTCATTGGTTCCCAGGCGCACGTCCACTTTCCGGTAGTCCCGGGTATTGTAACCGTGGGTATCCGATTCAAACAGCGGGGAAAAATAGATGGCGTTTATCCCCAGCTTTTTCATATGAGGGATCCAGTCCAGCACTTTCAAGATCCGATGCTCCAGCACCCCGTCGTTCTCAAAGGGCGCCCCGCAGAACCCCAGTGGATAAATCTGATAAAACACACTTTCATAAGCCCACATCTTTTTCATCCTCTCTTTCCTTTATTTCGTGTATTTATTTCACTTCTTTATTGCGCTTCTTCATTTCGTTTCTTTGTTTCGTTTCTTTATTTCACTGCTTTGTTTCACTTCTTTCTTTCATTTCTTTCCCATGTTTCTTTCCTTACCTTTTCAGTTTTCAGTATAAAAAGTCCATTGACCAACTCAGTACCGTTTTCTGCTCTCCCCGGGAAGCCTTTTCGTGGGAAAAGGAATCCGGCTGTCATTTTCCCGTGTCAATTCCCCGAAAAGCTGACAAATCCACAAAGTTATCCACATTTACACATATGTCATTTTGGCATTTCCACTCTGTCATTTCCGCTGTCTTTGGGTTTTCCCCTGTCACAGCCAGGCGTCCCAGAAGCGTTTCACCCGTTTGGCCACCGTGTCCGCCGTCACCGTCTCATACCCCTCCCATTCCCGGGGAAACAGCTTCCGATAAGCGGGCTGCAGAAAACGCTGATCCAACAGCGCCACAATGCCCACGTCCTCCACTGTGCGGATCACCCGCCCCGCGGCCTGGAGCACCTTGTTCATACCCGGGTAGCGGTAGGCATAGTCGAACCCGTCCTCCCCCGCGCCGTCAAAATACCCCTTGATCAGCTCCCGCTCAAAACAGACCTGGGGCAGCCCCGTCCCCACGATGATTGCGCCGATCAGGGAATCGTTCTTTAAGTCGATCCCCTCTCCGAAAATCCCTCCCAGCACGCAGAAGCCGATGAGCACCCGATCCTGCACCTGAATCTCAAAGGCCACCTTCTCCTGCAGGGCCTCCAGCTGATTGTCTGCCCTAAACTGAGCCAGAAACGCCTCCCGCTCCTCCTCCCGCATGGACTCGCCCTGCAGGAGGCAGACCCGCTCCTCCCCGCCGTAGCGCTCCAGATAGCGCGTATAGATTTCCCGCAAGAAGGCGTAGGAGGGGCAGAAGACCATATAGTTGCCGTGGCGGTTTTTGACGATTTCCTCGATATACCGGGCGATGTTTTGGTATTCCTCCTCCGATCGCCGGGTGTACTTGCTGGTCACGTCGCTTGCCACAAACAGCCCCCGCTTTCCCGGGTCGAACACCGATGTGGCGTACACCTCATAGTCCTGCGGCTCCCCGCCCAGCAGCCGTTTGTAATACTGGATGGGCAGGAAAGTGGCGGAAAAGAGGATGGCGCTGCGCCCCTTCCCCATACAGCTTTTCAGATTCTCCCGGGGATTGACGCAGAAAAGCTTTAAAAGGAACCTCCCGTCCTCCTCCATCTGGGTGTATGTGATGTAATTTTCATCCACCAGCTCATAGATGGCCAGGAAATGGCTGATGTCAAAAAAGAACTCCAAAAGCTGTTCCCGTATCGGAAGCGGCCTCTCCTCCGGCTCGGAGAGGTATTCGTCCATGGCCGCGTGCAGCCGCATCAGCGCCTGTACAAAGGGATCGATCCCCTCTGCCACCCGGCTTTCGCCGCACTCCCGCTTCAGGGCTAACAGCTCCCGGTTGCACCGCTCCAGATGATAGAGGATCTTCTCCCACAAGCCTCTGCCGGAAGTCCCCCGCCCCTTCCCGAGGGCAGTACCCGTCTGGTCAACCGCCTCCAGATCTTGTGACATTTCCGTCGAAAGGGATGACATATCCATGGAAATCTGCCCAATAATACTGCCTTTTCCTATTTCTGACACTTGCGTCTGTTTTATTTCCCGGCGCATTTCCAGAAACTGTTCTTTCCACAAGGAGGCACTGTACATCTCCCTCCCCCGCTCTAACAGATTATGGGCCTCGTCGATGAGAAACAGATAGTTTCCCGATACGCTCTCCGCAAAAAAGCGCTTTAAATACACATGGGGGTCGAACAGATAGTTGTAATCGCAGATCACCGCATCCGCCAGCAGGCTCATATCCAGATTCAGTTCAAAGGGGCAGACCCGATGTTTTTTCGCACAGCTCTCAATCTGCTCCCGCCCAAAGCTCTCCTGCCCGGTGAGCAGATCATACATGGCGTCGTTGACGCGGTCAAAATGGCCCTTGGCATAGGGGCATTCCTCCGGGTTGCAGCGGGCTTCCTCCATAAAGCAGATCTTTTCCTTTGCGGTAAGGATCACGCTTTTGAAGCAGAGCCCCTTCCTGCGCAGGAGGGCGAAGGCGTCTTCCGCCACCGTTCTGGTGATGGTCTTAGCGGTCAGGTAAAAGATCCGGTCTCCCATACCCTTCCCCACGGCCTGCACCGCGGGATAGATGGCGGCCATGGTTTTGCCCACCCCGGTGGGCGCCTCCAGGTACAGCTTCCTTCCGTGATAAATGGTGCGATAGACCTGGGCCGCCAGCTCTCTCTGGCCCTCCCGGTAGGGAAAGGGAAAGGGGAGCCCCTGGATGGAAGCCTGCCTGGTTTTTCTCCACTCCCAGGCATAGTCCGCCCACTTCCGATAGGAGGCGATCAGCGCCAGAAACCACTCCTCCAGATCCGCCATCGTATCGGTCTGGTAAAAATAGCGCAGCTCCTCCGTGGGGATGTGGCAGTAGGTGAGCCGCACCTGTACCTGATCCAGCCCCTGATCCCGGCCATAGAGATATGCATAGCATTTTGCCTGGGCAAGATGCAGCGGCAGGGGCGCTTTCAGGCGGGACAGCTCCCGGTAGGTGCCCTTAATCTCGTCGATGACCGCAGTTTCCTCCCGGCGGATGACGCCGTCCGCCCTGCCTTCCACCACCAGCACATACTCCCCGGTGTGCAGCGTATATTTTAAGGGGACTTCCGCTTTGTAGTCCGCGCCCATCCGCCGCTGGATCATGCGGTGGATCCTGCCGCCCTCCTGCATGGCATTGTCCGGGGCGGCCTGCCTGCGGTTGTCGATGTCCCCATGGCGCAGCACAAACTCCACCAGCCCCCGGACAGAGATCCGGATCTCGCCAGGAGGCAGGATGACGCTCGCCCCCTGGTTGTCCGCCTGCTTACGCGCCGGCAGACAGGGCGCAGCATAAGCGCCGTATTGACTTTTCTCCGGGTTTTCTCCGGGCACAGGCGGTGTCTCTAACCCTGCCATCTGTCTTTCACCCTCTTTCGCGATCCCGTCCCGCCCCACGGTCCGGAACCGTTTTTTGACAAAAAAATCCCTATGTAAGATAGTACACTATCTCACATAGGGAGTCAAATGTTTGCAGCCGTATGTCCTCTGTCAGCTCGCCTTGGAAAGCTTCTTCAAAAGATCCTCCAGTTCTGCGTTATACCCCTCATATGACACTGTCAACGGGCTTCTGAAATCCAGCCCGTAAACGCCTAAAAATGACTTGGCATCCACTACATACCTGTTATAGGAAATGTCAATGTCAAAATTGCACCGGGACGTCACGTCCACAAAGTGCTGAACCTCGTCGGGAGTCAAGAGTATTGTTCTTACCATTTCCAACCGTCCTTTCTTAGTGCCACCTGACACCTTCCTTTTTATGATTAACCATTATATTCAAAATTATGCGAAATGTAAATCGTTTTCCTAGACAAAAATTTTCATTCTTTCCTACTGTTTTTGGTCAATTTTATGATTGTTTTTTCCATTCCGTCATATACTCCCGGTATCTGAGCGGCAGCATCTTTTTTTGAAGCTCAGGACAATATCTTTCCCGAATGGCAATGGCCTGGCAGAAATGCCGAAACAGCGTCTGATACTGCTTTTCTTCCTCCGACAGCCGGAGTGTGCCGCCCGCGCCCGGCAGCGCGAAGCGCTCCCCGCTGCCCTTTTGCAGATACCACGCCGCCCCTGCCGGATGAACGCCGCAGATATCCCGGACCGCGTCGTAGAGGAGAAAGTGCTCCATGGGCAGCCTGTCCGCAAAATGAGGCATCAGAAAGGTCACCAGGTTGTGTTTTGGCCCGATGACCCCGTAGAGCACCTTCTGCTCCAGCTCTTCAAACCGCACAAAACCCTGCAGATGATGGAGTTCCCTTCCGGCTGCCCGGGCCAGAGAAAAGGCCTTGTGCACCGTGCTTTCCGCCAGGTTGTCAAAGAGATGCCCCGGCCTGCAGTTTCTCCGCAGGCCGTCCGCCACCGTCCCATACACTGCCTGGGCCTTCCCCGGATCCTCCGAGGAAAGGGCAAGGCACAGGGAAAGGGCGTCCTCCTCCCCAAAACGGCGAAGCAGGGTATTCATCACCCTTCTTGTCCTGTCTGCATCCGGCTCCACCGATTGGTATTCCGCAAACAAAAGCGGCTCCTCCTGCAGGGCGAGGGCAGTGTCATTTTTGTCCCTTTTCTCCTCAAATGCCTTGTAGATCCCGCTGAACACTCCTTCCAGGGAATCCTCGCACAGATAAATCAACATCGTTTTTCTCCCTCCCGCCCCGGCAGACATCCGTCCCCGGCAGAAGCGACTCTCTCCCCTATAATTCTCCCAGGGCGCCCGCCTGCCGCTCCAAAGCGCTGACCGGCCTGGAAAAGCTGCCATCGTCAAATAAGGACAGCTGTCTGTAAGTCATACCGTCGCTTCCAAACTGCACCCGGTCTTTCCCGTCGGTGAGCCCCCGCACGATGGCGTCCTCCTCCAGCTTCACCGGGTACATCAGCCTGCCGCTGCAGGTAATGAAATAGACTGCCCGCTTTAACACCACCCCGATCTTTTTCAGGTCGTGAAAGCCCAGGGCTGCGCTGCGTCTGGCCGCTACGATCCGCCTGGCGCTCTTTACGCCGATCCCCGGCACCCGGAGAAGCTGCTCAAGTGGAGCGCGGTTTACCTCCACCGGGAAGCACTCCAGATGGCGCACGGCCCAGTCCTCCTTGGGATCCAGCAGCACGTTGAAATAGGGCCTTTCCTCGTCCAAAAGCTCCGAGGCCCGAAACCCGTAAAAGCGCAGCAGCCAGTCCGCCTGATACAGCCTGTGCTCCCGCAGGAGGGGCGGCCCGCCGGGCAGGGCAGGCAGGGCCTTGTCCCCCGTCACATTCACAAAGGCAGAGTAAAACACCCGCTTTAAGTCAAATTTCTGATACAGGCTCTCCGCCACATTCAGAATCTGCCAGTCGCTCTCCGGGGTAGCGCCCACGATCACCTGGGTGGACTGTCCTCCGCTCACAAAATGGGGCGCGCTCCGATAGAGGGCCAGTTCGTTTCGGTTGGCCAGAATCCCGGACTGGATCTGCCGCATGGGCGTCAGGATGCTCTTCCGGTGTTTGTTCGGCGCCAGCGCTTTCAGCCCCGCCGCCGTGGGAAGCTCCAGGTTCACGCTCATCCGGTCCGCCAGAAAGCCGGTGCGCCGGATCAGCTCAGGCTCTGCGCCGGGGATGGCCTTGACATGGACATACCCGCGGAAGCGGTATCTGTTCCGAAGCAGCCACAGGGTTCGATAGAGCAATTCCATGGTAAACGTGGGATCCCTTAAGATGCCGGAGCTCAAAAACAACCCTTCGATATAATTGCGCCGATAAAATTCCATGGTCAGGGTACAGACCTCCTCCGGGGTGAAGGTCGCCCGGGGAAGGTCATTGGAACAGCGGTTCTGGCAGTATCTGCAATCGTAAATGCACTCGTTGGTGAGCAGGATCTTCAAGAGGGAGATACATCTGCCGTCGCTGGAAAAACTGTGGCAGATGCCCGCGGCGATGCTGTTTCCCATGTCCCGCCCATTGCCCTTCCTCTCCACGCCGCTGGAGGTGCAGGCCACGTCGTACTTGGCCGCATCCGTCAGGATCTGCAGCTTTTCCGTCAGGGACTGCCCTCCGCCCAGCGCCAGATATTCCATCATGCTTTTCCTCCCCTTTGGATAATAGAACATATGTTCTATTTAAGGATAGCACATCTGTCCTTTTTTGGCAAGAAGGAAGGGTAAAATTTTGAAAAACCTGTTGCCAAATGAGCAAAAAAAGGGTTAAATGATATAGGATGCCGCATAAGCTGTGTAGACGGCGCCAGGAAAGGGTAAACACTATGTCAAACTTTATCTTGCCCGTGGATTACAAATCTTGTCTGAATCTCTACGAGACCCAGGTGGCCATTAAGACGGTAAAAGACTTCTTCCAGGATCTTCTGGCCGAACGCCTGCATCTTTTGCGGGTTTCCGCCCCGCTTTTTGTGGATCCTGCGTCGGGCTTGAACGACAACTTAAACGGCGTGGAACGCCCCGTGTCCTTCGACATCAAGTATCAGGACGGCAGGGAGGGCGAAATCGTCCAGTCTCTGGCAAAGTGGAAGCGCTACGCGCTGAAAAAATACGGTTTCAGCGCAGGAGAAGGCCTCTATACGGACATGAGCGCCATCCGCCGGGACGAGGTGGCGGACAACATCCACTCCATCTATGTGGATCAGTGGGACTGGGAAAAAATCATCACGAAAGAGGAACGCTGCCTGGACACCCTGAAGGATACCGTGCGCACGGTCTATCAGGTGCTGCGCAAGACGGAAAAATATCTGGCCATCCAGTACGATTACATCGAGGAAATCCTGCCCCACGATATCTTCTTCATCACCACCAGGGAATTGGAGGAAATGTTCCCCGATTACACGCCAAAGGAGCGGGAGTACTACATTGCCAAGGCAAAGGGCGCGGTCTGCGTGATGCAGATCGGCGATGTGCTGGAAAACGGCAAGCCCCACGACGGCAGGGCGCCGGACTATGACGACTGGTCCCTGAATGCGGACATCCTCGTCTATTACCCCGTATTGGACATTGCCCTGGAGCTCTCCAGCATGGGGATCCGGGTGGACAAAAAAGCGCTGTTGGAGCAGCTGCAGAAAGCGGGCTGCCCGGAAAGGGCCGATCTCCCCTTCCACCGGGCGGTGCTGGCGGAGGAACTGCCCTACACCATCGGGGGCGGCATCGGCCAGTCCCGCATCTGTATGTTCTTCCTGCGGAAAGCCCACATCGGGGAAGTGCAAAGCTCCCTCTGGCCCAAGGAAGTCATGGCGGAGGCAGAAAAGAAAGGCCTGCAGCTTTTATAAGCGCAGGCCTTTCTTCACGCATATTTTCTGGCTGCCCACACAATGGGGACAAACAGGCCGCCCAGGATCACTGCCAGTGTCACCGGCAGCCGCAAAGCCATCCATGCCGCATCCGGCACCGTCAGATACAGAACCGCACAGCACAGGGGCCAGCACACCGGCACCAGAAAACAGTACCAGCGAAACGCCCGCAGGATATGGGGCCAGTTGCGGTTGTTGAAACGCACCCCGCCTATCCGAAGCCTCATCCCTGCGCAGTAATAATCTCCCAGCTCCATGACGTCGTAATAGGCGGGCAGATACTCCGGCCAGAGCACAAAGGCCCAGAGGCCGAAAATCAGCGGGATCAGGATGCAGACCAGATCCTGCACCAGATCCTGCCCCGTCACCCCCAGCCTTCCGCTGCAAAACGCCAGCGCAAACGTCTCTGCCGCCGTCACGATCACTTCTGCGGCATAAAACAGCGCCCGCCTTTTTCTCCTGGGCTTTTCCAGGGCGTTTTTTTCCCGTAAGTCCCGGTCGCTTTCCTCCAGCCACTTTTTCCACTCCCGGGCCGAAAATTCCCGGCTCTCCTGCCGCCTGCCCTGCAAAAGCTCCTCCACCGTCAGATCCAGGCTTTCCGCCAGGGGCTCCAACAGGCTGATATCCGGCAGTCCCGCGCCGCGCTCCCACTTGGAGACCGTCCGGTCTGAAATGTGCAGCCTTTCTGCAAGCTGCTTCTGGGTCAGCCCCTTTTCCAGCCGCACCTGGGCCAGCAGTTTTCCTATCTGCACTCTATCCATAGGCTTTACCTCCTGCCTCAGTTTAGCACAGCCCGCAAAAGGGCGCAACAAACGCTGCGTAGAGTCAGAAGCAGGGCCGCCTTAGGCCCGTCATCGAAACACCGTGCATTTCCCGTTGGCCAGTTCCTGCCGGTAGCCGTTTTCCCGCAAAAATTCATCCAGCATGACCCACTTGGCATCCCCCTCGATCTTTTGGATCTGGCCCTCTCCCAGGCCCTGCCTCTCCAGGGCTTCCCTGCCCCCTGTCCGATAGGCCATATAAACCTGCTCCACGATGACCACCGGCCTGGCCGTCTGATCCGCCGCCATGGAGGACGCCGTTTTCCTTAGTTCCTCCTCCATCTGCCCTGCGCTGTAAGAGGGCAGGCTGCTCCAGGGGTTAAAGGCGGAGGGCATCTGCAGATAGAAGGAGAGGGATGGGATGTCCCCGTACAAGATCACTTCCCGCCCCTTTAAGTCCTGCTCCTCCACATAGGCGCTCAGCTGGGTCATCCACCCGGCTTTGTCCGCGCTCATGCGGACGCCTTGCAAGACGGCATTGTTCTCCACATAGCTGTCCGCCTGCTGCACCCCGGTAGACTCCGCAAAGACAAACACCGCGCCGAATGCGCCAAACTGGAACAGGCACATGAGCAGAAAGGCGCTCAAAAGGGCTTTGGCCGGAAGGGGGGAAATACGGACGCTCCAAAACGTCCGCTCCCTTGCGCCCTTTAAGAAACGCTGGCACTGCCACAGGGTATAAGGGCCTGCCAGAAACAGGTTGTTCAGGCTGGGATAGATGCCGTTGTTGCTCCCGATGGAAGTGAGAAGCACCAGAAGGAACACGATCCCGGCGATCAGCTTTTCTTCCCTTGGCGCCCAGGGGTGCAGGATGGCGATCAGCGCACAGAGCATGGCCAGCATCAAAAACAGGATGCCGGGCCTTAAGATGGGGTCATAGCTGAAAAACAGCAGAGAACAGAATTTTCTCCCGTACAGCCATACCAGCATGGCCGCGCCCAAAAGAACAGCCAGCGCCTTCTCCCAAGGCGCGGTTTTTCCCCCGTCCCGCCGTCCCCACAGCCAGGAAAGCAGGGCAAAGAGCGCTGTGCCCCCCGCCAGGAGAACGCCGATGCGCACCACCCAGTAGAGATTTTCCCAATAGATGCGCACCATCCCCAGCGCCATGGAGGCCGCCTTGTAATCCGTGGCGGTATCCGTCATGGCAAACAGCCGGAGAATCCCCTGGATGTATGCGCCGATACCGTAAGTGAGATGAAGATAGAAAAGCAATGCGCCAAGCGCCGCCCCATATCCATACAGGCACCAGAGCGTGTGCCTCCCCAGGCGGGCAAAAAAAGGCTCCGGCTTTTTCTGGATCCCCAGACGCTTCATCTCCCGCTCCAGCGCCCCGTCATATCCCCACACCGCCAGGATGAGGGCGGCCTGGGGCAGATTGGAAAACCGCACCAGCACATTGAGGCCCAGACAGACGCCGGCGCCGAAAAGATACCACTTTTTTTCCCGCACCAGCCCCAGGTACAATAAGATGGCGCAGAAGGTCAAAAGCACATAGGTCAGATAGTCGTACAGCTTCGCCGTGGGGCACCAGCAGAGGCTGAGCGCCAGCATCTCGCCCACAAAACCCAGCCAGGAGGGCATCTTCAGCACCCGGGTGCAGAAAAAGAAGCCTGTCAGCGCCAACAGGCTCACAAACAGCCCCGTGTACAGGTTCATTCCCCGCAGGGTGTCCCCTCCCGGCAGGCCGGTGAGAAAATGACCCACCGCGTTGGAAAGGTAGGTAGAAAACAGCCACATGGGATCCATGTGCTCCGTGCCCATATATTCAAAATTGGCGTAATTGTAGCCGGTATCGTTCAGATCCAGTCCCCAGCCGACGTGCCGCAGAGGGTAAAAGGCAAGCGCCACCACAAAGAGATTCTCCAGAAGTACCTTCCAGGAAGCCTTCGCCTGAGCCGTCGTCTGTCTTCCTTTTTGCATTTTCCCGATCATACAGGCCCTTCCTTTCCATGCCCGTCCGTCCCCTGCCTGCCCGCGGCGGGTCTTGCGCTCATCCCTGGAAGCGCTGATCCAGGCCGTCCACCCAGCCCCGCAGCTTCCGATAAGGCGCCGTCCGGCAAAGCGCCCTGTCCGCCCGCCGCACAAGGCCTGTGCGCAGCATCTCCACCAGAATCCCCGCGGCAAACACCACAAGCGCCGCCGCCAGAACCATGCCCACAAGCAGCACAGGGGAGGCTTCCAGCCGCAGCGCAGAAATGTCCTGCCCGGCCCCTCTCCCCGTTCCCAGCAAAAGCCCCGCCCCCAGCCACTTCTGCCAGGTATAGCGCAGTCCCAGATTTTCATGCAGCAGATAAACGCCCAGGGTATGGGGCGCTATCCGGCAGACAAAAGTTTCGCATCCCTTTGGAAGCTTCAGCCGCCGGAACGCGGCAAACAGCCCCGCCGCCCCCAGGAAGGGCAGGATGTGGTTGTATTCCAGGCACATCCCCAGCATCCGCCCCAGGCTGCCGGTGGCCAGATACACCTGCCGCAAGCCAAAGGTAGCGGCGAAGATTGCCGCCACGCACAAAAGGTACAGCGCGATACCCCGCCCTTTTTTCTCCAGAAAGGGCACGCCGAAGCGCCGCACATAAGCCGCCGCCACAAATACACACAGATACCACAGGCAGTCATACCCCTTCCCGTCCAGCTCCAGCCGCACCGGCAGCACGCTCTTTTCCAGGCTGAACACGAAAAGGAGCAGGAGCGCCGCCGTCTGGAGCTGCTTTTTCCCCATCTTCTGCACCGCCGTCCCCACAAAAGGCAGCAGCACATACAAGAACACATAGGCAGACAAAAACCAATAGTGATCCATGGAAATGGGGAAAAACAGCGTCAGGAGAAAATGGGTGTCAAGCTCAGTCTCCTGCATGATTCCGGTGAGCGCCCCCAGCAGGCCGAAACAAACCGAGTACATCCACACCTGAAGCACAAGACGGATCAGGCGGCTTGGCCGGAAGGAAGCAGTACACAAAAAATAGCCGCTGAGAAACATATACACGTTTACCGCCACGATGCAGCAGCACTCCAGCAGCCAGGCTGTGACCTCTGCGGCAGAAAATCCCGGCGTTTCCAGAGAGGGTAAAAGCCGGCCCTTGTCCAGATAGTGCAGTACCACCACCATCAGCATGGAAACACACCGTAAAAGATCCAAGCCCGCCTGGCGGGCGGGCTTGGAGGAATTGTCATGTGAACTGGACGACAGGATTTCCGTCATGGTTCGACCTCACTTCTTCTGATTCTGCTCAATACTTGAAGCTTACCACATTGGTAATCTCATCTTCCACGATGTCGAAGCGCACAATGTAGGGTTTGCCAGCCATCACCGGCGTATAGTAGTGGCCGTCTTCCAGGTGGCTGATATAATAGGGAACCCCCTCCAGCTCCGGAAATTTCCCGCGGATATCCTCATAACCTCCTGCTGTAAACCCGGCCAGAGAGGTGCTTCTGACGATGGTAGCCTTGCTGGCATCCCCATACACGTCAGTAGAGGTCACCAGGTAATAGTAGTTCTGCTCATGCCGCACCTGTACCATTCCTCCCAGGTCTGCACAGACGGGATACACAGCGGACACCTTAAAGCTTCCCTTGTCCACCACATAAATCGCGCTGCGCCCCATACTGGGCAGATAGATCTTATCCCCGTCGATGGTAAAAGAACGGGTGTAGCATCCGTCCAGATCTTTGATGTACGCGGTCTGGGCCAGCGTGACGTTCAGGCTGTCCGCTTCCCTCCGATAAATATACATGGTGCCCGTCATGGAACTCCACACATAGAACTGCCCCGTGGCTGCATCGTACTCTACATAATGGGGGCGGATCCCCACCTGGTCAAAGCACTGCACCACCAGAAATCCCGTTTCCGTCTTGACGTAAGTATTCACCCGGTTGTTGTCCGTGTCCACCACCATATAGATCGTGCCGTCGGACGCAATGGCGTGGGGCCGGAACATATTGCCGCCCATGACGCCCCAATACTCCGGGGCGTTGCGGTAATTGTCCGTAAAGAGCATCTGATTGTGGTAGGCGTCTGCCAGAAAGAAATCCCCGTTGACGCTGTACACCTGGGTGGGCACATGAAACGTCGTGTATGGGTTGCTGCTTCCGAAGCCGCACAGATCTCCCGGCTTTGCCGTCACCCTGATTTCTCCTTCTGCGGCAGAGACTGTCGCGGCGGACGCGAAAGCGCCAATCATCAGCATTGCAGCCAGCAAAAACGCGGCCCCTATTCTGGTTTTTGGTCTTCTGATTCCTCTCATTGCTTTTCTGCTCCTCTCACATGGATGATGCCAATCTTTCCCTGGAACGTGGGGGCGAAAATATGCTCCTTGAGACGGTCTGTCACATAGCCGTCCCAGGAGGCGTGCAGATGGGCCGCCACGATCTGTACCACATTGGAATCCGGCGCATACACCCTGTCGATCACCGCCTGGGTCTCCCCGTTTGGCACATAGTTGGGACTGTCCGGGCTCCAGTAATAAATCTTATTCCGCACCGCCATGGACAATTCCGCCAGCGAGCCGTCCACCTCCGAATAAAACGGGACGTGGGTGGCCAGAAGCACAGGCTTTCCCTTGTCTAAGTTTTCATTTAAAATCTGGCAGGCCTGCTCCGAAAAGTTCCGATACGACTGGTTGATGCCCAGAATCATAAAGTCTTCAAACTCAATCACTTTTGACGTCTGGTCGCCGTCCAGAACCAGACTCTGCAGCAGAAAGCCTGTGGTGTCTGTAAACCCGGAACCCCCGTACCAGCCGCCATAGTCGTGGTCAGAGCGCAGGTAAAGGATCTGATCCGCAGAATATTTCAGCCCGTCCAGGCCCTCTTTCAAAGCCAGAATATTGGAATTGCTGCAATAATCCAGAATGTCCCCGCCAAAGATCACAGCATCAAACGCATTGTAGTTGAGAAATTTGACGACCTCCGGCCACAACTCCTCGCCGTGAACCCCGTCCGCCGTCACGGAAAGGGTCTCATACCGCTCGTTTACCGTGGGCAGATAATCCTCCAGCACATCCCCCGAGGTGTGGTCGGTAATCATGTGGATATCGTTGACAAAGGCAATGGTATATTCGCTCTGGAGGCCGTCCACCTCCACCGTGATCTCGTCGGTCTGGAACGGGTAGTCCGGCGCCGGGTAAACGACCGGCTCCTCTGGCTGCTTTTCCGGGGTCGGTTCTGTTTCCTCCTGCGGGCTGTCCTTCCCCCTGTCCTCCTCTTCCTCCCGGCGGCTGGCTTCCTCCTGTTTTTCCTTTTCCCGCGTCCCCTCCCGCTGTCTGTCCGATCCAAAGAGACACCAGAGAAGCAGCAGGAGGGACGCGGCTGCCAGGACGCCAAGGCAGATCAGGGTTTTGCCAGAAATCCTTCTCCTGTGTCTCATTGCGCCACCGCATCGGGGTCAATGATGCCCGGCACATTGGCCCGGATCCAGTCTCTTGTGGCCTGGGTTGTCCCGTTGTTTGAATCCACAATGTATGCAGCATCGCCGCTTAAATCATTGAAGTACCAGAATTTGCGCAGTTCTGCACTGCTGGCGGAGCTCACGCCGCCGGATTCCTTCACGATGGAAAACTTCTGTTCCTCTTTGATCTTTTTGACAATGGCGTCATAGGCCGCCTGATATCTGGACACATCCTTTTTCGCGGTGGTTCCGTAGGTAATGATATCCTGCAGAAGCAGCGGATTGTAATCCGTCTCCTCTAACACAGCCGTCAGATTCTCAAAAGCGTCCTCCGGGGTCATGGATTCGCACCGCTTGGCAGTAATCCAGGCAAAGCAGTACACATACCGAAGCCGCAGCGGGTCGTCCAGATCCGTTACGTCAAAGAGCACCGTTTTGCCGTCCTTCTGCGTTTTGTACGCCTGCTCCGCGTAAGTCCATGCCTCGTCCCTGGACCATTGATCCCGCTCCGTAAAGGAGTTGATAATCTGGATGTATTTCTCCCGGAACATGGGGACGATACCATCACTGTAATCGGTGATCTCCTGGCTGTCCACCGTATACCCGGCCTGGGTCAGGGTGTCCGCCATTTCCACAACGGGATCCACATAAATGCAGATCTGTTCGTAGATGGCGCTGCCGGGCTGCTGGCTCTCCAAGATCCTGCTGCTTTCGATGGCCGACCGGGAGGCGATGGAAAAGGCTTCCGCAATGTGATCCTGGGCCTCCTCCATGGGATGCCTGCCCTCTCCTACGCTCATATACTGCTCCAATACTCCAATGCTGTCATTTAACGCATTGGTGTAGGAGGCTGCCTCATACTCCGTCTTTACCGCTTCCAGCTGCTCGTCCACGGGAGCCAGAATCGCTGCATTATCGGGCGCCGTATCCTCACCCTCTGCATCGGACGTGGCATCTGGATTGTCTGCATCGTCCGAATCAGACACAGTGTCCGAATCGTCTGCATCGTCCGAATCATCGTCTGAATCCGTATCCTCTGCCTTGCGGTTGAGCAGATAATCCCAGAAGCTGCCGATCTCTTCGCTTTCTCCGCCGCTATCCTCCACTTCCTTCTGATACTGCCAGTACCGATATCCCACATATCCCCCTGCGCATAGTACCAGCAGCAGGAAGATGATAAGCAGGATCAAGGGAAGCCTGCTCTTTTTCTTCTTGGCCTTTTCGGGCGCCGGCTGCGGCGGAACCTCTTGTGCCGCAGGGGCTGGCTGCACGGGCTTTGGAGCCGCAGGGGCTGGCTGTACAGGAGCTGATGCCGCAGGCGCGGGCTGTACCGGGGCCGATACCGCAGGCGCGGACTGTACCGGGGCCGATGCCGCGGGCGCGGGCTGTACAGGAACTGATGCCGCAGGCGCGGACTGTACCGGGGCCGATGCCGTGGGCGCGGGCTGTACGGGAACCGATACCGCAGGCGCGGGCTGTACGGGAACCGATGCCGCAGGCGCGGGCTGTACAGGAACTGATGCCGCAGGCGCGGGCTGTACAGGGACCGATGCCTCAGGCACCGCCGTCTCCGGCACACCTGTGGGCGTACCACACTTGGTGCAGAATCTGGCGCCCGATTTCAACAAAGCGCCGCAGGTTTTACAGAGCGTCATAGGCGCCATCTGCGGCATGGGCGCACTGGCTGCCGCCCCTTCTATCTTTGCACCGCACTTGGTGCAGAATTTAGCGCCGTCTGCAATGACGGCATGACATCTTGGACAATTCATCAAAAATCCCTCCCTGCTGCGTTTCTGTTGATCGATCGCCCGGTTTTGGCGCAGCGCAAGACCTGGAATCGTAGTCCATATTACTATTTTTAATTAAACCACGATTTCCCGTATGTGTCAAGGGCCGCACCGCAGAGGACTGCGCACCTTATCTGTCATTTTAAAGCCTTGTCCCAACCCCTGCTCCTTTTGTTATCTTGAATCCTTGAGACCTTGATACGGTTTCCTTTGTGCGCTATCATTTCAGCAGGACTTTATGAAGCGGCAAACTGGTATTTCAACGGAATAGGGGACACAATAGATGAAAAAATATGCTTTGCCGGTTGTGGTTTTGCTTCTTTGCATGATGACATCCTGAAAAGAGGATGTTGAGGCCCCCTGCGGTATGCAGTTGAAAAAGCATGAAAGATGCGGGAGTGTGCAGGAAGATACGGACATACTGTTTAGCCAAAAGGACATTATTTTTCAGGGGATAATTTCTGGCGGATGGGGCCAAGCCAGCCAAATGACACAGGATCGCCCGGCCTGCACCATTGCGGACACTTCAATTGTTCCGAGATATATTGCGCGTCTTCCATGCGGCTTTCCTCTAAATAGATACTCATCTCTGCGCCGCCTTTTGCGAGCATGACAAAAGATAAGACTTCCTTCTGTGCGCGATGGATGCGCTCCGAATAGGGCTTGCGGTTTATTTCCTGAAACTGCGTCGCATCGTACAGGTAATACTCGCCGCAGTAAAACACAGCGCTGACCTCATCAAAATCCGGCAGATTTGCAATTTCCAATGCCTTGCGGTAAAATGTCGCTTTTATGTCAGCAAAAAAGGGCGCCAGACGATACGTCTGATCCTGATAGATCACCATAAAAACAGGCGTGATGTGGTGCTCCTGTTTTTGAAATATTTTCGTGTGCATCGAGGCAAAGCGCAGAAACAGTTCCTGCAGGCAGCCTTTTGCGCTTCCATAGACCGGGTCATCCAGCGGGACTCTCTGTTCCGAGAAGAAACAGACGCCGCCCCTTCTGTCGGAAGGCAGATTTCTTTCTTATACCCCTAGCGTGCTTCAGCACGCATACAAATCAGAATTTGAAAGTTTACTTTCAAACTTTTCCCCTCTTCGGACTTCCTTCCCAAGCTCCAAAGTGTAATCATTGACAAAATGCAGTTCTTTCCACTGTAGCCTGCCAAGCAGCGTGTCAATTTTTTCTTTCAGGGCAAGGCATTGTCCGCAGCCACAGGGAAAATGTTCCCCGATTTCTCTCAAAAAACGCTCCATCTGGGCAATGCCCTCTTTGATTTTGGGATAAATGTCAACGGGATCGTCCGCCTCCCGAAAGAGAATCCTTGCCGTAAAAAACACCTCTGCCAATCCCAGTTTTTCAAAACAAACCGACCGGATACCCTGCAGCGCCTCGTGAAACGATGCCTCCACGTCAACCACAAGGTCAGGGTCTTTTAACGTGTACGGGCCGCCCGGCAGGTACAGGTCAAGGACAAGCTCCTTTTTCAATTCAAAAGGTCTCTCTTTCGTCGTCCTGTTGCGCGTATTGATAAACCATTTCAATGTGTCGCCCGTCAGCAGGCGATCCCGCAATTCCGCGTATATTCTTTTGTTTTCCTCTGTATGCAGGCTCTTCTGTATCACAAAGGTAATGTTTCTAAACTCAGAAAAAAACTTGTCTAAATTGGAAACATCGTCAAAGAAATCACCCTTCCGGCCAAATTCGTCCAGCGACTTCAATGCACTGTAAAATTTCTGCAAAGCAGGCGCTAAGATTTCATGACTGCCCATCATCCCACCCCTTCCGCATTGTATTCTGGTATAACGCTTTCCCTACCATCATACACCTGAGATCAGCTTCCATCAAGGAGCCATTTCGCCATGGAAGACGTGAATGTTAAATCCGTGTCGTCCCGCCGCAAAAAAACTCTGAAACGGAGAGTAAAATGCCTTCCGGCTGCGTGCGGCTCTTTTTAGCGCGTATGGCCCAGGGCCTGTCTATTTAGGAGGAAAAACCGATGACAGGCGCTCTGCCTTGGCGGAACATCCGTCCTTCATCGGCTGGATTCATTCACATAGAGCTGGACGCGGTTCTGTATGGTATGGCTCACATCTTCTAACCCTTTCTGCCCGCTGTAATAGGCTGGGGCCTCTTCGTTTATGATCCTGACCACTTCCTCATTTTCCAGGGAAAAGAGCGGCGTCGCATCCGGGACAAGTTCCAGTACTGTCTGGAGTTCCTCCCGGGTCAGTTCATTCCTTTCCACCGCCGCATCCACGGATCTGTCCAGACGCTTTTTCACGGTGGGATACTGGATCAGGATGCTTTCATACAGTTCACTTCTCTCCTGCGTCAGAGAATCTTCCACAAAGCTCCAGGCGCTCTCTTTGTGCTCCGACACAGCCGCGATGGCAAATGCGCCGCTTCCAGACAGGATATGGCCTCCCCGTCCATCCTCCGTGGGAAAGCCGATGCAGGCGGTATCCTCCCCAAATACTTTCTGGTACCTGCGGAAGGCCCCGGGATACAGCTCCGTCACGGCAAACAGTACTTTTCCCTCCCGGAGCCTGGTGTCTTCGTCTCCTTGTGCCGCGTCTTTGGGTTCTTCTGCAAAAAGGCCCACATATTCCAGCACCTTCCGAAAGCGCTCAGAGTCAAAATGGCAGACTCCGGCAGCCCGGTCAATAAAGCTGTCCTCATTGAACATCATGAGATACTGCATCATCTGCTCTCTTGTCATGCCCTCAAAGGTCTCTGTCCCGGGATAACGGCTCCCGGCTGCAAGCAGTTCGTCCAGCGTAAGCCCTGCGCTGTTTTCCAGCATTGACGCATCCCCCACTACCGTCTGGATCGAAAACTCCCGCGGGATGCCTGTCAGGATATCCCCAAACGTATAGACATCCAGGATCCCCTCCACGAAATCCGAGGCCAAGAGACGCTCCGACTGCTCCAAATAGGGCGTCAGATCCTCAAAAAAACCTTTCGCCGCCAGTTCCCGCACGTTAAGACCCGACAGGTCGATCAGATCCACCGGCTCCTTCGCCAGGATGGCAGTGTACAGCTCCGTCAGCGATCCATAGGCTTTCACGGAGAGATGATAGCGGCTGCTGCCCCGGTTAAACTTTACCGCCGTAGACGCCAGGCCGCTGTCTGCGTTCACCGTGGCCAGCACAAGGTTTTCCCGCTCCGGCGCTTCCTCCCCTCTCGTCCTTCGCAGCGCCACAATCGCCCTGTCATCGTTTGTCCAGTCCGACACCACAGCGCAGAGCCGCCCGTCCTTAAGCGGATACAGCCCGGACACGGAATATCCGTTGACGTCGCAGTCCATCCAGGCAAACAGCGCTTCCCCGGCAGACCCAGGCTTGGTATTCTGCGAGTCGAAACGGTATCCGTAGACCGCCGTATCGTCGTAGAGCAAAAGGTCATAGGCCGCATCCGCAATACCGCTTTCCCCGGCGGAGGATTCATCCGCATATCCCGCCGCGCAGATGCCCCTGACGTCCGAAAGCCCGTCGGCGACCTCGCACAGCCTGGCATTCTCAAAATCAACCTGCGCCAAAGTACAGCAAAGGCGCGCCTCTTCCGAACTCTCCCCGGGAAAGCTGGCGCTCTCCCGGCCGATGCAGACATAAATCCTGCCGTCAGCGCCCTCACAAAACCCATTGATCTGCGCCGGCGTCATATCCTCCTCGGAGCCGTAACGGACGGAAGACTGATACTCTCCTTCTCCGGTAAACAGGCAGATTTCCCCATTGTCGAGAAAAAGGCAGATCCTCCCCTGGCTGTCCGCGATCAGCCCCCGGAGGGAGACATCCCTTCCGGCCTGCTCTGTGATATCCCTGGAAAACAGGCAGTTCCCCGCCGGATCGAATCTGCACAGAAAGCGCTTCATGGAACTGTAATCTGCCGGATATACATTTGCAGTCAGATAGGCGCTCTGATCCTTCGCAAAAAAACGTTTGCCCACATCCCAGGTCTCCCCGCCCTCCGGCCAGTGGAGGGAAACACGGGTTACGTTTCCCTCTTCCAGCGAATATCTGCAGATCTGCTTTTCGCCGCCCTGCTCCTCTTCCTGCAGCGGCACATAAAAGAACACATTCCCCACCGGCTGCATCCGTTCATAATCCGCAGCTTCATCCGCCACAGTGATTACTTCCGGCACATAGACCCACTCCCTGTCCGCCAGAACCACAGGATCACCGGGCAGCGAACCCTGGTCAGGTATGCTGTCCCTGCCGCACGCCGTCAGGCATAGCGCGGCCAACAGCATCCACCACAACAGAAGCCTGCTGCCGCAGCGGCGTCTCCCCTTCCGATCGCCCTTCTCTTTTTTCGTCTTCATGTCTGTCCTCCTGCCCCTTGCGTACCATGGATGTGCAGCTTTCTAAAATGGCACGCTCCCCATGCAATGTGTGAAAGTTTACGCATCGACCTTAACGCGGCCCTGTATCATCTTTGACACATTCCTGTATCGTTTTGATATCATTGGGGCAGGCGGTGATTCAGGAGACAGATCCAGATCAGTTCCCTTTTAAAATCGCCAGAATAGCGTCTCCGTATTTTTCAATCTTTACTTTTCCAAAACCGGCAACTGCATAAAGATCCTCCCGGTTCTGAGGTCTTTTGGCGATCAGTTCCTGCATCTGCGCATCGTTGAAAATATAATAAGCTTTTATGTTTTCCTTCCTGCTCTGCTTTAGGCGAAACTCTTTCAGCTTTTGCACCAATTCGGCTTCTTGACTTTGCAATGCGGTTTCATGTTCCGCCGTATCCTGCCTGATGGTCTTCCCTTCCGTCTCGTCTGCCGCCGTCATTTTGTGCCGGGCCACCATCTCTTCATATTGCTTCGCATAATCGGAATGCCCCTGTATATGTCTTTCCAAATAGAAATTGGCAACCTCAAGCATCGCTTTCTCGCTCTTTGGATCCGTTTTGGCACCCCCGTCTGTCTTCTTGATATAATCGACTAACTGGTCAGCGCGGATTACCTGCTGCTTTACTTCTTTTGGGGCATATTTCGCATTCAGATATGTCTTGGGATTTGCCAGCACCACAACAGATTTATGGTTTTCCTCAAAAAATTTTTCAAAGACCATCTTGAGCAGGAAATTTCCCTTGCTCTCTTTTCGGATTTCCTTCAACACCCGCAGATGGCGCTGATTCTGGGTAATCGGGGAATAGATACCTTCTTTGGGGCTGGACGGGCCGATTTGCCGCACAAAATTACCCCCATTGTCTATTTCGATATTGCCGTAGAGATTCTTGCACTCAATGACATAGACGAGTTTTCTGGTCACCACAATATAATCTATCTGTGCGGAAAGATCCCCCGTTTCCAGACAGATATCATGGAGAACATACATATCCATACCGCTGGTTTTCAACTCATAGGCGACCTTATTCTCTCCCTCCAGGCCATACTGCGCCAGCTTGATCTGCTTTTGGATTTTTTCCTGCTGTCTTCGTCTGCTGTCTGCAGCAAGGCTTCCAGCTTTTCTATGTACGCCTCTGCATCGCTCGTCTCTTTTAAAAAGACACAGCCGATCTTCTTTTGAAATAACGCCATTTCTTTCTGTTCTCCTTTGGCCTTTGTCCACAGCTTCCCGATTGCTGTCTTCCTTTATTATATCACATGATGGCATTTTGCAAAGTACTTTCTTCTTTCCCTTTCCACTAAAACAGCAAATCTCTCCCGAATGGGCCCCGACGCGTCCTCTGCCGAGAACTGCATCGCCCACAGAGAAAACTTGACCCACTGTTCGTCAGTATCTTTGCTGCGCGCTTCGCCATCCGATCACAGCACTGGAGCCGCTTCTTCAGGCAGAACAAAAGCAGGATATCATAATTGCCTGCTGGACTTCCAAAAGATGCTTCTTGAATTCATAGCCCACAAAGTATTTTGATTCCACCACATCTTCAGAGACTTCCTGCCCCCGATAAAAAGGCGGGCAAGGGTTTAGCAATGCACCATGGTTCGCTTTTTCCAATGCGGCAATCGTAACCTGACACGCCTTAAAATCGTCAAGAATATTTGCAGGCACAGAATCCGTACATACAATGTCTATGCCTTCCACTGCATCATAAATATTGTTATAAGTTACCAGGCCCTCCATTTCGTAACCTTTCCCACAACATTGTGCCAGGTCAAATCCCATGACTTGAGCCGCTTCTTTCCATGCCAAACCAATATTCCCCTTCTCTCCAACAAACAGAAAACGATCCTTCACAAAATTTTTCCGTATCTTAGATAAGGCATACATATCCGACAAAATCTCACACGGATGATTCTCATCCGTCATAGCATTGATCACAGGCGCCTCCAGGCAGGCAGCCATTTTCTCCAACAGCCGGATATCCCTGTGCCGGACAATTACCAAATCAGCCCAATTGTTTAAATATCCACATACATCCCGAATATCCTCTTTTTTATCTAACGCCTCTGACGGAAAGAGGATTGCCTGCCCGCCTAATAAATGAATACCCTTCTCGAATGTCACTCTCGTCCTAATACTGGACTCAGGAAAAAACAAAATAACGCTTTTCCCTTTCAGTATATTTTGATATCTGCCATTTTTGACTTCATCGGCCAATTCAAAAAAATCAAAAATATCCTTTGCTTCATAATCTGTCAAACAAATAAAATCTTTCATAAACATCTCCTTTATTGAATTCCGATTTTTCTTTGAATTTATCAAAACATCCTCTGCTTTCAACCTTTTGATTTTGCTGCAGGCAGAATGCTTTTCCTCGTTCGATAGGATTTTTTCCAAACGGAGCATATCCTGCAAAACACGAGATAATTCCAACATACGCGCATTATCCAACAACTTCAAGTAAACGCTTCCGGCCCGAATGATTCCTTTTCGACGATATTTGATCTGTATCACTCGCGCTGAATGATTAGAACTCTTTGCCATTTTTCATAAAATCCACAAGATTGATATGCGCTATGCCATTACGCCGCTGAAGAAGCGTATCCATCGTGGCAACATATTTAGGATAGTTATCTTTTATCGACTCCAACGGCCTATACTCCCGGTCCTCCGTTTCCTTCGACAACGCTGTCGTATAAGAAACCTGAACATAAGCATACTGCATCTCATTATCCCTGAGGATAAAATCACACTCAAGCTTTCCGATTCTTCCTATGCTGACAGAATAATCGTGGGACTTTGCATACACATATATGATGTTTTCCAAAACCGGCCCATAGTTGATCCTGTTATCCGTATTTTGGACAAAATAAAAGCTCAGATCCGCAAGATAATATTTCTTCTCCCCGCTTAATGATTTCTTTGTCTTCATGTCAAAACGAGGGCACTCATAAAGAATCTTTGCGTCGAGTAAAGCCTTGATATATCTGGCGAGTGTTGCTTCACTGATCGGGGTTCCCGTCTTTTCGATTGCTTTTCTGAGACTTTTCAAACTTGTAGTTGCGCCAAAATTATTGACAATATATTTCTGAACCGTTTCGAAGGTGTTTTTGTTTCGGATCTTCAGCCTCGCCCGTATATCCTTTTCGAAAATCTCAGCAATAACGCTCTGAACATATCTGCGCTTTGCGGCCATGGTATCGAGAAAAATTGTTCTTGGAAATCCGCCTTCAAGAATATAGTTTTGTAATTCCTCCTGACGATCAGCCGCAATTTCCTTATTGTAAAACCTTTTCATCTCCTCATACTCCTCAAAGGAAAGCGGAAACATTTCAAATTCAATATAGCGGCCGGTAAGCTTCGTCATCAGTTCACCGCTCATAAGATAAGAATTGGACCCCGTAATAAAGATTGACCATTCACCTGTTCCGCGGAAACCATTCAGAACCGTCTCAAATCCTTCTACATTTTGTACTTCATCAATAAAGAGATATTTGATCCCCTGCACATTCGGAATGCTTTCGAGCAGCCGTTCCAGCTGATCAGCTTTTACGATTTTGTTATGGCCTTTACTGTCAAGGTCATAAAAATAAATATTTTCTTCAGGAATACCTTCCTTTTTCAGTTCATCCACAATTGTCTCCATCAGACAGGACTTACCACATCTTCTGACGCCAGTTATCACCTTGATAATATCCGCCGCATGATAAAAATCACGAATCTTCTTTAAATAATTTTCTCTTGGAAACCACTCCATCCTTTTCACCTGCCAATCCATTTTATAGGGTATATCTTAACAGATATTGAGGTCGTTTTCAAGTTTAACGTGTGCGTTTTTGACTTTTTGTCAAAATCGCACACGTTAAAAGCGTCTGCAAGATGATATCTGTGTTACACTCATAAAAACGCCTGCGGCTGCCAATGCTATTTTGCATCGACAGCCGCCCATGGAATTTTTGCTTCTTACTCGATCAGACCGCTTTCCTTCAGCAGGATTTCAATGTCTGTTCCCTTAACTTTTTTCAGAACCAGCTTGAGCAGTTCCTTCTCCGCGAAGGACAGAGGCGCCTTGCTGATTGGCTTTTTATCAATGGCATAGTAGCAGGCACGCAGAATCTCGCGCACATCGTACTTGCTGCCCCAGACCTCCGGCACGCCGCGGTCGATGTCTAACAGCGTGTAGACCGACTCCATGCCGGTGCGCATGGAATACTCAGTGGTGAAAATGGTGTCCCGCGGGGTCTCGGCAAACTGGCCGATGAAGGCAAAATTCACAGCGCCGTCGGGCACAACCTTCGGACGGTCAGATTCCTTGCGAGGCTGAAAGAAGGCGTTGATATAAGGCATGAAACAGGTGGTCGTATTGCAGGCATCATGTGCCAGAGTGTCGATTTCTTCTGTCGGTACGCCGATGTGATACAGCCACTCACGGCAGACCTCCTCACCGGTGCAGTCCCGCATGGCCTTCTTCACATAGTTGCCTTCCTTGTTGGTGTTCAGCGAATACAGCCACACGAGCACCATGTTCTTGTCCTGCGCCTTAAACTGTGGCTGGCGGTTGATGGTCCAGGAGAGATACCAGTTCTCGGTGCTGTCCTTGACGGTGACGATGCCTCCGGTGGTTACCTTTCCGGCGCGGGGATCGCGCTTGCAGATGTTCATAATATGCTGGATGATTTCCTCGTTGGAGGTCGCCACCGTAGCGCTCATCCAGTTGGTGGCGTCTACATCGGAGCAGAATTTATCCGGGTTGCCGAATTCGCCGTGTTTCGCCTGTGCGGCAATGGCTTTCCACATATCCCAGGACTCGCCGCAGCCGTTCTTTACCCCGGATAGGTCGGGAGCATGGGTCTGGTCGCCGTAGCAGGAGGTGTCGGTGCAGCAGCCGTTGGTGATGAACACCAGATCATCCTCAATCAGGTCAATGGTCTGCTCCTGACCGTCCTTAACATAGATAATCTGCTTGGCAGCCTTCTTGTCACCCTCGGTTTCGATTATGACATTCTTCACATCCATACCGTACTCAATGTGCACGCCATGGGATTCCAGATACTTCACGAGCGGCAGGATCATGCTCTCATACTGGTTATACTTGGTGAAGCGCAGCGCGCTGAAATCGGGCAGGCCGTCGATATGATGGACATAGCGGCACAGATAACGCTTCATTTCCAGTGCGCTGGACCAGCGTTGGAATGCGAACATCGTCTGCCAGTAGAGCCAGAAATTCGTGCTCCAGAAGGACTCCGGCAGAATATCGGAGATCTTCTTGTCCTCCAGATCCTTTTCCGGCGTCAGGAACAGCTTAGACAGCGCCATGGCAGAGTCCTTATCCAGCTTGAACTGTTTGTCGGTATGGGCATCTTCGCCGCAGTTGACAGAAGCACGGCACAGCGAATAGTTGGGATCGTGCTTGTTGAGCCAGTAATACTCGTCCAGAACGGAAATACCGGGCGTCTCGATGGAGGGAACATCCCGGAAGGTGTCCCACATGACCTCAAAATGGTTATCCATCTCGCGGCCGCCTCTCATAAAGAAGCCCTTGGTGATATCTTTGCGTCCATCGCAGCTGCCGCCGGCAAGCTCAAGCTTTTCAAGCAGATGGATGTGTTCGCCCTTCATCTGGCCGTCGCGGACAAGATAGAAGGCAGCGGTCAGCCCGGCCAGTCCTGTACCGATGATGTAAGCCGATTTTTTATCTACATCCTTCGGCTTTTCGGGATGGGCAAACGATTCATAAGTTCCTGCAGAGTAATACATACTGAAAACCTCCTATCTGTGTTTTTGTTTTTCTTGGCCTCAGTATACATTTTTTCAATCGGGACTTGCAATAAACAGAAAAAGTTCCGTGATAAAAGTTTTATCACGGAACCGAACCTGTAAAAAATCTGATCAAAAACCAGAAAATGATAAATCAGATCTGAAATCGCAAAAGAGAAGCAGATATGGAGCCTTGTATCAGCTTAGCCAGATGGTCAACGATCTTCTGCGGATCTTCCTGCATATCTTCCTTGATCCAATCCATCATTAACCCAATAAAAATATAAGAATAGACCCGGGCAATAAAGTTCTTATCCTCATCCCGAACGGTCATGCCAACGCACTCTTCCTCGATCACACCAAGAATCAGGTCGTCAACCAGCGGATTCAGATATTTCTCAACCTGCTCTTTATGGACGCAGCGATACACATTCATGATAAAAGGTTTGTTGTCCCGAACTGCTTCAAAAATCTGCAAAAAGCCCTGCTGCCAGGTGTCGTAGGTCTTCTTGTCCTCAAGCGCCTTTCGTGCATCCTCCAGACAAGCCCATTCCACAAGATCGTAGATGTCCTTGAAATGATAATAGAAGGTCATGCGGTTAATGCCGCAGTCGTTGGCAATGTCATTGATGGTGATTTTATTCAGCGGTTTTTTCAGCAGCAGATTCTTTAGTGATTGCTCCAGCGCGCGTTTTGTTACCTGCGACATAATAGCCACACCTCCCAAAGGTTATCGGTTTCCATATCATTCTCCATAGACTCACCCTCTGAGAAAATTAACGGAAAGAATAGCCGCGCCCAGGACCGTCAGGACAACGCCCACGGCCCTGTTGAGCGTTTTGGCGCTGGCCCTGTTTGCGAACAATGCGGCGATTCTTGCCCACAGCAGGGTAAATGCCACGCAAAGGATGAGACACCATAAATCGGGTGCGCCGCCGATGACAAAATGGCTGACGGCACCGGTCAATGCTGTAAAGGTCATAATAAAGACACTTGTGCCGACAGCGGTCTTCAACTCATATCCCAAAATGCTGGTCAGCAGGAGCAACATCATCATTCCACCGCCCGCGCCGATAAAACCACAGATAAAACCGACTACCGTGCCGCAGACAATCGACTGAATCACCCGCTTTTTCGCGCTTACGTCTGCCATCGCTTCTTTTGTGGTCATAACAGGTTTTACAATAAATCTGATGCCCAGAAGCATCGTCATAAAGACTGAGAAGCCGCCCATCGTAGTGTTGGGCACCCGACTGGCCGCCCAGCTGCCTGCTAAGGTGAAAAGCAGGACGGTCGCCATCATAACAAGACCGTTTTTGATGTCGAGATTTTTATTTTTTCCATAGGTGTAGGCACTGACCGCGCTTGCCAGCACGTCGCTTGCCAGAGCAATGCCTACCGCTTCATAAGCCGGCATACCCAAAAATGTGATCAGCATAGGGCTGATGACAGCGGCGGCGCTCATTCCGGCAAAACCAGTTCCAAGACCCGCTCCGATGCCAGCTATAAAACATACTAAAACTTTTACCCATAAATTCATCTTGCGTGTTCCCCCCAGATCATTTTAACTGCCGCCGTTCCTCTTCGTCAATACCGTCTGTGATGATGTCCGCAAAAACAGCCTGCTGTTTTCGCGCCTCACATATGGCGGCGTCCGCGGCCTCTGTCAGTTTTAGATGGATATCTTGTCAGCTTTTCAAATGCATCGAGCCTCAATTCCCGCTTCCATGCTTCCTCGGTCGGCAATAGGGCATATATTTGGCTACCGGGTGCGGGGCCTCTCCCCGACATAGCTCCAGGTCACTCCCCCGTCCGCCGATTCGTACAGGCCGTCGCAGAAGCCCTCCTCCCCGTAGTAATCCCCATCTGCCCCCTGGCCTGCCACCAGGTAGAGTTTTCCGTCCTCCTCATACACGCTCTCCGGCATCACAAAGGGATTGTAATAGGAGCCGTCCGGCAGTTTGGCCATGGCAGAAGGGTATTCCACTCTCGCAAAACTGTGCCCGCCGTCCTCCGTCCGATATAATTCCCCGTAGCTTCCGCCGCTGTGCGCCAGACAGGAAAACCCTGTCCTGCCGTCCTTAAGAAACGAGAGCCATCGCGCGGTGCCCCCGTCCCCCAGATAGGGATCTGCATTGATGAACAGACAATCCCCCTCTTGCGCCACAGCCACCATCACATAAAAACTGCTGCCCAGCGCACGGTCGATCCCCACCATACGATACTCCACGCCGTTTTCATCCGTCCAGGTACATTCCGGCGTCAGCGCCATGGCATACTGCATCTGTTCCTCCGTCAGCTGATCCTCCTGGGCGTCGCCGTCCGTGCTGCCATCCTGTGCCTTCTCCTGTTCCTTCTCCTGAAAGTATGCTGTATTTGACAGTTCCTCCACAAAGGCATAGAGCGCGTTATATGCCCCGGCGGTATCCTCCTTGGTGAGCGTATCCAGCCCCTTTGGCGCATAAGTATACCGTGCGCCGCCGTAGGCGATCTGGATCGTCGCATAAAGGTCTTCGTTCCCGGCATAGGGGAGCTTTTCCAGACAGGCCAACAGACAGTTTACCACATCCTCGCAGAACCACTCCTTCTCGGGGCTCTGGGAGGAACTCAGCGCGACCACAGGGATATAGCTGCGTCCGATCCCCTCTCCCTGCTCCTCATACGTCAGGCTGCGGTTTCTTCCCGCAAAATAGGAATCTGCCAGATATCGGAACAGTTCCATCCGATAGTTGTCCCGCATCAAGAGATCATTCTGCACCATAAAGCGCAATCCGTCCGCTTCAAAAACATCATATCCTTCCCCGGCTTCCACAAGCCTGGCGCCCTCATACCGCGCCGCCATCTCCTCCTTTAACTCCTCCTGCGTATATCCCGCAAACATCCCGCCGCCGTAGAGAAAAGACAGCACCACGTCCTCCTGGCCGCTTCCCGTCAGCGTGATCTCCGGGCCCGCCTTTCCCCATAGCACGCTCCAGTTCTCCGGCCGCAGCGCAGTGCCGCCGTTCCTTATGGTGACGTCACTCTCCTGCACCGTCTTTCCGTCATAGCGGATCAAAATCCTCCCCTCAGTGCCGCCGTATGCCTGACCCGGCGTCCCCTTCTCCTGGAAGATGACCTGGCACCTTCCATCCGGCGACACCGCTTCGTCCACCACGCTGCAGCGGTTCCTCTCCCAATACCACATTCCTCCTGCAGCCGCCAAAAGCAAGGCTGCCAGGATCCCAAAGACCGGCAGCCATTTCTTTCTTCCCGTCGCCATGCGTTTCCTCTCTTTCTGCCCCCTGGTGCACCCGGCCTGTCCAGGGGCTCTTTCCTGCCGCAAGCCGGATCAGCTCCAGGACAGACCAGCGCATCGGATCATCAAATCTTATAAATAAAGCTTCCCAGGCTGTCTTCAGCCGTTGAAGCGGGCGTTGGATTTTTTATCTGAAATGCACTGTCTGTCATGCTGTATGAGGTATGGATGGGCGGATTGTCTCCCTGCGCCGGGCCTCTGGCCGCTCCATCATAGCGGCGAAACCTGTCCCGGCAAACCAGGGTTTTCAGGATGCCGGGGACGGCGGTCCCGCGCTACCCCCGCACAAACCGCGCCCGGTACTGGGCGTTGATCTCCGCGATCTCTTTTTTCCCGTCTATGTAGTCCTGATAGATGTCAAACGGGCTCCCGCCGCCCAGCCAGCAGGAGGAGCAGTTCTCACATCCGCCTCCGCAGTCCAGCGACTGCCGGATGATCTGCTCCCTTTCCTCTCTGGTCGTGTCCTGAATCAATAAACTCATACGCTTTCCCCCAATCGGATCGTGCATCAGGCCATTTGCCCCCAGGGCCTGTCACCTGATGAAATGTGTGGACACCCGGCTTTCCGTCTCCGGCAGGCCAAACTGTTCTTTCCCCAGCGCGATGCTTTTCATCAAAAATACCATGTTTCTGGCCAGCGTGCGCATGGTCTGCCTGCCCTCTTCGTCCATCTGCGCCTCCCCGGGGAGCATCCCGTGGATGCTGTTCCAATACTGGCTGGAAGCGATGGGCATATTGGAGATGGTAAAGTACTTGTTCAGTTCGTCAAAGGTTGCGGAGCAGCCGCCCCGTCTGGCGCACACGACGCTGGCCCCCACCTTCATGGTCTTGTCAAAGTGGGTGCTGTAAAACAGCCGGTCAAGGCAGGCGATCAGCGTGGCGTTGGCCGACGCATAGTAAACGGGGCTTGCCACCACAAGGCCGTCTGCGGCCTCAAACTTCGGCGCAAGCTCATTGACGATATCGTCAAACACACATTTGCCTTGCCCGTAGCAGCTCCCGCAGGCGATACACCCCCGTATGTCCTTGTGTCCCACCAGGACTGTCTCCGCCTCCACGCCGCTTGCAGCGAAAACCTTCTCCATCTCCCCAAGGGCGATGGCCGTATTCCCGTTTGCCCTGGGACTTCCATTTAACAACAATACTTTGAGTGGCTGTGCCATGTCTGTGTCCTCCTATCACTTTTATCAGACCAGCGATCCGAAATTGCAAAAATCGCCTGCCGCAAGGGATTTGCCCGGGAAGCGGCATTTACCGGGCAAGCGGCAGATTGTCGTATCATGCGCCGCGCAAGCTGCGGCAGGCTGATTTATCAGCCTGGATTCTGCCGCCGCTGGTTTGTGGCAAGTTACGGTCAGAGACTCGAAAAACCATGGGTTTTTCGAGTTCGCTTCGCTCGTCAAGCATCCGTAAAGGCATTTGCCTAAACGAGCTCGTCAAATGTCTTTACGGATGTTTGACTCTGCCCTTTGCGGACATTATACCGTAAGCCCAGGCCCGAATCAAGATGGATTCACAGAACGCCTGAAAATAATCCATGTACTGATGAAATAACAAATCAGCAAAATCGACAAGATCCCGATTGTCGCCCCAATCTGTAACATCAGCGCCCCAAACCCGATATAGGCTGAAATTTCTGCCGATATGATCTGGATAAAATAAGTTATGATAACAGCGGATACAATCATCGCCGCAATAATTGGCAGCCCGAACCAGACGCCCAGCTGCGCCAGAATCAGTTTCCCAACAGCCTTTTCTTCCACACCCAATTTTCGGAGTACGGAGAAGCGGTATTGATACTGCCCTGCGTCTAAAAGCTGCTGTAAGGAAAGTACGGTAAGACATATGATCATCAATACGACAGCGCCGTAAAGCATTGCGGCCTGCAAAACAAAATTATTCGCTATGGTACTGTTCGTCTGTAAGGTGCAGAGCCGTATTCCATACATAACCCCGCTTTCTGTCTGCTCTGGAAATCTTTCCGTAAAAAGTTTTTCCAGTTCGATTGCATTTTCATAAGAGATGTTTTCTGACGTTGTGATATAGCGGTTTTTCATGACCGGCAGCAGCTTCTCACAAATCCTGTCGGGAAGTACATAGAGCACATCTGTATAGGAATTGTACGCTGTTTCTCCGATGGCGTCCTCATAATATGACTGCCCGGAGAGCGTCAATTTCCCTGCGTCTGTCATAATACTGGGATGCTCTTTCAAAAAACTATCCCGTTCTTCCCCGGTGGCGATTGTTTTCCACTGTGTTGTAAATTCATCTTCCCCCAGAGAAATCTGTCCGTAACCCAGCATTTCCCGTATGGCGTTGTAATCGCTCACAGCAATTGCTGCAATCGGGAAATCATATTTCTGTCTGTTGTGAAAATCCTCTTTCTCCGGGAGATATAGATTGAACGTGCAATCATAATCTGTATCTATCTTATGTTCTGTCAGAAAATCCGCAATGATTTCATAGCTGTCCTGCGGCAGGTTTTCTTCTTCATAAACTTGATTGTATCTTGAAAACGCCTGCACATCATACATAGACCGTATATCCAGATAGCCGGACGACCAGCCCGTCAGAACAGGGGCTGCAACAAACATGAAAATTGCCAGTACCAACGTGATACAGATAATCGTCATCGTCTTACTGGTTGTGTTCAGCTTTGAGGTAATCTGTCCGAAAAAGAACAGCGCTTCCTCATGGTATCGGTGTTCCGGCGACTTTTCCTTCCATGCCGCAATCAGACCGCTGGTAAGATAAATTAAGGCACAAAGAAAGAAAATTAAGTCAATCAGGACAAATAGCAGATATTGGTTGAGCGTTCCGCTGCCTAAAGGCAGATAATACTTATTTTTTAACGCCGCAACGCTGGCTGCTGCAAAAGCGTTGAATACAGAACATAGCAGCAGACCCGTAAGGCAGTATTCCCTTTTTTTCTTTCTGATCCTGCAAAATACCGGCCACAGCACAGCAAGCAGCGGAAAAAGAATATTCCCCCAAAACATAAGCTGCACCGAAAGCGCAAGCCGGGGGTCATCATAAAAATAGATCTTTTGTATTCCTGTCATCAATCCCCATGCGGTAAATAATTCAAAGAGGACTGCCGCAATAGAAATGAAGCGGCTCTTTTTTAATTCGGGTTCATTCTCCTTCGCTGCGGAAAGCATATCAATGATTTTTGTTTTCTGAATGGTACGGGTATTGAAAATTCCTACCACAAAAAAACTTGCCACAAAAAATACCACTGTCAGCAAAACGGTATCCGGGAATAATGTCCATGAGATTTCATAAGGCTTTCCATACGCGGTAAGGAGCATTGCGGTAATAAACTGGGAGCAAAATACGCCGGAAAAAATCCCAATCCATATGGAAAGCATCCCCATAATCAACGTTTCTGCAAAGAAAATCCGGCCAATGGTTTTTTGTTCCATTCCCATAATGGACTGAATCGCAAACTCTTTTTGCTTTCGCAGGAGCATATAATGATTGACGAACCGTATCAAAAATAACAACAGCAATGTGATCATGCAGATTGCAGCTTTCATTCCGTCACTCAGCAGAGTAAAATCATACTCGCTGCCGATATCCGGGTTATAATAACTGCTGGAAACAGACAAAAACGCATAAAATAAGGCAACGCAGATCGTCATTGTGACAATGTAGATCAGATAGTCTTTTACAGACCGTTTTGCGTTTCTGAAAACAAGTTTAGCATACATGGCTCTGTCCCCCTCCGATCATGGTAAGGACGTTCAGAATCTTGTCAAAAAAAGCGCTTCTGCTGTCGTCTCCCTTTCGCAGTTCCATAAAGATTTCTCCGTCTTGCAAAAAAAGGATACGGCTGGCATAACTGGCGCTGAATGCGTCATGGGTTACCATAAGGATTGTGGCCCCAAGCTGTTCATTGATACTTTGCATGGTAGACAAAAGCATTTGCGAGGAATGGCTGTCCAATGCTCCCGTGGGCTCATCGGCCAATAAAAGTTTTGGATTGTTGATCATTGCTCTTGCACAGGCACAGCGCTGTTTTTGGCCGCCTGATACCTGATACGGATATTTGTCCAGGATATCGCTGATATTCAGCTTCCCGGCCATATCCAGGACGCGGGATTCCACGCTCCCGGCCGGGACTTTATTGATCGCCAATGCCAGTGCAATATTCTCTGAAATCGTCAAGGTATCCAGCAGATTGAAGTCCTGAAATACAAAACCTAAATTCTCTCTGCGAAAGCGGGCAAGAGAGCTTTGTCTGATTTCCGTTATGTCTGTTCCCTCTAAAAAAATATGCCCTGCGCTTACGGTGTCAATCGTGGAAATACAGTTGAGCAGCGTTGTCTTTCCAGAGCCGGACGCCCCCATAATTCCGAGAAATTCTCCTGCTTCCACAGAAAAGCTGATGTCTTGAATGGCTTTGGTAAGATTCCCCTCGTTTCCATAATACTTCTGGATATGCTCCAGCCTCAAAATTGTATTCATCCGATCAACCTCCTTCCCTGTTCCATACCCTGATTGTAAATGGAGCATATCTTTTTTTGTATCAGATTTTCTTACACAGTTCTTACAAAAATGTAAGAAGTGCAAAACCTGTCAGCCCTGCACCCCGATAATAAAATCATTCATTTGAAAGGAAAGGAAAATCGTTGTTCCTCTGTTTTCGGAATCAGCAGTAATTCCTATTCCCAGCTTATCACATAGACGTTTGCAGAGGTATAGACCAATTCCAGTAGAATTTTTCCCGGTTCGCCCATTCTGGCCTGTAAATCCTTTTTCAAAAATACGGGGCAGATCGCTTTGGGGAATACCGATCCCGTTGTCACTGACAGATAACACAATTTTGCCATTTGTTTTTGACGCCTCAAAATGTAAAACAGGCTGCTCTGCACAGTATTTGATGGCATTCCCAATTATCTGATTTAAGATGAACCGCACCCACTTTTCATCCGTGTAAACTTTTGTTTCTATTTCATCTATCTCAACCGTCATATTGCTCTGACGCAGAAGATACTTATGATCTGCGATCGCACTGTGCACAACATCGCATAAATTGACTTCACGGACAGAATAATCTTTTTCAGCGTGTTCGCTCCGGGCATAGTAAAGCGCCTGTTCTGTATATTGATTGATCTTCTCTAGCTCTGCCAATACCTCTCTGAAAAAGAGCGAACGATGATTCTCACATAGCAGCTTCATAGCTGTAATCGGCGTTTTTACCTCGTGTATCCATTGTTCGATGTATTCTTTATATTCCCTGCGCTCCCTCTGCACTTCGCCAATCCGCTCCAACATGGATTTTTCAGCCATTTTCATCATCCGGTAAAAAACCTGATCATCGGCCCTTTCCGGCGCCTGCATGATTTCCGGCAGCAAATATCGCTCTTCTAATTGCTCCGCCATATCCAGCAATTTTTTTAAATATTTGTTTCGGGAAAAATAAAAAGCAGACAAAGATAAAGCAAGGACAATCCACCAGACAACAAGAATAAACAAGACTGTCTGGATCGGTTGATCGCCCGCAATCAGGAACAGGGCAAGGGCAAGCATACCCAGCAGATTGATCAAAACGACGGGAAGTTGATTTTTCAGATATTGTTTTCCACTCATAATATATAGCCCTGCCTGTGTTTTGTTTTAATGAAATCTGCCAGTCCGATTGCTTCCAGTTTGTCCCGAATACGGGTCATATTGACGCTTAGGGCGTTATCATCCACATAAAGCTGATTGTCCCAGAGAAAATCCACGATATCATTTCTGGAACAGATTTTTCCGGCGTTCTTAAAAAGATAGTAAAGGATTTTCAATTCATTCTTTGTCAATTCTGCTTTCTGTCCTTTGTACTCTATGGTGCTGCTCTCCAAATGCAGGACAGCTTCTTTCCACATAAAGATTTCTGTTTGAGGGGATGGGCAGGATTTCTTTAACAATGCCGCAATTTTCGCAAGAAGAATCGCGGGATTATAAGGCTTTGTGATAAACGCATCCCCTCCCAGCATAATGCTGTTCAGTTCGTCCATATCCGTATTGCTGCCTGTAACGAAAACAATCGGAAGATCTGAAAACGTGCGGATTTGAGCGCATATTTCAAAACCATTATTCCCCGGAAGCTTTATGTCCAGAATAACCAGATGCGGCGCAGCTTCTTTTAACTGCTCTATTGTCTGGGAAAAATCCGTAACTGCAAATACCTCATATCCATTCCCGGCCAAAAGAGTTTTAAGCTGTGTCCGTATCGTAGAATCATCTTCGATGATTAGTATTCTTTTCTTCATAAAAACCTCCCTGATACCTTATTATACTGTATCAGAGAGGTTTTTCAAGCCATATTGGAGAATCATAATGGGTTCCTCTTGTTGCGTATACTTTTTTATGATAATATCATTGTTGATGTTTATTTGGCTGCATATCATATTTGATATTGAAAACCTGAAACAAAAATCAAGTCTGCAAATAAAAAGGCAACTGCCAAAATGATTCAGAAGGGAAAGTTTGAAAGTAAACTGTCAAATTCTAAAAAGAGGGGTGTTTACACACCCTCTTGGTGTGCGTGCTAAGGCACGCTAGGGGTGTAAAAATGGGAAAAAGAAAAACAATCAATGTAATCAGTTTAATATTTCTTTTGTTAATGATAGTCAGAACAATAGAAATTATTTTTGTAAAAACCGACCAGACATGGATTTGCGAAAATATATTACATAAAATCTGCTGCATTTTGCTGATATGGATTGCATTGGATATGCTCAAGTCGAATTGGCGTGATCTGGGCTTTTCAAGGGAAGGTTTCTTTACGGGTTTGAAATATGGTCTTGCTCTTGGAATAAGCACCTTTTTTCTCTCTTATGTTACAGAATTTATTGTGCTGTTTGGAATGGGAAAACACCCGTCCTTACAATTTTACATTACAAATTTTTCACTGACGCAGACACACACTAATGGCAGCTCCTTGCTGGCAGTAATAGTGTGTATTATTGGCAACATGGTCAATGTCTGGGCAGAAGAAGGGCTGTTTAGAGGATTGTTTTATAAAATTGGTATGCAGTGCTATTCTCAAAAGACAGCTAATATCATCCAGGCTCTGCTTTTTGGAATATGGCATATTACCAACGTAATAAATCCTGTGCTTGACGGTTCCATGAATATCGCTGCGGCAGTTTTTATGGGCATAGGATATATACTGTTGTCCGGAATTTTAGCCTATGAATGGGGTATGTGTGCTGCATTGACTGGAACGCTCTGGACAGGCGCATCAGAACATTTATTTAACAATTTCATTGGCAATGCCTTACATACGGTGACAGAAACAGGCGCAGATGAATTGATGATAATCAGAATAACCTTATCAAATATTTTATCGTTGCTATTTGTTTTGGTTATTTCTCGAAAAAAGATACAGCACAAATGACGTAGCCAAAAGCAACTGTAAACCAGGCGCCGCCCCCATGCGTTTACATGGATTTTTTCCATAAAGAAACCGGGATAGATCAGGATAGTCCCGCAGCATACCGCCGCAAAGCGGAGGAAGCCATAAGATGCGGCAACAATTATATTTGGAGAAATAAAGAGGGCAAAAGCGTGTCCGTTTGCAGCCTCAGGCCAAATGGCGATCTGGCGGGCATCGGTTTGGTGTTTACGCATGAGGAATACCGAAGAATGCACTATGCGGAAAATCTTGTTTATCAAGTATCTAAAATAGCGAAGGACACAGGATATATGCCTATGCTTTATACGGATGCTGATTACGCTGCGTCAAATGCCTGTTATGAGAAAATCGGTTATGTTCTCAGGGGAAAACTTTGTACCATAGGCTAAACAGATTCTCATCCTGAGCAAGCCATACCGTAAAATCCCTTGCCTCATTTAGTCATATTTTGCGCAAATCTTCTACCCGTTCAATTTCCCCTAACTGATTCCTTTATCACATACTTTGTACCTCGTCCCCTGCCTTCAATTTTCACAACACCTTTTTTGTTCATCTCTTTCAAAAGCTGTATTGTCTTTGATTTGCCAAACCCAGCATAAGGAGTAATTTCACTGATTGATTTCAACATTGTCCTGCTTAAAATCTTATATATTTTTCTCTCGTCTTCCGTTAAATTCAAATCTTCCTCAAAAACCGGAAGTACAATCTTAATTGCATTTTCCGAAAATTCAAATTCCGGCTGTTTTAATCCCTTTTCATAGAGTTGTTTGATTCGTGTAATTCCCGTACCGAATATTTCAACAAGTCCCAGTCTGTAAAATACATTGGCCAGATTTCTATTTCTCAGAACGGAAAGCTTCCCCGCTAAATACTCATTTTCCGTGATCCCGGAGGGCAGCCCGCCCGGCGAAATAATTTCTATTCTGTCATCGAACATCGAAACCTTGATCTGTGACTCCACATCCCATACTCTGTGGATCAATGCGTTTGCGATTGCTTCTCTAAATGCAGCTTCAGGTATTTTTTCTACCTTCTTTCGATCAAAACCTCGTATTTCTTCGTATTGATAATAGTCTTTAAATACCTCCAATGTTTTTTCATATACTGACAGAATGGATATCTTGTCAAATGTCGCTCTCTTATGGATTACACTGATGTTTTCACCGAACTTCACAATATCAATTCCCGGAAAGTGATTTTTATCCGCTAAAATACCGGCAGCATTATTATATCCAACGGCACTGTTATATAAATTCAGCGTTTTTAAAGTATCCTGATTAAAGGTTTCAATCTGAATACATTCCTTTAATTTTTGGCATAAAATATCAAAAGTCAGTTCCTGATCTTCGCACGGCAATTCTTCAAACCTAATGTTTTTCCCCTCCAAAATCAGTCTTGACAATTCCAGTGTATCAACTTCTATTGTCGCAGTGTCATTGCGTTTGTATGCTTTGGATTTATATAAATATGGCTTTTGAGTTCCACTTTTTACAGTCAGCTTTATCGTTCTGTCATGATTCTGCAATTCCAATGTGTAATCAGGCTGGGGAGTAATACTGTCATTCACTTTATTTTCAATATCCAGACACGCTTGTCTGACATCTGGCAATCCCTTGATATTACCATTATCGTCAATGCCAAAAAAGATTTCTCCTCCGTCGTAATTTGAAAAGGCACTTACAGTTTTTAAAAATGTATTTGTAATTTTTTCTTTAAACTCTGTTGTCCTTGTTTCACGCATACACCATACTTCCTTTTTCATTTTATTGCTTTTATTATACGCAAAAGCGTGTAGAAAATCAATCGTATTTTTTTACGATTGATTTTCTGGCCGTTTCTGAGTTGTCAAATTTTAAAACGCTGCTATATCAAGCCTGTTGCCCAAATGATATAGTAGTGCAGCAAACGCCTTCGTTCGACATGAAACTATTGATTTTACAGGCTTTTCTGGAACTCTTCAATATCCTGCCGTGGCGGATGGATTGTATTTTGTTATTTGACATTTCTTCACACTCTTGAAATGATTTAGACTTTCTAATATAACTGCATGGTTCCTCTTGCATCATTTTGACAGGGAAGCCCACAGCATCCCTGCTGCCGCCTCGGCAGGCGTTTCTGCACCCATTCTGCCGCATACCCCAAAACGCATAACCTAAAAACAGGCGATAGACCGCCAGCATCACACCATTCCGAACCACAGAAATGAAAGACCCAAAGACAAACATTACGGACTCCCTCTCATTCATTTTTCATATGTCGAAAATCCTACACTGTCGAAAGTCCAAGATAGAAAAATGCACATCCGTATGCTAAAATGATACAGAAAACGGCAAAAAATTTCCCAACCAGTGGTTGAATCTCCCCCATCCAACCATTGGTTCGTGTGAAAAACACATAGTTAGGCGTATCGTTCAAAGTGAAAGAAAAAGTTTGAAAGGAAAAATGATGAATCAGACAGAGATCGGAAAATTCATTGCCAAATGTCGCAAAGAGAAAAAGCTGACTCAGGCGCAGCTGGCAGAAAAATTGAACATTACAGATCGGGCGGTATCCAAATGGGAGACAGGTAAAAGTATGCCCGATTCATCTATCATGTTAGAGCTTTGCGAAATATTGGGAATCACAGTAAACGAGTTGTTAAGTGGGGAAAAAATTGACATGGAAAGTTTTGAAAAAAAGGCAGATGAAAATTTGATTGCTTTGAAAAGGAAAGATGAAAATAACATGACCAAAAATGTGGTTATTTCAATTTTGTTTTCAGTAACCCTTTTCATAGGGATTATGGTATGTCTCATTTGCAATATTGCAATATCTCATAATTTAACATGGTCACTCATCCCGGTCAGTTCCATTGTTTTTGCATGGGTGATATCTTTTCCAAGTATTATATTGGGGAAAAAGGGTGTTATGGTAAGTTTAATATCATTAAGTGTTTTTATCATTCCCTATTTGTATTTGCTAAGCAAATTGATAAAAGTAAAAGAAGTATTTTCAGTTGGGACAGTAGTGGCAGTGGCCTCCATCGTTTTCTTATGGATCATAGCTGCAATTTTTCACCACATTGGGAAAACAAGAAAGTTAATCGCTTTCGGAACAACTTTTTTGTTCGCTATTCCATTCGTGGTGATTGTCAATGTACTGCTGTCAAAAATGATAGAGGTGCCTGTTTTTGACGTATGGGATATGTTGTCTATCTTTATATTGCTGATATTGGCATTTGTTTCTTTTCTTTGTGACTACGCTAAGAAAAAGATTTCCCGGACATGACAGCGTCCGGGAGACAGGATTTTATTTTCCCCTTCTTCCCGTTTCTGTTTGGTATCTATCCCTACCATTCGTTGCCGAAAAACAGAGGCCAGCATGGGCGGTGTTCCGTCTGGCAAAAAATGTATAGAACGAGCCAGAGCCGGATCTGACAGAGAAAGACAAACTTCAAACCGAAGTGCCTACAGAAAACAGCTCCCTTCAATGGCTGAACCCCGTTGACGACAAGCAATGCGGAAGCCTGAAAGAAACACGCGGAACTGCTGCCGAAAGAGCCTCTCAGTCCCGCCGCTCCCCCTCATTGTCATAGCACTCGCAGAACCGGGCGGCAAAGGCGGGGGGCTCTCCCTTTGCGTACAGATGGGAGATATCGCCGAACGCGTTGACCCGGAAAGAAGCGATGCCCTTGCGGCGCTCCTCCGTGATCACCGTGGTCACGGAAGTGGGCGCGGCGCAGAACCCATGCCAGAGCACCATGGGCGAGACGTGCAAGAGATGCCCCAACAGCACACAGGTCACCCCGAAATGGCAGAAAAACAAAATGGTGTCGTTGTTGGGCTGCTCCACCCGGTAAAAGTCTCCCTCCCGCCGATAGCCATACCCGGCCAAAAGGAGATCCAGCTGAGAGGTCACCCACTGATACTCCGCCTGTACCTTAGCCTCTGCAAAGGCCTGAGGCTCATACCAGCGCCTGTGGTCAAAAAAGCGCTCCTCCCCAAGCCAATCCTGCGGCAGCCAGTCCCAGGCGATCTGCATCCCATCCGGGGTATCCGGCCTGTGGATACGGGGGGCAAACTCCCGCAGCCACTCACACTCTACCGCAGTTTTTCCCACAGCCTTCATGGTGAGGGAAGCCGTGTCTTTCGCCCGGCCAAGGGGCGAGACATAATATGCCCGGGCATCTATCCGGGCCAATCGCTCGGCAAGATACGCCGCCTCCCTCCATCCCTTTTCCGTCAGGGAATCCACGCTGTAGTCCGGGTCGCCGTGCCTGATAAACAACAATTTCATTGCCCCATCCCCTCCATGGGAGGCGCGTTATACGGCCCCTCCGCAGGCTGTTCCTTCATCTTGCGGATAGCCAGGGCAAGGAGGAGCAGGGACAGCCCAAAATTGATTACCCAGAAAGCCGGGATATGGATGGGCAGGAAAGAGAGCACCGCCTTGATGAGCAATGGCAGCGTCCTGCTGTAAATCGCCAGAAGATACAGCTGCCCGAAGGTCAGCTCATAATGCATGGTGGTCGCCACAATCATCCCAAGCAGCGCTACGAACAAAACGCCCAGGAAAAACAATGCCGTGATCCACACATACAAAAAAACCATCCCTACCAGTGCGCCCACATAGAGCATCGGGATCAGTTCCACCAGATCCTCTCTGTCCAGTTCCAGATCCAGAGCGGAAAAGGACAGGGCCTGCACCGACCCCTGGCTTTTTACGATCATCTGGCTGGAGTCCATCAGCAAAGCAGTCTGATAAGGGGCAAGCTGCTGCGCAATCTGGGAAACATCGCCCAGGCTTTCCCCGGTGTCTGCGTAGATATAGGTGGTGTCTGCATCGATTTCAAAAGGCCGCTCCACCCAGAGCCTGCCGTCTTCCAGCTCAAAATCCGGCACGTTTTCCCGGATCTCCCGGGCCATCTCCGAGGGCAGCCCCAGGCTGATCATTCCGGGAAGGAACCAGGCGATAAGAAAATACAAAAACATGAGAAGCAGGGCGTAGCCAAACACCTTGCCCTTCTTATTTTTCAAAAATTCCCGGTAGCTTTCATAGCTGTAAATGGATAAAGACATCTCTTTGAACACATTCATGGCAATCCCCTCCCTTTTTTTGCCGGATCCCAAAGCAGTTCCCGCTTTGTTCCCCTAGGGATATTCTAACACATTTCTTATGTTTTACAATCCTCAAATTCCCTGCTCCGGATGCCTAAAAAATCTACCTTTCTAATGATCCATTCATTTCCTCAATCCATCTGCTGTCATCACTTTCAAACAACTGTATAAACTTTCCAAAATTACTGCTTCCAGCAGCAGAATCATCCTTCTCCAGATTTCTCACCCGCTGGCGCATATCCACATAATTCTCCTTCGTCACATATTTCATAACCTGTTCAATCTGATCTGCTCTGCCTTTATAATTCTCCACCCCGGTATGTTCTCTAATTAAGGGAGCATTCACCGACTTTGCTGGAGATTTCAAATTTTCATCTGTCCAATGTTTGGATATGATCTGCATCGTACAGGGATTGCCAAATATAATTACCTTGTCCGCAGCATGATCCACGCCATGAAATTCGTTGATCTTACGTTTAATATCCCCATACTGCTCATAAGGCTTCTTTTCCGTATCACAGAACACAAGCACCAGTTCGTCTGCTCCATTCTGGTATCTGTCCTGATACCTCGCCGGAATATTCCCATTGCCGCCGGCATTCACTAATAAAATATCATATTGCTCGTTCCACACTTTCAAATCTTTCAAGTGTTTAAGATACGCATACTCCTCATTGCCTTCGCAGATAATACAGATTTTATGCTTGTCAAGAAACTTAGGGAGCTTATTCGGCATCGGCAGCATCCCCCTTTACATCACCTTTTATGCGAAGCAACGAGTAAATCAATTCTGGATCAGGTAATGCTCCAAGAGCACCCTTCCTATATTTTTCCGCTACATCTGTCGTGTCCCGTACCCCCTGCTGTGCAGTAAAATCAGCAAGTGAATATACATACACGCCCTCTTCATCCTTGTGGACAAACCAAATCTGCTCTTTTCGGAACAGCCTCTTGCAATCCATAAGATTTATATCGTGAACGGTAAATATCAACTGCGCACTGGTATTCAATTCATTATTAAACATCGCAACAATGGCCCTGGTAAGCTTAAAATGAATACTGCTGTCCAGCTCATCCACGACGAGAATCCTTCCCCGTTCAAGTGCCTCAATAACATAACCTGCCATTGCTGCAATTTTCTTTGTCCCAGTAGAATCAAATATCATGCTTGGCACATGAATACCTTTATATGTGGAAACCAGTCTGATTTGATCCATAATATTTTCTGGAATATCAAGTACTTTTTCGTCCGGCTTTTCATCCTCTTCACCAGTTTTCAATTGTATTTTATCCATATCCACATATTCATAGTTATCCATATACAAGTCTGCATTTTTTATGAATTCAACAACCTTTTGCTGTAATTGATTCTTATTCTTCATAAGTTCAATCGTGTGCTGCATAGGTATGTTATTCATATTGATAATATCAACTTTCTCAGCAAATCCAACAAGAATGTGCTTCATTTCATTGATATGTTCAAATTTACTTGTATCTATTACATAACATAGCAAATTATTTTTTGATACAACTGGAATCATAGTCTGCACAGTTTCATCAATGCATTCATATCTTTCCCTGATGGTATCTTTTTTTAACCAGCAGACTTCTTTTTCATTATTATACTGATCTTTAAATATTTCAGAAAATGCTTCGTATATATATTCTTCTTTTTCTGCGTCATATTTAAAGTCATAAGAAAACTTTCTTCCAGATAACATAAAGGTTACGCCTAACTCACATATACCACTCTCAGTAAATATATTAGGCATTAAACTATCTTTCTTATTTAAAAGTACATTTTTTATTGCCCTGATACACTTAATTAAACAGGTTTTTCCTGCATTGTTTGGGCCATATATCCCTGCCGTTTTAAGCACATTAAAATTGTTTTCTTTATGAACATTGGATCCGAATTTTTTATTTCTCATATCTGCTTTCATTGAAAATCTAATGTCATCCTCAAATGCATAACAGTTTTTTGCTCTAATCTCTATAATCACATCCCATTCCTCCAAGTCTTTTTTCTCTCTAACATTATTATATCACTCAGTATTTTTTATGCAACTTTTTTTCATAAAAAATATCTGGTTCCGGCAATGAAATAAAAAGAAACGCTCTGGCCGTTCTTCCTCGCCCTGAGCGTTTCCTTTAAGTCTTTCTTCCAGCAATCCATAAACCAGGCGGTCATAGAGCTGCGTAAACAGCATTTCTTCCCATTGATACCCGCTCCGCTTACCGTCCGCTTCTTCGGTGAGTCTGCTGGCCTTTGCAGCATAGGAAACATCATGTGTAGATTTGAAAGAAAAAATATCCACGTTGGATTTAACAATCTTCCAAGCAGTGAAGCATCGTGACCGTTTGGGAAGCCACAAAATTGCAGTCATAAAAATTCTTGTATATTTATTCTATCTTTCCTCTGATATACATTTGTGACAGTATTCTTTTAATTCCGACAATTCAGCTGTAATAATCTCCCACACAACAGACGGTTCAACAGTTCCGTAGGCATGGGCAATTATATTCCGAAAACCACGAATCTGTTTCCATGGAATCGCCGTATGACCATCACGAAAATCATCTGATAAAGAATTAGATAACTCACCAATCTGTAAAAGACACATACAACAGGCATTCCGAAAAGTGTTATTTCCACAAAAAATATTGTAATCTGCACCAAATAAAGCGACTGTTTCCTCAATCTGTTCACAATATTTAATGATATGTGATAAAACATTTTTATCCCGATTTCCGTTCATACAGCAAAATCTCCTCGTTTTTAATGGTATCTAAAAAAGTAATATCCAAGCTGCCTGTCGTGAGCAGATCAACTTTTTTATCCAAAGCTGCTTCCAAATCTATAAGCAGCCCACCGAGCGCCCAACCTTTGATATGTCCGCGGTCGATACGCAGATCTATATCGCTGTCAACAGTAGCTTCTCCTCTTGCATAAGAGCCAAAGAGAAAAATCCGTTCCGCACCGTACTGTGACGCGAGATCAGAAACTTTCTGCCGTATATCGCGAAGCTCAAGAATTGCTGCCATCACCAGACTCCTTTTCACATATTTATACCCCTTGTGCGCTTTAGCACGCATACCTTATGACACATCATTGATTATAACATTTCCCGCTATCTCCAGCAAGCATCCCGACAACTGGCTTATTTTCTAAAATTATCATCCGAAAAATCACCGCCCCAAGTTCCCTTTTTCCTGCGCAATCCGGCTGATCAATTCCTCTATCAGCGCATTGACCTGCTCCGGCGCGTCCGTGTTGGAATTATGTCCTGCGTTTTTGATCCATGCGATGGGGATCCCGGTCTTTTTGTGCCATGCCTTATTGTATCTGATGCAGGATCCGGCGTGGTCTTTTTCGCCGCAGATTAACAGCGCCGGACACTTGATCTCATAGGGAAGCTCCTTTTCGATAGCCTCTGCCAGGATCCTGAAGCCATGCCCTGCCAGACGCGCATACCTCTCCTTGTCCCCGTCATAGGCCATCATCATGCTGTGCATCAGCGCCCGCCCATCATCGGAGACGGCAACGCCGTTCGTCCCCTGCTTTAGCAGCCATTTCCACGGATAATAGCGGTAAACCGGCTCCATGCGCTTCAAAAGCCAAAGCTCTGCGGCAGTAATATATTTTCTTTGCAGGGAGGCTGAGTCGATGGAGACAAATCCCCGCAGCTTTTCCGGGAACATCTGCGCGTACATCTGCCCCACATAGCCGCCCATGGACTGCCCGGCAATGACAACATTCTGCAGATTTTCCCGCATCAGGATCTCATCCAGCCATCTCGCTTTGTCTTCCAGGGAAAAATCCAGGGCAAAGGGCCATGACGCGGCGTGTCCCGGTGCATCCCAGACAAAAACGGGACATTTCTTTTCAAAATAGGCGATCTGCCCGTCAAATAACCTGTGGTCGGCAGTCAGCCCCGGCAGAAACACAAGGGAAACGCCCAGGGCGTCTGCCTCTTTCCCGATCCAGTAATGGATCGCGCCGCAGGGCGTTTCATATGTTTTCCCGATCATCCTCCGGGCCCTCCCCCATCTCTTCCCGCCTGCTTCTCTCCCACACAATCCGCTCAAACCGGGCCAGATCCGCCCGGGTAGTGATCTTAAAATTCTCCTCGTCTCCCGGGAACATGGCCACATCCAGCCCCGCCAGGATCGCAGGCTCCGTAGAACCGTTTATCTTCCGTATCTTTTCCGGCAGAAGCCGCCTGTTGGCAGCCAGATATTTCCCCAGGGTAAACACTTCCGGGGCCTGTCCCGCAAAAATCGTGCTGCGATCCAGCAGCGCATGGATCTTCCGGCTGTCCATACTGGCGTACACCGTGTCTTTCATGGGCAGCACCGGGATGGCGCCGTCATGTCCCTTTGCCGCCTGCAGGCATTTGGAGATCATCTCCCCGGTAAGGCACGGCCTGGCCGCGTCGTGGATCAGCACCGTGTCCGTGTCCCTTGCAGATTTTCTCACATCCTCAAGCCCCTGCCAGATCGAGAGCTGCCTGCTCTCCCCCGGCCTGGAAAAGCCCCGCAGCTTCTGGCCGCTGTCCAGCCGGCTCAAAGTATGGGAGAGCATTTCCTGCCAGGCGGCATCCGCCACGATCCAGATCGCGTCTATCTGCTCATGAAGCGCGAGCTGTTCAAAGCTGTAGGCGATCACCGGCCAGCCCTTCACCTTCATATACTGTTTTGGAATGTCTGCCCCAAGGCGGCTTCCCGTTCCCCCGGACAGAAGCAATGCGATGTTCATATGCGTATTTCCCTTTTCACTCCGCCAGTTCCCCAGCCCCCCGCAGGATAAACCCAATGTCTCCCACGCTTCCTCCTGCGGCAATGACGGCATTGTACTCCGCCGGGGTGATGGTCAGCGTGCTGCCGTCCACCTGGTATGTGCCGTTCCACCCGTTCTCCAGGGCGATCCCGGCGCTGAAATGAAGTTCCACCTTCCATCCGTTCGCATCCGCCGCGCCCGTATTTTTCAGGGTGACCACATACTGGCGGCAGGTTTCGCCGTTCTGCTCCCAGGAGTTTGTCACCTCTGCGGATGCGGTCACGTTCTCTGCGCCTCCTGCAACCTGGGCGGAGGCATTGCCCCCGCTGTCTGCGGCGCTTCCCGCGCCGCCTCCCACAGCCTGCTTGTCCGTCTGCTCCTGTCCCCCGCCGTAGGCAGCCCCCACAGGCCCTGCCGCGCTTCCTGTCAGCATTTCAAACAGCCAATTGCCGGAGTCGCTTAAGTCCTCCTGGGAAAAGCCGCTCACCTTGGAACAGCTGCTCTTTAAGAGAGAGGAGCTCTCCGCCTTGTTGGCCAGGTTCCAGGCCACATAGCTGACACCATACTGATCCATCAGGCTCACCCAGCGGTTCGCCTGTTCGATGTCCAAAGCGCCGTTTCCGCTGGCGTCGCAGATCCCGTACTCCGACACAAAGATGGGCAGCCCCGCCTGGATGGCGCTTACCATCGTGTTGCGCAGGGAGTCCTTATGGGTGGCTGCATAGAAATGCAGCGTGTACATCACATTTTCATAACCTGTCAGCGGGTCTGCCGCCGCCTGGTCTACAAACTGGCACCAGTTGGGCGTCCCCACCAGAATAATCCCGTCTTCATCATTTTCCCGGATGACGGGGATGACCTGCTCCGCATAAGACTTCACATCCTGCCAGCTGGTGCCGCCGTTTGGCTCGTTGCAGATCTCATAGAGCACGTTGGTGTAGGATGCGTATTCCCGGGACATTTCCGAGAAAAATGCCTTGGATTCCTCCAGATAGGTGTTGGGGTTTCCGTCGGAGAGGATGTGCCAGTCGATGATTACATAGAGGCCGCAGGACGTCGCATATTCCACCCCGTTCTTGACCAGCGATTTTAAGCTCTCTTTGTCCGCCCCCGTGCAGTATCCGCCCTCCCCGGTATACATGGCAAGCCGGATCACATCCGCCTGCCACTCCTCCTTCAGCTGGCGGAAGCACGCCTCATTGACATACTCCGGGAACCAGGACAGGCCGTGGGTGCTGATTCCTTTCAGCTGTACCGGGTTTCCCTGGGCGTCTACCAGCTGTGTCCCCTGCACCGAGAGCGCCCCCGTCACTGCACTTTTCCTGCCTGTCTCTGCCACTGCCTCTGTCTCCTTGGGGGAAGCGGAAGCAGCCGCGCTATCCTGCGGCTTGGGGCTGGAAACAGGCTGTAGAGTTTCCTGCTCCTTTGGTTCCTCTCCCTTTGCCTCCTCATCCGGCCCGGCGCTTACCTGCGCCTGCTCTATCTCCTCCTGATCTATCTGTCCGCAGCCGGACAGGCTGCACAAAAGAAGCGCCAGGGCGCTCCAGAGCCCAAGCCGTCTCCAAACCGAGGTTTTCGTTTTTCCCATATTTCCTGTCCTGTTTCCTCTCATTTTTTGTCATTCTGCAGACGGCGGCAAAGTTTCCGTTTCCGGCTGCGGCAGGTAATGCTGGAACAGATCCGTCTGATCGTCAATGCACTGCCAGCTGCTGGTGGAACCGGCGGTGACGCACAGATACTCCCTGCCGTTTCCGTCCAGCGCCAGGCTTGCGGCGCAGCTGCCGGACTGGTTGACAAAGCCCGTCTTTCCGCACAGCACCTCCCCATGGGTGTCCCTGTCCTCGATCCGGCGCAGGAACCAGTTGGAGAGCAGCATCCCCTCCGGGTGCTGCTGGGTAAAGGAGGTGTTATAGGTGTGGGCCGACAGCACCTGGCGGCAGAAGGCATTGTCCGCCGCCGCTTTCATCATGACTGCCAGATCGCACACGGTGGTGTAATGGTCGTCATCGTAAAGCCCCACGCAATTGGTAAAGTGGCTGGTATCGGAAAGCCCCAGCTGCTCCAGTTTCTGGTTCATCAGCTCCATAAAGGCATCCTGGGAGCCCGACACATAGGTGGCAAGCCCCAGGGCCGCATCCGCCCCGGAGGGCAGCACCGTCCCGTAAAACAGATCCCGCACAGTCGCCACTTCCCCCACCTCAAAGCCCACATTGGAACAGTCGTTTACATAACTGTAATCCGTGATCTCTATGGTCATGGTAAATCCGTCGTCCAGCACAGGCTCGCTTCCGTCCTGGATTTTTAAGGCGTCCGCCGCCGTCAGCACCGTCAGGATCTTCGTCATGGACGCCGGGTTCATCCGCACGTCCGCCTGTCTGCCCGTCAGGATCTCCCCCGTCTCTGCGTCGATTAAAACGCCGTATTGGCTGACGATTTCCTCCCCAAACCCTTCCGTCTGATCCGTGCTGCAGACTGCAAATACCGGGGCCTGTTCCTCCGGCGGCTGCTCTTGTGTCTCCTGCGGAAGCGTCTCCTCCCTCTGGGCCTCTTCCGGCGTCTGCCCCTTCGCCTGGACGGGCGCCGCAGACGGCTCTGTCTGTTCCTCCGAGGCCGCATGGCCCTTGTTCCCGTGTACCGCTATGCCGACGCCGACCCCAAGGAGGAGCAAAAGCACTGCCGCTCCCGCCGGGACACACCGATACAGTATCTGCGCCCTGCGCTTCTTCCGTTTCATCTCCTCGATGCGCTTCCTGCGCCGCTCCCGCCGCTCCTGCTCCGCGGCGGCGTCAAAGTCCTCTACCCATTCTTCTGTTCCCACTGATGCTCCCATCTTTCTGTCCGTTCTTGATATTGTTGGTAAAAATCCCTCTCCCCGTCATAAGGGGTCAGGAAAAAATTCTGTAACAAAAGCAGGTTCAGCCGCTTTGCAGGCTCACTGTCCTCTGCGCCCTTTACCTGTTCCTCCAGGCCGTTTAAGAAAAAATGCCAGCTGCACACAAAGCCGTGATACCTTTCCGTGTCAGGCGTGTCCAGCCATTTCCCCACCTTGACCTTCAGGCGGTTTTTCTCCCGGCACTCCCCGGTCTGCAGGAAATAGCGGAAGTCTCCGTTTTCATAATACCGGCCCAGCGGAAACAGCCTGCAGATGCCGGGACGGCTCCCATGAATGCCGCATCGGCCCTCCCCGGTCAAAAAAGCGCACCGCTCCCCGGGCCCCGCCATGCTCAGGTTGGGCAGAATGATGCCGTCCACCACATTGAGCTGTGCCTGCCCCTTAGCCAAAAGCTGCGCCAGATCTTCCCCCAGGCCTTGTTTTAAGCGGAACACATCGTAAGGGTCTAAGATCACAGACGTGCCCATGCCCGTACAGCACTGGAAGCACCCCTTGCAGCCCTGGCAGTCCGCCCGCACCATGTCGTTTTCCCCGTAGAGACGTCCGTCGGAAATCTCCGCCAGGCTGACCTGCCGCTTCATCTCCCATGCCCTTCCATCAGCTTCCGCAGGTTTTCCTCGTAGGGCGCCCGCGCGACGCCGTACTCCGTCACGATCCCCGCAATCAGCTCGTGATCCGTCACGTCAAAGGCAGGGTTGTACACCTTGACGCCCTGGGGGGCCATCCGCTCCCGATACCACATCTGGGTGACCTCATCCTCCGGGCGCATTTCGATGGGGATCTCCTTCCCCGTGGGCGTGTGGAAGTCAATGGTAGAGGTAGGCGCACAGACGTAGAACGGCACGCCATACCGCTTTGCCGCCAGCGCCACCATCAGGGTGCCGATCTTGTTGGCCGCATCCCCGTTGGCCGCCACCCTGTCGCAGCCCACAAAGACCGCCTGCACCAGCCCCTGTGCCATCAGGCTGGCGGACATATTATCGCAGAGCAGGGTCACGTCCACCCCCGCCTCCTGCAGCTCATAGGCGGTAAGCCTGGCCCCCTGCAGCAGGGGCCTGGTCTCATCCGCATACACCTTGAAATGATATCCCCGCTCCTGCCCCAGATAGATGGGGGCGGTGGCCGTCCCGTACTGGACGGTGGCAAGACGGCCCGCGTTGCAGTGGGTCAAAATGCCGTCCCCGGGCTTTACCAGCGAAAGCCCGTTCTCGCCGATCCTGCGGCAGACCTCCACATCCTCCTGGCGGATGCACAGCGCTTCCCGGCGCAGCCGCTCCTTGACCTGGGGCACGGCAAGGCGCTCCTCTTTCCCCGCCTGAAGGGCCGCCCGATCCATGCGGTTCAGCGCCCAGGACAGGTTGACCGCAGTGGGCCGGGCAGAGTTCAGATATTCCTTGTATTCGCAAAACTTTTCGTAGAACGCTTCAAAGTCCTCCGCAGAAATGTCCCTGGCCAGCACATAGATGCCCAGCGCCGCCGCCACGCCGATGGCCGGGGCCCCCCGCACTTTTAACAGATAGATGGCGTCCCATATCTCCTGGGCCGTCTTTAAAGCGATCAGCTCCGTCCTGCCCGGCAGAAGCGTCTGGTCAAGGATGACCACCGCATTCTGCCCCTCGTCCAGCGCCACCGTGTCGCAATCTTTTAACTTTTTCTGCATGGTTTTCCTCCATCCCGCGCCTGCCTGTGGAGGCTCTCCCCGCTCCAGGCGGACGCAGTGTTTCCCTTTTCCGGTCTGTCCCTCAGTGCTTCACCACATCTGCAAATTCCGCATTCGCCGCTCTCGCCAGGTCGATCGGGGACAACTCCAGCTGAGAGCCGATGCGCCCGCCGCTGACAATGATACAGGGCAGCTTTTCCGCTGCGCTGTGGATTCTGGTCACATAGGGCTTCTTCATGCCCACTGCCGTACAGCCGCCCCGGACATACCCAGTGACGCGGTTGATCTCTTTGACCGGCAGCATCTCCACGCTCTTTTCCCCCACGCTCCTGGCCGCGGCCTTCAAGTCCAGCTCCTCCTCGATGGGGATCACAAACACAAAATAATTTTTGCTGCTTCCCACCGTCACCAGCGTCTTGTAGACCTTGTCATGGGGTATGCCCAGCATATCCGCCACCTGGATCCCGTCCACAAAGGTATCGCACTCATATGTCATGTGTACAAAATCAATCCCCATGCCCTCTAAAATGCGCATGGCGTTGGTCTTGTTTTCTTTCTGTTTTGCCATTTCGCCCTTTCTGCCTCCGCCATAGAAACTATCGCCAAAAATCAGGACGGAGCTTCCGAAAAACCCCGCTTTTACAGTATAACATAGATTCCAGATTCTATCTACCGGATTTTGGCTTGAGGCGCGCTTTCGCCGTCTTAAGTATAGTGGAGGGCAATGGCCAGGTTTAAATAGCCCGCGAAAGTCACCCAGGCCAGATAAGGCGTCAGCAAAAGCGCTGCCGTCCTGTTGATTGGAAGAAACTGCTTGATTGTCAGATAGATGAGAAGCCACAAAAGCAGCAGCCAGCCGAAGGCAAAAAAGTACGCCCGCAAATTAAAAAATATCAGCGGCCAGACCACGTTCACCAACAACTGGTTCCCGTACAAAGACAGCGCCAGCCGCTTATCCCCGCTTGGCGTCTCGTAGACAAGCCAGGCGGCAATCCCCATCAGTATGTAGAGCACCGTCCAGACGATGGGGAACAGCCAGCCAGGCGGCGCAAGGGGCGGGTGATACAGATCCGCATACTGCCGCATATTGCCCCCCGTCAAAAGTGCGCTCAAAATGCCTGCCCCCAGGCTGATGGCAATGCTCACCGCCAGCGTCTTCACATTGATTTTCCCGAAAAACTGTCCCATAGTTGTTCCCTGCATTTTTTCTAAAGTATATGCAGGCAGCATTTCAAACCATGCTGTGTTTTCCGATTTTCCGCACGCGGACAGCATAAGGCATTGTTTTTCTGTTGCCAGAATGCTGCCATATTCCTGGACAACCTTTGATACAATCTACACGAAAGTAATAAGCCGTGCAAAAATGACGGAGCGGGAATGCCTGCTTGCAGGCAATTTCGCGGGACGGCATTTTTATAGGACGCAAGCCCGCAAACGAGAAAAAACGCAGTTTTTCCGAGTGAAAGCACGGCTTATAAAACATTCGTTTCAGGTGTTCATTTTGAATTTTTTGTCCCAGATTTCGGGCAAAATTTTGAGAAAAAATCCGAAAATGCGCACCAATCGAAAAAGCGAACTGTTCTCAGCGCAAAACGGGAATTTAGATGTCAACCTCATCAAAGAAATAATCCAAAGTATCAACCAGTTTATTTCCCTGCTTTAGTCTCATAATATCATTTCTATCAAGCCAGACGGTTTGTTCAACTTCATCAGTTGTGGCATTTTTCAAAGATACGATTCCGTCATAAGTGAAAAGCCAAACATCCACAATATCATTGAATTGTTTTCTGATATTTGAAAAAAGAAGCTTACCATTTTGAGGGAGCAATTCTATCCCTACTTCTTCCGCTGTTTCCCTTAATGCCCCCTGTAGACTGGTTTCCCCTTTTAGCACAGACCCGCCAACACATTCCCACATCAGCGGAAAAGTAGGACGATTTTTCGCTCGCTGCGATATAAGGTATTTTCCTTGATTATTCTTTATCCATACATGGACAACAAGATGATAACTGTTTGCAGGCAGCTCATTCCCTCTGATATGTTCCCCGATAACAGTTCGGTCTATATCGTATAAATCCCACATTTCCATACAATGTCTCCGTCAAAT
>CANQEH010000007.1 GCA_947594835.1 uncultured Acetatifactor sp. | reverse complement strand
TGGTTCGGAATAGTGTAGTGCTGGCGGTCTATCTCTTGTTTTCGGTTGCTTGCTTCCTTACCGTACATGAGCATTGAAACAGGGTATATAGAATACGGGAGTAGCCGCCAAAGTTATCCTATGGTTTTGAGGCAGGTAATGATATGTTTAAATATGTCTATAAGCTGAAAGGCTTACTTTTTATATCAGTGATTTTTAGTGTGGTCAATGCGGTGATCAATGCCGCGATGCTGCTATTTCCTGGATTACTAATAGATAACTATGGAAAAGGATTTTCATATCTTAAAAAAATGTTGGCCTTATATGCGGTGGTTTTTGCGGTTTACTTGGTAAATGCCTATTTTTCAAACAGAGCGGCAGATTATAGACGCATTTTGTTTGAAAAAGCAATCAAAAAAGATTTCTTCAAATCTGTGATAGAACAAAATTATCAGTCCTTTCATAGCAGGAATGTGGGGGAATATATTTCATTACAGACCAATGACATAACAGAAATGTGCATGAATTATATGAATCCACTATTTTTTATAGTAGATTCTTTGGTAATGATCCTTATTTTTGGAGTTGCATTGATAAAATTCGTAAATGTATATATTACAATTGCAATCATAGTGTTCTCCTTACTGGTTGTCTTTATTCCAAGTGTAACCGGGCGAAGTGTATCAAAAAGAAATGCAGCTTATCTGGACAAGCTGGGAAAGTATACTGCAACCGTAAAAATATTATATGAATCTCATGAAATTCTTGATCAAGCAGGCAAAAAACAGATAAATGCTTATCATGAAAAAGAACTGGATGGAGTCATGGACGAACATATGAAATATCGTCGTTTCAATAGCTTGGCTCTGGTTTTAAACGGCGGTTCGGTAGAGGCCTTGTCTTTAATTGTTTTTGCAATGGCGGCGTTTTTGCTTAGTAAAAATATGATAACGCTTGGCATGGCAACAATTGCATTTACCTATAGTACGAAATTTATGGATCCCATGTATGAATTAAATACAAATATAGGAACAGTTATTTCCGTGCTGGGCATAAAGAAAAAGCTTCTGAACATTATGGAGAGCTGTCAACAGGATAACGAGAAGGAAGAAGTTGTCACTTCCATCAGGACGTCTGAATTAACAAAGGAGTATGATGATGTGAAAGTACTCATTCCGCCAACGGATATTAAAAACAGGAAAAAATATCTGATACGGGGCGAAAATGGAGCAGGAAAAAGCGTATTCTTTCGATTGCTTATGAACTTTGAAAATGCCAGTTCAGGGGACGTATTTTATAATGGGGAGACACAGGCAAAAGGGATTGATAAAAGTATGTGCTATTCTCCTCAAAAACCGATCATTTTTGATGCTTCCTACCATGATAACATAAGTATTTATGGTACTTATGATTTGAAAAAGATTGACCAATATGAAAAATATTTCCCTGAGAACGTGATAAAGCACATAAAACAAAATTCTGATATGAAAAACCTGAGCGGTGGAGAAAAACAGGTTGTTGCCATTCTGCGGGCTCTTTGCAGCGAAAAACCTATCCTTTTGCTGGATGAACCCTTTGCAGCCATGAATCAGATTACAATTGATTGTTTCATGAGGCATATAAACGAGATCAATAGAACTGTGTTGATGATTGCTCATAACGTGGATAATTATGCCGATGTGTTTGATGAAAATATACGGATTGAAAGAGGATAAAGCATTCAAATGCAGATCTGTTCCGTCCCCAGGCCTGGCGGCGCACGTTGACTGACAGGGCCCAGGCGTTTATAATCAGCTTATGACGGGGCTGCGCCGTGGAAAGACAATTTTCCAGGAGGCGTGGCCGGACGTGATACAGCCGCCGCCCTGGCTCAATCAAACGCGGCAGAGGAGGAGAAAGCGATATGAAATTCATCCCGAAAACCTTAGACTATGAGTTAAGTCCTTACACCGGCCTGACCAGGGAGAGCTGGCTGGAGGCGGGGCGGTATCTGTTGGAGGGCATTTTTCGGAATATCCCGGACGATTCCCACCCGGTGGTGATGCCCCGGACGGAGACAGAGATCACCTACCCGCATCTGGCGGACAGCCAGGAGGCGCAGAAGACCCAGCAAACCGCGGAGGTCTTTGAGGGGCTGGCCCGTTCTTTTTTTATCGCGGCTCCCATGCTGCAGAATATCCCGGATCTGGAGGTGGCGGGATATTCCATAGCGGACTATTATAAATCCCACGTGCTACGGGTGTGCACCCCCGGGGACAGGCTCTATGTGGGCACCTATGAGGATCAGCAGGCGCTTTCGGGATGCGCCGATCCCTTCCGGACATTCCAGCAGACAGTGGAGACGTCTGCCCTGGCGATCTGCCTCTGGATCAGCAGGGAACAGATCTGGGACACCTATACCAGGGAGCAGAAGGATGTGATCGCCGCGTTTCTGGCTGGCTACGCCCATGCCAACACGGTGCCGCAGAACTGGCGTCTGTTCAATATGCTGGACATGGCTTTCCTCCACATGGAAGGGTATCCCATACAGCGGGACATGATGCGGGATCACGCCCAGGCTATTTTAAACTACTATGCAGGGGACGGATGGTACCGGGACGGCCACTCCTTCGACTATTATTCCTGCTGGGCCTTTAATGTGTACGCGCCGATCTGGAATCTCTGGTACGGTTACCGGGAAGAGCCCTGGCTGGCGGAGCAGTTTGAGCGCCATTCCAACCGGCTGATGGAAACCTATGCCGACTTTTTCGACCGGGACGGCTGGACCAATATGTGGGGGCGCAGCAATATTTACCGCAATGCCTCCACCAGCGCCTTTGACGGCAATCTGCTCTTAGCCTGCGGGAAGGCGGATCCGGGGCTGGCCCGGCGCATCTGCTCCGGCTCTCTGATGCAGTTTCTGGGCAGGGAGGACGTCTTCTCCCAGGGCGTGCCAACGCTTGGGTTTTACGGCCAGTTTTCGCCTCTGGTGCAGGGCTATTCCTGTGCGGAATCTCCCCTTTGGCTGGGCAAGGCATTTCTCTGCCTCCATCTGCCGAAGGAGCATCCCTTCTGGAGCGCCCGGGAGAACAACGGCACCTGGGAGAAATTAAAATCCCGGGAAGTCAAGGTCACCTGTCTGGACGGCCCGGCGCTGTGTTTTTCCAACCATCAGGAAAACGGGGAGACCATCCTGCGCACCGGGAAGGTGGTAAAGCATCCCGGGGACGTCCATGGAATGTGGAATTATGCAAAGTTAAACTACAATACGAAATATCCCTGGGAAGCCTCTCCCTGCCCTCAGGCGGAGGCCCAGCAGTATGTGCTGAAGGATCTCTCCACCGGGGAGTATGCCCGGGCAAACGTCACCTTCTGGCAGGGCCAGAGGGATGGGGTGCTCTATCGCAGGCAGTTTTTCGATTACAGCCTGGAGCGGGAGAGCCATTGGATCCAGGCCGTGAACCTGGCGGATTTTGTGGTGCCCTGCGGGATCTTCCGGGTGGATAAGCTTCGGCTGCACCGCTGCCCGGTGGAGCTGACGCTGGGATCTTACGGTTTCCCCGACAATGGGACAGAGGTCATAAAACGGGAAGAAGGGGACGCAAAGGCGGTGATTTTAAAGGGATGGGACTCCCAGGGCCGCGAGAAACAGATGGCGATGACCATCTGCGGCGGCTGGAAAGAACTGCGGCTGGCTTACAGCCGGGGAACCAACCCGGACTCCGAAAAGTCTATTGTGGTGTATGCGGTGGCAGAGCGGGAAAAGCAGTACGGGTATGGGCCGTATCTTCTGCTCTCCCAGGTGCTGACCAGGGAGAGCCATCAGGACTTTACCCGGGAGGAACTGTTCCCCTTAGAGAGCGTCCGCTATACGGATCCGCAGGGCATGGGAGGGTACGGCCCCCTGGTACTGACCCTGCGGGACGGCACAAAACGGCGCATAGAATTTGAAGGGATGGAGGGGCATCTGTGTCTGTGACCGCGGATGCCCGGCGAAAGTCAGATCTTCCAGTCGCAGGCCTTTTCCAGCAGGGCGGCGCACTGCTCCAGACCCGCCCGGTCGGCGGGGGAAAAGCGGTCGGGAAGCGGGCTGTCCAGGTCTAACACGGCCTTCAGCTCTCCTTCGCAGAACAGAGGGATCACGATCTCGGAGCGGGAGGCCCCGTCACAGGCGATGTGGCCGGGAAAGGCATGGACGTCCGGCACCACCTGGGTGGCCCCGGAGGCGGCTGCCGTCCCGCAGACCCCTTTTCCGAAGGCGATGCGGATGCAGGCGGGCTTTCCCTGGAAGGGCCCCAGAACCAGCTCCCCTCCCCGCACCAGATAAAACCCCGCCCAGTTCAGCTGCGGAAGGTTTAAGTACAGGGCCGCGGAGGCGTTGGCCAGATTGGCGATGGTGTCCCGCTCTGTGGCAGTCAGGGCCTCCAGCTGGGACAACAGAAGCGGATAATCGGTTTCGTAAGGCATTGTTAAGTCTCCTTTTGTCTGACATAAAAGATAACAGGGCAGCGCTCCTTTAAGACGCCGTCGTCCAGGAAAAATAAAATCTCATGGCGGCCTGCCTGGGAGGGCGACGGCGTCCAGGTAAAGAGCCGCTCCTGGGGCAGGAAGGCGGCGCCTTCCGGAAGGGGGCCGCAGGACAGGGTCAGCGCTGCCCGGGCTCCCTTTACGCTGGGCTCGCACTGCACCGTCTCATTGTAGATCCGGCCGTCATCCTGCTTTTGGGAAACGTCGGTGGCAGGATTGCGCACCGGAAGCCGGAAAGAGCAGGGCTGTCCCGGTGCGAGAACTACCGGCCCGTCCAGGGAAAGGAAGGGGCGGTGCACCGTAAGGGGCAGGGGATACTCCTCTGTGGGCACCCGGAACACATAGCCGTTTTCCGGGCAGGGCACGGTGGGATAGGGATAGAGACCGTCGGGCGGCGTCCCGGGCGCCGGGGCGTTGACCTCGATCTCTGCCACAGGGGGCGTTTGCTCCGGGGCGGCGATCTGCGCCCAGGTAAGCCCGGTCACGCTTGTGGTAAAATAGGGCTGCTGCGGCACATACTCCCGGTTCGTGTGCCTGCGGTAATGGTGGGTGATGCAGGCCACGGGGGAGAGGCCCGGGGCGCAAGGGGCGCTCAGGCCTTCGATCTGCACGTCCGCCGCGTGATCCAGCACGCAGACATGGCGGGCGTCCGGCGTCTTGCAGGTGATGCGGATGTCCGCAAGGCGCAGCCCGTCTATGTGCCGGGCGAAGATGCCGTAGGAGGGCAGGATGCCCCAGTTGCTGGGCTCGGGATAGACGTCGGGAAGCTCCGGCACGTTGTAGGGATCTTCCCTCCATCTGCCTGTGTCCGGATTCCAGTCCAGCCGGGGCAGCAGCCCCTCGCTTTTGGCAAAAAAGGTGTTGACCAGCCAGGGGAGGTTCTGTACCTGCTCCTTTGCGTGGAACTGGGTATACTGCCACCGGGTGTTCAGCTGCCGCTGCTCTACCGCCTGTTCCATGGTGAGGCCGCCCCGGTATTCCACCTGGATGTGCTCTAAGGTGATGTTCTTTAACGGGGAGTCCGTCAGCCCCATCAGCAGGATGGGATATCTGGGGTCTGCGTTGGTGATGCGGACATTCCGGATGCAAACGCCCTCTACTTTGGCAAGGTCCGCGCAGCCCACGCCATTTGCATACAGGGGAAGCTCAGCGTCCGGTATCTGGCGGGAGAGATCCGCCTCATAACAGCGGGCCGCGTCGTTCCAGGTCTTTGGATAGAAATGTCCCTCTCTCTGGACGTAATTGGCGGGATTGCTGCGAAGGGGTTCCTTAGGGTCGACGATCTGGAAAGAGCAGCAGCCGTCGATGCTCACGGTTTTCGTGCGGTTGTACTGCGGGGTATAGCGTCTGGCGGGATAGGTCAGGTAACCCTCTGCGGCGGGCAGCACCCACTGGGGCTGCTCCAGGCGGATATCCCCTTTTGCGGGGAAATCGTCAGAGGGGCTGTGGCCCGTCACGGGGAAGCGCCCCCTGTCTCCGGCCCGGATGAAAATGGGAGAGCTGGAGACATTGTCCATGGTGCAGTCCTCCATCAGGATGTCCTGCAGGGGGGAGCAGTCCACCGCTTCCAGGGCAAAGCCCCTGGAGCGCTCAAAGTGTACACGGCGGACGGTCACCTGCCTGTAACCGCAGGTGGATTCCGTGCCCAGCTTGACGCGGCCTGTGGGGCCGCACCTGTCCTGGGCGGCCAGCTTGTCCCGGGTGTAAGCGCCGGCATAGACGCTCCCCGCGTCATAGCCGCTGACGGTGCAGTCCTCGATGAGAACGTTTTCCAGAGGCTGGAACCGTCCGGCGCCGAAGGAGGCCTTCAGACAGATCCCGTCGTCGGTGAGGGAATTGCAGACCACATGGCGCAGGGTGACGTGGCGGCAGCAGTCGATGTCAATGGCGTCCCGGATGGTGTCTACCAGAAGATGCTCTGCATACAGATTTTCACAGCCCTCCGCGATGATGGCAAAATGCCCTCCGATGGTCACGGAGAAGTCTTTTAACACGATGTTTTTACAGCGCACCAGGGCAATCCCCTTGTTGCCGAACCACTCCTCTCTGTAGCCTGGATCCTGCCGCCTGCCAGGCTCGGCGGGATCCCCTCCCAACAGGACATATTCCAGGGGGCCATCCCCCGGGGCAAAGCGGCCTCCGGTCAAAAGCCCCCTGCCAAAGATCATGATGTTTTCCAGATCCGCCCCGTATAACAGGCTGTTGGCAAAGTAGGAGTGCCCGTGATCCTGCAGGCCCACATAGGGATTGACCTCCGGGGGGCAGTAATTGCCGCCCTCCCCTTCCTGTGTCTGGTATCCCTGCCGGATGTCTGTTCTGGCGGCGGCCAGAACCGCCCCCTCCTCCAGATACAGGTTTACGTTGCTCTGCAGCAGGACGGTGTAGCACAAAAAGGTTCCGGCGGGGACGGATACGGTGCCCCCGCCGGACAAAGCCGCCTGCTCAAGGCAGCGGTTGATCGCGGATGTATTCTCCAGGGGAGAAGCTTCCGGCGCGGCGCCAAAGTCTGTGATGGAATAAAGAGCCTTTTTTTCCAGATGGCTGGGGCGGAGGGAAGCGCCGGTGGCTTCCTGGACGGTATGCTGCATGGGAACCTCCTTGGGCAGTCTGTGTCAGCGCCTGATGCGGGAAGCGCCGGGCTTGTATTTGTCGAGGAACTCGTCTCTGGGGCAGGGTTTGCTGTAATAAAACCCCTGGATATAATCCGGGTTCATGGCGGTGATCTGCCGTAACTCCTCCCGGTTTTCGATCCCCTCGATCACCAGGTTGAGGCCGATGCTGTGTACCATGCGGATGATATGGGTGAGCAGCTCGTACTCATACTCGTGTTGCAGGGCTTTGACGGTAAAGCTCCGATCCACCTTCACGATGTCGGGCTTCAGGTTGCCGATGTTGATCAGGTTGGAATATCCGGTGCCGAAATCGTCCAGCGCGATGTGGATGCCTGCGGTGCGCAGCTTCTTCCAGACGTTCTGGATCGCAGCGCTGCTCTCCAGATGCCCGCTCTCCGTCAGCTCCACGATGAGGCTGGAGGGCGGCAGATTGGCTTGCGCCAGGGCGTCCATCAGGTTTTCGTACACGGGGCTTTTCAAAAGCTGGATATACGAAAAGTTAATGGATATCATAAACTCAGGGTAAAATTCCCGGCAGCGCCTGCACATTTCCAGGGCGTTGCGGACGATCCATTTGCCCACGGGGATGATGAGGCCGCTGGTTTCCAGGATGGGAATGAACTCCTTGGGGGTGATGATCTCCCCGGAGGGCGTCCGATAGCGCAGCAGGGCCTCCGCGGCGTACAAAAACTCCCCGTCCGCCATGACGATGGGCTGGAAATGCAGGTCGAACCCCTGGAAGTTGTCGCTCATGGACTTGCGCAGATTGCTCAGGATGTAGCGTCTGCGCAGGAAAGCGGCGTAATCCTCAGGCTGGAAATAGTACAGCTGGTTCTTTCCCCTTAGCTTTGCCTCCGCCAGGGCAAACTCCGAGAGACGCAGGGCTTCGCTGTAACGGTTGTAATCCTGCTCGGAGGTGTCCACGTCCTTTAGGGAGACCATTCCGCCGGAGATGGTGTAGAGGGCCCGGTACTCCTCCTTTGCCACCAGCTCGTCCACAGAAGAGCGGATGCGGTGGTAGAGCAGATTGATGGCCTGAAAGTCCGCGCCGGACAAATCGAGAACCATAAATTCGTCGGAGACTACCCGGTAGACGAACTGCGAAGGGCCGGCGCAGTGCTGGATGCGGCTGGCGATTTCCCGGAGGATGTAGTCGCCGTACTTTGTGCCGTGCCGCTCGTTGAGCACCTTGAAATCGTCGATGCCGATGCGCAGGAAGGTGGCGTCTTCCAGAGAGGGCAGAAGCTGCATGAACTGGTCGTGCAGGGCGGACTCGCCCAGCAGGCCGCTGACATTGTCCGCTTTCTGATTGTTGCCGATCTCATTGATACAGCCCAGCATGATCTTTGACCCGCCCTCTGGGTCCTGTAAGAGCTGTCCCTTGCAGTTGATCCAGATCGGGGAGCCGTCCCTGCCGATCCAGCGGTATTCCAGGTTATGGTAATCCTTTTGGCCGGAAGCAATCAGGGCGAGATCCTCCTGCAGCATCCCGACATCGTCTGGATGCACAAAGCCGGGGCAAAGGCGGGCCAGCCCGTGGAAGCGGGCGCCGGGCAGCCGGAAGCGCTCTACTGCCCGGGGAGAGATCTGGTAGAAATCGTCTGCCACGTCGTACACGAACAGAAAGTCGTTCATACAGGGGTCAAAATAGCTGGCGATGTCACAGAACATCTCACGGGGGGGTATTTTTTTGTCATCCAATATCTGTCACTCCCTTCTGTCAGAATTTTTTCAGTCTGTTTACCTATTTATTATACTATTTTTTCTACAAAATACAATCTTACATTGACTTTTTTGGCAAAATTGGTAAATTAAAAGGGAGAAGAAACACATTTTGAAAACTGGGCCGCCCCAGGACAGAGCGGGGAGGCGGCAGATGGGGGAATGGTGGAAATGAAGAAAGACAGAGGAAATAAGGCAAATATCAAGTCCGTCATCTACGGGCGCACCGCCATGACGCTGGTGGGCTTTCTGGCGCAGTTTCTGCTCCTGTGGGTAGCGTATGTGCTGCTGCGCAATTACAGCTTTCTGTTTTATGGGCTGTTTCTGGCCATCAGCGCCGGGACGATCCTCTATATCTACAACACAGGGGGCAATCCGGACATGAAGCTGTCCTGGATGTTTCCCATCGCGATTTTTCCCGTGTTCGGCGCAATTTTTTATATGACCATCCTCACCCAGCCGGGGTTAAAGGTCATGTACCGGAAGCTGCAGGAGCTGTCCGGGCACACCAGGCAGAACGTGAAGGCGGATCCGGAAACCAGAGACAGTCTGCGGGAGGAAAATCCCCACATGAGCCAGCTGGCCAGGTATCTGTGGCAGGTGGACAACAGCCCGGTCTATGAAAAGACCCAGGTCAAGTACTACACGCTGGGGGATCAGCAGTTTCCCGATATCGTGGAGGCCATCCGGCAGGCAGAGCATTTTGTCTTCCTGGAGTTTTTCATCGTCAGCGAGGGCCGTATGTGGAGCGTGATCTTAGAGCTTCTCAAGCAGAAGGTGAAGGAGGGTGTGGAAGTCCGCTTCCTGTATGACGGCACCTGTGCGCTCTGGTATCTGCCCAGCTATTATCCGCAGGAGCTGGAGGCGGAGGGAATCCGCTGCAAGATGTTTTCGCCGGTGAAGCCCATCTTCTCCCCCCACTTCAACAACCGCGACCACAGAAAGATTGTGGTGGTGGACGGCAAGGTGGCCTTTACGGGGGGCATCAACCTGGCGGACGAATACATCAACGAGAAGGTGCGCTTCGGCCATTGGAAGGACGCGGGCCTTCGTCTGACGGGGGACGCGGTGGAGCGCTTTACCTATATGTTCCTGGAGATGTGGAATGTGTCGGAAAAGACGCAGGAGGACTATGTAAGATACAGGCGCCCGGAGGGCTTTTCGGTGCCGAGCGACGGATATGTAATTCCCTACAGCGTGTCGCCCCTGGGGCCGGAGCGGGTGGGGGAGCGGGTGTATCTGGATATCTTAAACACCGCCCACACCTATGTGCACATCATGACGCCCTATCTGATCCTGGACTATCAGTTCATCACCGCGCTGACCTATGCGGCCAAGCGGGGGGTGGAGGTGGTCATCATCATGCCCCACATCCCCGACAAAAAATATGCCTTTGTATTGGCCAAGACATATTACAACCAGCTTTTGGAGGCGGGGGTGCGCATCTGTGAGTATGCGCCGGGCTTTGTCCATGCCAAGGTGTTTGTCTCCGACGACGTGAAAGCGGTGGTGGGAACCGTAAATCTGGACTATCGGAGCCTCTACCATCACTTTGAATGCGGCGCCATCCTGTATCGCAGTTCCCAGGTGGCCGCCATCGAGCAGGATATGCAGGAGACGCTGAAAAAATGTGTGGAGATCCAGCCGGAAGATTATAAAAAGCTGAAGCTGACAGACCGGATGCTGGGAAGGATCATGCGGATCATCGCCCCTATGATGTGAAGTTTGAAACTTTTGGGGATTTTTGTCGTCCATAGGGATAAGAAACCGGAAAACGGAAGAAAGGAACCCATGAACCATGCAGGACGCCCAGATCATAGAGCTCTATTGGGCCCGCAGTGAGCAGGCCATCGTCGAGTCCCAGAAAAGTTACGGAAACTATTGCCGCAGCATTGCCTACCGCATCCTTTACGACGACGGGGATGCAGACGAGTGCGTCAACGATACCTGGCTGAAAGCCTGGAATGCCATGCCGCCCAAGCGCCCTGGGCGGCTGGCGGTGTTTTTGGGCACCATTACCCGGAATCTGTCCATTGACAGGTGGAAGGGAAAGCACACCGTGAAGCGCGGAAAGGGCCAGATGATGCTGGCCCTGGACGAGCTGGCGGAATGTGTGCCGGATGGACACAATACGGAGGAAGCCGTGGAGGCGGCCCGGCTGGAGCGGCTGATCAACGACTTTTTATCGGCCCTGCCGCAGCGGGAGCGGAACGTGTTCCTGCGGCGGTATTGGTATGTGGAGGAATACAGCGCCATTGCCCAGAGATACCAGATGAAGCTGGGCACGGTAAAGACGACCCTGTTCCGCACCCGGGAAAAGCTGAAAAAGTATCTGGAGAAGGAAGGGGTGACAATATGAGCGGCGGGGAAAAGAGGCGCGGGGCAATGCGGATTCTGGAGGCTCTTGGAGCGGTGGACGAGAGCCTGTTAGCCCAGTGCGAGGACGATTCCGCGGGGAAGCGGCGGCCCCGTATGGCGGCGGCCCTTCGGTATGGCAGCGCGGCAGCCTGCCTTGTCCTGCTGGCGGCGGGCAGCCTGGCCTTTGGCCTGATGCGGCAAAAAGGCGCAGGAGAGGGGGTGGATACCACCGCCTTTCAGGACAACAGCGCCGCGGCCATCCAACAGGATGCCGGGGAGGCCTTTGACACAAGCGGAACCTGGGAGACGGCAGACGCCGGGGGAGAGGCTTTTGTCCCTGCGGGCGGCGGAGAGGATTCTGCTCTGGAGACGGAAGGGGCGTCTGAGGCCGACGCAGAGGAAGAACTCCAGGGGGACCGGGAGAGCGCTTCTGCCACCCAGGAATCCCTGGCAGAAAAGGAAAAGGGGGCAGGCATGGGGTTGGCCCAGCATCCCCTTACGGAGGAACAGGCCCGGTCGGTGGACGTGGTAAGCGCCTATCTGCCCGCCCGGCTGCCCCAGGGGTATGTCTTTGACGCTGCCTGGCACTACGGGGAGCAGCAGGACAATGTGAGCATGAGCTGGGTGCGGGAGGGGGAGCATCTGACCATATCCGTCTATCTGGTGGAAGACCCCGATGGGCTGGAGACCGTGGATGTGGACGCTCCGCAGACCTACGACAGGCGGCTGGATGCTGTGGCGGAGAGCGAAAAGGATCCAGGCCGGGTGTACCAGGGCATTTTCTGGGATCCGATCTTTGAAAGCGGCGACCTCTCCCTGGAAGTGGTGAGCAGCCGGATGGTATGCCAGACGGGCACCGCCGGGGAAGGGCAGACGCCGGAAGGCGATTTCTCTGTGCTCTATCCGGGGGGGATCCTGCTGCATCTGGCAGGAAGCGCCGCCCCGGAGGAGGTCTGGGAGATGCTGGAAGGGATTGGGACGGGACAAACCCCTTAAGGCATTTCATTTTCCCGCATCCGATATCCGATGCCTACTTCCGTAAACAGGTATTGGGGCGCGGAGGGATCCGGCTCGATCTTGCGCCGGAGGTTGGCCACATTGACCCGGAGGATGGGATTGCTGCCGCTCACATAGGAGCCCCACAGCTCGTCCATGATAAAGCGGCAGCTCAGCACCCTGCCGGAGTTTTGTGCCAAAAGGCTCAAAAGCTGGTATTCTACCTGGGTCAGGTGCACCCGGTTTCCCTCCCGCCAGACGCTGTGATCCTGAAAGTCGATGGACAGATCCAGTGCCTTGTACCTGCGCCGGGGGAGGCGGGCGCTGCGGCGCAGGGAGGAGCGGATCCGCGCCATCAGCTCTGCCAGCCCCACAGGTTTGGTCATGTAGTCGTCGGCCCCCATGTCCAGCGCCGTCACCTTTTCCCGCTCCCCGTCGCAGGCAGAGAGGACAATAATCGGCACAAGGCTGAGGGAGCGCAGGCGCTTCAGCAGCGCGCAGTCGTCTAAGTCGGAAGGGCCTAAATCCAGAAGCACCACGTCGGGATGTCTGGTGGCTGCCAGGCGGAGTCCTTCGTTGCCCTGCAGGGTCATGGTGACCTGATATCCATGGGAGGTCAGCGATGCAGAGAGATAAGACAAGATGTCTTCATTTTCTCCGATCAGAAGCACGTCTACGTTGCTGTTCATAGCGAACCCTTTCTCTTTTGTAATGTGTGAGAATCATTATACATGATTGTTCTTGTGTCATACAAGGGAAAGATGTAAAATAGCATTGACAAAAATGAAGCGCAGGAAGGCGGGCCGTAACGGCAGATTGTGAGGAGGAATGGAAACAAAGGAGAGAAAGTATTTTCTGGACGTGCTCAGGGTGGCGGCCGTCTGTGCGGTAGTCTTGCTCCACACGGTGGGAGGCGTGAAAGACAACACGGACATGAGCCGGTATCCCGGGGCGGCCCAGGCTTTTATGGTACTGATTGATCTGACGGGATGGTGCGTGCCCGTCTTTCTGCTGATCTCGGGATATCTTTTTTTGAATCCCCGGAGGGAGATCGGGATGCGCAGGATGCTCTCAAAGTACTGCCTGCGCGTGCTGGCGGCCTTGTTTGTGTTCGGGGTGCCGTATGCCTGGCTGGAGCTTCTGATGACAAACCGGGCCTTTTCGCCGTCCATGCTCTGGCAGGGCGTCGTCATGGTGCTTCAGGGGAAAAGCTGGGATCATATGTGGTATCTGTATCTCATCTTTTTTTTGTACCTGATCACGCCTGCCCTGAAGTGGGCGTTAAAGCGGATCCCCCTGCCGTTTCTCTGGGCGCTTATGGCGGCGCTGCTTCTGGAGAGCAGTGTCCTTCCCTTTCTCCAGCAGCTGGCGCTTTTGCCGGCGAATCTCTGGGTGCTTCCGGGGAGCAGTATCTACCTGTTTTATTACCTGGTCGGGTATCTGTTTGCCCGCAGGGGGGAGAGCGGAAAGCAGGGCTCTGCAGGCGCACTGCTTCTGACGGGCTTTTTGCTTGCTGCGCTGGCGGCGGTAATGATATACTGCCGTCTCTTTGTAAGCGGTATGCCGGTGATGGCATACCAGTATCCGCCCACGGTCTTTGTGTCGCTCTGCCTGTTTGAGGCGGCGGCCCTTTGGGAGAGCCGCCGGGGCATTTCCGCCGCCGCTTTCTGGCAGGGGGCGTCCGGCCTGTGCTTTGGGGTTTACCTCATCCATCCCGTATTTATCAACATCGGGTACAAACTGCTGCATCTGACGCCGCTGTCATTTCCGATCTGGCTCTCCGTTCCCGGATTTTTCCTGTGGCATCTGCTGCTTGCCTTTGCCGGTACCTGGCTGCTGGAAAAGATCCCGCTGTTTCGCAGGTATGTGCTGTAACAGCCCTCAGGAAGTCCGCTGCCAGCGCCCCGAGGCCCCGCAGGGAAGAACCAGGCCGCTTTCCGTCACGGGCAGGCCGATCTCGTCCGCTTTGACCGTGCCGCCGAAGCGCTTTTCCACGCAGGTGTGCAGCAGATAAGAAAGCACCGCGGGCTGCAGCCCTGTGGTGTAGGAATTGAGTAAAAAGAAGACGGCGTCCTGGGAGAGGAGCTGCGCTGTCAGCTCCAGAAACGGCCAGAGGCTTTCCTCAATTTTCCAGATCTCCCCCTTTGGGCCTCTGCCGTAAGAGGGGGGATCCATGATGATGCCGTCGTATTTGTTCCCGCGGCGGATTTCCCGTTCCACAAATTTCACGCAGTCGTCCACCAGCCAGCGGATGGGAGCGTTTTCCAGGCCGGATGCGGCGGCGTTTTCCTTCGCCCAGCCAACCATGCCCTTGGAGGCGTCCACATGGGTGACGCCTGCCCCTGCTGCGGCTGCGGCCAGGGTGGCGCCGCCGGTGTAGGCAAAGAGGTTCAGGACCTTTAAGGGCCTGTCCTTCTGGCGGGCTTCCCTTCGGATGAGGTCATAAAACCAGTCCCAGTTTACCGCCTGCTCTGGGAAGAGCCCCGTGTGCTTGAAGCTGAAGGGCTTCAGCCGGAAGGCGAGCTTTTTTCCTGCCGCGCCGCCCAATTCGTAGGAGATGCCCCATTCGTCCGGCAGGTCAAAAAATTCCCACTGGCCGCCGCCCTTGGAACTGCGGTGGTAGTGGCCGTTTTTCTGTTTCCAGCCCCGGTGTTTCCTGGGGGTGTCCCAGATCACCTGGGGATCCGGGCGCACCAGGTAAAAGCTTCCCCACCGCTCCAGCTTTTCTCCCCGCGAGGTGTCCAGTACTTCATATTCCTTCCAGTTGTCCGCAATCCACATAGACAGAATCCTTTCGCCAGTTTTCCACAAAATCGGAATCGGTTTTACAGAGGTTATAGAGGTTATTTTATCACAGCCCGGCGCTTCTGGCCAGAAAAATCGCTGGGGATGCCAGGGCGGAAAAATTCTTTCTTCTTGAATATTTCCGGAAGTTGGCATAGAATGTACTTATTATAAAACGAATCAGGAGAAGGAGAACATCACATGGGTTTAGAATCCGTTACCTTGACCGCTGACCTTCAGCCCACCATCCAGGTAAAGAACAGATCCAGGGAAAGCTATGAAGACGCCCTCGCAAAGGCCAAAAACGCCCTGCACGAGAGGATGCACAACATGGTGGACTATTACTGCGAGCAGATCAGCCTCTTAGACCGCTCCGCCGTGCAGCTGAAACGGGAAGAGATGAAGCCCCTCGCGTTCTGGAGTGAGCTGATGCGCTTCACCTCCGTGGAGTTTGAAGAAAAAACCCGGCTTTTCCGCAAGTATCACGACAATAAAAACTTTGACTGCTACTGTGTGCTGATGAACTATGACAATATGCAGCTTCCGTGGCCGGACGGCTACAAAGACCCCGCAGACCGCATCGGAGGCCTTGCGCCCATGGGGCTCAATGACAATGAATTCTTTTATGCGGAGGGCAATATTTTATACCGCCTGGACTTTGGCACCTGCGCCCACAAGGAAGTGCGGGTAGAGGATGGGGCCGCCTTCAACAGGAGGCTGGAGGCGGTGGCAAAAGAGAATTACGAGATCGGCAGATACATACCGGGAATGTCTTATCTGAGGGATTCCTTTGAGAAGATCATCAAGGCAAAGCACGGAAACGGCCCGGTAGACGCCCTCTCCATTATGGAAATTCTGGACGGGTTTGTCAGGCTGATGCGCGCCAGGGCGGGGCTTCAGGATTACAGTCTGCAGATTCTTCCCACCGTGGATGAGACGGATACCAATTTTCCGCATCAGTTCGGGATTTTTCAAAACGGCCAGCCGCTGTATCTGGAAGCGTTTTTCGACAGCCTGCTCTTTTAAGGGGCCGACAGCCGCAAACGGCACGCTTTGTATCCAAAAAAATACAATTTTTTGAAAAAAGCCCTTGCCAAAGGGGCTTTTTCCATGTATACTAGACAATGCTGTGACATGATAGCTGTGAAGCGTGAGGTTGCTGGTTGTCAGCAATGACAGCCGGGTTTTCCGTGGAGCGAATGTCAAGTTCAGAAACTGACGACAAGTCACTGTACCATTTAGAAGTCTGCCTCGGGCAGAAACGACGTGTCAATGGCCGGTTCCGAATTGTTGCGTAAGGAATCAGGACACACACGGGAGAGTGTACAGTCACCGCTTGTCGTACTTAGCAGTTAAAAGTGCGAAAAGGAGGCGACTTTTTTTATGGCAAAGCAAGTAATGAGGATCACCCTGAAGGCTTATGAGCATCAGCTTGTAGATGCTTCTGCAAAGAAGATCATCGAGACCGTGAAGAAGACTGGTTCTGAGGTGAGCGGCCCCGTGCCCCTTCCCACCAAGAAAGAGGTAGTGACCATCTTAAGGGCGGTACACAAGTATAAGGATTCCAGAGAGCAGTTCGAGCAGAGAACCCACAAGAGGCTGATCGACATCATCGCTCCCACCCAGAAAACGGTGGATGCGCTGCAGAGGCTGGAGATGCCCGCCGGTGTGTACATTGATATCAAAATGAAGACAAAGTAATCTGTCAACCATAAAAAACCTCTACTTAGACGTAAGAACACGTTCCCGCGAAAGGCGGGAAGAGGAAGCGAACCGACGCTTCCCGGGAGTGACACTCCCGCGGGTATAAGCGCAACGATACCCGCGTGGTCCGCTATGTAGACAGCCGAAAGGCAGAAAGAGAGGAAACATGAAGAAAGCAATTTTGGCAACCAAAGTGGGGATGACCCAGATCTTCAATGAGAACGGCGTGCTGATCCCCGTGACGGTTCTCCAGGCAGGCCCCTGCGTGGTAACCCAGGTGAAGACCCCTGAGAACGACGGCTACAGCGCCGTACAGGTAGGGTTTGTGGACAAGAAGGACCGCATTGTCAACAAGGATGCCAACGGAAAGAAGGAAGTGATCCACAGGCACGGCGTGAACAAAGCTGAGCAGGGACACTTTAAGAAGGCCGGAGTAAGCTCCAAGAGATATGTCAGGGAGTTCAAGTTTGAAAATGCGCAGGAGTACAGCCTGGGCGCAGAGATTAAGGCTGATATTTTTGCAGAGGGGGATAAGGTGGACGTGTCCGCTATCTCCAAGGGAAAAGGCTTCCAGGGCGCAATTAAGAGGCTGGGCCAGCACAGAGGGCCTATGAAGCACGGTTCCAAGTTCCATCGTCACCAGGGTTCCAACGGCGCCTGCTCCTCCCCCAGCCGCGTGTTCAAGGGCAAGGGGATGCCTGGCCACATGGGCTGCGTCAAAGTGACCGTCCAGAATCTGCAGGTCGTGAGAGTGGATGCAGAGAAGAACCTGCTTCTGGTAAAGGGCGCTGTGCCCGGCTCCAAGAAGGCATTGGTGACCATCAAAGAAACCGTTAAGGTTGAAGCTTAACAGTGCGCAGGCACACGCGAAAGGAGGACCAACCAGATGGCAAAAGTATCTGTATATAATATGGAAGGCAAGGAAGTTGGTACAATCGAGCTGAGCGATGCAGTGTTTGGTGTGGAGGTAAACGAGCACCTGGTGCATATGGCCGTTGTACAGCAGCTTGCAAACAAAAGGCAGGGGACACAGAAGGCAAAGACCCGCTCCGAGGTGTCCGGCGGAGGAAGAAAGCCCTGGAGGCAGAAGGGAACCGGCCACGCAAGGCAGGGTTCTACCAGAGCTCCCCAGTGGACCGGCGGCGGCGTAGTGTTCGCGCCCGTTCCCAGGGACTATTCCTTCAAGCTCAACAAGAAGGAAAAGAGGGCTGCGTTAAAGTCCGCTCTGACCGACAAGGTACAAAACAGCAGCCTGATCGTAGTCGATGAGCTGAAGTTCGACGAGATCAAGACCAAAAACTTTGTGAAGGTAATGGATAACCTGAAGGTGGAAAAGGGCCTGGTTGTGATCGAGGACAACGATCCGAACGTGGTGATGAGCGCCAGAAACGTAGAGGGCGTAGACACCACCCAGGTAAACACCATCAACGTGTACGATATCATGAAAGCCAAGAAGCTGGTACTGACCAAGGCTGCAGTGGCGAAGATCGAGGAGGTGTACGCATAATGGCAGACATCAAATACTACGACGTGATTTTGAAACCGGTTATCACGGAGAAGAGCATGGCCGGCATGGGCGAAAAGAAATATACCTTCCTGGTTCACACGGACGCAAACAAGTCTCAGATCAAGGAAGCGGTGGAGAAAATGTTTGAGGGCGCCAAGGTCAAGAAGGTAAACACCATCAACTGCGACGGCAAGAAAAAGAGACGGGGCGCCGTGGTGGGAAAAACTGCCAAGACCAAGAAAGCCATCGTGCAGCTGACCGAGGACAGCAAGGATATCGAGATCTTTGCAGGACTGTAATACTTGGCGGATTTAGGTATGCGGCGTCCGGGTGCGCCGCGCAAAGGATCAAAGAAAAGGAGATAAGACAATGGGAATTAAGACATATAATCCCTATACACCTTCCAGAAGAAATATGACAGGCTCTGACTTCTCTGAGATCACAAAGACGACTCCGGAGAAGAGCCTTACCACTTCTTTAAAGAAGCACGCAGGCCGCAACAACCAGGGTAAGATCACTGTGAGACACCAGGGCGGCGGCAATAGAAGAAAGTACAGGATCATTGATTTTAAGAGAAATAAGGACGGCATCCCTGCAACCGTGATCGGCATCGAGTACGATCCCAACAGAACCGCAAACGTTGCGCTGATCTGCTATGCGGACGGCGAGAAGGCTTACATCATCGCCCCCGAAGGTCTGACCGACGGCATGAAGGTGATGAACGGGGCGACCGCTGAGGTGAGAGTGGGCAACTGCCTGCCTTTATCTGAAATCCCTGTTGGTACCCAGGTACACAACATTGAGTTATATCCCGGCAAGGGCGGCCAGTTAGTCCGTTCCGCCGGAAACAGCGCACAGCTGATGGCAAAGGAAGGAAAGTATGCGACCCTGCGTCTTCCCTCCGGAGAGATGAGAATGGTTCCCCTCGTCTGCCGCGCTACAGTTGGAATCGTCGGCAACGTGGATCACAATCTGGTCAAGATCGGTAAGGCGGGCCGCAAGCGCCATATGGGCATCCGTCCCACCGTGCGCGGTTCCGTGATGAACCCCAACGACCATCCTCACGGCGGCGGTGAAGGCAAGACCGGTATCGGCCGGCCCGGCCCCAGCACTCCCTGGGGTAAGCCTGCACTGGGCCTTAAGACCCGCAAGGCGAAGAAGGCTTCCAACAAGCTGATCGTAAGAAGACGCGACGGCAGAGCAATCAAATAGTTGAGGAGGAAAGAAAATGGCTAGATCACTGAAAAAAGGACCTTTCGCAGACGAAAGCCTGTTAAAGAAAGTTGACGCTTTAAACGCATCAGGACAAAAGCAGGTCATCAAGACCTGGTCCCGCCGTTCTACGATTTTCCCTTCTTTCGTGGGACATACGATTGCAGTTCACGACGGCAGGAAGCACGTTCCTGTTTATGTAACGGAAGATATGGTCGGCCACAAGCTCGGCGAGTTTGTTGCCACCAGGACTTATCGCGGTCACGGCAAGGACGAGAAGAAGTCCAAGGTAAGGTAAGAGAGCGCCCGCTTGAAGGGCTGCCCGGAGGGAGCGCAGTAAGCCTTCCGGGGTTTGAAAGGAGGACATTTATCTATGGCTAAGGGACATAGATCTAAAATTAAGAGAGAGAGAAACAAACTCCAGAGAGAGACCAGGCCTTCCGCAAAGCTGTCTTATGCCAGGGTGTCTGTGCAGAAAGCCTGCTTTGTTCTGGATGCAATCAGAGGCAAGGATGTAGAGACTGCTCTGGGAATCCTTGCGTACAATCCCAGATATGCTTCCAGCCTCATCAAGAAGCTGCTTGAGTCTGCCATTGCAAACGCAGAGAACAACAACGGGATGAACCGGGAAAACCTGTATGTGGCGGAGTGTTACGCCAACAAGGGGCCTACCATGAAGCGGATCCAGCCCAGGGCCCAGGGCCGGGCGTACAGGATCGAAAAGAGAATGAGCCATATCACCGTTGTGCTTGATGAGAAGAAGTAAGGAAAGGAGCAAATAGATCAATGGGACAGAAAGTTAATCCTCATGGCTTAAGAGTTGGAATTATTAAAGATTGGGATTCCAAGTGGTATGCTGAGAGCGAGTTTTCCGATTATCTGGTAGAAGATTACAACATCAGAAAATATCTGAAGAAGAAATTGTTCAGCGCAGGCATCTCCAAGATCGAGATCGAGCGGGCTTCCGACAGGGTGAGAGTGGTGGTTCATACCGCAAAACCCGGCGTGATCATCGGCAAGGGCGGCGCAGAGATCGAAGTGACCAAGAACGAGCTGGCAAAGCTGACCGACAAGAAGGTTTCCATCGACATCAAGGAGATCAAGCGCCCTGACAGGGACGCACAGCTGGTTGCAGAAAATATCGCCCAGCAGCTGGAGAACCGTATTTCCTTCCGGCGCGCCATGAAGTCCTGCATGGGCAGAACCATGAAAGCCGGTGCGCTGGGAATCAAGGCGGCGTGCGCAGGCCGTCTGGGCGGCGCGGACATCGCCCGTACCGAGTTCTACAGCGAGGGCACCATCCCCCTGCAGACCCTGAGGGCGGATATCGACTATGGGTTTGCAGAGGCAGACACCACCTACGGCAAGATTGGCGTCAAGGTTTGGATCTACAAGGGTGAGATCCTTCCTACAAAGGGAAATCAGACGGAAGGGAGCGAGAAATAATTATGTTAATGCCAAAAAGAGTAAAGCGTCGTAAACAGTTCCGCGGCACCATGGCCGGTAAGGCGATGAGAGGGAATAAACTCTCTTACGGCGAGTTTGGCCTGGTAGCAATGGAGCCTTGCTGGATCAAGTCCAATCAGATCGAGGCAGCCCGTATTGCCCTTACCCGTTACACGAAGCGTACCGGACGTGTCTGGATCAAGATCTTCCCTGATAAGCCCGTAACGGCAAAGCCTGCCGAGACCCGTATGGGTTCCGGTAAGGGTACCCTGGAGTACTGGGTAGCGGTTGTGAAGCCCGGACGCGTGATGTTTGAGATCGCCGGAGTTCCTGAGGAGCAGGCGAGAGAAGCGCTGCGTCTTGCAATGCACAAGCTTCCCTGCAAGTGCAAAATCGTGTCTAAGGCAGATTTGGAAGGCGGTGTAGAAGAATGAAATCAAGTAAATTTGTAGAAGAATTAAAGGGCAAGTCCGTTGAGGAACTGAATCAGGAGCTTGTTGCTGCAAAGAAAGAGCTTTTCAATTTGAGATTCCAGAACGCAACCAATCAGCTGGATAACACTGCCAGGATTAAGGATGTCAGAAAGAACATTGCGCGGATTCAGACAGTGATCACTGAGAAGGCCAGGGCGTAATCCCAGGGCGCAGAAAGGAGAGCAATCGTGGAAAGAAATCTGAGAAAAGTTCGTACTGGTAAAGTTACCAGCAATAAAATGGATAAAACGGTCGTTGTGGCTATCGAGGAGCACATCAAGCATCCCCTGTACGGCAAGGTTGTGAAGAGAACCTATAAGCTGAAGGCCCATGACGAGAACAACGAGTGCAACATTGGCGATACCGTCAGGGTGATGGAGACCAGGCCTCTCTCCAAGGACAAGAGATGGAGACTGGTGGAGATCATCGAGAGAGCGAAATAAATCGATATCCATATTTGGCCGCATCCGCGGCAAAGGAGGAAAAACATGGTTCAGCAGGAAACAAGACTCAAAGTTGCTGATAACACCGGTGCAAAAGAACTGCTCTGCATCCGCGTTATGGGCGGCTCTACGAGAAGATATGCACAGATCGGCGATATTATCGTCGCTTCCGTAAAAGACGCAACGCCAGGCGGCGTTGTAAAGAAGGGCGATGTGGTCAAGGCGGTTGTGGTACGCACCGTGAAGGGCGCACGCCGCAAGGATGGTTCTTACATCAAGTTCGACGAGAACGCTGCAGTGATCATCAAGGACGACAAGACACCCAGAGGAACCCGTATTTTTGGGCCGGTAGCCAGAGAGCTGCGCGAGAAGCAGTTTATGAAGATTGCCTCTCTTGCTCCCGAAGTATTATAAGGAGGTGCCATCATGTCAATGTTAAAGATCAGAAAGGGCGACACCGTGAAGGTAATCGCCGGTAAAGACTGCAACGCAGAGGGAAAGGTTCTTTCCATCGACGTTAAAAAGAGGAAGGTGCTGGTTGAGGGCGTGAATATGATTACCAAGCACGCAAAGCCCTCCCAGGCAAACCCCAACGGCGGCATCATTCAAAAGGAAGCTCCTATTGATATCTCCAACGTCATGCTTGTCTACAAGGGCAAGGCAACCCGGGTCGGCTTCAAGATGGACGGGGACAAGAAGGTCCGTTTTGCAAAGGCAACCGGAGAAGTGATCGACTGATCAATAGGAAGGAGGAGCGAAAAGTGGCAAGACTGAAAGAATTGTACTACGATGAAATCGTAGAAGCTATGACCAAGAAGTTTGGATATAAGAATGTTATGGAAGTGCCGAAGCTGGAAAAGATCGTGGTCAACATGGGCGTCGGCGAGGCAAAGGAAAACGCCAAGGTTCTTGAGAACGCCGTTGCCGACATGGAGCGCATCACCGGCCAGAAGGCAGTTGTCACCAAGGCAAAAAATTCCATCGCGAACTTCAAGATCCGCGAAGGGATGAACATCGGCTGCAAGACGACGCTGCGCGGCGATAAGATGTATGAGTTCCTGGATCGCCTGGTAAATCTGGCGCTGCCCCGTGTGCGTGACTTCAGAGGCGTCAACCCCAACTCCTTCGATGGCAGGGGAAATTACGCCCTGGGCATCAAGGAGCAGTTTATCTTCCCTGAGATCGAGTACGATAAGATCGATAAGACCAGAGGGATGGACGTGATCATCGTGACCACTGCAAAGACGGATGAAGAAGCGCGTGAACTGTTGACGCTGTTCAATATGCCGTTTGCAAAACAGTAAGGAGGTAAATTCGCATGGCAAAGACATCTTTGAAAATAAAACAGCAGCGCAAGCCCAAGTTTTCCACCCAGGCTTACACCCGCTGCAAGATCTGTGGCCGCCCCCACGCTTACTTAAGAAAATACGGGATTTGCAGGGTTTGCTTCCGTGAACTGGCCTATAAGGGTGAGATTCCCGGCATCAAGAAAGCAAGCTGGTAGGAAGGAGGAAGAAAATAATGACAATGAGCGATCCTATTGCAGATATGCTTACAAGAATCCGTAATGCGAACACTGCAAAACATGATACGGTTGACGTGCCTGCCTCCAGAATGAAGCTGGCCATCGCACAGATTTTACTGGACGAGGGATATATTGCAAAATATGATGTGATCGAGGACGGCAAGTTCCAGACCATCCATATCACCTTAAAGTACGGCGCCGACAAGAATGAGAAGATCATTTCCGGCATCAAGAGAATTTCCAAGCCCGGCCTTCGCGTGTATGCAGGCAAGGACGAACTTCCCAGGGTACTGGGCGGCCTCGGCATTGCCATCATCTCCACCAACCAGGGCGTGATAACTGACAAAAAGGCGAGAGAGCTGCAGGTCGGCGGCGAAGTCCTGGCCTTTGTGTGGTAACAGGCAAAAAGCTTTTTGAAAACAAATATTTTTAATCATCATAGGAGGTACGGGCATGTCACGGATAGGTAGAATGCCAATCGCAATCCCCGCAGGCGTTACGGTAGAGGTTGCAGAAAATAACAAAGTGACTGTGAAGGGTCCCAAGGGCACGCTGGAGAGAGTGCTGCCCCGCGAAATGGAGATCAAGGTAGAGGGCGCAGAGGTGCTGGTGAGCAGACCCAACGACTTAAAGAAGATGAAGTCCCTGCACGGTCTGACCAGAACTCTGGTAAACAATATGGTGGCAGGCGTTACCAATGGCTTTGAAAAGAGGCTGGAGGTAAACGGCGTGGGTTACAGGGCTGCAAAGTCCGGCAAGAAGCTCACCTTAAACCTGGGATATTCCCATCCCGTTGAGATGGAAGATCCGGAAGGGATCGAGACGGTTGTGGAAGGACAGAACCTGATCATTGTCAAGGGCATCGACAAGGAGAAGGTGGGCCAGTTCGCAGCGGAGATCAGAGACAAGAGGAGACCTGAGCCTTATAAGGGCAAGGGCATCAAATATGCTGACGAGACCATCAGACGTAAAGTTGGTAAGACCGGTAAGAAATAACAGATAAGGAGAGTATGAAGATGGTTAAAAAGGAATCCAGAAAAGCAGTTCGTGCAAAAAAGCACATGAGAATTCGTAACCGCTTCAGCGGCACTGCCCAAAGGCCCCGCCTGGCAGTGTTTAGGAGCAATAATCATATGTATGCTCAAATTATCGACGATACGGTTGGGAATACATTGGTGTCCGCTTCCACTCTTGAGAAAGAGATCAAGGCAGAACTGGAAAAGACCAACAACGTTGATGCGGCAGCATATCTGGGCACTGTCATCGGCAAGAGGGCAGTGGAGAAGGGCATTAAGGAAGTTGTCTTTGACAGAGGCGGCTTTATATACCAGGGCAAGATCGCGGCATTGGCAGAAGCTGCCAGAGAAGCTGGCCTGGAATTCTAGGAAAGGGAGAGGAATACATCATGAAACATACGATCATAGATGCAAGCCAGTTTGAGTTAACCGACAAGGTTGTCACCATCAAGCGCGTGGCAAAGACCGTAAAGGGCGGACGCAATATGCGCTTTACCGCTCTGGTGGTAGTGGGAGACGGCAACGGCCATGTGGGCGCAGGATTGGGGAAAGCGGTAGAAATCCCCGAGGCCATCCGCAAGGGAAAGGAAGATGCGATGAAGCATCTCGTTGAGATCCCGATGGACGAGAACAACTCCATCACCCACGACTTTATTGGGAAATACGGCTCGGCCAGCGTTCTGCTGAAGAAGGCTCCCGAAGGTACCGGCGTAATCGCAGGCGGCCCTGTGCGTATCGTCTGCGAATTGGCTGGCATCAAGAATATCCGTACCAAGTCCCTGGGCTCCAACAACAAGCAGAACGTTGTCCTTGCGGCGATCAGCGGGTTAAGCCAGCTGAAGGCTCCCGAGGAAGTTGCAAAGAGCCGCGGCAAGTCCGTAGAAGAAGTTCTGGCTTAAGGCGCGGATGCGAAAGGAGTGCATGAGAAATGGCAGATAAGAAGTTGAAGATCACTTTGGTAAAGTCCACCATCGGCGCGGTGCCAAAGAATAAAGCAATCGTAGAGTCCATGGGTCTGCGCAAGATCGGCAGAACCGTCATCCTTCCCGACAATGCGGCTACCAGAGGACAGATCCGCCAGGTAGGCTATTTGTTGAAGGTAGAAGAAGTAGAAGTATAACGGAAACGGAGGTGTGAACAATGGAATTATCCAATTTGAGGCCTGCAGAAGGTTCCAAGCAGAGCGATAACTTTAGGAGAGGCCGTGGGCATGGTTCCGGAAACGGCAAGACCGCAGGCAAGGGCCACAAGGGCCAGAAGGCTCGTTCCGGGGCGCCCAGAGCCGGTTTTGAGGGCGGCCAGATGCCTCTGTACAGACGTCTGCCCAAGAGAGGCTTTACCAACAGGAATACGAAGGAAATCGTAGCGGTTAATTTAAGCGTGCTGGAGCGCTTTGAAGACGGTGCAACTGTAGATGTCAATACATTGATGGAAGCTGGTATTGTGAAAAATCCCAGAGATGGCGTGAAGATACTCGGCAACGGAGAACTTACCAAAAAACTCAATGTGAAAGTAGACGCATTCAGTGCATCTGCAAAAGAAAAAATTGAGGCACTTGGTGGAACTGCAGAGGTGATGTAATGTTTACAACACTGAAAAACGCATTTAAGATCAAAGAGATCCGGAGCAAGCTCTTGTTTACCTTTGCGATGCTGGTTGTGATCCGTATCGGGTCACAGCTGCCCGCTCCGGGGATAAGCAGTGATTTTTTTGCAAGCTGGTTTGCGTCTCAGGCTGAAGGTGCGTTTGGATTTTTTGATGCGATCACGGGCGGATCATTCATCAATATGTCAGTTCTGGCATTGAATATCAGCCCCTATATCACTTCCTCCATTATCATGCAGCTTTTGACCATTGCGATTCCAAAGCTGGAAGAAATGCAGCGTGACGGGGAAGAGGGAAGAAAAAAGATCGCTTCCATCACAAGGTATGTGACGGTGCTTCTGGCGTTGATCCAGTCCATTGCAATGGCCATCGGCTTCGGCAGACAGGGCCTTTTGACGGGCTATGCCACCATGAGTGCAGGGATGAAGGTCTTAAGCATCGTGACGGCAGTGGCTGCGCTGACAGCGGGCAGTGCGTTCCTCATGTGGGTGGGCGAGCGCATCACGGAGAAGGGTGTGGGCAACGGCATTTCGATTGTGCTGGTCATCAATATCATCTCCCGCCTGCCCGAGGATATTGCAAACCTGTTTGAACAGTTCGTGATTGTAAAGTGGGAGACTGCTCCCGCCACCGCGATTCTCGCTGCGTTTATCATCTTTGTAGTCATCGTGGGCATGGTGGTGCTGGTCATCTTCTTAAACGGCGGCGTCCGCAAGATCCCCGTGCAGTATGCCAACAAGGTACAGGGAAGAAAGATGGTGGGAGGGCAGACCTCCAACATCCCGCTGCGGGTGAACACCTCCGGCGTGATTCCCGTGATCTTTGCCCAGTCGATTCTGCAGCTCCCGATCATCATCTCCTCCTTTGCGGGGTATTCGGGAACGGGCGTATGGGGTGAAATCTTAAAGTATCTGAATTCCAATTACTGGTGCAATCCCAGTCAGATCAAGTACACAGCCGGGCTTTTGGTGTATGTGGTGCTGATCGTGTTCTTTGCTTACTTTTACACCTCCATCACCTTTAACCCGCTGATGATCGCCGACAATATGAAGCGCCAGGGCGGATTTATCCCCGGTATCAGGCCGGGAAAGCCCACCAGTGATTATCTGAACAAGGTATTGAATTACATCGTGTTTGTGGGCGCTGTGGGGCTTACGATCATTGCGGTTCTGCCCTATGTCTTCAGCGGCGTGTTCGGCGCCAGCGTGTCGTTTGGCGGCACCAGCCTCATCATTATCGTGAGCGTTGTACTGGAGACGGTAAAGCAGATCGAGTCCCAGATGCTCGTCCGCAATTACAAAGGGTTCCTGGAAAAATGACCGGGGTATCTCCCGCAGGACGAAAGTACAAGAACTACGACAGGGCAAAATCCCGGGAAAAGGATTTTGCCCTATTGACATAAGGAAACACAAAGTCCCCGTTTGTGCAAGAGCCGCTGATGCGGCAGAATGAGAGGAAAAATGAAAATAATTATGTTGGGCGCACCCGGCGCCGGGAAAGGCACCCAGGCAAAGATGATCGCGGAGAAATACCATGTGCCTCACATCTCCACGGGGGATATCTTCCGGGCCAATATCAAAGAGGGCACGGCGCTGGGAGTCGAGGCAAAAACCTATATGGATCAGGGGCTTCTGGTGCCGGATGAGCTGACGGTGAAGATCCTGCTTGACAGGGTGGCAAAGCCGGACTGCGCGGAAGGGTATGTGCTGGACGGGTTCCCCCGTACCATCCCCCAGGCCCAGGTGCTGGACGAAGCGCTGGAGAAGCTGGGAGAACACATTGACTTTTGCATAGACGTGGAGGTGCCGGACGAACATATCGTGAAGCGGATGTCCGGCAGAAGGGCCTGCCTCAAGTGCGGGGCGACCTATCACGTAGAACACGTTCCGCCCAAGAAGGAGGATCAGTGCGATATCTGCGGCAGCCAGCTGGTGTTAAGGGAGGACGACAGGCCGGAGACTGTGGAGAACCGCCTGAAGGTCTATCACGAACAGACCCAGCCGTTGATTGAGTTTTACCAGAAAAAAGGCGTGCTGAAGACGGTGGACGGCACCGCAGAGGTGCAGGACGTCTTTGCCGCCATTGCGAAGATCCTGGGCTGAGCCGACGGGAAAGGGAAAAGGCAGTCATGGCGATTACAATCAAGACAGAGCAAGAGATACAGCTGATGCGGGAATCCTGCCGGCTGCTGGCAGACGTGTTCCAGAGTTTAGAGCAGGCGGTGCGGCCCGGGATATCTACCATGGAGATCAATATTTTGGGGGATCAGCTGATCCGCAGGCATGGATGTATCCCCAACTTTCTGCACTACAACGGATTTCCCGCTTCCATCTGCGTGTCGGTAAACGACGAGGTGGTGCACGGGATCCCAAGCAAGCACCGCATCCTGCAGGAGGGCGATATCGTCAGCCTGGATGCGGGACTGATCTACAAGGGATATCACTCCGATATGGCCAGAACCTTTGGCGTAGGGCAGATCAGCCCGGAGGCGCAAAGGCTGATAGACGCCACCCGGGAAAGCTTTTTCGCGGGGATCGGGAAGGCCAGGCCGGGGAACCATCTGCATGAAATTTCCAATGCCATCGATGCGTACATCAAGCCCTTTGGCTATGGGATCGTGCGGGAACTGGTGGGCCACGGCATCGGGAGGCATCTCCACGAAGATCCCCAGGTGCCCAATTTTGCACAGCTCAGGCGCGGCCCCAGGCTTCGCCCGGGCATGACCCTGGCGGTGGAACCCATGATCAATATGGGCAGGGCGGATGTGGAATGGCTGGACGACGACTGGACGGTGGTGACGCAGGACGGCTCCTGGTCGGCCCACTATGAAAATACCATCCTCATCACGGAGGGGGATCCGGAAATCCTGACTCTGTATGAGAGCCGCCAGCCGGAGAATTGACAGAAGGTTTGGAAGATATGATAGGACAGTTTGTTACCTCCAAGGCAGGACACGACAAGGGGACGCTCTATGTGGTGGCCGGACAGGAGGGGGATTTTGTGTATTTGTGCGACGGCCGTCTGAAAACGCTGGAAGCGCCGAAGAAAAAGAGAAGGAAGCACATCCAGCCCATCGGCAGCACGGTGGAGGAGGCGCTGCGGCAGCGTCTCCTGGACGGCGAAACAGTGCGCAATGAGGAAATCAAGTATGCCATAGCGCAGTATGTGCGCGGGAAACAATCGTAGAACGGAGGAAATGTATGTCTAAAAGCGATGTCATCGAAATTGAAGGGACCGTTGTGGAGAAGCTGCCCAATACCATGTTCCGCGTGGAGCTGGAGAACGGCCACAAGGTGTTGGCGCATATCAGCGGCAAGCTGCGCCAGAACTTTATCCGCATCCTTCCCGGCGACCGTGTGACGCTGGAGCTGTCCCCTTACGACCTGACCAAGGGACGGATCATCTGGAGAGATAAGTAGGAGAACCGGGTATGCGCGACGGAAAGAAAACCTGGCTGGGCCATATCGGCCAGATGCTTGTGCTGGGGATTGCCAGCGTCATCTTAGGCGTCCTGCTTCTGACCCTGGTCTTCTGCCTGCCGGTGGAGCCGGTCAAAGAGCACGTGGGCGTGTCTGTGGACAGGATCATCCCGGATGCCTCCCAGGGGGAGACGAAAGGATGGAAGGGATATCTGGATGCCAACCGGGAGCTCTACACGGACGCCATCATGGTTCAGAACGCCTTTGAAAAGATCCCTGGGAAAAACGCCTTTGAGCACGCCATGTGGGCCTATCACCTGGATCTGAGCGAAGAAGCCTGGACGCCGGAGGTCTCCGTAAAGTATTACAGCCAGGGAGGGGATCCTTCCGCTATGTTCCTCCACCAGTACTCCCGTTACTGGCACGGATATCTGGTCTTCTTAAAGCCCCTTCTTTTGCTGTTTACCTGGGAACAGGTCGTCTGGATCGGCGCCGGTCTGCAGATTCTTTTGTTTCTGGCGGTGGTCTTTTTTGCGTTTCGCAAAGGGCATCCGGAAGCGGCGGCTGCCCTGCTGTTGAGCCTTCTGTTTCTGAAGCCGCTTTTGATGCTGGCATCCCTGGCCATGACGGTCTGCGGGGTGATCACCCTGGCGGCAGTGCTTGCAGTGCTGCTTTGGCGCAAGGAGCTGGAGCAGAAAGAGCTTTACCCGCAGCTGTTTTTGATGACAGGGATTCTTGTGGCATATTTTGATTTTCTGACGTACCCGGTGGTGACGCTGGGGTTTCCGCTCTGCGTTTATTTCCTGACAAAGAAAGACGCTCCGCTAAAAGAAAATGTGGCGCGGATGCTCGCTTACTCCGCCAGCTGGACGCTGGGGTATCTGGCCATGTGGTGCACAAAGTGGGTACTGGCGGATCTGACCCTGCACACCGGAACCATCCGCTCTGCGGTCAGCTCCATTGTGGGGTGGACGGAAGCGGTGGGGGGGCGGCCCCGGGTTTCCGGCGGCCTCTATGTAATCGGGATGAATCTGCAGGCCTATCAGTCCTGGATCTACCCGGTGCTGGCGGCGCTCCTGGCTGTGGCTGATCTGGCGGCGCTGTGCTATGCCGTCAGGAAAACCTCCTGGAAGCGTGCCCTCTCCTATTGCGTGCCCTACCTTTTGACGGCCTGCATCCCCTTTGGCTGGTATATCGTGGTGCAGCATCACTCGGGGATGCACGTGGTCTTCACTTTCCGCATCTTAAGCGTGGTGTGGCTGGCCTTCTGCGCCATTGGCCTGGGGCTTTGGCGGATGGGCAGACAGGGGCAGCGGAAAGAGGAGACATGAATGGGGTAAAGCGGGAAAACTGGAAAACAAAAGCGCTCTGCCGGGTGGTATGGATCATCAGCGCGCTGGCCCTGGCTGTCTATCCCCTGCGCCATGTGGCGCTGGGGGTTGATTTGTGGGACGGCGGCTACAATTACGCGAATTTCCGGTATAACAGCCTGGCCTATATGGATTCCATGTGGTATTTTGCCACCTGGCTTGCCAACCAGACGGGCAGCCTTTTGATGAAACTGCCTTTTGGGGATACCATGCTGGGCATGAACTGCTATACGGGGCTGATCGTGAGCGCTCTGGGCGTCGTGTCCTATCTTTTCTCCGTAAAGCGGCTGCGTGTCCCTGCGCCGCTTGCCTTTGCGGGAGTGTTCGCGGCGGAGGCGCTCTGCTGGGCGCCCACTGCGGCGCTGTACAATTATCTCACCTATCTGTTCCTTCTGGGGGGCGTGTGTCTGCTCTATGAGGGGCTGACAAAGGATCGGATGGGATATCTGGCGGCGGCGGGGGTCCTGCTTGGGCTCAATGTGGGCAACCGCTTTTCCAATCTGGCCCAGACCGGGCTGATCCTGGCGGTGTGGGCTTACGGAGTGTTTGACAAAAAGACGGCAAAGAAAGTGCTGCAGCAGACGGGGGCCTGTGTCCTGGGGTATCTGGCGGCATTTCTTTTGTTTCTTCTGGGGATTTCCCTCAAATATGGGTTTGGGGCGTATGCGTCGGGCGTTCTGCGGCTGTTCCAGATGACGCGGGATGCATCCGATTACACGCCGTTACATATGCTGGGAGGGATTCCCAGGGCGTTTGCCCAGGCTGAGATGACCTATTGGGCGAAGCGCTTTCTTCTTTTTCTGGCCGCCGCTTTGGCGGTCTGCCTGCCCTGGCCTTCCAGGGGGGCAAAGTGGAAGAAAACGGCCTGTGTGCTTCTCGGCGCAGGATTTTTTCTGTGGCTGAAGGGGAAAGGCTTTTCTTACCCGGACGCAGCGTTTTATGACGCTGTATACGGTCCCTGTGTGATCTTATTGGAGATATTGACTGTCTTTTGCGTCTGCCGGGTCTTCCTGCCCGGGGTTTCCAAGGAGGAAAGGCTGCTCTCCCTCCTGCTGCTTTTGGTGGTGTATGTCACCTCCCTGGGGGGCAACAACGCCATCTACGCCAGCTTAAACAACGGCTTTTTCGTGTTTCCGGCCTTTTTTGGCCTGGCATGGAAGTTTGGCAGGGAAAGCAGGCATATCCTGGCCTTTCCCGTAAAGTGCGTGCTTGCGGTCTCCGCCCTCTTTGCCCTGGTTTCCTGCGCCAGGTTCGGCAGGGCTTTTGTGTATGAGAAAGCGGCGGGGGGAAGGGATCTGACGGCCCAGGTAACGGGGGCGCCTGTGCTGGAAGGGATGAAGACGGGGCCGGAAAATGCGGAGAATCTTTCGGGGCTCTACGGGTATCTGGAAAGGGAACAGCTTTTGGACCGGGAGTGCATCTTGTTTGGGGGTATCCCGGGGGTTTCTTATTATATGGGGCTTGCCCCTGCCATGAACATATGGAGCGATCTGGCCTCCTATGGCACGGAGGTGATGGAGCGGGATCTGGCGGCAGTGGAGGAGAAGGCGAAGGCTTCCGGGGTCTGCCCGCTGGTGATTCTGGAGAGGGGCTGTGCGGACTATGCCGCCGGGACGGGGGAAGCATCTTTCACAGACGCCCAGGCGGAGCCGAAGTTTCGGATGCTTCTGGCGTATATGGACAGACAGGGGTATGAACTGGCATATTTGAATGAAGGGTTTGCGGTGTATGTGGGGGCTGGCAGGGGGCTTTCGGAAGAGGCGTTTTTGCCTGGCGCGCAGTGTAGGGGGCACTAGGGGTGGAAGGGGCTTGCCAAGTGCGAGTGTCTGCTTTACGGTCTGCGGGTGCTGGCAAGGGTCTTTCGGCCGACGCGCTTTCGCTCGGCGCGCAGCGTAGCGGACACTAGGCTCGAAAGTACCTCGCCAAGTGCCGACGCTGCTTTACGGTCTGCCGAAAGACCCTTGCCAGCGGCGGACTGAAAGGGCGTCTGGTGGAAGGGCCTTGGGCGGCTGGGACTGAAAGGGCGTCTGATGGAAGGCCCTTGGGCGGCTGGGATAAAATTTTTAGGAGTTGATAGGTGAGGAAATATTTCTGGGAAAACAAGAGGCTTTTTATTTTGTATCTGATGATTACCCCTTGTATGTCGGTCAGTTCTGTGTTCTTTTCCAAATCGCTGGAGCCGTTGTTTAACGGCGCCCTGCTGTCGGACGGGGGGAGGCTGCTTCGGGCGGTGGCGGCGTTTTTTGGCTTTGGGATGCTCGATATGTTGTTTTATTATTGCCATAAGGTGATCCGGGAAAACCTCCGCTGTCATTTCCTGATCGCGGTGAAAAGGGATACCTTTGCCGGTATCCTGAATATGGATTATTCGGAGTACAGGAGTAATCCTCCGGCGTATTATATTTCCCTGTTTCAGAGAGATATCAAGCGTATCAATGAGGATTATTTTGACAGCGTCTGCGGGATCTACCGGGTGATCATGGCGTTCAGCATCAATTTTCTGGTGCTGATCTTTTACAATCCCTGGATCTGCGTGATGAATGTGGCTGTCGCGGCCCTTTCTGTTTTGGTGCCGAAGATCTTTGAGAAGCGCATCAAAAAATTCTCGGAGGAAGCGACGGGGAAAGCGGCAGAATTTCAGACGATCCTTTCGGATATTCTGCTGGGCTTTAACACAATCCGTTTATTTTCCGTGACGGGCCAGATCAAAAGGCAGATGGATAAGCGCAATGTGAACAATGAGACCACGGAAAAAGCGCGGATCGTGGCTAATTTTTCCTATTCCTTTATCAGTATGTTTTTCACGCAGATCGGGTATATTGCGACGATCATCGTGGGCGTGATGATGGCGTATTACGGGAAGATGACAATCGGCGCTGTTGTGGCCGTTTCACAGCTGATCGGAGGGATACTGGCTCCCTTTGAAGAATTGCCGGTGTTTTTTACAAATATCAAGTCAGTCCAGAACGTAAAAGAAAAGGTGCTGTCCTACTTAAACCGGGAGGAGAAGACCGTTTCGGAGACCGGGAGGGAGCTTGGCGAAGCTGCGGTGGAACTGAACGGGGTTGTGGTGCAGTACGAGGGGAAAACGGCTCTCGATCAGGTCAGCACAGTGTTTGAACAGAATAAGAAGTATATCCTCATGGGAGAGAGCGGAAGCGGGAAATCCACGCTGGCCAAGGCTATCTTAAAGATGGTGCCGGTCCATTCCGGGGAGATCAGAATCGGGAACAACAGCATTGACGGCGTATCTGAGTCTTTGCTGTACCGCACGGTCAATTATATGCAGCAGGAAGTGTTCCTCTTTGACGACACCATATACAACAACATCACCCTGTATAAGACGTATCCGCAAGACCGGGTGGACAAAGCCATAGAAGACGCCGGGTTAAAAGAATATGTGGAAACGTTAAAGGATGGGGTTTACAGCGTCATAAACGGAAACGGATATCAGCTCTCCGGGGGCCAGAAGCAGCGGATCGGCATCGCCAGGTCACTGCTAGCCGGCGCGAAGGTGCTCGTATTGGACGAGATCACCTCCAGCCTGGATGTGGTTCTGGGGAAAAAGATCGAGGATGTTGTTTTTGGCTTGAAAGACGTTACCGTCATCTGGATCTCACACAAATTCCGGGAGGAAACCATGAGAAAAGCGGATGAGATCATCGTGCTGAAGGACGGTTCCCTGAAAGAAAAGGGTTCTTATGAGGAACTCATGGCACAAAAAGGGCTGTTCTACAGCTATCAGACGATATCCGGCTAGCCGGTGATACGAAGGGCGCCGGGCCCTGAAAGACGGTGGAACCAGTGTCTTTTGATCACAATTGTCCAAAACACCCAGGAATTTTTAAAAACGCCCGGAAAAACGCTTGCAAATCGCAAAGCGCTATGTTACAATGTAAAACGGTCTTTTTTGAAAGGAGGGTTTAACGTGAAGGTTAGATCATCAGTAAAACAGATCTGCGAAAAGTGCAAGATCATCAAGAGAAAAGGACGCATCAGAGTGATCTGCGAGAATCCGAAGCATAAGCAGAGACAGGGATAATCACCACTTGGCCGGGCGTTTGGCAGCCTGGTTGAGGAAGTGAGTTCTTGTCCGGTTTTTATGTGCGGCTGAACCAATGGGCGCCTGCGGCGTCTGCATTGATTATCATAAAACTGGGATATAGAGCTTACGGGAGATTACTTGTTGATACCAGAACGAAGGGATTTTCTGTTCAGAAAAGCCGGTCGTTTTGGAAAGATCGGATGTCCGGAATGTGTCCGATTGGGTGCAGACCCCAATCAACTTAGTAACAACAGCACACAATAAACAGACCAGACGTGTGCAGCGTGATTTCCACAGACAGTGGAAGCGCAAAGAAAATGGAGGAAATGTAAATGGCTCGTATCGCAGGTGTAGACTTACCCAGAGAGAAACGAATTGAAATCGGTTTGACCTATGTCTATGGCATCGGCAGACCTACCGCGAACAAGATTTTGGCCGAGGCAGGCGTAAATCCCGACACCAGGGTGAGAGACATGACCGATGACGAAGTAAAGAAGATCAGCGAAGCGATTGAGAAGCTGAATGTGGTGGTAGAGGGTGACTTAAGACGTGAGGTGGCCCTGAACATCAAGAGGCTTCAGGAGATCGGCTGCTATCGCGGTATCCGTCATCGTAAAGGCCTTCCCGTCCGCGGCCAGAACACCAAGAACAACGCAAGGACCCGCAAAGGCCCGAAGCGTACCGTTGCCAACAAGAAAAAGTAATTGTGTGCTTTGCACACAATTACTTGCTACTTCTGAATCTGCTTGCAGATTCAGAAGGTTCCATTATAGGTTGCTTCTGACTCTGCCAAACAGACTCGGAAAGCACCATAAGTTGCTTCTGTCTCTATAAAACGGACTCGGAAAGCACCATCATAAGCTGCTTCTGGTTCTGCAAAACAGACTCGGAAAGCGCATCATAAGTTGCTTCTGATTCTGTAAAACAGACTCAGAAGCCACCCTGTGTAACTGCAAAGTGGAATCAAACGGATTCCAGAAAATTGAGAAAGTAGGTTAGTTTAAAAATGGCGAAACAAGTTGCAAAAAAAGTGACGAAAAAGCGCGTCAAGAAAAACGTTGAACGCGGACAGGCACACATCCAGTCTTCTTTTAACAACACCATCGTGACCCTCACCGATACCGAGGGGAACGCGTTGAGCTGGGCGAGTGCCGGTGGTCTGGGATTTAAAGGTTCAAGGAAATCTACTCCATATGCCGCACAGATGGCAGCAGAGACGGCGACCAAGGCTGCTCTGGTACATGGACTGAAATCCGTAGACGTATTTGTAAAGGGGCCCGGTTCCGGACGCGAGGCAGCCATCAGGGCATTGTCCGCCTGCGGTCTGGAAGTAGTGAGCATCCGCGACGTGACCCCCGTTCCCCACAATGGATGCCGCCCTCCCAAGAGACGGCGCGTATAACGCGGCGCCCTTTCAGGGCACAGCAAAAGGCTTTGTGTAACGTTTTGGGCCGCCTTGGCGGCACAAGTTGGAAGAAAGTGCCATCTGCGGCACTGTAAACAATAAAGAAGGGAAATTGAAAAAATGGCAGTAAATCGCGTACCTGTATTAAAGAGATGCAGATCTTTGGGACTGGAGCCCTCCTATCTGGGATATGACAAGAAGTCCAACAGACGGAATTTAAAGGCCGGCAAAAAGGTCAGCGAGTATGGCCTGCAGCTTCGGGAGAAGCAGAAGGCAAAATTCATCTATGGCGTGTTGGAGAAGCCTTTCCGCAATTACTATGAGAAGGCAGACCGAATGAAGGGAACCACCGGCGAAAACCTGATGGTGATGCTGGAAAGCAGACTGGACAATGTGGTGTTCCGGATGGGCTTTGCGAGAACCAGGAGAGAGGCAAGGCAGATCGTTGATCACAAGCATATCCTGGTAAACGGCAAGACGGTGAACATTCCTTCCTACCTGACCAAGGCAGGCGATGTGATCGAAGTAAAGGAAAAGGCGAAGTCCCTGCAGAGATACAAGGATATCGTGGAAGTGACCGGCGGAAGGCTGGTGCCCGAATGGATGGATGTGGATATTGAAAACTTCAAGGGAACCATCAAGAATCTTCCCACCAGGGAGATGATCGACGTTCCTGTAGACGAGATGCTTATCGTCGAGCTGTACTCTAAATAAGCTTTCTTACAACATTCCGAAAGGAGGGTATTCGCAGTGTTTGATTTTGAGAGACCTAATATTGAAGTTGCTGAGATTTCAGAAGACAAAAAGTACGGAAAATTTGTCGTTGAGCCTTTGGAGAGAGGATATGGGATCACCCTCGGCAATTCCCTGCGGAGGATCATGCTTTCCTCTCTGCCCGGTGCAGCGGTAAGCCAGGTCAAGATTGAAGGCGTCCTGCACGAGTTCAGTTCCGTGCCCGGTGTGAAAGAAGATGTAACTGAGATCATTATGAACATCAAGAGCCTTGCGATCAAAAACAACAGCGAGACCAACGAAGTAAAGACGGCATATATCGAGTATGAAGGGGAGGGCGTGGTACACGCCTCCGATATCCAGGTGGATCAGGATATTGAAATCTTAAATCCGGATCTGGTCATTGCTACCTTGAGCGGAAAAGACACGAAGCTGTATATGGAGCTGACCATTACCAGGGGCCGCGGCTATGTGAGTGCAGACAGGAACAAAAACGAGGATCTTCCCATCGGCGTGATCGCAGTGGATTCCATTTACACGCCTGTGGAGAGGGTTAACGTGACGGTGGAGAATACCCGTGTGGGCCAGATCACCGACTACGACAAGCTGACGCTTGATGTGTTTACCAACGGCACGCTGGTTCCTGACGAGGCGGTGAGCCTTGCGGCAAAGGTGTTAAGCGAGCATTTAAGCCTCTTTATTGATCTGTCCGAGAATGCAAAGACCGCCGAAGTGATGGTGGAGAAGGAGGACGACGAGAAAGAGAAGGTGCTGGAGATGAGCATCGACGAACTGGAGCTTTCCGTCCGTTCTTACAACTGCTTAAAGCGGGCAGGCATCAACACCGTAGAGGAGTTGTGCAACAAGACTTCCGAGGATATGATGAAGGTTCGGAACCTGGGCCGCAAATCCCTGGAGGAAGTGCTTGCAAAGTTAAAAGAGCTGGGGCTGTCCTTGAATCCCAGCGAGGAATAGAGCGCGAAAAGAACTTCTAGCCGTTCGCGCCAGAGGGCGCTTCACGGAGAAGTTCTATGTTTCGCGCCGGAGAATTGCCTGCGGCAATTCTCCCCGCGGCAAGGTCATTGCAGAGAAAGTGTGGTGATTGCGTGAAAGAATTGCCTGGCGGCAATTTTTCACGCGGCAAGGGCCTGAGTGGAACAGATTTACTGCGGACGGTAAAGCCGATGGGTGCGTCTGCGGTTCATCTCTAAATGGCAAAAACAGACATTCGGTGAGTAAGTCCAAAGGGCGTGGCCGGATGTACCATGAGTGGAGAAAGGAAAAGATTATGGCAAAGTATAGGAAACTTGGAAGAACTTCTTCCCAGAGAAAGGCGCTTTTGAGAAATCAGGTGACCGCGCTGATCCAGAACGGAAAAATTGTCACCACTGAGGCGAAAGCCAAGGAAGTGAGAAAAATAGCGGAAGGCCTTATCGCCCTGGCAGTGAAGGAGAAGGATAACTTTGAGACTGTGAAGGTGACGACGAAGGTTGCCCGCAAGGACAAAGACGGCAAGCGGGTAAAGCAGATCATCGACAAGGATACGAAGAAGGTGCTTTCTGAGACGCACCGCGACAAGGACGGCAAGATCCTGCGGATCGAAAACGGCGTGACCGTTACGGTTTACGACGAGGTGGAGAAGGAGATCAAGAAGGATCTCCCCAGCAGGATTCACGCGAGACGGCAGATGCTGAAGGTGCTTCAGCCTGTTGTAGAGGTTCCCAAGGAGGCGGCAGGCAGAAAGAGGAATACCAAGGAAGTAGACCTGGTGGCAAAGCTGTTTGACGAGTATGCGCCCAAGTATGTTGACCGCAAGGGCGGCTACACCAGGATTGTGAAGATTGGCCAGCGCAAGGGCGACGCAGCAATGGAAGTGGTGCTGGAGCTGGTGTAATTGGGAAACAGGATGGAAGGGAGAACCGAAAGGTTCTCCCTCTTTTTCGAGGAAAGCAGATGAAACGACTACAATACAACAAAGAAGATATCGCCAAGACACTGCATATGGCCTGGCCCGCTATGCTGGAATCTTTTTTTACGGCGCTTGCCGGGCTGATAGACTCCCTGATGGTGAGCTCCCTGGGCGCTTATGCGGTGGCGGCGGTAGGGCTGACCACCCAGCCGAAGTTTCTGGGGCTGTCGCTGTTTATTGCAGGCAACGTGGCCATATCGGCCCTGGTGGCGCGTCGGATGGGACAGGGGAAACGGGAGGAAGCAAACAGGATTTTTTCTACGTTTCTGGTCTTTTTGATAGCGGCAGGGGCAGTGATCAGCGTCCTGATGGTGGCCTTTGCGGACACAATCATCCGCTTCTGCGGATCGGAAGCGCAGACACACGACAGCGCCGTTTTGTATTTCCGCATCATCATGGGCGGCATGATCTTCAACTGTGTGCAGATGGGCGTCAACGCGGCCCAGCGGGGGGCCGGGAACACGCGGATCACCATGCGCACCAATCTGGTTTCCAGCGGGGTGAATATCACGGCAAACTATCTGCTGATCGAGGGCCATTTCGGCTTTCCGGCCCTTGGGATCAAAGGGGCGGCCCTGGCAACTGTCCTGGGGACGGTGGTGGCCAGCGGGATGAGCCTGGCTTCTGTGTGGAAAAAGGAGACCTTTGTGAGCATCCGGCTCATCTTTGAGAAGAAGCTTTGGCCTGCCTGGGAGGCTTTCAAAAGCCTGGTCAAGGTGGGCTACAGCGTGTTTGCGGAGCAGGTGCTCATGCGCATCGGGTTCATGCTCACCGCCCTGATGGCGGCGGATCAGGGAACAGATGCGATGGCGGCGCACCAGGTGGGGATGAATATTATGAGCCTGTCCTTTGCGTTCGGCGACGGGCTGCAGGCTACGGCGGTGGCCCTGATCGGTTACAGCCTGGGGGCAAAGCAGCCGCAGAAGGCCAAAGATTACGGGCGCACCTGCCGGATGATCGGCGGCGTGATATCGGTGATCCTGGCGGTGGTCTACTTTTTCTGCGCCCGGCTACTGATGAGTCTGTTTTTCAGGGAAGAGCAGATCGTGGAAATCGGCGTGAAGATCATGTATGTGATCATTTTCGTGGTGATCCTGCAGATCGCCCAGGTGATCTATATGGGATGCCTGCGGGGGGCGGGAGACACGTTTTACACGGCGGCGGCCTCTGCGGTCAGCGTCACGGTGATGAGGACTTTAGGTTCCTATCTGTTCGGCTATGTGTTCCACATGGGCATTGTGGGCATCTGGTACGGCGTGGTAGCAGACCAGCTCTCCCGGTTTTTGTTTGCGTCCGTGCGGTTCCGCCAGGGAAAATGGACAGGGATCAAGATTTAGAGCCTTTATTCCAGGAGCTTCTGGAAGTGTTGGTAATCCTTGCTGTTGTTCCAGGCCCCGCCCCAGGTGAAACCGTGCTGGATAAAGAGTTTGTAGCACAGATCGTCCTCGTCGATCTGATAAGGGAAATGGCCGGAGCGGTCCGCATAGGCCTGTGCGCCGGCAGGGGAGACGTTTTCGCTGCCGTCCTGGCCGTAAGTGATATAAGGGTTGTAGAAAGGGTTGACGTCCACAGCCAGGCCGTAGGCGTGCTTTGACAGCTTGTCTGTGCCCTCCACCACCCTGTAATTGAAGCAGGAGGTATTGTTGTCCTCCATGGAGGCCGCGTCGTCGCCGTCGTACTCGTCGATCAGGCGCACCCGCTCCAGCTGATATTCGTTCCGGTAGAGCTCCCGGAAGATCTCCAACAGATCCAGGGCGATGGACTGGTTGCAGATGAGTTCCCCCTCTGCGGGGGTTCCCGTAAAGTCATAGTGCAGGATATGGACGTAGCGCAGCTCGTCCGGGGTAACCGCCGGGACGTCTCCATCGTCTTCCTCCGTCAAAGCCGGGTAGGAGACGCCGGTGATATAGCGCGTCAGGCTGTCGGAGAGCGGTTCGCAGTAAAAGCCCTCCGCCAGGGTATAGCGGTTTTCCAACTGGGAGACGCCGTTTAATATGGCCCCGGTCAGCTGGGAAGCTTCCATGGTGGGAGCCGGGGAGGGAGAGGGCGTACTGGGCGCAGCCGCGGCTGGAGAGAAAGTTGCTGCGGCGGGGGAGGGGGAAGCAGAGGCGCCCTCCTGGCTCTGCCGCAATTTTTCATATTCCGTCAACGTCATGGATCTGTTTTGAAACAGGCGGGATGCAACCGCTACCAGGAGAAGCAGGGCGGCCAGAATGGCGAACATTTTGAGCAGCTTGCGTTGATTCTGATTCATGGAAGGGTCCCTTTCTGCGGAAGGAGCGCCCAAGGCGGCTCGTCTGTTGTAACAAGCATACCACAGGAGGCGTCTCTTTGTAAACGGCGGCGGCGCTGCGATTTTAGCGGCGGCGGGATGGTTATCGGTTGTAATTTAAGGTCGAATCTAATATAATAAAAAAGTGCGCGGCGCAATTTGGAAGAAAGCAGGGAGTGGCTGCATGGGAATCGTAAAGACCTCGGATGTGACTTATGAATACATTGTGCGGAATGAGGAAGGCAATGTGGAGCGCATTGTCACGGCGGTGGATCAGGTGGATCTGGACATTGCCCCAGGCGAGTTTGTGGCCATCGTGGGACACAACGGTTCCGGCAAGTCCACGCTGGCCAAGCAGTTCAACGCCATCCTGCATCCCACGGAGGGGACGGTGTGGGTGGACGGCATGGACACCGCGCAGGAGGAGAACGTCTGGAATGTGCGCCAGACGGCGGGTATGGTCTTTCAAAACCCCGACAACCAGATCATCGGCCAGGTGGTGGAGGAGGACGTGGGATTCGGCCCGGAGAATATGGGAATCCCCACCAGGGAGATCTGGGAGCGGGTGGAGGAGAGCCTGCGGGCAGTGGGAATGTACGCCTACCGCAAACACTCCCCGTCCAGGCTTTCCGGCGGCCAGAAGCAGCGGGTTTCCATCGCCGGAGTGTTGGCCATGCACCCCAAGTGTATCGTGCTGGACGAGCCCACCGCCATGCTGGATCCCAACGGGCGCAAAGAGGTTATCCGCGCCGTGCGGGGGTTAAATCAGGTGGAGGGCATCACGGTGATCCTGATCACCCACTACATGGAAGAAGTCATTTACGCAGACCGGGTGTTTGTGATGGATCAGGGAAAGGTCGCCATGACGGGGACGCCCAGGGAAATCTTTTCCCAGGTGGAGCGGTTAAAGGAGCTGCGGATGGATGTGCCCCAGGTCACGCTACTGGCCCATGAGCTGAAAAAAAGGGGCGTCGCCCTGCCGGACGGGATCCTGACGGCGGAGGAACTGGCAGAATACTTGACGGGAGCTTGAGTTTATGTCGATCATTATGGATCATGTCAACTACATATACGAGGCAGATACGCCCATGGCCGTGGCGGCGTTAAAGGATGTGTGCCTGGAGTTTGCGGAGGGGGAGTTTGTGGGGATCATCGGCCATACCGGCTCCGGCAAGTCCACGCTGATACAGCATTTGAACGGGCTGTTAAAAGCCACCTCCGGCCATATTTACTTTCACGGGGAAGACATTTACGACAAGGAGTACGATCGGAAAAAACTGCGCAGCAAGGTGGGACTGGTGTTTCAGTATCCGGAGCACCAGCTCTTTGAAGTGGATGTGTTTTCCGACGTCTGCTTCGGCCCCAAAAATCTCGGCCTGGGGAAAAAAGAGGTGGAACTGCGGGCTTATGAGGCCCTCCGTCAGGTGGGAATGCCGGACGAGCTGTTTTATCAGTCCCCCTTTGAACTTTCCGGCGGCCAGAAGCGGCGTGCCGCCATCGCAGGCGTACTGGCCATGAAGCCGGAGGTGCTGATCCTGGACGAGCCCACCGCGGGGCTGGACCCGAAAGGACGGGATGAAATTCTGGGACAGATCAAGAAGCTGCAGCAGGAGACGGGCATGACCATCCTGCTGGTCTCCCACAGCATGGAGGATGTGGCGGAATATGTAGACCGCATCATTGTGATGAATCAGGGGAGCGTGCTGTACGACGGGCAGCCCCGGGAGGTATTCCGGCACTACCGCGAGCTGGAGGAGATCGGGCTGGCGGCGCCCCAGGTGACCTATATCCTGCACAGCCTGAAGGAAAAGGGGCTGGATGTGGACGTAGACGCAACCACGGTAGGGGAAGCGGTGGAGACTGTGATGCAGGCGCTTGCCCGGTTCCGCAAAACGAACCTGTAAGGAGACGGTATGCTGAGAGATATCACCCTAGGACAATATTATCAGACGGAGTCAGTCATCCACAGGCTGGATCCCAGAGTGAAGCTGGGGGGAACCCTGCTCTATATCCTCTCCCTGTTCTTTTTCCGGAATGTGCTGGGGTACGGGGCGGCGCTTTTGTTTCTTGCGCTTGTCATCAAGCTTTCCCATGTGCCCTTTCGGTATATGGTGCGGGGGATGAAGGCCATTCTCTTTCTTTTGCTCCTCACGGTGGGGTTTAACCTGTTTTTGACGCCGGGGACAGAGGTGTTTTCCCTCTGGAAGCTGACCGTTACCAAAGAGGGCCTCTGGATGGCGGGCACCATGGCGCTGCGGCTGGCGCTGCTTGTCATCGGATCTTCCGTGATGACGCTGACCACCACGCCCAACAACCTGACGGACGGCATGGAAAAAATGATGGGGATCTTTCAGGTGTTCCATGTGCCGGTGCATGAGGTGGCCATGATGATGTCCATCGCCCTCCGGTTCATCCCCATCCTGCTGGAGGAGACGGATAAGATCATGAAAGCGCAGATTGCCCGGGGGGCGGATTTTGAGAGCGGCAACCTCATCCACCGGGCAAAGGCCATGGTGCCCCTGCTGGTGCCTCTGTTTATCTCCGCCTTCCGCCGGGCCAACGACCTGGCCATGGCCATGGAGGCAAGATGCTACCGAGGCGGCCAGGGCAGGACAAAGATGAAGCCGTTGGCCTATCGGAGACGGGACGGGCTTGCCTATCTTGTGATCGGCTGTTATCTGGCGGTGAGCATCACGCTGGGAAGGCTGTAAAAAAAGCGGGAAAAGACGACCGGGAGGCGGCGGTATGGAGAGTGAGATCAGGGAAAGGCGGATCCGGCTGACGGTGGCCTATGACGGCACCAATTATCACGGGTGGCAGATCCAGGACAACGGCGTCACTGTGGAGAGCGAGTTAAACAGGGCCCTGGGAGAGCTTCTGGGCGTGCCGGTTAAGGTGGAGGGCGCCAGCCGCACGGACGCCGGGGTGCACGCCATGGGGAATGTGGCCGTTTTTGACACGGCAAGCAGGATGGCGGCGGAAAAATTTGCCTACGCCTTAAACCACAGGCTGCCGGAGGACATCCGCATCCTGCGCTCGGAGGAGGTGCCTTCAGACTGGCATCCGCGGCGCGTAAACAGCCGTAAGACTTATGAGTACCGAATCTACCGGGGAGAGTTTCCCATGCCCTTAAAACGGCTGTACACCCATTTTACCTACCGCCCTCTGGATGTGGAACGGATGCGCAGGGCGGCGCAGTATCTGGTGGGGGAGCACGATTTCAGGAGTTTCTGTCAGACGGGGGCCCAGGTGCAGAGCACGGTGCGCACCGTCTATTCCCTGGAGCTGGAGGAGCAGGGGCCGGAGCTGGTGATCCGGGTCTGCGGGAACGGTTTCCTCTACAACATGGTAAGAATCCTGGCGGGAACTTTGATGGAGGTGGGCCAGGGGAAGCGGGAGCCGGAGTCCATGCCGGACGTGCTGGAGGCCAGGCAGCGGGGCGCGGCGGGCCCAACGGCGCCGGCCTGCGGCCTGACGCTGGTGGGATACGAGTTTTTACAGCATTTTCCGCAGAATTTTCCAAATTAGCGATTGACACCTGCGGGTATGTATAGTAAAATATGTAGCTGTGACAGTGTTTCCAAGCGTTGCGCCAAAGCCCCGGCGGACGCTTGAAAGATAGAAGACCATGCCCCTGAGGCGGTGGGGGAAGCGGCCGGACATCCGCGGAATCCATCGGCAGCAGGCGCACCAAAGCGACAAAGTAATACGGAGGGAACATCATGAAAACATTTATGGCTAGTCCGGCTACCATCGATAGAAAATGGTATGTAGTAGACGCTGCAGGCATGACCCTGGGCCGCCTTGCTTCCGAGGTGGCAAAGGTGCTGCGCGGAAAGAATAAGCCGATCTTTACCCCCCACATCGACACCGGCGATTATGTCATCGTGATCAATGCGGAGAAGGTACAGGTGACCGGCAAGAAGCTGGATCAGAAGGTTTACCACCATCATTCCGACTATGTGGGCGGCATGAAGGAGACCACGCTGAGAGAGAAGATGAACAAGAAACCCGAGGAAGTCATCGAGATGGCTGTCAAGGGGATGCTTCCCAAGGGACCTTTAGGAAGACAGATGTACAGAAAGCTTTTTGTTTACGCAGGACCCGAACACAATCATGCGGCTCAGAAGCCCGAGACACTGACATTCTAAAGGATAGGAGGAAAATGAATCATGGCTAAGACTGAAAAGTACTATGGCACAGGCAGAAGAAAGAAATCCATTGCCAGGGTGTATCTGGTACCCGGAAAAGGCAATGTTACCATCAATAAGAGAAGCATGGACGAGTATTTCGGACTGGAGACCCTGAAGGTGATCGTTCGTCAGCCCATGGCGCTCACGGAGACCGTGGATAAGTTTGACGTGATCGTCAATGTGCACGGCGGCGGTTACACCGGCCAGGCAGGCGCGATCCGCCACGGCATTTCCAGAGCCCTGCTGGAGGTTGACGCAGAGTACAGGCCCATCCTGAAGAAGGCAGGCTATCTGACCAGAGATCCCCGCATGAAAGAGAGAAAGAAGTACGGCCTCAAAGCAGCCCGCCGTGCGCCTCAGTTCAGCAAGCGCTGATCGAAACTTCAAATGCTCCAAAACCCCGGATCCATACGGTTTCCGGGGTTTTCTTTTTGTCTTGTGCTGACTCAGCCCGACCAAACCATTTTTACCGGAGACAACATCAGTGCTTATCTCTTTCATTTGAAACGCTTTGTCACATCGTGAAGTATTCCTTACTTAGTGAAGGGGTTCTTCAAAACTCATAGCGAGCCCACTTCGCTGATCCTTGCAAACTGAATATACAGGTCATCAAGTACCTTGATCAAACTGATGAGCCGGGCAGCGTGTACGCTCTTGCGGGAATCCGTGCTGTAAATACCGGGTTGCTCCCAATATGTCCACGACAGGTTTGAGGACGAGAGCGTTGGGAACAAATACTGCGGCTGTCATTTGGTCAATTAACGAATACTTCTTGAAAATTGGGGAATATTATGACAAAATAGTTGCATAAAATGTTCCCTACAAGGAGGACGCCATGAACAACAATTATCCTCAAATTCAAGAGTTGCTTCATCAAAGGGCAGATTTTCAAGTAAGGCTGAATCTGCTTCCTTACGATGGCAACCCTGAAATAAAAGAACGCGATGGGAAAAAATATCTCTATATTCGTAAACGTGTAGCGAGCAGACTGACATCCACTTACGTGGGGGAGTATTCAGATGAGCTGTATCAGCTGCTTCTTAAAAATGCCCGTGAAGGCAGAGAACTGAAAAAGGACATTCGGAGACTGGACAAGGAACTGGCTCAGCTCGGATACTCAGATGCCGAGCTTTCAGCGAGAGTCCAACTCAATCTGGATTTTGCCAGAGCCAATATGAAGTCTAATATCTACGATCAGGCTGTCCTGGAGGGTGTTGCAACAACATTTCCCCAGACGGAGGACATTATCGAAAACGGCAAGGTGTCCGGTATGTCCGCTTCCGATGTGCAGAAGATATTGAATCTGAAGCACGCATGGGAGTTTGTTCTGGATAAGGATGTGATCAGTTATCCTACCGACTATTCAATCCTTTGCCATATTGCTAAGTTGGTAAACGAAGGTTTTTATCAGGACGGAGGACGTATTCGCGGAGTACCTGTAACAATCGGCGGTACGAGCTATATTCCGCCGCTTCCGATAGAAAGTATCGTCAAAGAGAACATTGAGTCGATCCTTGCATACTCAATCCCTTCTGATGTGAAGGCCATCACTCTTTGCTTGTACTGCATGAAAACGCAGATATTCAACGATGGCAACAAGAGAGCTTCCGTGATCTTTGCGAATCATTACATGATTTCGCAGGGAGCAGGCATGATCATCATCCCTGAAAAAGAAGTTCCCGAGTTTAAGCGTCTGTTGGTTGCTTATTACGAAGATAAGGATACCGGCGAGATCATGGACTTCATGAAGTCCAAGTGTATCAAGACCTTTTAGTCACGGGGAACATTCTGAAATCAGATGAAGCAGTCAATAGCGTCCTGATCAAATACAATAAGCTTTATCCGTTAATCGTGCTGGTGGATATGGGATTTTACATTTGCATGATTGCAGTAGTTAAGGCGGACATTTGACGCTTACGAATGGGTCGAGGATAATTTAAGTTAAAATGTTTATACTGCTGAGATAAAACTATGGTTTGCCTGTAAAAATCTTTGGTTTGATGTAAAATATGTTTGGATTCGGGAGGTGAAGCCATGGATTATGAAAGTGGAAAAGGGAAAATACTATGATCTCTATATGACGCAGTACGCAGGATTCGCAACGTAAATGATAAGCATGGTTCAAACATCTATTGTAATTCTGCAGGATCAGAAAATTTTTCACACCCTCTTGAATACTGTTATCATATATGATAACATATGAGAGAAAACAGAGAGAGGAGGAATCGTTTTGCAGAGGCGGGATATGATCGCGCAGCTTGTAGAGGCGCGGCTGGAAAAGGGAATCTCACAGGCGGAGCTTGCACGGATGATTGGAACCCAGCGGTCAAGTATCTGCCGGTTAGAGAGCGGCGCACAGAATCCAACGCTGGATATGGTTTTGAAAATTGCCTCCGCCCTGGGCAAGACGGTCTCTCTCTCCTTGGAGAATCAGGAAGAAATGGGAAAAAACACTTACAGCCTCCGCATTTATGATACGGAGCTTATGAAATTCAAAATGGAAAAGCGCGGTCTGGAAGGACTGGTAGCTGAGATCGTTTCTGTGAACGAGGATTCCCGCTATCTGCTTCCACTGGATATGGAATGTACCGGCGAGGGCGTCATTCAGTGGCTGGAACGTCGCGTGATCCCTAAGAACCGTACATTTGTGGATGAGATTTTAAAAACGCTGGGCCTGAGCCATAATGACACCAAAGGGATCATCGACGTGTGCAAGGGACTGTCCCTGAATGACAGCTATTGGATCGTGCCGGAAGGTTTTGAGGGGAAGTTTGCCGATTATAATCTGTATCAGAACCGCTTTTCGGAAATGCTGGCGCTGGTGGCCTATACCGGCACAGGACAAAGCCGGGAGGCGTTCACCACTTCCCCGGAGCTGACCACCAACGGTATGCTGCCAAAGGCGTGGCGTTTCATCGAAAACGACGGCATTTATCTTTATAAGGGCGGTTCCAGCGGTGCGTCCAACACGGGCCGGGAACCATACTGCGAATATTACGCTGCGCAAATCGCGGAAACCATGCGCCTGAACGCCGTTCATTATGAGCTGGAGAATTGGAAAGGAATCACGGCGTCCAAATGCGCCCTGTTTACCGATGTGGACACTTCCTACATTCCCATTGGATGGCTGGTTAAGAGCGGCGGGATTCAGAAGTGTCTGGAATACTATGACGCGCTCGGCCCGGAATACGGGGAGCAGCTCCGCAGTATGCTGGTGTTTGACGCGCTGATCTATAACGAGGATCGGCACTTCGGAAACTTTGGCCTCCTGCGGGATAATCATACCGGCAAGATCAAGGCCCCGGCTCCCATTTTCGATAACGGTCTGTCCCTGCTGTGCCATGCGGGGCGGGAGGAAATCGGGGATTTTGAAAAGCTGCAGGAGTACGCTGGAACCCGCACCAATCCCTATCGGCTCTCCTTTGAGGAAGTCTGCGCTGCCGTGATGGGTGCAAAGCAGAAGGAGCAGCTTCGCCGGATGATTGGCTTTACGTTCAGACGGCATTCTTCCATCAATTTTCCGGAGGAACATCTCCGGGCGCTGGAAAAGCTGTTGGAGATCCGCGTCAGAAAGCTGCTGGCCATTCCGGCAAGAGTATGATAAGACTGTACAAATAAGTGAGACAGCTATTGACTTTCCCAAAGGTGTGATTTATACTCTAATAAATCGCATAAGATTAAATCCAAAAAGATTGAAAATGGCATACCATGGGGATACGCGGGGCGATGACCGGGAAACCCAGGGAGAACGGAGAACGGAGGACGGGAGATGGATGAAAAATTTGATATCCAGGGCTATATGACACGGGGCGTAGAGCACATTGTTGCCGAATCCTTGAAAGCGACGCTGAAAGATCCGCGGGAGAGCGCGTTTATGCTTCAGTTTGCGGCGGCCAGCAAAAAAGCCTCCAAGCGGCGTGCGGAGGCAGAAAAGGCCGGGGAACACATCCCGCCGTTTTTGATTGCCAGCATCACCTCAAGCTGTAATCTGCACTGCGCGGGCTGTTCTTCCCGCTGCAATCATGCCACCGTGGACGATACGCCCGTAAGCCAGCTCACCGATGCGGAATGGCTTTCCATCTTCCGGGAGGCGGAGGAAATCGGCGTCAGCTTTATCCTGCTGGCTGGGGGCGAGCCGATGCTGCGCCGGGACATTCTTGAGGCAGCCGGGAAAACGCCGGATATCCTCTTTCCCATCTTTACGAACGGCACTTACATGGACGAAGCCTATTTCATGCTGTTTGACAAGTGCCGCAACCTCATCCCGGTCATGAGCATTGAGGGCGGCAGGGAGGAAACGGAAATGCGCCGCGGAAAAGGCGTCTATGAAAAGCTTCTCTCCAACATGGACAATCTGCACAGGAAAAGGCTGCTGTTTGGGGCTTCCGTCACAGTGACCACGCGCAATGTCAGGGAGGCCGTCTCCCGCGCCTTTCTTGACACGCTGGCAGACCGCGGCTGCAAGCTGGTCGTGTATGTGGAATTTGTTCCGGTGACGGAAGAGAGCAGAGAGCTTGCGCCCGGAGAAGAGGAGCGGGAAATCCTGCGGGACGGAATCGCGCATCTGAGAGAGACTTATCAGGAGATGGTGTTTGTATCCTTCCCAGGCGATGAGAAAACCTCCGGCGGCTGTATCGCCGCGGGCAGAGGCTTCTTCCACATCAATTCCCACGGCGGCGCGGAGCCCTGTCCCTTCTCGCCCTATTCGGATCGCAATGTGCGGGATACCTCCCTGCGGGAAGCGCTTCGTTCGCCGCTGTTTCTTGCCCTGCGCGAAGGAGAACTTCTGTCGGACGATCATGCAGGCGGCTGCGTGCTGTATGAGAAGCGGAGCGAGGTGGAGGCGATTCTGGAGGGTAGATAGAAACTGGCTCCGGCGCATCCCAAAAGGGAAATTTGACAGACAAAATGGAGACATAGCTTATATTTATGTATATATTTATGTCAAAACCCATAAAAGTTTTAAAAATTCCCGCCCCGGCCATAAATAGAATAAATCTTACAACAACGCGCCGAAAAGAAATCTGAACAAAACAAAAGAAAAGATGGTTGAAACCTGGCCTGCTCCGATATATAATTAGACGGTAATGTTCCGGCCGCCTGAAACGGCTGGCAACTGTATTATGGAAGAAAGCAGGGATAATACAATGGAAAAAACGAGCAAAGAAACAAAAGGATGGCGCTCCAATAAGTGGGTGAGAGCGGCAATCCCGGCACTGCTGCTCCACTGCAGCATCGGTACTGTGTACTGCTGGTCGATCTTCAGCCAGGAGATCGCAGACTACATTGGATTTGGGAAGGGCGCTACCGAGTGGGCGTTCAGCTTCGCCATCTTCTTCCTGGGAATGTCTGCCGCATTCTTAGGGAACGTGGTGGAGAAGGATATCCACAAGTCCTCCCTGATCGCGGCGATCTGTTTCGCAGCGGGCATGGCAGGCACGGGATATTTCATCTATCTCGGCGGGAAAAACCCGGGAAGCATCCCGGTGCTGATCGGGATCTATGTGTGCTACGGCTTCATCATGGGCATCGGCCTGGGCACCGGGTATCTGTCTCCGGTTAAGACGCTGATGCTCTGGTTTGCGGACAGGAAGGGTCTTGCCACCGGCCTTGCAGTGGCGGGCTTCGGCGCGGCAAAGGCCATCGCCAGCCCCATCATGCAGGCGATGCTGGACAACTTAGGCGAGGGCGGCATCTACAAGATGTTCTTCATCCTTGCAGCGGTATACTTTGTGATGATGTTTGTGGGACATCTGCTGTTAAAGAAGCCCGACGGCTGGCATGAGCCCCAGGCGAAGGAAAAGGGCCAGGGGATGTTTGCCGTGATCAAGTCCAAGCCAATCTCCAACTACATCGGCATCTGGCTCATGTTCTACATCAACATTACCTGCGGTCTGGCGCTGATTTCCCAGGAGAAGATGATCGTGAAATGTATCGGCCTGGGTGCCATGGTGGGCGTGATCTCCACCTTTTCCGCCATCTTTAACGCCGGAGGACGGCTGGGCTTTTCCGCATGGGCGGACACCATGAAGGACAGAAATACGATTTACAAATTGATCTTTGTTTTGTCCATTGCCTTCACCGGGCTGGTGATGGTGACGGGCGGCATCAAAAACGGCGAGGGCAATCTGCTTCTGACCGTTCTGGTGCTGGGCCTTATCTTTGTGGTAAACGCAGGCTACGGCGGCGGCTTCTCCAATGTGCCCACCCTGCTCTCCGACCATTACGGGATGGGGAACATCAGCGCCATCCATGGCCTGACGCTGTCGGCCTGGGCCTTTGCGGGCCTTACCGGCAACCAGATGGCGACCTGGATCGTGAATAACTTCGGTGAGGTCAAGGAGATTCACGGCGTGGAGGTAAATCCCACCGGTTACCAGTGTGTGCTGTATGCAACCCTTGCGCTCTATTGCGTGGCGCTGGTGATCAGCTTATTTCTGGTAAAGCCTACGAACAAAGCGCTGGAGGCAAAAAAAGCCGGAAAGGCAAAGCAGGCTTAAAAAAAGGAAAGACGTATTTTCCGACAGACAGGAGGAAGCTCCTGTCTGTTTTTTTGCCCATATCTTTCATTGACAAGAAAATTGGCATAGGAGTATGATGAAGCTGTGGGGGAATGAATGAGCCGCTGCGGCGGCAGAATGCGAGGAAATATGGACATCGGGGAAATATTACAAAAAGTGGACGCCCTCTATGAGGAAAACAAAGGCGGGGAGGCCGAGGCGCTTTTGACGGCGAGCGCCTCCCAGGCGGCCCAGGAAGGTGACCAGGGCGCGCTGCTCCAGCTTTTGAACGAGCTGATGGGCTATTACCGCCAGACCAGCCAGCGGGAGCTTTCCTACCGCGTTGCAGAGCAGGCCCGTGCCCTGGCGGAGGAGATGGGGTTAAAGGGGACGGAACCCTACGCGACCACGCTTTTAAACGTCGCTACCGTCTACCGGGCGGGGGGAAGGCTTCAGGAGTCGCTGGAATGTTACCGGGAGGTAGAACAGCTCTATCAGAAGCTGTATCCGCAAGACAATATGCTGACGGCCAGCCTGCAGAATAACTTAAGCCTGCTCTATCAGGAGCTGGGGGAGTATGAAAAGGCCAGGGCCTGTCAGGAGAAAGCCCTGGACATCGTCCGAAAAAACAATGAAAACGACAGCTATACTTACGAGGAGGCCGTAACGGGGGCCAATCTGGCGGCTACCTGCGCCCAGCTGGGGGAGGGAGAGGAAGCCCGCCGGTACGCCCTTGGCGCGGTGGAGCTCTTTGAACGGATCGGCGCCCGGGACAGCCATTATGCGGCGGCGCTTGCCACCTTAGGGCTTGTTCATTTCAAGCGGGGGGAGTACGCCCCGGCGCTGGAATTTTACACCCAGGCCATGGAACTTGTAGAGCAGGGCGTGGGCAGGAACGAGGCCTATGAAAGGCTGCAGGAGTATGTGCAGGCCTGCCGGGAGAGTCTGGAAAAGGAGAGCGGCGCAGGGCAGACCCGTTCGCCGGAGGACGTCAGACAAGCCGAGAGCGCCGCAGGGCAGGCCCATTCGCCGGAGGGCGTCAGACAAACTGAAAACGCCGCAGGGCAGGCCCATTCGCCGGAGGGCGTCAGACAAGCCGAGAGCGGCGCAAAGCAGGCCAGGGGGCTGGAGATCAGCCGGGCTTACTATGAGGCCTTGGGCAGGCCCATGATCGCAGAGAAGTTCCCGGAGTATGAGGAGCGGATCGCGGTAGGGCTTGTGGGAAAAGGCTCCGACTGCTTCGGCTTCGACGACGAAGCTTCCCGGGATCACGACTGGGGGCCGTCCTTTTGTATGTGGCTGACAGACGAAGACGACGCAAAGATCGGGGAGGCGCTGCGGGAGGCCTACGACAGCCTGCCCGCAGAATTTGAGGGCTTTCGCCGGGCGCCCCGGGTCAACGGGCAGAACAGACGGGGCGTGATGCGGATCTCGGACTTTTACAGAGAACTGGCGGGCACGGACTGCTATGAGCAGATCGACTGGCGGCAGGTGCCGGATCATCAGCTGGCAGAAGCGGTAAACGGACAGGTTTTCCGGGACGACCTGGGAGTGTTCAGCGCTTTCCGCGAAAAACTGCAGGCGGGATATCCCGAGGAGATCCTCCGGCTGAAGCTGGCGGAGAGCGCGTCGGCCTTTTCCCAGGGGCTTCAGTACAATTACCCCAGGATGTGGAAGCGGGGAGAGGATCTGAGCGCCCGGATGCTGGCCTGGGACGGATGGAAAGCGGCCATGAAGCTTGTGCATTATATCCTGGGGAAATATCCGCCCCACGACAAGTGGCTGCACCGGAGCCTGCGGGAGGCGCAGGCAGACGGGATGGCACAGGCGGTATCCCTGCTGGACGAGGCGGCCCGGGCTTTTGAGAAGGCCGGGGAGACACAGGGGCAGGCGCCCGGGGAGGACGCTGTGGAGCGGCTGGGAGCCAGCCTGGCCATGGAGCTGTATGCCCGGGATATCATCAGCGACATCGATTCCTATCTGGATCATCACGCACAGGAGCTGGTGTACAAGGCGTCCCTTGCCCCCAAGAGCAGGGAGGAGCTGGCGAAGGAGATCGCCCGGCTGGAGTTTGAGGCCTTCGACAAGGTGAAGAACGAGGGGGGAAGGGCAAGCTGCCAGGACGACTGGCCCACGTTTTCCATCATGCGCATGAGCCAGTACCTGACCTGGGACCGCACCATGCTCGGCCAATATCTCTATGATTTCCACAGGGAATATGCTCTGGGCCACAATCTTATCGAGGAAAAATACGGCAGGATGATGGAGAGCACCGCGCCGGAAGCCTACCAGCGGATCAAGGGCCATTTCCCGGAGCTGACGGAGGAAAAGAAGGCCATCATCGAGCAGATCTGCGGGATCCAGGTGGGATGGATGGAGGAGTTTGCCAAGGATTACCCGGCCCTGGCCCAGAACGCCAGAAGCATCCACACGTATCAGGACAACCCTTTTGACACATCCTATGAGACGTATCTGAGGGGGGAGCTGGGCACCTATTCCGACAAGATGCTGGAGCTTTACGGCAGATATATCGTGGGATACGTCAAAGAAGGCGGGAACCTGGCCCGGGATATCATGGAAAACAGCGTCCATCTATACGGTTATGCGGACATTCGGGAAGCGGAGGAAAAGACCCGGGCGGCGGCAGCTGCCCTTGCGGGGAAGGATGCATAAAACAGGCAAAAGCCGCTGAAGCGGCAGAAGTGGGAGGGACTATGTGTACAGCAGTGACTTATGCGCCGAAGGATCATTATTTTGGCAGAAATCTGGATCTGGAGCTTTCCTATCATGAGACGGTGACCATAACGCCCAGGCGTTATCCCTTTTCTTTCCGAAAGATGCCATCCCTGGAAAGCCATTACGCCATCATCGGCATGGCTACCGTGATAGAAGGGTATCCTCTTTACTACGATGCCACCAACGAGAAGGGGCTCAGCATGGCCGGGCTGAATTTTCCCGGCAATGCAGATTACAAGCCGGAGGCTGAAGGAAAGGACAATGTGACGCCCTTTGAGCTGATTCCCTGGATCCTGGCCCAGTGCGCGGATGTGGAGGAAGCGCAGAAGCTTCTGGAGCGGCTGAACCTGCTGGAACTTCCTTTCAGCCCGCAGTTTCCCCTGACGCCCCTGCACTGGATCGTGGCGGACAGGGAGCGCTCCCTCACCGTGGAATCGGTGAAGGAGGGCTGGAAGGTGTACGAAAACCCGGTGGGCGTGCTGACCAACAACCCGCCCTTTGAGATGCAGCTCTTTACGCTGAACAATTACCGGAACCTGTCGGCAAAGCAGCCCGAGAACCGGTTTTCCGAAGCGCTGGATCTGCCCCTTTACAGCCGGGGGATGGGGGCCATGGGGCTGCCCGGGGACGCTTCCTCCAGCTCCCGCTTTGTGCGGGCGGTGTTCACCAAGCTGAACGCCCTGCCGGAGGAGACGGAAAGCGGGAATGTGGGGCAGTTTTTCCATATCCTGGGCGCGGTGGCCATGCAGAAGGGCTGCGTCTGCGTGGAGGAGGACAAATACGAGTATACCCTTTACAGCTCCTGCTGCAATGTGGATCGGGGAATCTATTATTACACCACCTACGGCAACAGCCGCATCACCGGGGTGGATCTGTACCGGGAGGACTTAGAGGGCAGTGAGGTCATCTCTTACCCGCTGTTAAAGGAGCAGGAGATCTTTCTGCAGAACGGCAGAGGCTGAGGCCCGCAGACCAAATCCTCTGAAGGAGGCGCATATGGACAGGACACAGATCGTTTTGTGGGACAACTGGAAGTTTTCGGAGGCCTGCGGGCCGGGGGAGGTCTGGGGCCGGGAGGTGGAAGAAGCCTGGTACAAGGGCTTTGACGACAGCGCCTTCCGCCCGGTCTGTCTGCCCCATGACTGGGCTGTGGAGCAGCCCTTCTCCCAGGCCTGCTCCAGCGGCACGGGCTATCTGCCCGGCGGCACCGCCTGGTACCGGGCGCACTTTTTCCTGCCGGAGGAATACCGGGGGAAACAGATCCGGGTGGTCTTTGACGGCGTGTATAAAAACAGCCAGGTCTGGTGCAACAGCTATTATCTTGGGAAACGTCCCAGCGGCTACAGCACCTTTTCCTATGACATCACCCATGCGGCGGCCTTTGGGGACTGCGGGAACGTGCTGGCAGTGAAGGTCTCCCATCCGGATATCGCAGACTCCCGCTGGTATACCGGAAGCGGCATCACGCGGAAGGTAACGCTTCTCATCCAGGAGCCGGTACACCCCTGCGAATACGGCGTGGTGTTCCGGGCGTCGAAGATCCGTCCCTCCCGGGACGGGAGAGAGGGAAGCGCCTCAGTCACGGTGCGCCACAGCGTGGAAGGACCCTTGTCCCCGGAAGGACAGGAGGGCCGTGTGCAGATTGTCACCCGGTTTGTGGATGGGGAGGGAAAGGTCTGCCTGACGCTGGAGGGAGAGGGCCGGCCGGGGGAGACGACCGTTCTCGCCGCCCAATGGGAGAAGGCGTTTCTCTGGGCGCCGGATCACCCGTTCCTATATACCATGCGGACATGGTATACCCCGGAGGGCGGGGAACCTTATCTGGCAGACGAACAGCAGGTGGGCCTGCGGGAGGCCCTGTTTGACCCGGACAGGGGATTTTTCTTAAACGGGATCGAGACAAAACTAAAGGGCGTCTGCGTCCATCACGACGGCGGCGCTCTGGGGGCGGCTATGGAGGCGCCCGTCTGGCAGAGGCGTCTGGAGCGGTTAAAGGAATGCGGCTGCAACGCCATCCGATGCAGCCATAACCCGCATATGCCGGAGCTGTACGCGCTCTGCGACCGGATGGGGTTTCTGGTCATGGACGAAGCCTTTGACGAGTGGGAGAACGCGAAAAACAAGTGGGTGACGGGGCATAATGTTTACCCGCCGGGACACCAGGGCTATTACGAGGAGTTCCCCCAGTGGGGGGAGGAAGATCTGGCTGCCATGATCCGCCGGGACAGGAACCACCCTTCCGTGATCCTGTGGAGCATCGGCAACGAGATTGATTACCCCAACGACCCTTACTGTCATCCGCTCTTTGAACACATGACGGGCAACAACGACGCCGGAAAGCCGGCCGCCGAGCAGCGCTATGACCCGGACAGGCCAAACGCCGCACGTCTGGTATGCCTCGCCGGGAGACTGGAGCAGGTGGCGCGCCGGGAGGACGACAGCCGTCCGGTGACATTGGCCTGCGCCTATCCGGAGCTGTCTGCCGGGACGGGCCTTTTGGACGGGCTGGACGTGATCGGGTACAATTACAAGGAGCATCTCTATGAGGCGGATCACGCCAGATTCCCCGGGAAACCTCTTTTAGGCAGCGAAAACGGTCACAGCTACGGGGCCTGGCTGGCGGTGCGGGACAATCCCTATATCAGCGGGCAGTTCCTCTGGACGGGCATTGATTATCTGGGAGAGGCGAAAGGCTGGCCCATCCGCGGCTCCATGGCGGGGATTCTGACCTGTGCCGGGGAGCCGAAGCCGGAGTTTGACAGGCGGCGTTCCTTCTGGCAGGACGCCCCGGTGCTGGCGCTGGCCACAAGGCGCGTCTCGGACGGCCCGGAGGACTGGCGGCCTATGCAGCGCCACTGGAATTACGAGCCGGGGGAGGAAATTCTGGTGAAGGTCTACTCCAACCTGCCGAAGGTGGAGCTTTTCCTGGATCATGCCCTGGTGGGGACTCTGGAGTCGTACAACGGGGACGGCGCGTATTGCTTTACCCTTCCCTTCCGCCCCGGCACGCTGACTGCCCGGGCAGCAGGGCCGGGGAAGGAGACGCTGACGGATTCCCTCTCCACAGTCCTGGAGGCGGCGGGCTTTACATACAGCGTGTGGCAGCAGCCGGATCTGTTGGGTGAGAAGTCCTGGGAAGAAGCCTCTGGCGAGCCGGGCTACCTGTATCAGGTGCAGGTGGGGTTAAAGGATCCGGCAGGAAGACCTGTGACCTGGAAGGAGGAAGAAATCGCCGTCGTGGTGGAAGGCCCCGGCAGGCGGATGGGCTTGGAGAGCGGGGACTTGAGCGACGTGACGCCCTATTCCGCAAAAGGAAGGCGCACTTACCAGGGCAGGCTGTGGGTCTACGTCCGCAGGCTGGGAAAGGGGCCCATCGCGCTGCGGCTGTCCATGAGGGAGGGAGAAATCGCCGGGACGATTCTTTTGTAAACCGCGGAAACGATAGATTGTGGAAACGGTAGATTGCGGAAACGATGTTTTCTCTTGACAGATGTATCCCGTCTGGATTATGATAAAAAAAAGAAACCGATTTCAAATTTTGAAATGAGGTGTTGGGATGGATGGGGTAAAACAACCGGAGGAAAAGGCCCTCACCATATATGACATCGCCAGGGAGGCCGGCGTGTCCGCAGCCACCGTCTCCCGCGTGCTGACAGGCAGCGCCAATGTGCGCCCGGAAAAGAAGAAACGCATCCTGGAAATCATTGAGAAATACAACTTCAAGCCCAACGCCATGGCCAGAGGGCTCTCTGACACCAGAAGCAAGCTCATCGGCATCATTGCGGCAGACGTGCGCAATCCCTATTACGCCCAGGTTTTTGTAGCCTGCGAGCTGGCGGCCTGGAAGCTGGGGTATACCGTCCTTTTGTGCAATTCCCTGGGCCAGCCAAGCCAGGAGAAAAAGCAGCTGGAGAAGCTGCATGAGCAGCGGGTGGACGCGGTGATCCAGATGGGCGGCAGCGTGGACGATCTGGTCTCCAACGTGGAGTATGTGGAGCTGGTCAACAGCCTGTTCGGCGCCATCCCCATGGTGATCACGGGCAAGCTGGACGGCACGCAGTGCTATCAGGTACAGATCGACGCCATGAAGACCATGGATCTTCTGCTGGAGCATTTAATCGGGCTGGGGCACCGGGATATCGCTCTGGTGGGCGGGCGGATGAACGTGCTGTCTACCTTTGAGAAAGCCCAGCGCTACAAGCAGATCTTACAGCGCAACCAGATCGATTTCAGGCCGGAGCTGATCCGGGAGACAGGCTTTTATGATGCGGCAGGCGCCTACGACAGCATGAACGGGATGCTGGATCAGGGCATTACGCCCACGGCAGTCATTGCCATCAATGATTTTTCCGCGGCGGGGATTGTGCGCAGCATCCTGGAACACGGATATGGGATCCCGCAGGACATCACCGTGGTCAGCTATGACAACACTTATATCACGGATCACCTGGTGCCCAAGCTCACCAGCATCGATTACAATTATGAAAGCTTCGGCACCCTGCTGGTGGAGACTGCGGTGGCGGCTGCGGAGAGGCGGGAGATGCCCAGGCTGCAGCGGGTGACGCCAACCCTGGTGGTCAGGGAGAGCAGCGGCCCGGCTCCCAGAAAATGATACCGCTTACAAAAAAACAGAACAGTTCCATCGAAAAGGAGAGGCGTTTTCAGCCTCTCCTTTTTATATGCCAAAATCAAATTGTATATTTTATACAAATGGACACCGCTAAATTGTCTATAAATTACAAATATGCAAAGAATTGATAGAACAACTTGACTTGGGGGGGTAAAATGTGATTTAATATAACTATGAAATCGGTTGCAGATATGCAAAATGACAATATGATGTCTATTCTATATCAATAAAAAGGAGAGTGAGCGAGATGGCACGAAAAAAGCAGAAAGCCAATACGGCCACGGTACAGGTGAGAAAGCTCACCCTGAGAGAAAAGATCTGGCGGCATCGGGTCCTGATCTTAATGTGTATGCCGGCTATCGTGTTCTTTCTGGCGTTCAGCTATGCGCCCCTGCCGGGCATCTGGGTGGCGTTTGTGCGGTACAACTACCGGGACGGCATTTTCGGCAGCAAGTTCATCGGGCTGGACAACTTTGAGTTTCTTGCCACTTCCGGGAAGCTGTTCCAGCTGACCCGCAACACGATCCTTTACAATCTGGCGTTCATCCTTTTGGGCAATGCCCTGGCGGTGTTCGTGGCCATCCTCTTAAACGAGATGCGCAGCAGATGGTTTAAAAAAGTGTCCCAGACCATCATGTTCCTGCCCTACTTCATCTCCCAGGTGCTGGTAGGCGTTTTGGTGTTCAACCTCTTAAACTACGACACCGGTTTTGTAAACGGGATCTTGGGCAAGCTGGGGCTGGAGCTGTGGAAACCTTATTCGGATCCTAACGTGTGGACGGTGCTCTTGGTACTCATCTACTTATGGCAGCAGACGGGATACAACTCGGTGGTGTATTTCGCGGCCATCATGGGGATCGATTCAGAGACCATCGAGGCGGCCAGGGTGGACGGCGCCAACGGCTTTCAGAAGATACGCTACATCATCCTGCCCAGCTTAAAGCCCACCATCGTCATCCTGCTTTTGTTTGCCCTGGGCGGCATCGTCAAAGGAAACTTCGGGCTGTTTTACAACGTGGTGGGTTCCAACCCGCTGTTGTACGGCACCACGGATATCATAGAGACCTATGTGTACCGTTGTACTGTGACGGATTTCAACTTTTCCACTGCATCCGCCGTGGGCCTGTACCAGTCCATCTTCGGCTTTGTGGTAGTCATGGTAGTCAATACCATCGTGAAAAAAATAGACCCCGATTACTCCTTGTTCTAAGAGAGGGCGCTTAAGACCGGCAGTGTGGCAATGGGGCACAAAAGGTGCCCGGAAGCGAGGTAGCTATGGCGAAGAATAAAAATTTAGATCTAGCGGATTCCGGCGCAAAGGTAAAGATTGGAACTTCCGATAAGATCATCCGGGGATTCGGCTATGTGTTCATCACATTGTACGCAATATGCTGTATCGTTCCGTTTATCATCATCATCTCCTCCTCCTTTACGCAGGAGCAGGTGATCCGATCCGAGGGCGTGCAGTTCTGGCCCAAGGAATTCAGCCTTCAGGCCTACCAGATGGTGACCAAAAGCGGGCTGATCTGGAAATCCTATGCGCTGACCATCATCATGACCTTGGTGGGCACCGTGTTGGGGCTTTCCATCATCTCCATGACGGGCTATGCGTTGCAGAGAAAGGATTTTTCCTTCCGAAACGGCATATCCTTCTTCATCTACTTTACCAGCCTGTTCCAGGCGGGCCTGGCGCCCTACTATCTGCTGATGACCCAGACCTACCATCTCAGGGACAGTTACCTGGCGGTGCTTTTGCCGCTTCTGATGACTCCCTGGCTGATCATTCTGATGAAGAATTTTGTGAAATCCATCCCGCATGAGATCACGGAATCCGGGAAGATTGACGGGGCGGGAGATTTCCGGATCTTTGTCTCCCTGATCCTGCCCATGTTAAAACCGGCGCTTGCCACCATCGGCCTGTTTCTGGCGCTGGGGTACTGGAACGAGTGGTATCAGTCCTCCCTGTTCTTAGGCCCCAAGGTTCCCGTAAAGCCGCTGCAGTTCATGCTTTATGAGGTGGTGAACAAGATGGATCAGCTGCGCAACTCCGTTGCGGGACAGTACGTCACCCTGACGGATATCCCCCAGGAGGGCGTCAAGATGGCCAACGCCGTGCTGGCAACCGGCCCCATCGTTTTACTGTACCCCTTCGTGCAGCGGTACTTCATCAGCGGTATCACGGTAGGCGCGGTAAAGGGCTGATCCTTTTGTCAGGAAGCCCCTCTGGGGCTGACTATAAAACAATTTAATAGGAGGGAAAAACATGAAAAAGAAATTGTTGGCAGCATTGCTGACCGTGACCATGGTAGCCGGTATGACGGCCTGCGGCGGAGGCAATGCAGAAAACCCTGCTGGCGGCAGCGCTGACAGCGGCAGCAGTACTGCGGGAGGAACTGCAGAAGGAAATAGCAGCGCTTCCAGCGACGAGATCGTGACCATCACTTACCTGACCACCAACGACAAGCCGGACGGTGAGAAAGAACAGAGATATCTGGAGATGATGGAGCAGCTGAACGCTATTCTGGAGGAGAAGGCAAACGCCCATCTGGACATTTACTTCCTTTCCTGGACGGACTATCTTTCCAACTATAACCTGCTTCTCGCCTCCATGGACGGTACCGTAGATCTGGTCGGCACCGCTACCGACTGGCTGGACGCCTGGCCGAACGCAAAGAACGGCGCCTTTTTGGAACTCTCCGAGGATATGTTAAAGACCTACGCCCCCAAGACCTGGGAGAGCGTGCCCGCAGAAGACTGGGAGATGTGCAAATACAACGGTGAGATTTATCTGATGCCCGAGGACAATTACGCACAGTGGACAAACCACGGCTTTATCTATCGTCTGGACTGGGCGAAGGACGCAGGCCTGGCAGACGGCGTGCACAGCTGGGAGGATCTGACCACCTACTTCCAGTACTGCTCAGATCACAAGGATGAGCTGGGATTGCAGTATGTATGGGATTCGGATGCGACCCAGTACGGACAGATGGGCGGCGGCTGGATCACCTCCCACTCCGATTACATCTCCATCGACGGCATCAACTCCGGCGCGATGTGGGGCGGCACCAAGGATGATCCGTACACCCTTTACTGCCCTTATATGACCGATACCGCGTCGCTGGTAGAGTATGCGAACATGATGAAACAGTGGAACGACATGGGCGTATGGTCTTCCGACGTGCTCAACAGAGGAACCAACACCAACCGCGATGATTTCCGCGTAGGCCTGGTTGCAGCAGAGCAGCATCACACCCAGACCTGGACCGATCTGGTGAGCCATACCGAGGCCAACAAGATTTATGACACCGACCCGGATGCGGAAGTTGGCTTCTTCTACTTCGGCGAGGAGAGCAAAAACGTAGTGGCATTGAATATCACCCACGGCGCAATGGCAGTTTCCGCAGGCAGCAAGAATCCGGAAAAGGCACTGATGGTCTATGACCTGATCAGAAATGACCCCGACTGCTATAAGCTGTTCAACTACGGTATCCAGGGCGTTTCCTGGGATGTGAACGAGGAAGGCCTGCGGATTACCCCGGAAGGCTACAACTCCGACACCGACAACATCAACGGCGTTACCAACTACTGGTGGGGGCGCAACGACGATCTGGAGATCAAGGACGCGCGTCTGAACTGGGATGCCATCGACAAGCTGTACGCAGAGTACGATGCGATCAAGATCCCTTATCAGTACGGCAAGTTCGTTCCCAACGTGGATGAGCTCAGAAGCACGATCGACCAGATCAACGAGATCTATGAGAACTACATGAAACAGATCAGCTACGGCCAGTTCAGCGGTTCCGCAGAGGACATCGTTGCAGAGTTCCAGGCAGCCCTCAGCGCCGCCGGCGTGGATAAGGTGACCGAAGAACTGCAGAGACAGCTGGACGAGGTGTACAAGTAAGATCGGGCCTCGCACAGAGTGAGGCGGTCTGACAGACAGACCCACGGAAAGAAGACAGAGGGGAGCGCTGAAGCCTGCAAAGGAGACAGGGCTCCCCCTTTTTGCCACAGACAGGAAGTGCCGCAGCCGTTTGGGGCGGCCAAAGAGGAGTGCGTATGGGGCGCTTTGAGATAAAGGATACGTTTTATCTGGACGGGAAGCCGTTCCAGATCATTTCCGGGGCTTTCCACTATTTCCGGACGGTGCCGGAATATTGGCGGGACAGACTGGAGAAGCTGAAAGCCCTTGGGTGTAATACGGTGGAGACCTATATCCCCTGGAATCTGCATGAGCCGGAAAAAGGAGTGTTCTGCTTTGAGGGGATCCGGGATGTGGAGCGGTTTATCCGGCTGGCACAGGAGCTGGGGCTGTATGTGATCTGCAGACCCTCGCCCTATATCTGCGCAGAATGGGAGTTTGGCGGCCTGCCAGCCTGGCTTCTCGGGGAGGACGGGATGCGGCTGCGGGTGAGCGACCCGGTCTTTCTGCGCCATGTGGAAGAGTACTACCGGGAGCTTCTGCCCCGGCTTGTGCCCCTGCAGTGTACCAGGGGCGGCCCTGTGATCCTGATGCAGGTGGAAAACGAGTACGGCTATTATGCCAACGACACCGCTTATCTGGAGGCCATCCGCAGGATGATGTCCGAGGGCGGCGTCGAGGTGCCGCTTGTCACCTCCGACGGGCCTTTCCCGGAAAACTTAAACGGGGGAAGGCTGCCGGGCACGCTTCCCACCGGGAATTTCGGCTCTAAAACCAGGGAGCGGTTTGAGGTGCTCAAGCGCTATACCGACGGCGGGCCCCTCATGTGCACGGAATTCTGGGTGGGCTGGTTTGACCACTGGGGCAACGGCGGCCATATGCGGGGCAATCTGGAGGAGAGCGTAAAAGATCTGGACGAGATGTTAAAGACTGGCCATGTCAACATCTATATGTTCCAGGGCGGCACCAATTTCGGCTTCATGAACGGTTCCAATTACTACGAGGAGCTGACGCCGGACGTGACCTCTTATGACTACGACGCGGTGCTGACCGAGGACGGCCAGATCACCGAGAAATATCTCCGCTACCGGGAAGTCATCCGCAAGTACCGGGACGTGCCGGAGGTGACATTCAGCACCAACATCCAGCGGAAGGAGTACGGCGCGATTCCCGTGCAGGAGAAGGTGAGTCTGGACGCCGCCCTGGAGCGGCTCAGCCTGCCGGTGCACAGCGTCTGCCCGCAGTCCATGGAAAAGCTGGGGCAAAGTTACGGCTATATTCTGTACCGCACCTGGCTGGACACAGAGGAAACCCTGGAGAAGATCCGGCTCTGGGGCGCAGGCGACCGGGCCAGCATCCTGTTGGACGGCAGGCTGGTGCTGACCCTGTACGACCGGGAGCTTCTGGAGGAACATTCCATCGGCCGGGGGGACGTAAAAGGCGCCAGGCTGGATATCCTGGTGGAGAATATGGGGCGGGTCAACTTTGGGCCGTATCTGGAGCGCCAGCACAAAGGCATTGCACAGTGCGTCCAGATAAACGGACATATGCACAACCACTGGGAACAGTATCCGCTCCCCCTTACGGATCTCTCCAAAGTGGATTTTTCCAAGGGATATCAGGAACAGGCCCCGGCCTTTTACCGGTTTGTCTTTGAGGCGGAGGAGATCGGGGATACGTTTCTGGACTTTTCCGGCTGGGGGAAGGGCTGTGCGTTTGTAAACGGTTTTAATATAGGAAGATTCTGGGAGATCGGGCCCCAGAAGCGTCTCTATCTCCCGGGGCCGCTGCTACAGCAGGGCCAAAATGAGATCATTCTGTTTGAGACGGAAGGGAAGGCGGCGGAGCAGATTTTTCTGGCGGGCGTCCCGGATCTGGGATGAGTCCTGTATATTGACCGGATGTTTTGTCCATACTGAGAGAGGCGGCCCAGACGGCTGCTTCGCCTGGCAGGGCGGCTGGCGTACAGCCGTCTTGTTTTTGCCGCCAAAATGCCATGCGCAGGAATCGGCGCGGAAAGGAAGGAATGGATGGACATGGATCAATATGCGGGCGGCGTCCAGCCCTACGCCGGGTTTTTCGGCCCCGGCCTCTTTGTGGAAGGGGTGGAAGGGGCTTCCCGGCAGGACTATGAAGACCTCACGGAGACACAGCGGGAGCATCTGCTCTTAAAGTGTAAGGACGCAAAGACGGCGGACGAGATGCAGCGGATTGTGGACGAAGCGCTGCCCGGTGTGGACGCCCGGGCGGTGGCCCAGGCGGAGGCGGAAGAGAAAAACGTCAGCACCAACCGCCGTCTAAGGTGATGATCTGGCCGGTCAGGTAGTCGGGGGCCTGGGCCGCCATGAGGAGGAGCCGGGCCGCTTCCTGGGGCGTGCCGAAGCGGCCTGCGGGGATCTCCTGGCGCAGGGCTTCCCGTTCGTCTTCCGTAAAATGGGCGTTCATCTGGGTGTCGATGACGCCGAAGGAGACGGCGTTGACCTGGATGTTGCTGGGGGCAAGTTCCCTGGCCAGGGCTTTTGTGAAGGCGTTGACGCCGCCCTTGGAGGCGGAATAGGCCACTTCCATGGAAGCGCCGCAGCTGCCCCAGACGGAGGAGACGTTGATGATCTTTCCCCGGTGTTTTTTTAACAGCAGGGGAATCGCCGCCCGGCAGGCAAAAAAGCAGGCGTCCAGGTTGGAAGCCATGACCTGGCGCCACTGATCGGCAGTCATTTCTGCCAGCAGGCCGATGTGGGAGATTCCGGCGTTGTTGATGAGCACGTCCAGGCCGGAAATGTTGGAAAAGAGCGCTTCTGCCTCCGCCTCGCAGCCCATGTCTGCCTGAAAGGCGCGGCAGAGGACGCCGTATTGGCTGGAAAGCCTGCGGGCGTTTTCGTTTAACTGTTCAATGGAGCGCCTGCAGGTGAGAATCAGGGAGCAGCCCTGGGCGGCAAAAAGCTCTGCGGCGGCAGCGCCGATGCCCCGGGAAGCGCCGGTGATGAGGACTGTCTTTGGGGTGTCTGGTTCCATGGAAAACTCCTTTCTTTGTGCCGCTTCTATCATATCACCCTGCGCCTTGCTTTTCCAGCACAAAACTGATACACTGTAAAAAAGATACGGAAAAGAGCAGCCGCCGGGGAGAGCGATGCAAGAAGGCGGGAACCTGGCCTGCGGAAACGGAGAAGGCGATGTACGATCTGATCATTATCGGCTCGGGCCCGGCGGGGCTGTCGGCGGCCGTGTACGGGAAAAGAGCGGGGCTTGAGCTGATGGTTTTGGAAAAAAATCCCATGAGCGGCGGCCAGGTGCTCAACACTTACGAGGTGGACAATTACCTGGGGATGCCCGGCGTAAGCGGCTTTGAGATGGGGATGCAGTTTCGCCGCCACGCGGAGGGGCTGGGCGCAGAGTTTCGGGAGGCGCAAGTCTCTTCCCTGGAAAGGCGGGGACAGACGCTGGCCGTCTGTACAAACGCCGGGGAGTTCCAGGCAAAGGCGGTGATTCTTGCCACAGGAGCGGTTCATGCCCATCTCGGCGTGCCGGGGGAGGAGGAGCTTTCCGGCAGGGGCGTTTCCTACTGCGCCACCTGCGACGGGGCCTTTTTCCGGGGAAAGACCGTGGCGGTGATCGGCGGCGGCGACGTGGCGCTGGAAGATGCGATCTATCTGGCCCGCACCTGTGAGAAGGTCTATCTGATCCACAGGCGGGACGAGCTGCGGGGGGCTGTGGTGCTGCAGGAGGAGTTAAAGGCGCTGCAGAACGTGGAGATCCTTTACAGCCATACAGCGGAGGAAATCCAGGGGACGGAGGCGGTGGAAAGCCTGCGCCTGAAAGACTTAAAGACGGGGCAGGAGCAGCTCTTGCCCGTGTCCGGCGTCTTTATCGCGGTGGGGATCCGGCCTGCCACGGAGCTGGTGCGGGAGCTGACGGCCTGCGACGAGGGCGGCTATGTGCTGGCGGGGGAAGACTGCGCCACACAGGTGCCCGGCCTCTATGCGGCGGGCGACGTGCGCAAAAAACCCATCCGTCAGATTGTGACGGCGGCAGCCGACGGCGCCAACGCGGCGACGGCGGCGGGGCTGTACTGCCGCAAAAAGGCGGAAGATCCTGTCGGGAACGGGCAGGAGCAGGGACTGTCATAGGATCGGATTGTTAAAAAAATGAAATAAAATTTACAAAAAAGAATCATTTCTGTAATGATTCTTTTTTTCTGCGTTTTTTCTGAAAACGCCTAAAACAAGGGATTTTTGGCGGAATAAGGATTTTTTGCAGGATATTGACAAACGAGGAAGAAGGTGTTATATTTATTAACGGACGTAACAAATTTGTAATAAATTATTTCGACGGATTTTTACAGAGGCAATTGTTTACAGATAGAGATTGGCTTCAGAAAGGAGTAAGAATGTTTCGGGGTTTGACGAAGACCGCAGCCGGTGTGCTGGCGGCGTCCGTGATCTTTTCTTCCATCGGTGTGACAGCGGAAGCGGCAGGGGCTTCTTCCGTATTGTCGGGCGGCGGCGTAGCGCTGGCTCTGGCCCAGGGAAACAGGCTGGAAAATATTTCTACCAATTCCAAAGTGCCCATTGAAGCGGCGCTGGATCTGGATAGACTGTATGTGCAGAAACAGGAGGAGACGGAGGAACAGCGCTCTGAGGAAGAAGAACTGTTCCGCAATTTAGTCATCGCACAGGTCAATCACTATGTCAATGTGAGGAGCCTGCCCAGCGAGGAGGGGGAAATCGTAGGAAAGCTGTATGACAACTCCGTGGGAACTTTCATGGCGGAGGAGAACGGCTGGTACCAGATCTCTTCCGGCAGCGTGACCGGCTATGTAAAAGGGGAATTCTGCGTCACCGGGGACGAGGCCATTGAAATTGCAAAGGAAGTTGGAAAACGGTTTGCCACCGTCACTACCCAGACTTTGTTTGTCCGCACGGAGCCCAGCCTGGAGGCGCCGATCTTAGGGATGGTGCCGGAGGCGGACGAGCTGCTGGTGCTGGATCAGGTGGAAGGCTGGGTACAGGTGGACGTAGAGGAAGGTACCGGCTGGGTATCCACCGATTATGTGGAGCTGCACACGGAATTTGTCCAGGCAGAGTCCAAGGCGGAGGAAGAAGCACGTCTTGCCAAGGAGGCGGCAGAGCGCAAGAAGGCCCGGGAAGCGGCGGCAGCGGCAGCGGCGGCGTCGCAGCCAAAGAGCACCTCACAAGCAGCCCCGGCGGCGTCCTATACCGTTACCGGCGGCAGCGAGATGGGGACGGCAGTTGCCGAATACGCCCTGCAGTTTGTGGGAAATCCCTATGTGTACGGCGGCAGCAGCCTGACCAACGGAACCGACTGCTCCGGCTTTGTGATGAGCGTCTATGCAAACTTTGGCGTGAGCCTGCCGCATTCCTCCTCGTCAGACCGCTCCCAGGGGTATGGGGTTGACGGCTTGGAAAATGCGCAGCCCGGCGACCTGATCTGCTATTCCGGCCATGTGGCCCTTTACATCGGCGGCGGCCAGATCGTCCATGCCTCCAACAAAAGGACCGGAATCATTGTCTCCAACGCAAACTACCGCAACATTCTGGCAATCCGCAGGATCTTCTAAGGAAACCTGCAAGAGAATATACGGCCCAGGCCGGGCTGTCCTTTCAAAGGGCAGCCCGGTTTTTGTAGTATGGAAAGAGAACCTGCGCTGTGGGACGCCTGCATTTTGGCGCAAAAGCGATAGTAATTTTGAAATATCTGCGTTATAATGGGAGAAAGTTGTGTCAGTGTTTTGCATTTTGTGCCGCAGTTTGGGAAGGTTTCGCATTCCGGGCGGACAGGCGGCGGGAGGACAGGGGCCATGGACTATAAGATAGCGGTTTGCGACGACTCAGAGGCGGATCGGAAATACGTCGCTGCGTTGGCGTCCCAGTGGGCGGCGGATAAGGGGCATAGGGCAAAGATCGACGTGTTTGTCTCCGCCGAAAATTTTCTGTTCCGTTACGCGGAAGAAAAGGATTATGACATTCTGCTTCTGGATATTGAAATGGGCAGGATGGACGGCGTGTCGATGGCCAAAAAGCTGCGGCAGGAGAACGACACCGTCCAGATCGTCTTCATCACCGGGTATTCCGACTATATCTCCGAGGGGTACGAGGTGGCGGCGCTTCACTACCTGATGAAGCCGGTCAGCGAAGAAAAGCTGTACTCCGTGCTGGACCGTGCGGCGGAGAAGCTTGCGAAAAACGGAAAAGTCCTGAATCTGGAAGCGGGCGGCGAAATGGTGCGGGTGCCGGTTTACCAGATCCGGTATGCGGAGGTGTCCGGCAATTACGTCACGATCCACGCATCGTCCGGCTACACCGTGAAAATGACGCTGGGAAAGCTGGAGGCGCTGCTGGACGAGCGGTTTTACCGGGTGGGACGCTCCGCCCTCGTCAATCTGACCCAGGTCAGCCGCGTGACCAGGACGGAGATTATCTTGAGCACCGGGGACGTCCTCCCTCTGCCGAGGGGAGCGTATGAGGGGATCAACCGGGCGATCATCAACATGGGGTGAGACAATGGGACTGGGACTGTTATCAAAGAGAATCGACGCGCAGATCGCTTCCTATCAGCAGGAGCTGATCGAAACCCACTATCGGGAAGTGGACAATATGTACCGTCAGATCCGGGGCTGGCGGCATGATTACCGCAACCACATCCAGACGATGAAGGCATACGCAGCCGCGGAGGACTGGGACGCAATCCGGCATTATCTGGAGCTTCTGGACAAAGACCTGGCCACGGTGGACACGGTCATCAAGACCGGCAATCCCATGGCGGATGCAATCTTAAACTCCAAAATCTCCCTGGCCAGGGCGAAGGGGATCCCGGTGGCGGCGGACGCACAGATCCCCGTCCGGCTGAAATCCTCGGAGATCGATCTGTGCTGCATTCTGGGAAATCTGTTTGACAACGCCATTGAGGCGAGCCTGAAGCTGCCGGAAAACCAGCGCATGATCCGCGTGTACATGGATATGAAAAATACGCAGCTCTACATCTCCTTCACCAACTTTACCGCCGGGAAAAAGATGAAGAAGGAGGGGAAGCTGTTCCGCACCACCAAGGGCGAAGGGCATGGGTTCGGGCTGGTGCGCATCGACGCCATTGTGGAGCGCCTGGGCGGGTATATCAGCAGAAACAGCGAGGACGGGGCGTTTACCACTGAGATTCTGCTTCCGCAGACGTGAAACCTGCAATTCATCACCCGAAAAGGACGATTCGTCCCCGGATTTACCCGGGGACTTGTTTTTGTGATAGGCTATGCCCGTGGAGGTGAGGCGAGATGAAAACAAAGGAAAAGCCGAGTTACAATGTCTTTCAAAATGTGGGATGGATGGTCGGGATGGCGTGGAAATACGGAAAAGGCACGCTTCTGTGCTGTATATTCACCGCCCTTTTAGAAGTCCTGTTCCACCTGACCCAGCTGTACATTGCGCCGGAGGTGCTCTCCCGCGTGGAACAGAGAGTACCCGTGTGGGAGCTGCTTGCAACCATCGGCGTGTTTACTGCAGCGCTCTTTCTTGTCCAGGGCTTCAGGGAGTATGTCGTTCAGAATACCCTGTTTGCGAGGGTGGATGTGCGCTTCACAATCGTCGGAAAGATTGCAGCAAAGAGCATGACGACGTCCTATCCCAATACCCTGAAGGATGATTTTCTCAAACTGCGCGAAAAGGCATTCTTTGCCAGCCAGAGCAATGACATGGCTGCGGAGCATATCTGGCAGACCCTGACGATGCTGCTTGCGAATCTTGGCGGCTTTGTCGTGTATCTGGGTATCCTGTCCCGCATCAACGGGTTCCTTCTGCTGGTGATCATCGCTACCTGTGCCGCCGGTTTTTGGGTCTCACGATACACCAATAACTGGATGTTTGCCCACAGGGACGAGGAGGAGCAGTACTATCAGAAGAAATCCTATCTGCGCTCAAAAGCGGAATCGGTAGAGCTGGCGAAAGACATCCGTATGTTCGGCCTGCAGAACTGGCTGAACGAGCTTTTGGATCAGATCCACAATCTTTATCTGGACTTCAAGCTGCGCTGCGAACGGGTGGAGGCGCTTGCGGATCTCGTGGAAGCGGTGCTGACCATGGCCCGTAACGGCATCGCCTATGTGGTTCTCATCAACATGGCCCTGCACGAGGGGTTGAGCGCTTCGGAATTTTTGCTGTACTTCACGGCGGCGACCACATTTACCACCTGGGTCATGGGCATTCTGCAGGAGATGAGCACATTGCACAAAGAGAGTCTGGATCTCTCCCTGATCCGGGAGTTTCTGGACTATCCGGAGCCTTTCCGGCTGGAGGGCGGCGAAGAGATCCCCGCGGCAAAAAGCTATGAGCTTAGGCTCTCGGGCGTTTCCTTCCGCTATCCCGGCGCCAGGGAGGATACGCTTCACGGCCTGGATCTGACCGTTCACCCGGGGGAAAAGCTGGCCGTGGTGGGTTTAAACGGAGCGGGAAAAACCACCCTGGTAAAGCTCCTCTGCGGCCTTTTAGACCCCACGGAGGGCGTGGTTTTGCTGAACGGAAGGGATATCCGGAATTTTAACCGCAGAAGCTATTATGCGCTGTTCAGCGCCGTGTTTCAGGAGTTTTCCGTCCTGGACGTCACCGTGGCGGAAGAAATTGCGCAGAAGGCGTCCGGCATCGACTATGGACGGATTCAGGACTGCGTGGAGAAAGCGGGCCTGGCTTCCACGATTGAGAAGCTTCCGAAAGGACTGGACACCCATGTGGGCCGCGAGGTCTATCTGGACGGCGTCCTGTTCTCCGGGGGAGAGACCCAGCGCCTGATGCTGGCGAGAGCCCTGTATAAAGACGGCCCGATCCTGCTTTTAGACGAGCCCACGGCGGCCCTTGACCCCCTTGCCGAAAATGATATTTACAGGAAATACAGCGATATGACAAAGGGGAAAACCTCCCTGTTTATCTCCCACCGCCTGGCCTCCACCCGGTTCTGCGACAGGATCCTTCTGATTGGAGACGGCGGGATCCGGGAGGAAGGCACCCATGAAAGCCTTTTGGCGCTGGGCGGCGAATACGCAAAGCTCTTTGCGGTACAAAGCCGGTATTATCAAGAGGGAAAGGAGTTTTAATCATGAGAGAGAAAGAAAAGATGCGCCACGCCGTTTCCGTGCATCTGCGCGGCGTCAAAGCGCTTCATCAGGTGTCGCCCAGGTTTTTCCCGGTTCTGACGCTTTACAGCTTCTTCGAAGCCATTGCCCCGTATGTCGCCGTTTTCTTCTCGGCCCAGATTCTGAAGGAGCTTGCCGTGCTGCGCAGGGCGGACGTCCTCTGGAAATGGGTGATCGCGGGCGTATTGTGCATTGGCGTCACATCCGTTTTGAAGGCCGTCCTGTGGCGCAGATATCAGACACTGTTCGACGACCTGTATGGCAGAAAAGAGATCTTGTTTATCCACAAGATGTTTTCCCTGGATTTTTCCGAGCTGGATAAGCAGGAAAATCATGATCTCAGGGCGCAGATCAGGCAAAACGAGAACTGGTCAGGCTGGGGCCTGATGAGGATACCTTACGTCTACAGGAATTTTGTGAGCGGTGTGATCGGTATCCTCAGCGGAATCGCATTGACCGTCAGCCTGTTTACCTCTCCCGTCCCGGACACGGCAGGGCGGCTGACCCTGTTGAACAATCCGATCTTCATTCTGATTCTGGCAGCCCTCATGGCCGCGGTCAGTATTCTGGCGGGAAAGTTCAGCGCCGCGGCGGAGAAGCTTTGGAGCAGCGGCGCTGAAATGGCAACCTTTGGAAACCGTGTGTTTAGCCATTTTGGTTATATCGGCAAGGCGAAGGAACGCAGCGTCGATATTCGGATGAATGAACAGGAGAACCTTGTGCGCGCCTATTGGCGCAGCGATTCCGCGTTCGGGGTACATGGTTTGTTTGGGAAAATGGCGCGGGGGAAAATGGGCGTCTATGCCAGCCTGGGCGCGTGCATTACGACCTTGATCATCGGTACAATTTATGTGTTCACCTGCCTGAAGGCCTGGGGCGGCGCTTTCGACGTGGGAAGCATCACGCAGTATGTGGGAGCGGCTACGGCCATGGTGTCGAATATCGTCGACCTGATCGGCCTGATGGGCACCATGGAGTCAAACGCCGTGTTTCTGGATAAGGCATTTGAATTTCTTGACATTCCAAACGCCATGTACCAGGGCAGCCTCACCACGGAAAAGCGTTCTGACCGCCAGTATGAAATGGAGTTTCGGGACGTCTCCTTCCGATACCCCGGTTCTGAGTCCTGGGCGCTGCGCCATGTGAACCTGAAATTCAGGGTGGGCTCCAGGCTGGCCATCGTAGGGGAAAACGGCAGCGGCAAGACCACCTTCATCAAGCTCCTGTGCCGCCTGTACGACCCCCAGGAGGGAGAGATCCTCTTAAATGGGATTGACATCCGCAAGTATCGGTACGACGATTATCGGAACCTTTTCTCCGTGGTATTTCAGGACTTCCAGCTGATCGCCCAGCCCCTGGGGGCCAATGTGGCGGGCAGCATGGAGTATGACCGGGCACGGGCCCGCAGGGCGCTGATCGACGCAGGCTTCGGAGAACGCCTGGAGACGATGGAAAAGGGATTGGACACGATGCTTTACAAGGAATTGTCCGAGGAGGGCGTTGACATTTCGGGCGGTGAAGCGCAGAAGATCGCCATTGCCCGCGCTCTCTACAAGGACGCGCCGTTTATCATCCTCGACGAGCCCACGGCGGCCCTTGACCCCATTGCGGAAGCGGAGATTTACAGCAAGTTCGATGGGATCGCAGGCGACAAGACGGCAATCTATATCTCCCACCGCCTGTCTTCCTGTAAGTTCTGCGACGAGATTGCGGTGTTCCAGGAAGGCCGCGTTGTCCAGAGAGGTTCCCACGATGAATTGGTGGCAGACGAAGGCGGCAAGTACTACCAGCTCTGGAACGCCCAGGCGCAGTATTACAAAACGGAATCGGGGAAACAGGCGTGGGAAAAGCACTGTTTTGTGTAGGACTGTGCAGTTTTCACAAAAAAACGGGGATAAACGGTTTATCGGATAAAACTAAGCCCAAATAAAAACATGGTTATCCACAGCGGAAATCACCGGGAAGGCGATAAAAGCGATTTATACACCGAATTATACACATTATCCACACAAATTTCCGATTTTTGGAAAATAAAATAACACCTAATATGCGAACAACTGTTTTGTGGAGTTGTAATGAAATTTCCGTTTTTTGTTAAAAAAAGCAAAATGGGTGTTGACAAACCCAATGGCAGAAACGGTTTGCAAAACAGGCAAATAATTTTTGAAATGGTTGCAAGGGGCTGTGGGAGCATGGTATAATATTGGTAAAATAAAACGCCGGAAGGGTGAACAAATCTGCACTCTGTGAGGAGCGTCACAGAGCGCAAGGATGATCGGTGCAAAGCGGCAAGCCTGCATTGCCCCGCGGCGTAAACGCCCCAGAATGGAGGAACTATGAAGTTTATTATTGTAGGCAGGAATGTGGAAGTTACCCCCGGATTAAAGTCGGCAGTAGAAGAAAAGATAGGAAAGCTGGAGAGATATTTTAACCCCGATACGGAAGTCCATGTGACGCTGAGCGTGGAGAAGGATCGTCAGAAGATCGAAGTGACCATCCCTGTCAAGGGAAACATCATCCGCTCCGAGCAGGTCAGCAACGATATGTACGTTTCCATCGACCTGGTGGAGGAGATCATCGAGAGACAGCTGAAAAAATATAAGACCAAGATTGTGGACAAGCATCAGGGGGGCAATGCCTTCAGCCAGATGTATGTGGAAAACGATTACATGGACGAGGAGGAAGTCAGGATCGTCCGCACCAAGAAGTTTGACATCAAACCCATGTATCCCGAGGACGCCTGCGTCCAGATGGAGCTTCTGGGACACAATTTCTTTGTGTTCATGAACGCGGAGACAGACCAGGTGAATGTGGTGTACAAGAGAAAGGGAGATACCTACGGCTTGATCGAGCCGGAGGTATAAGACCAGAAGGCGCCGGATCGGAAGGCGTCAGACCCGGAGGAAAGAAGCGCCGCTCACAGAGAGCGCGGCGGGGCCGCCCTTCCACGAAAGTGGAAGGGCGGTTTTTATGTAGGGATACTGACAACAGTTAACAATGAATGTAAGTGACGCCAGAAGAAATCTGCCCAAAATCAGCACATCCGAGGCGAATTTTGTGTGCCCTGTCCGACTACGGAGAGACGACGAATACGGGCTGTGGTTTGCGGCGACGTGTCGCATTTGGAGAGAAGGTTTACTTCATTAGTGAAATAATAGTGACAAAAATGTCACTTTGAATATCGGTTTGAATAAAACGGAAAAGGTTGTTTTGGGATTGCTCATCGAAGATTCAGATAGAACTGCGGATAGGATTGCGACAGAGATAGGAGTTACAAAACGTACTGCTGAACGTACTTTTGTCAGTCTTCAAAAAAAGGGGAAATAGAACGTACCGGGTCTAAGCGTGATGGAATGTGGGTTGTCATTCAATCAGATTGCTCATGCTCTAAAAAAATAGGAAAGGGATATCGGTATGAAAAATAAAGACAGTTTTCTCCGGCGCGGCGCGGGAGTGCTCTTTGGCCTGTTTTTGTCGCTGGCGGTTTTTGCGGGATGCGGCGGGGAAGGTTTTAAAGATGAGGCGGCAAATACAGAAGCGCAGTTATCATTGGCGGACAGTCTGCCTGCCGGGACGTCTCCGCTCCCCACAACGGTTCCAGAAGATACTCCGGAGCCGGAACCGACCCCGGCTCCGGAAATTCGGCTTGTGATGGCAGGCGATATCCTTTTGCACACACCTTTGGCAGAAAGCGGCAGGAGAGAGGATGGCAGCTATGATTTCAGCGCGGTATTTGAGAACCTCAAGGATGAGATTGAAGAGGCGGATGTGGCTCTGGTGAATCAGGAGGTCATTATCGGAGGTGCGGAACTTGGCGTGTCCGGCTATCCGTCTTTTAACGCGCCCTATGAACTGGGGGATGCGCTTATGGATGCGGGCTTTGACGTGGTACTGCACGCCACGAACCATGCGCTGGACAAGAGAAAACAGGGCGTCCTGAACTGTCTGGCTTTCTGGAGGACAAATTATCCGGATACAGCGGTGCTGGGAATTCATGACAGCCTGGAATCCCAGCAGGAAATATATGTGTATGAGAGCGGTGGGATACGCGTTGCCGTGCTGAATTATACATACGGTACCAATGGGGTGCCTCTGCCGGACGATATGCCCTATGCGGTGGATCTGCTGCAGGAGGACAGGGTGAAAGAGGATCTGCAGCACGCGCGGGAGCTTGCGGATTTTGTGGTTGTCTGTCCGCACTGGGGTACGGAATACGTCCTGGAACAGACAAAAACACAGGAAAAATGGGCAGAGTTTTTTGCGGAAAACGGCGCGGATCTGATTCTGGGAACCCATCCCCATGTCATAGAGCCCATAGAACAGGTGACGGCGGAAAACGGCCGTCAGGCGCTGGTTTACTATTCCCTGGGCAATTTCGTCAACTGGACGTCCGGGACAGGGGCAGGCGTGGCAAACCGTATGGTGGGCGGAATGGCGCAGGTCGTCATCGGCCTGGACGACAGAGGGGAGGCTGTGATTACGGAGTATGGAGTGTTGCCCGTGGTCTGTCATGTGGAGAGCGGTTTTGGAGGTGTGACAGTCTATCCTCTGTCGGCGTATACGGAGGAATTGGCGGAGCGCAATGAAATCGTGCGGCAGGACGGAAACTTTTCCTTGCAGTATTGCCGGGAACTGGCGGAGAGCGTGTTTGGGGACAATCTTGTCTGGGAGTGAATCGAATGCGGGCAGAAAGCACGTTGAAAACTCATTTCAGTCACCAAATTGTAACATTCCCCGGGTATAATAAAAACAAAAATGAGAGGCGGCCGGTTGACATGATAGAACTGTATTACGCAGAGGACGACGCCAGTATTGCGGAGATGGTAAAGGAATATCTGGAGCAAAAGGACATGAAGGTACAGATATTTTATACCATTTCAGAAATTAAGCAGGCGCTGGAAAAACATATGGCAACGGTTGTTCTGCTTGACTGGAATATGCCGGATGGCCGCGGGGACAGCCTGTGCCGGTGGATCCGCAGTAAATGGAAAGAACTGCCGATTCTTTTTCTTACTGTCCGCGGGGATAGTTCGGATATTGTTTCCGGCTTCAAAAACGGGGCGGATGATTATGTGGTAAAGCCGTTTGCGCTGGAAGTATTGTATTCCCGGATTCTGGCGGTACTGCGCAGAAGCGGAAATGTGACGGAACAGTATCTTTCCTGTGATGAAATCAGAATAGACCAAAACCGTCATGCCGTCTTTTGTCATTCAGAAGAAATCGCATTAAGTGCAGCTGAGTATCAGCTCTTATTGTATCTTATGCAGAACAAGGGAAAGACAGTCACCAGAGAAAAAATTTTAGAACGGGTATGGGATGTGAATGGCAGTTATGTGAATGATAACACTCTGACGGTCACCATGAAACGGCTCCGGGATAAGCTTTCCCAGCCGGCGTGTCTGAAAACGATCAGAAGCGTGGGCTACCGTATGGAGGATACGATATGAACAGCAGTAAGAACGTACTTGTCACGGCAGGATTCGTGTTATCTGTCAGTTTTCTCGCTGCCGCTGCTGCCGTATGGCTGGTTTCCTATCATGCCAGCAGGGCCTCCTTTGATCTGGTCAATGGGATCTGCTGCGAAATCATCGAACAGGAGCCGGGGACAGAGAAAATTCTATCTGCCGCCTTAAAGGAATATACAGAGGGAAAACGGGATGGCCTTTCAGAAGGTAAGGTATTGTCCGCGCTTGGGTATCAGGCGTCGGATTTTTCCGGCGTTTCATGGAAGCGGGCCGCTTTCTTTGCAGCTTTCGGATGGCTGACTGGGCTTTCGCTTTTCTTTTTTACCTTTCTTTATCGAAACAGGATGGAAAATCGCAGGATCAGAGCTTTAACCGGGTATCTGGAACAGGCAGACAGCGGGAAAGCATGGATTTTATCCGCTTCCGGAGAGGATGTTTTTTCCAAATTAGAGGATGAAATCTATAAAACCGTGACATTTCTTTCTCAAACAAAAGAGCAGGCAGTGCAGGCCAAAAATGATTTTGCGGAGAATTTATCCAATATCGCGCATCAGATCAAAACGCCGATTACCGCTATTCTTCTGGCTGTCCAGAGGATGAAGCAGAAGTTCGATGATGTAGCCTTGGAACAGAAGGAGAGCGGCAATGCGTCGGGACAGCGGGAGAGCCGCACAGCCTTGGAACAGATCGAAAAACAGCTTTCACGACTGACTTATCTGGAGGAAGCCTTGCTGGTTTTATCCCGGCTGGATGCGGGAACTTTGGTTTTGCAGAAAGAGGAAACGGATGTTTTTACGCTTCTTGTCCTTGCGGCAGATAATCTGCAGGAGCTTTTCTCGGGTTCAGGCACTTCCGTTGAGATATCGGAGCAGGGAGAGATGATGATGACCGTCGATATGGACTGGACGATGGAAGCAATCATGAACCTGATGAAAAACTGCATGGAACACAATCAAGGGGGAACTGTCCGTTGCTTCTATGCCCAGAATCCATTATACACGGAAATCCTGATCTGGGATAAGGGGAAGGGATTTGCGAGGGAAGATATGCCGCACCTCTTTGAACGGTTTTATCGGGGAAAAAATGCCGATGCAGGGGGCATTGGGATTGGTCTGGCTCTGGCAAAAGAGATCATTGAGCGCCAAAACGGGACGATCCGGGCAAAAAACAGGCCGGAAGGGGGCGCCTGCTTCGAAATCCGCTTTTACAGTCACTGAGCTGTAACTTTCATTTGCTATACTGTTTCCAGACAGGGCCTGAGGATTCCTTTCAGGCAGACACAGATGTCTTTCAAAATGGGCAGGCAAAAGGAAGGAGAATCAGAATGGAAATCTTAAAATGCGAAGGGGTCAGAAAAGTATATGGCTCCGGCGGTAATCAGGTGACGGCGCTTGACGGAATCAATCTGTCTGTGGGCAGGGGAGAATTTGTGGCGATCCTTGGGGCTTCCGGGTCGGGAAAATCTACCCTGCTGCATATTCTGGGCAGTGTTGACAAGCCCACGGATGGAACAGTGCTCATAGATGGAACAGATCTTTCCAGACTGAACCGGACGCAGGAGGCAATCTTCCGGCGCAGAAAGGTGGGACTGGTGTATCAGTTTTACAATCTGATTCCCACTCTTACCGTAAGGCAGAATATTCTGATGCCTTTATCTCTGGATAAGAAAACGCCGGATCCGGAGTATTTTGAGAAGATTGTGAAGTCTCTTGGCATTGCAGACAAGCTGGACGCCATGCCAAATCAGCTTTCCGGCGGACAGCAGCAGCGGGCAGCGATTGCGCGTTCTCTGATTTATCGTCCTGCCCTGCTTTTGGCAGACGAGCCAACCGGAAATCTCGATCAGAAAAATTCCAAAGAAGTGATTGATATGTTGAAACTTTCTAACCGCAATCTGGAACAGACGATTCTGTTGATTACCCATGACGAAAAGGTGGCTATGGAGGCAGGGCGCATCATTACGGTGGAAGACGGGCGTATCATCAGTGACGAGCGGCGGAGGTAATGGATATGTGGAAAGAATATTCATCAGGGTATCTGAAAAACAACCGCACAGCCGGTTTCTCCATTGTGATTGCGGCATTTATCTCCGCGCTGCTCTTATCTCTGTTGTGCGGATTATTCTACAATGCCTGGAAATATGAGGTAGAACGGATTGAATTAGAGGAAGGCGGCTGGCACAGCCGTATTCTGGGCAGACTTGATCCGGAGGAGATGGAAACGATCAGAAATTTTGCCAATGTAGAGAATGTTGTGAGAAACGGAAAAGGGCTGAAGGGGACAGAACCGACGGTAGATATTTATTTTAACGACCGGAAAGCTGTTTTTTCAGATATGCCCCATATTGCAGAGCAACTCGGTATTGGGCCGGAAAAAATTGTTTACAACTATGAGCTCCTTGCCATGTACCTGATCCGCGATTCCAGCGATACCGCCCCAAGACTGCTGTTTCCGCTGTTTCTTTTGATCACTCTGGCGGCGTCTTTCTCTTTGATGGTCATTATCCATAATGCCTTTGCGGTATCCATGAACGCAAGAATTCATCAGTTTGGCATTTTTTCCAGTATTGGAGCCACGCCAAAACAAATCCGGGCCTGTCTTTTGCAGGAGGCGGCTGTTCTCTGTGCGGGGCCCGTCATAACAGGCGATCTGCTGGGCATTGCAGGAAGCGCAGGACTCATACATCTGAGCAATATCGTGCTGGGCAGCGACGTCCCCGGACGGCATGAGGCATCCTTTGGCTATCACCCGCTGGTTCTGGCATTGACACTGTTTGTAACGGTTCTGACGATATGGATTTCTGCATGGCTTCCAGCCCGGCGCTTAAGCAAATTGACGCCTCTCGAAGCCATCAAGAATACCGGCGAATTGCAATTAAAGCGCAAAAGAAGCTCCCGTTTCCTTTCCTGTTTGTCCGGGATAGAAGGAGAACTGGCCGGAAATGCTTTGAAGGCACAAAAGAAAGCCCTGCGGACAGCGTCCCTGTCGCTCATAGCTTCATTCCTTGCTTTCGCGCTCATGCAGTGTTTCTTCTCTCTTTCCCAGATCAGCACAAGGGAGACTTATTTTGAGCGCTATCAGGACGTATGGGACATCATGGCGACACTGAAAGATACGGAGGCAGACAGTTGGGAAGCGGCAACGGCCGTACAGGCGCTTGACGGGATAAAAAGCGCCATTGTCTATCAGAAGGCTTCCGCAAAAAGAATCATCGCCGAGGAAGAAATGAGCGAGGAGATGAGGTCCTTTGGCGGGTTTTCCGGGGCTTTGGCAAACGATGTGTCGCAAGTGGATGGCGGGTGGCTGGTCAATGCGCCGGTTGTCATCCTGGATGATCGGAGTTTTACCGCGTATTGTGAGCAGATCGGCATTGCGCCGCGGCTTGACGGGGCGGTGATCTTAAATCAGATCCGTGATGTGACAAACCCGGATTTCAGGCATCCTGCCTTCATGCCTTATATCAGGACGCCTGATGCCGGAGAAAATGCGGTGAGTGTTTTAAGGCAGTCCGGACATGAGGAGGCGACGGCGGAGGTACCTGTCCTGTCTTATACGCGGGAGGTTCCAGCGTTGAGAGAGGAATACGCAAAGCTTGACTATTATGAGCTGGTACACTTTATCCCGGCGTCCCTGTGGAAGGAAATCAAAGGACAGATCGGAGGGATGGAGAAAGACAGTTACATCTGTGTTCGCGGAAAAGAAGATGCGACACTGGAAGAACTAAATATTTTGCAGGATGAAATCGCGCGGCTTGTGGGTGGGAAATATGTCATAGAACAGGAAAACCGTATCCAGAAGTACGAAACAAATCACAGACAGATACGGGGAATGATGGCTGTCTTCGGGGCTTTTTGTGTTCTGCTCGCGATCATCGGCATTGGCAATGTGTTCTCCAATACCTTGGGATTTGTGCGCCAGAGAAAGCGGGAATTTGCCCGGTATCTGTCGGTAGGGCTGACGCCGGAGGGACTGGGAAAAATGTTTTGTACAGAAGCGCTTGTCATCGCCGTTCGTCCGATTCTCATCAGTCTTCCGATTGTGGTCGCCGCGATCGGATTCATGCTGAAAGCAAGCTATATGGAGGCTGGAGTATTTCTGGCGGAAGCGCCCTATGTTCCGATTTTGCTATTCATGCTGGGCATTGTTGTCTCTGTGGCGTCTGCCTATTATCTGGCATGGCGTGGTGTGCGGAAAATCAGCCTGGCCGAGGTGCTCAGGGACGATATCATGATGTAATATGGTTGTCTGGAAGCGACAGATGAAAGGAGCCGCATGACCGGCAAAGAAAAAATCCCAAGCCGATAACAGAGTTTCCCATCAGAAAACTCCCGTCATGCGGCTTAGGAGGACTTCGCTTTGTCAGCGGCTCCATAGCACAGCCATGTCAATATTCCTCTTTGCCGTCCCTTTGAACGCTCAGACGCGGAGCGCAAAATCACGGCTGTCTGCTTTTCCGCACGTTTTCTATTAAAGCAATATCCGCTAAATCTTTTTCTCTACCAAGTTTCTGCTTCATTTGAATGAGTCCGTCCACACTCACAACAGGAACGCCACTGATAATCACCACGGTATCTTCAATCCAATTTTCAAAAATCTCTATATTTTCAGAGTACAAGATTTTTCTGGTTCCATCTTCGCAGAGTGAAATTGCAAATCCCTGCTGTTCCAATTCATCAGCCAAGAGCGTACTACACCCTAAATCTATATCATGTGTTTGGGGCCGAAATCCATGTAAGACCATAGCACCTCCGGCAACTACCCAGTATTCCTTTTTAGGGAAAGTAAGTTTTTGTAATCGCTGAAGCAAGGAATGTTTATCGAACATATTGAGTAAGCGCCTCCATATTTTACATTTTTATTTTGGACATAAATCATGGTTTTGCAACCTATTCGACTAACTGATTTTTTCCCTAATGATGTGTCCTTGTAATTCCAGCTCCTTGCCCGAATCGGTAGTTAATCGCTCTGGTTCCTGTTCAATGATTTCGTAATCATTTTCAAACTTATGTAGTAGCTTAATGCTTGCTTCATTTCGCTTAGAAATTTTTGAAGCATATTTCTCGCGTCATCAATATTTTCAAATGGGTCAGGCCACTGGAATTTTGTTATTTCTTCATTGAAACCGTTAAAATAATCTTGTAAATATTTCATATCAAACGGCGCAAGAATCAATCTTTCGGTTTTTAACATACCCGGTTCCCCCATAGCCTAAGATTTGCCGGGCAGTCGTCCCCGACATTTGATATTATACCACCCAAATGTGAAGAAATCTACCGCCCGTTAAGGCGGTTAAGCGTAAAGGCAGCTATCCTCCTGCTTGACGGATGGCAGCTGCCTGCTGTGTTCACACAGGGATGGCATGAATGCGTTGTTATTCTGCCGCGCTCCAAGGGATCACAACGGTAAATGTGCATCCGCCGCCGGGTGTATCGTTCAAGTATATTTTGCCGGCAAGGAGTGAAATCAGTTCGTTTGCAACGCTAAGCCCCAATCCGTAGTGCCCTTTTTTCGTGCGGGACTTATCGCACCGATAAAAGCGGTCAAATATGTGTTTCTTGTCTTCTTCGCTTATCCCAATCCCATGATCTATGATGCTTATGGTAAGACAATTTTTTCGTATAGAGGCATCCAGCAAAATAACGGAATGCTCTGGTGAATAGGAAATTGCGTTATCCAGTAAAATGCTGATGATCTGGTTTAAACGGTCTTCATCGGAGATTAGGGCAGGAAAGCATTCTTCCGGCGTCTTAATCTGCAAGTCGATGGATTTCTGGTTACAGATATTTACATATTTATCATACAGGCCGACCAGTAAAGTATCTACATTTATTTCTGATTTATGAAACCTCCAGTTTCCGGCGTCAATGGAAGATAACAGGAGCAAGTCCTGGATCAGCCTTGTCATGCGTGATATTTCAGCTTCAATGAGAGAAGTGTGGTTTCTAATGTCTGTGGTACAGTCGGGCAAAGATTCAATGGTATCTGTTGCGGACAATATGACAGCCAGTGGCGTCTTTAATTCGTGGGATACGGCGGCAATAAAATTCTTTTGGCTCTGCATGGTTTTTTCAGCGGGTTTGATTGCCTGTCTGATAATAAGAACCGACACAAACAGGACGGCAATCAACACCATAAGCCATATCAGAAAATAACGTATAATGGCAGGTAAAAAAGCGGCTAATCCACTTTTTTCTTTCATAATCACAAGATTTACATATTCGGTATCGGTGTAGATGGAACATAGAACGCCATGATATGCTGTGCCTTTTTCAGTGTGGAAGGTAATGATTCCGGACTGCACACTATGCTCAGAGCTATCGTTTCCGCTTTTACAGATACTTTCTGAATGCTTCAATTTTTCCAAAAAAGTATCTATTGTTTTTGTTGCATCTTCTATATTACAGCTTTCATAGAGAAGTTCATTTTGTTCTGTAAATAAGCGGAAAGCATAATCATATTTTTTTTCACAGATTTCTAAATTTTCCACATAATTTGCAGTATTCTCAAAAAGCAGAACGAGGATCGTAGCCTGTCTGTTTAATGCACTGAGTTCCGCATCCTGCATGGTTTCTATATTTTCGCATACCAGCAGGAAAAATACGATCGTAAAGACAAACATAATACTGCTGACAAAAAGGAAATACAATTTCCGTTTAAGATTTTTCAGCATGGCAAACCTCCAACAGATAGCCTGAACCGTATGAGGATGTGATAGAACAGCCGCTGTGCAAAGCCCGTATACGCTTACGCAGGAAATAGACATAATTATCGACATTGGCCTGCAGGATGGGAGCATCTGTTTCCCACACTTTCTGCATGAGCTGCTCACGGGTAAGGATTGTGTCGGGCTTTTCTAAGAAGGCGCACATGAGAAGAAATTCTTTTGGGGTAAGCGGTATCGTATTTTTACCGCATGACAATTCCCTCTTGTCAAGATTTAAGGATAAATCATGGTATTGCAGGCAGCTTTTCTCGGATATCATCGCTGGTCTTCGTGTTAATGCCCGGATCCGGGCGGATAGTTCTGATATGTGGAAAGGTTTTACCAGATAATCATCGGCGCCATTGTCCAGTCCATCTATCTTGTCATGCAATTCTGACATCCCGGTAATGATGATGACAGGGATGGAGATCTGTTTTTTCCGCATGGCTTTTAAGATGGTCATTCCATCTATGACTGGAAGCATACGGTCTATAATGGCAAGTGCATAACCGTTATCTGGATTCAGCGCATAAATCATTCCGTCTTCACCGCTTGTGCAGGCGTCAACGACATAATTTTCTTTTGTAAGCTGCTGCCTAATTGCGCTGCAGAGAGTTTGGTCATCTTCAATTAAAAGAACTTTCAATTCTATACCCCTTTCGTGCTTCAGCACGCATACCAATCAATAGTTTGAAAATTCATTTTCAAACTTTTGTCATCCCTACTGTTTTGATCATAGTATAGCAGACAATCCTCGAAAAATCCTCGAAAAAATCCGGAAAATCGGAGTGATGCTTTGAAGATTTTTCGAGAAGTTTTTTGCTATCCTTACATCATGGCTTGTGAGCCAAATAAAATTAAAGTGAAGTAAAAAACATGAAAACAATGTGGAAAAAAGCAATTGCAATCATCTGTGCAGGAGGATTGTCCGTTCTGTGTCTGGCAGGGTGCGGCAGGGACATGGCAGGCAGCCTGGGAATCAAACAGCAGGACAATGTGGCGGATGAGGTACAGGCAGACGATCATGTGTCAGAAGGGGCACAGGCAGACGATCATGCGTCAGATGATGTGGCATCTGGCAGTACGGGCAACGGGGATTTTAATGACGGAGCAGACTTGGAGGGGAGTGTGGCAGAGTTTTCTGATGAAGGATTCTCTTTATCTCCGGCAACCACAGAAACAGAAGCGGGAGGCGGGCAGGTAATGACACAGGCAGCTCCCGGAGCAGAAAGCGATGAAAATAATGTTCAGGTTACCTATACCGACAATACCGTCTTTCAAATTGTAAATCTCAGCATAAGTTCACAGAAAGAGATTTCAAGGGAAGATACGGATAAGGAAAGCGTCAAAAAGCAGTCCCAGGTCTGTGTATTCGGCTCCTGTCAGGATGCAGCACATTGGACAGCAGACAAAATTCTGATCCTTAGATGGCAGTAGGGCAATAGTAGGAGGGCGTATGAGTGATTTGCAGAGGGCTTTCCGCTATATCGGCAGAAAAAGGCTAAAGTCTTTTCTGCTGTTTTTGATCTTTTTGGTGGTCAACAGCATGGTGCTGGGCATCCTTGGGATACAGAGGGCATCGGAAGAGGTCATGCGGGAACTAAAGAGCAGTGCGGAAAGCAGGGTGATATTGGAGATCCGGCAGGGAGCAGAGCAGTTTTCGGAGGACGAGGTGCAGCAGTTTCTGGCAATCCCGGGCGTCAGCCGGATCAACTGTTTATGGTCGGAGCGGATGGCAATCCCGGAGCTGGCGCCTGTGGCGGGAGGGGAACAGTCAGAGCAGTTATTTACTGTCCACATACAGAACCGGATTGATCGGGACAGTCCCTTTGAGGAAAAAATATACCGCCTTTTTGAGGGGAATTTTCCATCGTCCGATCATGAGGTCGTGATCAACCAACTTCTGGCTGAAAGAAACGGTCTTGGGGTTGGGGATGTAATAGGGGAAAGATACAGGATTGCCGGTGTTTTTTTATCCGGCACGGAAAGGCAGCAGACAGATAATGTTGCCACGGAAAACCGGATCGAAAACCAGATCTATCTCATGGCAGATGAAAATCTGCCGGATCAGGGGTACGCAAAAGTGGTCTGCTATGCGGAAGAACCAGAGCAATTAGAGGAGCTGGCTGGTGTATTGGATGAGAAATGCAATGGGAGGGCTTATGTTCAGGCAAATAACCATACCTATCAGAAAATGCGGATCTCGATAGAGCAGACAGGCAGGATCACCCTGTTTGTCCTGGCAATCACTCTGATCACAGGCTGTTCGGTGACGGAGCTGCTCCTGTCCATGTGGATGCGGGGGCGAAAGACGGAAATTGCTGTGTATGTCAGCCTGGGCTTGGAAAAGAGCAATTTATTGTTCCAGTTTGCGGCAGAGGGGCTGATACTGTATCTGTTTTCCTTTGTCATTTCAGCGCTTATGGCGCATCGTCTGCTGCCGGTGTTTCTAAACCATCTGGAAATAGGGAAGGGCATCGGAGGAAGTCTAAAGGCAGATGATACGGGCGGCCTTCTGGTTTTCGGATGCGGTATGGGGATGATCCTGCTTTTGACGGTAATCGCCATGCTCCCGTATCTGAAAAAGCAGCCGAAAGAGATCTTATCGGAAATGGAGGGATAAGATTGAAAATTAAAATTTTCAATCGCGAGATTTGTGTCCGCGCGCTGCTTGACACAAACTCGTTATGCGCAAAGAGCAGCGCGGAAATGAGGTAAACCATGCACACAAGCATGAATGTATTTGGATTAAGTATACGGTCTGTCCTGCGCAAGCGGGCAAAAACGATTCTGTTTTTGCTGATCATATTTATCACTTCCTTATTTATTTTTGCCGGGTGGGCTTGTAAATCCGCCAGCATACAGACGCAGAATGAAAGCAAACAGGCGATCGGGGCGTCTTTTCGTCTTGAGATAAATGAAGCGAACCGCAGCCAACGGGTGGCTGAACTTTCCAAACAGATTGGAAGAGGAACGAACGGAAGCGCCGAAGGCTATCATCAAAAGCAGCTTGAGTCAGGAGACTGGATGACATGGACAGATAACTCTTTTGATACGCTTTTGATGGATGACATTAAAAAGATCGCGGAAGCAGACGGGATAGAATCATATAACGTCACAACCGCAAATACGGTTGTGAATCCTGTCAATTTTGAGCGTATCGAGGATAAGGATGTAGATCAAAGTTACGATCAGAAGGGCGTGTCGCTCCGTGGAAACCTTTCCATGGAAATGGACTTTGATGTTCAGAAGGGAAATATCGAAGTAAACGAGGGCAGGATGATCACCCCGGAGGATGTGGATGTCTGTGTGATTTCCAGAGAACTTGCGGACTTGAACGGACTGAAGGTGGGGGACGTCCTGGAATTTAACAACTGGAAGGAAAGGGAAACATCGAAGGTCTATCAGGCAGAGGTGGTAGGCGTCTATGATTCGATAAATAAAATTATGCCGATCATGTACGGCGACAGCTATCGGAGTGAGAACATTATCTTCACGGATCTGTCTTTTCCCGAAAAACCGGAGGGAAATGAGGGCAGCCCCCTGTATCAGTATGCAACTTTTGTGGTAGAAAATGTGGATGAATATGAAACCGTCAAGAAAAGGATACAGGCAGTGGATATCGGATGGGAAAGATATGATTTCCTCGACAATACGGGAATGAGTGACACGATGACGGAGAACTTCGGCGAATTAGAGAAAATGAGTTCGCTGATCCTGATATTAGTATGCGTATCCGGCGTGATCATTATCTGTCTGGTTTCCCTGTTCTGGTTAAAAAGCAGGGTGCATGAGATTGGGATATATATCTCTCTTGGAAGGACGAAATGCGGCATTATCATGCAGATGCTTTTGGAGGGCATTTTGGTTGGATGCGCCGCGTTTTTATTAGCGGCGGCTGTGTCGCCAATCGTTTCTCAGGGGGTGGTTGGCTCTCTGGTGGATGATCAGATACGGAGGCAGGAAGAGCAGGAACAGATGGAGGCCGGTATGGTAGCACACTCTTTATTAGAGGATGATCAGGCAAAGGTCGTAGGCGTCAGCGTGGAGATCAGTGGGAATGTGATTCTGTTATCCGGAATATCGGTTCTTGGAATCATCATCATCGCCATTGCGGGATCTTGTATTTTTATTATGATCCAGAAGCCGAAAGAGATTTTAAGCAGGATGAGTTAGGAGGACAGTGTGAAAAATCACACTGATGTGCTGATTTTTCACACGAGAATTTGTGAAGGAGCGTCACAAATTCCTCTGATGGCAGACGCGAATTTGAAATTCGCGTCGCCCCGTCGCGAGAACGCTCCGGAATGGAGATTATTATGTTAGAGATAAAGGATGTTATGTATTATTACAAATCACAGAAAGACAAGGTGATATTGAACCATATATCTTACTGCTTTGAGCCGGGGAAAATGTATGCCGTCTTAGGCACAAGCGGTTCGGGGAAGACCACGCTTCTTTCCCTGTTGGCGGGGCTTGATGTGCCGGTAGAGGGGGAAATCCGTATGGATGGAGCCAATATCTTGCAGAAAGGGCTGAACAGACACAGGAAAGAAAATATCTCACTCGTCTTTCAGAATTATAACCTGATTGATTATCTTACGCCGGTTGAAAATGTCAAGCTTGGCGGCAAAGAAGATGCAATGGGGTTATTAAGGTCAATGGGACTGGATGAAACCCAGAGCAGGCGCAACGTAATGCAGCTATCCGGCGGGCAGCAGCAGAGGGTCGCCATAGCAAGGGCATTGGCGAGCAATGCGCCCGTCCTGCTGGCAGACGAGCCAACAGGAAATCTGGATGAAGATACTGCGAATGAGATCATTTCTATTTTTTCGGAGCTGGCACATGAAAAAAATAAATGTGTGATTATGGTGACACATAGCAAGGAGCTGGCTCAGAAAGCGGACGTCGTTCTGACTTTGAGGAAAGGAACCGTTGCGGCGGTTGAAAAGATTGCATTGGATGGCGCGGGATGAAGGATGGTTTGCATGAGCGGAAAAAGGCTGCGGGGAAAAAATTCCGCTGTCTCTCATGTGCAGCCCCCAAACCTTTCACGCATGGCAGGGCGTCCTTCCACATATATTTCCAGTGAGGAAAGCGGCGGAGCGGGGCATGGACAAAGAGAAAAGGAGCCGCCTCATAGGATGGCTGAGAAAGGGGATCCTGACAGAGTGCGGCCTGGTGGCGCTGGCGGCGGCCCTGTTTGTGGGGCTGCCCCGGGAGAGCCGGGAGGAAAGTGTGGACGGCAGTGTTCTCACTATAGAACAGGACTATATCAAGTGGGTGGATTTTACGGTGTCCTACGAAGCCCTCTGCAGCGCCTATGACTGGGATGTGAAGACCCACGGCACGGAGCATGAGGTGCACTGGGTGGAGCTTTTGGCCTACACGGCGGCCAGAACCGGCGGCGTCTTTGACAAGGCGGCCCTGAAGATATTAGAGAAGGGGGCGCAGGCCCTGGCGGCAGGGGAGGAGACCATAGCGTCCCTCACCGAAAATCTGTCCTATTATCCCTATTATGCGGATGCTTATGACGCGGCCCTGGGGGGTCTGGTGGGGGACTATCGGGAAGAAGTGACGGATGCGGCGGGAAATACGTCCTATGAAGAACGCTACGGGCTGAAGGGCTATTTTCCGCTGGCCAGAGGGTTTGACTATACCCATTATGACGATTTCGGCGTGGGGAGGAGTTACGGCTACAAGAGACGCCACCTGGGCCACGATATGATGGGGCTTACGGGGACGCCCATCATCAGCGTGGAGTCCGGGGTGGTGGAAGCCCTGGGGTGGAACCAGTACGGCGGCTGGCGGATCGGCATCCGCAGCTTTGACGGCAGGCGGTATTATTACTACGCCCACCTGCGGCAGAACTACCCTTACGCGGAAGGCCTGAAAGAGGGCAGCGTGGTGACGGCAGGGGACGTGATCGGCTATATGGGCCACACCGGCTACAGCACGGAAGAAAACGTAAACAATATCGAAGTGACCCATCTGCACTGGGGCCTGGAGCTTGTCTTTGACGAGTCCCAGAAGGAGAGCGACAACGAGATCTGGATCGACCTCTATGCTTTGACCCGGTTTCTGGCAAAGCACACCCAGGCGGCCCATAAGGTGGGGGATACCCGGGAATGGGTGAGGAGCAGCCGGATCGTGGATCCGGCGGTGGAGGCGTACCAGGCCGGGAGCCATACCGGGGCGGAAACGCCTGCGGCCGCTGCGTCCACGCCGGAGGCCGCTGTGCCAACGCCGGAGGGATGAGAGATTGATTTGCAAAAGTTTCTTTCAGGGCGTTTCCTCTCCCAGGCGGAAGGCCCTGCTCTCCTCCAGCCGCTTTTTCAGGACGCCCTCGCCGCCTTCTTCCGTGGGCAGATAATACCGCCTCTCCTTCAGGCTTTCCGGCAGGCAGGTCATCCGGGCCATCTTCTCCCGGGTGTTGTGGGCGTAGACATAGCCCTCGCCGTAGTGCAGCTCCTCCATCAGCCGGGTGGGGGCGTTTCGGATCTGTAAGGGCACCGGCTCTGCCAGCTGCTTCAGGGCGTCCTCTTTGGCTGTCTCATAGGCCCGGTAGACCGCGTTGGAGCGGGGAGCCAGGGAGAGATAGATGACGGTCTGGGCCAGGTTGACGTTACATTCCGGCATCCCGTTAAAATGGCAGGCCTGATAGGCCGCCACCGCCAGAGGCAGGGCCTGGTTGTCCGCCAGTCCGATGTCCTCGCTGGCAAAGCGGACAAGCCTGCGGGCGATAAAGAGCGGGTCTTCCCCGGCCTCCAGCATCCGGGCCAGCCAGTACACGGCGGCGTCCGGGTCGCAGTTGCGCATGGATTTGTGCAGCGCAGAGATCAGGTTGTAATGTTCTTCGCCTTTTTTGTCGTACAGAAGCGTCTTTTTTCCCAGGCACTGCCGCAGGGTTTCCTCGGTGACGGCGATGGAGCCGTCGGCGGAAATTTCCCCGTTCAGGACGGCCATTTCCAGCGTGTTTAAGGCCGTGCGCCCATCCCCGTTGGCAAAGTCGGCGATCAGCCGAAGCAGGGCATCGTCCATGCGGACTTTGGAGCTGCCGAATCCGCGCTTGTCCCTCAGGGCCCGGGAGAGCAGGTCTGTCAGCTCCTCTGCGGTCAGCTCTTTTAGCACAAAGACCTTACAGCGGGACAAAAGCGCGGCATTGATCTCAAAGGAGGGATTCTCCGTGGTGGCGCCGATCAATGTGATGCTGCCCCGCTCCACATAGGGCAGGAAGGCGTCCTGCTGGGCCTTGTTGAAGCGGTGTATCTCGTCCACGAAGCAGAGGGTGCGCACGCCGTATCCGCGGTTTTCCTCCGCCTGGCGCATGATGTCCTTGATCTCTTTGATGCCGCTGGTGACGGCGCTGAAATTCACAAAATCGGATTTGGTCCGGTTGGCGATGATCCGGGCCAGGGTGGTTTTGCCCACGCCGGGCGGCCCCCAGAAGATCATGGAGCAGACCTGATCCCGCTCCAGCATCTGCCGCAGGATCCCGCGTGGGCCCAAAAGATGCCGCTGGCCCACATAGTCCTCCAAATCCCGGGGGCGCATCCGATCTGCCAGCGGGGCAAAGCCCTGGGAGAGGGAATATCCGTTTTCACTGTCAAACAGGGATAACTGGTTCATCGCGCCCTCCTTTCTTTCCATTTCGGTCTATTTCCAAAAATAAGTTTACGGATATGATTATACCACGGTTTGGTCAAAACGAGAATCTTTTCCGGGGCTTTTCTGGAAAAAAGAGGGTTGCCATCCAAGGTATTTTTTTCTGGAAATCAGTAAATAAATAGAAAAAAAGAAAGAGAGGAGACCAGCATGAAAAACAAGCTGAAAGTCAAGAAGATACTGGCTGCAGCCGCCGTTTCCATCGCCGTGGCCGCCACAGGGACGGCGCCGGTCTACGCGGCCGGGCTGCGGGATATTTTTGATGCGGATTACTATTCGGGCCGGTACGGGGATCTGCAGATTGTCATTGGAAACAATAAAGAAAAGCTGTTCCAGCATTTCCTGCAATACGGCCTCAAGGAGGGGCGGTGTATGTCGCCGGTGCTGGATGTGGTGAAATACCGGCAGACCTATGAGGATCTCAACGCCGCCTTCGGCGACAACTGGGACGCCTATGTGGAGCATTATATCCAGAGGGGCATTCAGGAAAAGCGCATCAGCGGAGGCACTTTTGACCCTGTGGCCTATGCGGCTGTCTATAAGGACGTCCGGGAGGCCTATGGGGAGGATTACGGCGCGATCATCGCCCATTACCTGACCCATGGCATCCGGGAGGGGCGCACCGGGGGAGTGGCGGAGACTGCCGCTGCGGAAACGGTAACGTCCCAGGCGGACGCAGGACAGGCCCAGGCTGAAACGGCGCAGCCCCAGGAAAACGGTTCCCCTGCCATGCAGGCCATCGCCCTGCCCGAGGAGGCCGGGGAGAGAAACCGCCTGGTACAGCAGGCGGCAGACCGCGATATCGCAGGCGTGATGGTGGACGGCAGACAGGCTTCGGCCAGCCAGTTCGGGCAGCTTGTGATCGGCGCGGACGGAAAAGTCGCCGGGACGGTGAAGAAAGTCAGCCAGGTCAGCTGCCTGGGCACCCAGGGGGAGATGGAAGGATACTATGCGGTGGTCAATTTGAACACCTACCAGGAGTCCCAGGGAAAGACGGTGACCTGCCAGGGCGCGAAAGAAAAAACCCAGGATGCGGACACCTGGCTCTTATCCCTGGGGGACGACCCGGAGGCATTTGGGACAAAACAGTTTGCGTTTACTTTTGAGGATGAACAAGGGCCCCAGACGGTCACGCTGACCTTTGAGGGCGTGACGGCGGAGAGCTAGGCAGAGTGCCGACAGCAGCCTGACCATTCAGGCTGCCGCCGGCATTTTGTTATTTTTTTATCAATTTTTTCCGAAAGCCGTTGCAAATAGCCTGCATCTATGTTAAACTTAGAGCATTGGAAATGACAAAAAAATAACAATCAATATGAAAAAAGGATGGAGGAAAATCAAATGGCAAGAAAAGTAGTCTTAGCCGGTGCCTGCCGCACTGCCATCGGCACCATGGGCGGTTCCCTCAGCACGACTCCCGCTGCAGAGCTGGGCGCAGTGGTCATCAAAGAGGCGTTAAAGAGGGCAGGCGTTGCCCCGGAGGCCGTTGACCAGGTCTATATGGGCTGCGTCATCCAGGCAGGCCAGGGCCAGAACGTGGCCCGTCAGGCATCGATCAAGGCCGGGCTTCCCATCGAGGTGCCGGCGGTGACCATGAACGTGGTCTGCGGTTCCGGCTTAAACTGCGTCAACCAGGCGGCGCAGATGATCATGGCGGGAGAGGCAGACATCGTGGTGGCAGGCGGCATGGAGAATATGTCCATGGCTCCCTATGCCATTCCCCAGGCGCGTTACGGCTACCGCATGAACAACGGCACTCTGGTGGACACCATGATCAAGGACGCCCTTTGGGATGCCTTTAACGATTACCATATGATTAAGACCGCGGACAACATCTGCGAGGAGTGGGGGCTGACCAGGGAGGAGCTGGACGAGTTTGCGTTAAAGAGCCAGCAGAAGGCAGAAGCAGCGCAGAAGTCCGGCGCATTCCAGGCCGAGATCGTGCCCGTGGAGATCAAGAAAAAGAAAGAGACCGTTGTATTTGACACGGATGAGGGCCCCAGGCACGGCTCTACCATAGAGGGTCTCCAGAAGCTGCGCCCCATCAATCCCGGCGGGTTTGTCACCGCAGGAAACGCTTCCGGCATCAATGACGGCGCGGCGGCCATCGTGGTGATGAGCGAGGAAAAGGCAAAGGAGCTGGGCGTAAAGCCCATGGCGACTTATGTGGCAGGCGCGCTGGCAGGCGTCCGTCCCGAGGTGATGGGCATCGGCCCCGTGGCGGCGACCAAAAAGGTGATGGAAAAGACCGGCATGAAGATCGAAGACTTTGACATCATCGAGGCAAACGAGGCCTTTGCCGCACAGTCCGTGGCAGTGGGCAAGGAGCTGGGCATTGATGTGGACAGACAGTTAAACCCCAACGGCGGCGCCATTGCCCTGGGCCATCCCGTGGGCGCGTCCGGCTGCCGTATTCTGGTGACGCTGCTTCACGAGATGCAGGCAAAGGGGGCAAAGACCGGCCTGGCGACGCTGTGCATCGGCGGCGGCATGGGCTGCTCCACCATCGTAAAGATCGAAGATTGAGAATGACACAGGCAAGGAGGATACCAGGCTGCGCTGCGCGCGCCGGTATTCTCTTTGTTGCGGAAAAAGCACAGGAGGGCATAGAGCAGAAATGGAATTTATCTTGTATGAGCAGAAAGACGGCTACGCCGTGATCACCATCAACAGGGAGAAGGCGCTGAACGCTTTAAATTCCCAGGTACTGGACGAACTGAACGAGACGCTGGACGGCGTGGATCTGGAAACGGTGCGCTGTCTGGTTCTGACTGGCGCAGGGGTGAAGTCCTTTGTGGCAGGCGCGGACATCGGCGAGATGAGCACCCTGACCAAAGCCCAGGGCGAAGCCTTCGGCAAGAAGGGAAACGATGTGTTCCGCAGGCTGGAGACCTTCCCCATCCCCGTCATCGCGGCAGTGAACGGTTTTGCCCTGGGCGGCGGCTGTGAGCTTGCCATGAGCTGCGATATCCGCATCTGCTCCGAAAATGCCGTGTTCGGCCAGCCCGAGGTGGGACTTGGGATCACCCCGGGGTTTGGCGGCACCCAGAGGCTTGCCCGGCTGGTAGGGGCAGGGATGGCGAAGCAGATGATCTACACCGCCCGCAACATCAAGTCCCAGGAGGCCTGTCGGATCGGCCTGGTGAACGCAGTGTACCCGCAGGAGGAGCTGCTTGCCGCAGCGGAGAAAATGGCGGCAGACATTGCAAAAAACGCGCCCATCGCGGTCCGCAACTGCAAAAAGGCCATCAACGAAGGGCTGGACGAGGAGATGGAGGAAGCGCTCGTCATCGAGGAGAAGCTGTTTGGAGACTGCTTCGAGACGGAGGATCAAAAGTACGGCATGGCTTTCTTCTTAGACAAAAACAAGGAGAAGGTGAAGGAGCCTTTCAAAAACTGCTGAAGACACAAAAAACGGGAAATGCGTACATTTCATCATAGAAAAGGAGGATTTTTCCATGAAAGTAGGTATCATCGGAGCAGGCACCATGGGTGCTGGAATTGCCCAGGCGTTTGCCATGACGGAGGGATATGAGGTATGCCTGTGCGACATCAAGCAGGAGTTCGCAGACGGCGGCAAGGCCAGGATCCTGAAGAATCTGAATTTCCTGGTGGGCAAGGAGAAGCTGACCCAGGAGCAGGCGGATGCCATTTCCGCAAAGATCGCGACGGGCTTAAAGGAAATCTGCACGGACTGCGACCTTGTGATCGAGGTAGCGCCTGAAAATATGCAGATCAAGAAGACCACTTTCCAGGAACTGCAGCAGATCGTAAAACCCGACTGCATTTTTGCCACCAACACCTCTTCCCTGTCCATCACTGAGATCGGCGCAGGGCTGGATCGTCCCATGATCGGGATGCACTTCTTCAACCCCGCTGACAGGATGAAGCTGGTGGAGGTGATCGCAGGCGCAAACACCCCCGACGAGCTGGTGGAGAAGATCAAGAAGATCGCGGAGGAGATCGGAAAGACGCCCGTGGAGGTAAAGGAAGCGCCCGGGTTTGTGGTAAACCGGATTCTGATCCCGATGATCAACGAAGCCATCGGCATTTATGCGGAGGGCATCGCCAGCGTGGAGGACATTGACACCGCCATGAAGCTGGGCGCATCCCATCCCATGGGGCCCCTGGCGCTGGGAGACCTGGTGGGCTTAGACATCGTGCTGGCGATCATGGAGGTTCTGCAGAACGAGACCGGCGACCCCAAATATCGTCCCCATCCCCTGCTCAGAAAGATGGTGCGCGCCGGGAAGCTGGGCAAGAAGACTGGCGTGGGCTTCTACGACTACACGAAATAAAGACGGATAGAGAAAATGTGTGTGCGGCAGAGCGCACTGAGAGATCAAAATGGAGGAATAGGAATCATGGATTTTACGCTGCGCAAAGAACATGAAATGGCGCGTTCCCTGTTTCGGGAGTTCGCCGAAAAAGAGGTAAAGCCTTTGGCCCAGGAAGTGGACGAAACGGAAGTGTTCCCCAGAGGCACCGTTGATAAGATGGCAAAGAACGGCTTTTTGGGGATCCCGGTTCCCAAGGAGTACGGCGGACAGGGCTGCGACCCGCTCACCTATGTGATGTGTGTGGAGGAGCTGTCCAAAGTCTGCGGCACCACGGGCGTGATCGTGTCCGCCCACACCTCTCTCTGTGTGGATCCCATCATGACCTTCGGCACCGAGGAGCAGAAGCAGAAGTACCTGATCCCCCTGGCAAAGGGTGAGAAGCTGGGTGCATTCGGCCTCACCGAGCCCGGCGCAGGCACGGACGCCCAGGGACAGCAGACCAAGGCGGTGCTGGACGGGGACGCATATGTGTTAAACGGCTCCAAGATCTTTATCACCAACGGCAAAGAGGCCGACGTGTATGTGGTCTTTGCAGTGACCGGCACCGTGGAGAAGCGGGGCAGGATGATCAAGGAAATCTCCGCTTTCATCGTGGAGAAGGGGACGCCCGGTTTCTCCTTCGGCACCAAGGAGAAGAAGATGGGTATCCGCGGCTCCTCTACCTATGAGCTGATCTTCACCGACTGCCGCGTGCCCAAGGAGAATCTGCTGGGCAAGCAGGGCCAGGGCTTCAAGATTGCGATGCACACCCTGGACGGCGGGCGGATCGGTATTGCCGCACAGGCCCTGGGCATTGCGGAGGGCGCACTGGAGCGCACCATCGCCTATACCAAGGAGAGAAAGCAGTTCGGCAAGTCCATCGCCGCACAGCAGAACACCCAGTTCCAGCTCGCCGATATGGCGACCAAGGTGCAGGCAGCCCAGCTTTTGGTGTACAAGGCGGCTATGGCCAAGGCGACCCAGAAGGAGTACGGCTTCGAGGCGGCACAGGCAAAGCTGTACGCGGCAGAAGTGGCCATGGAAGTGACCACCAAGGCAGTACAGCTCCACGGCGGCTACGGCTACACCAGGGAGTACGAAGTGGAGCGCATGATGCGCGACGCCAAGATCACGGAGATCTACGAGGGCACCAGCGAGGTGCAGCGCATGGTCATCAGCGCGGCGCTGTTGAAGTAAGCCTCTGTGTTGTGCAGTCCATCAATGATAAAGGATAGAAGGAGTGAAAATACAATGAAAGTTGTTGTTTGCATTAAGCAGGTTCCCGATACCAAGGGCGGCGTAAAGTTTAATCCCGACGGCACCCTGGACAGAGCTGCCATGATGACGATCATGAACCCCGACGACAAGGCGGGCCTGGAGGCAGCCCTCCGGTTAAAAGACCAGTACGGTGCGGAGGTGACGGTGCTGACCATGGGCCTTCCCAAGGCAGAGGATGTGCTCCGCGAGGCGATGGCCATGGGCGCAGACAAGGGCGTCCTGGTGACCGACAGAGTGCTGGGCGGCGCAGATACCTGGGCGACTTCCCAGACGCTGGCAGGGGCTTTGAGGAACATGGAATATGACCTGATCATCACCGGACGCCAGGCCATCGACGGCGACACCGCACAGGTGGGCCCCCAGATCTCCGAGCACCTGAATATCCCTGTGATCTCCTATGCGCAGAACTTAAAGGTCGAGGGGGACAGCGTGATCGTAGAGCGTCAGTTTGACGACAGATATCATGTGCTGAAGGCAAAGATGCCCTGCCTGATCACGGCCCTGGCAGAGTTAAACGAGCCCAGGTACATGACCCCCGGCGGCATCTTCGACGCCTGCAGGGCAGAGATCACCGTATGGGGCAGAGCCGATCTGAAAGACGTAGAGGATTCCAACTTAGGGCTGAAAGGTTCTCCGACCCAGATCGCGAAGGCTTCCGATAAAGTGAGAAAGGGAGCAGGCGAGAAGGTAAGCTTAGATCCCGGCGAGTCCGTTGACTACATTGTGGGCAAACTGAAAGAAAAGCACGTTATCTGAACGAATTCTTTTTATCGACTATGATTATGGAGGAAGAACAATGAACTTAGAGGAATATAAAGGTGTATATGTCTTTGCCCAGCAGGTAGACAATGTGATCAACAACATCGCCTTTGAGCTGATCGGCAAGGGCAAGGATCTGGCGGAAGCGCTGGGCACGGAAGTGACCGCCGTGCTGGTGGGAAGCGGTGTGAAAGAGCTGGCTGACCAGCTGGCCGAGTACGGCGCAGACAAGGTGATTGTGGTGGACGATCCTGAACTGAAAGAGTACAGGACAGAGCCTTACACCCATGCGCTGGCTTCGGTGATCCGCAACTATAAGCCCGAAATCTTCCTGGTGGGCGCAACGGCCATCGGCCGCGACCTGGGCCCCCGTGTTTCCGCAAGGATCCACACCGGCCTTACCGCGGACTGCACCCAGCTGGATATCGGCGATTTCCCGCTGACGCCTGTGCCCGGCAAGGAGCAGAAGCACAACCAGCTTCTGATGACCCGTCCCGCTTTCGGCGGCAACACCATTGCAACCATCGCCTGCCCTGATTTCAGGCCTCAGATGGCGACGGTGCGCCCCGGCGTGATGCAGAAGCGGGAGAGAAAGCCTGGCGTAAAGGCCAATGTGGAGGAGTTCAATCCCGGATTCACCCCGGATTCCAAGTATGTGGAGATCATGGAAGTGGTGAAAGCCGTTTCCAACACCGTGGATATCATGGACGCCAAGATTCTGGTATCCGGCGGCCGCGGCATGGGCGGTTCCGAGAACTTTAAGATGCTGGAGGATCTGGCGGAGGTTCTGGGCGGCCAGGTGAGCTGCTCCCGCGCAGTGGTGGATGCAGGCTGGAAGCCCAAGGATCTGCAGGTGGGCCAGACCGGCAAGACCGTCCGTCCCAACGTATACTTTGCAATCGGTATCTCCGGCGCCATCCAGCACCTGGCCGGCATGGAGGAGTCCGACATCATCATTGCCATCAACAAGGATGAGACGGCTCCGATCTTTGAGGTGGCCGACTACGGCGTGGTGGGCGACTTAAACAAGATCGTGCCCGCCCTCACCGAGAAGCTGCGTGCAGAGCTGGCAAAGAATGCCTGACCGCAAGGGCGTCTTGGAATAAGTCTATCAAAATGAAAGGGCCTTCTGGCTGATGTGCCGGGAGGCCTTTTTGGCGGTGCGCCCTGTGGCGCACGTTTCTAACCATTGGAAACGTGAGGAGGAACCTCCGGGCAAGCAGTGATTTCAGTTACTTCTAATTGCAGCTGATAGGTATCCTCTTCTCCATTCAAATCTCTTGTGTTCACTTCAATCCATAGAGTATCGTTCCATTGATCAATATTGTCATTCTTGATAATGTCGCCAGCAATTTTTCCGATATCACGAGGCGCATTTACTGTTCCGCCACTTAGATCCACGACACTATTGGACAGCAAGGGGTATTGTTCGTTGTTGCCATCAAGATAAATAGTGACGGAATATGCGGCAATATCAACAAATTCATCCGGGTCTACTTTCAAATTACCGCCGTAGCATATTTCATCTTCATCATCCAAAATAATGACGCCGTTTGACACAGAAATAAAGTCGTTTTCTCCGCTAAAAGAATAGACTTTAAGAGATGGTTCTTTCCCTTTTCCGAATGGGCTGCCACAGCCCGCAAGGAATAAAGCGGTAGTAACTAATGCAAATAAGATGGTTCTTACTTTTTTCATAACCTCACCTCAAGAAATTTTCGTCTTTTATTCCAGAATTGCTGAACAGGTTTTTCATCTCTACGCCCCAGCGTGCTTCGGCACGCATACCAAGAGGGTGTGTAAACACCCCTCTTTTTAGAGTTTGAAAGTTTACTTTCAAACTTACACCCTCCTGCAAAGTCTCTCGGACTGAAAGATAAAATAATTTACATTAAATTTTACTACCGCCCCGTTTGTTTCTCAATATCATTTCTGCAAATTTTTCTGGCGACAAGGGCATACGGATTATGACCGCAGCGGCGCGGGAGATTGCCGCTATGGAACAAGAGGACACATAAAACGGCATGAGCCATAAGAGATATTGTTTTTGATAACCGTTCATAAGCCTGTCGGCATATTCCGCTTTCTATAGTTGGAAGGCGTCATTCCGTATTTCTGTTTAAAAATATGCGCCTGCTTTACAGTGAGCAGTAATTGGCAGAGCATATGTCCCAATAAAAAAGGATAGGATTCCTTATTTTTTGGCCAATTTTCAAAAGTTGCTTACTGAGGCACGGATCAATGCAGATTTCTGTGGATCAATGTACAGAAACATATAAATCATATTTAACCTATTGACAAAGTAGGCAAAGAGGTGTAAAGTACACTTATGGATTTGAGGAATCTAAGAGAAAGGAGTATCATAAGATGAGGAAAACAGTTAACTTCCATCGCAGTGCTATGTGTTGTTGCCGAATGTTGTTCTCCCGGGCATATCTCTATGGCCAGGCGCATCCGGTGGAGGTCTGTTGTGCCTGTGGCTGACATTCCGAGAAGGGATGTTGTCCTGCCGTTTGCCCGGGAGCTGTGGAAAGGCCCGGGTCTTTTTATACTCAAATTCCGCTGCGGGGCAAAACCGCATGATTGATCAGAAACAGAAAAGAGGATGAGGATTATGAAAAAAATGTTTTGGAAGAAAGCAAGCTCTGTCCTGCTGGGGGCAGCCCTTACCGGCTCCCTCCTTGCAGGATGCGGCAAGGATCAGGCTGCGGAGACGGGCTCTGACGCCGCTGCCGCAGATAACGGGTCTACCGTATATCGGACCCTGGATGAAATCAAAGAGAGCGGAACCATCAATATCGGCGTGTTCTCCGACAAGAGCCCCTTTGGATATGTGGATGAAAACGGCGATTATCAAGGGTATGACGTCTATTTTGCAGACCGCATCGGACAGGATCTTGGCGTAGAGATCAACTATGTCTCGACAGAGGCTGCCAACCGTATTGAGTACCTCCAGACCGGGAAGGTAGATATCATTCTGGCAAACTTTACCGTCACCGAGGAGCGGGCCCAGGAAGTGGATTTTGCCCTTCCCTACATGAACGTGGCGCTGGGCGTGGTATCTCCCAGCGACGCTGTGGTGACGAGCCTGGACGACATCGGCGCAGAGGATGAGGTGATCGTCATTTCCGGCACCACGGCGGAGACTTATCTGGAAAAGAACTACCCGGATATCAAGCTCCAGAAGTATGACGCTTATGCAGAGGCAAAGACGGCGTTTGAAAACGGCAACGGCGTTGCCTGGGCCAATGACAACACCGAGGTGATCGCGTTTGCCATCGAAAATACGGGCTTTACCGTTGGGATCCCCTCCCTGGGCAGCGCAGACACCATTGCACCGGCAGTGACCAAGGGGAACACAAGCCTGCTGGAGTGGTTAAACAGCGAGATCCAGTCATTGGGTGCAGAGAATTTCTTCCATGCCGATTATGAGGCGACCCTGTTGGATACTTATGGCGCCGAATATGAAGACACCCTTGTGGTAGAGGGCGGCGCGCTGCCCGAAAGCAGCGGGGCGGCAGCCCAGGCGCCGGAAGAAAAGGGCACCATCACCGTAGCGGCCTCCACCACGCCTCATGCGGAGATCCTGGCAAAGGCGGCGGAAATCCTTGCAGAGCAGGGCTGGAAGCTGGAAGTGGTGGAGTTTGAGGACTATATCCAGCCAAACCTGGTGGTGGAAAGCGGCGACATGGACGCCAACTATTTCCAGCACATTCCCTATCTGGACAATTTCAACAAAGAGAACGGGACAAATCTGGTAGCAGTGGCAGGCATCCACTACGAGCCCTTCGGCATTTATCCGGGCACGAAGTCGGATCTGTCCGAGCTGGCGGAAGGCGATGTGATCGCGGTGCCCAACGACACCACAAACGAAGCCAGGGCGCTGCTGCTTTTGCAGGATAACGGCATCATAAAGCTAAAGGAAGGCGCAGGCCTGGAGGCGACGGTGCTGGACATTGCGGAGAACCCTTACAATATCGAGCTCCAGGAGCTGGAAGCGGCCCAGGTATCCAGAGTGGTGGATGAAGTGGCTTTCGTGATCTTAAACGGGAATTATGCCCTGGCAGCCGGGTATTCCGCTTCCAAGGATGCCCTGGCCTATGAGGCAAGCGATTCCGTGGCGGCGAAGACCTATGTGAATGTGATCGCGGTCAAGGCCGGAAATGAGGAAAACGAAGGGATCAAGGCGCTGGTGGACGTGCTGAAATCGGATGAGATCACCTCATTCATCAACGAGACCTACGACGGCGCGGTAGTGCCTTTTGAGGAGTAATGCGGCGGGGATAGTGAGTTTCTCACTATCCCCCTGTTATGGGCAGGGGAGAGGGCACGGTGAAAGGGAAGAAGGAGAAAGAATGTGAACGCCGATATCTTGATACAATATCTGCCCCTTTACAGGGATGCGCTTTATCTGACATGGAAAATCGGATGGCTGGGGATCGCCCTGGCCTTTCTGCTTGGGGTCTGGTGTGCCGTCATGTGCCATCTGCACGTCCCCATCCTGGCCCGGCTGTCCAGGATATATATTGAAGTGTTCCGGAATACGCCCCTTTTGGTACAGTTGTTTTTCCTCTATTTTGCGCTGCCAAAGCTGGGGCTGCGCGTCTCTGCCCAGGTCTGCGGCGTGTTGGGGCTGGGCCTGCTGGGAGGCGCCTATATGGCGGAATCTCTCCGCAGCGGCTTAGAGAGCGTTGCGCCCATCCAGACGGAAAGTGCGCTCAGCCTGGGGATGACCAGGGAAGCTGCATTTTTCCATGTGATACTGCCCCAGGCAGTCTCCGTCAGCGTGCCCGGCCTGGTGGCAAACGTGATCTTTCTCTTAAAGGAGACCAGTGTGTTTTCCACCATCAGCCTGATGGATCTGATGTTTACGGCCAAAGACCTGATCGGTATGTATGCCAAGACGATAGAGTGCCTGTTTCTGCTGGTGGTCTTTTATCTGATCATGCTGCTGCCGGTTTCCGTCCTGGGCAGCTTCATAGAAAGGAAGGTGCGCCATGCAGAGTTTGGGGATTGACGTCCTGTGGAAGGGCACCAATTTTTTGCGGCTGCTGGGGGGATTGTGGGTAGCGCTCCGCATCAGCCTGATCTCCGTTGCCATCAGCATCCTGCTGGGGCTGCTGGCAGGGGTTTTGATGACCTTGAAAAACCCCGTGCTGAAAGCAGTGCTGCGCTGTTATCTGGAGACAGTGCGGATCATGCCCCAGATGGTGCTTTTGTTTATCGCCTATTTTGGAACCACCAGGGTATTTGGCTGGAACATACCGGCGGAGAGTGCGGCCATCTTTGTGTTCAGCTTCTGGGGGACGGCGGAGATGGGCGACCTGGTCAGGGGGGCGCTTATCAGCATCCTCGCCATCCAGTATGAAAGCGCTTATTCCCTGGGGATGACAAAAGCCCAGGTCTATTGCCATGTGATCCTGCCGCAGACCGTCCGGCGCCTGATCCCCCTGTCGATCAATCTGATCACCCGGATGGTGAAGACCACCAGCCTGGTGATGATGATCGGGATCGTGGAAGTGTTGAAGGTGGCCCAGCAGATCATCGAAGCGAACAGGAAGGCATCCCCCAATGCGGCGTTCGGGGTGTTTGCCACGGTATTTCTATTGTATTTTCTGATCTGCTGGCCGGTGGGCCGGCTGGCGGCATATCTGGAAAAGAGGTGGGCATGATGGAGCAAAACGAGGTATTGCTGGAGATCCGGCATTTGAAAAAAGAATACAATAGCCACACTGTGTTCCGGGATTTCAGCTTTCAGGTGCACAAGGGGGAGGTGGTGGTGATCATCGGGCCCTCGGGCTGTGGGAAAAGCACGCTGCTAAGGTGCATCAACGGTCTGGAGCCCATCCAGGGCGGGGAGATCCTGCTGGACGGGAAAAGGGTAGACCCAAGGGATAAATCCATTACCCAGGTGCGGCAGAAGATCGGCATGGTTTTTCAAAGCTATGACCTGTTTCCCCATAAGACGGTTCTGGAAAATATCGCTCTGGCCCCTGTCATCGTCCAGAAGCGGCAGAAGGGCGAAGTGCAGGAGGAGGCCGTAAGGCTGCTGGAACGGGTGGGGCTGGCAGACAGGAAAAATGATTTTCCCAGGCAGCTTTCCGGCGGTCAGAAACAGCGGGTGGCCATTGTCCGCGCCCTGTGTATGCACCCGGAGATCCTGCTTTTAGATGAGATCACGGCAGCCCTTGACCCGGAAATGGTGCGGGAAGTCCTGGACGTGGTGTTAAAATTGGCCAAAACGGGCTGCACCATGCTGATCGTCACACATGAAATGGCTTTTGCCAGGGCCATTGCCGACCGGATCCTGTTTTTGGACAACGGGGAGCCAGTGGAGATAAGCAGCGATCCCAGACAGTTTTTTGAGCAGCCCCAGAGCAGGCGGGCCCAGCTTTTCTTGCAGACATTTACCTATGGATAAAGTGCCCGGAAGAGCGGAGAATCGCGGTTGCATTCAGAAAATGAATGTTCTATAATATAAAAAACTGTTTTACTTCATGGAAGCTGTGCCCTGCCGGCCGGAAAGGCAGTACGGGAGGCGCAGCATGGGCGGCAGAGAGAAAGGGTGGGAGCAAGATGCAGTTGCAGAAATTGAGTACAAACGTCAACAGAAGGGCGAACCGGTCGGTAAAGTGGATCATCACAGGGCTGTGCGCGTTAGCGGGCCTGATTGTGCTGGCGATTATACTTTCCTATACGGTGAGCAACAACAGGGAACACGTGCAACTGTACAGCTCGCAGATCGATAACGCCATGTCCCAGAAGGTGTCCTTTATTGACACGGTGGCGACGGGAGCGCCGTATGGAACATCGGATTCCGATTATTACAGCTATGTGGACAGGTTGGCGGCGCTTTACAGCGATGTGTCCGCCGTATATGTCTGTGTGGTACAGGAGGACGCCATCTATCCGGACGGAATTATGACATATATGTCGGGCGGATGGGTGCCGAAATCGGATTTTGTCGTGTCTGACCGCGCCTGGTATTCCGGGGCGGCTGCCACGGACGGCGTGTATGTGTCTGAGCCCTATGTGGACGAACAGACCGGCAACATCTGTATCACACTGTCCAAGGCGATCTACAGGGACGGCGCTTTTGTGGGCGTGGCCGGAATGGATATGTATATGGACGACCTGGTGACTCTGATAGAAGGCTCCTATCACGGCGGCAATTATGTGTTCCTGACCTCGGGGGAGGGGACGATCCTGACGCATCCCGACGACGAGATTGCCCTCAGCGCCGCAAAGAGCACCACGGTGGAGGACGCCCTTGGCGGAAAATACCGAAAGGTCTGTGAAAAAGAGCTGTCCACAAGGCTGATCTGGGATTATCAGGGCGGACTGAAATCCGCGATCAGCGCCAGAGCCGAGTCTACCGGCTGGAATGTGGTGGCTGTCATATCTCTTACGGGAGTCTTTCTTGTGATCTTTGTGACCATTGTCGTTGCAGCTGTTCTGGGAATCAGTCTGGGATGGCTGGTACGGCGGCAGCTGACAAAGGGGATCAATCCGATGTTTTCCCCTCTGGAAGAGCTGGCGGCGAATGTGAGGAAGATATCGGACGGCCAGCTGGATTACAATTTTAAGGTAGATGAACAGTCTGAGGAAATCAATGCGCTGTCTGTGGCCTTGAACGATACCATGCAGGGGCTGCGGCATTACATATCGGAAATTACGGACACCGTCACCGCCATCTCGGAAAAGAATCTGAATTTTAGGTAAACGGAAAGTACACGGGGGATTACGAGAAGATCAAGAATGCACTGGCAGATATTATGAATGTGCTCAACAACAGTTTTGCGGAGATCGACGCACAGGCGGCGACGGTGTTTCAGTATTCGTCGGAGCTGTCGGCCACAAGCGAAAATGTGGCGCAGGCCGCTGCACAGCAGAGCGAATCGGTGCAGAACGCTTCCAGGGAGATGAAGAATCTGACCGATAACATGGAGAAGATTGCGGAGCTTGCGACGTCCATCAAGGAAAACACGGATTATGTGGGCTCGCGCCTTGTACAGGGAAGCGCGGAGATGAACGATCTGGTTACGGCGATGGATGAGATTGTCAGCTGCTATGACGAGATCGCGGGTTTTGTGACGGAGATCAACGCTATCGCGAGCCAGACCAACCTTTTGGCGCTGAACGCCTCGATCGAAGCGGCGAGAGCGGGGGAGGCCGGCAGAGGATTTGCGGTGGTCGCGGACGAGATTTCCTCGCTTTCCGCCAGCAGTTCACAGTCCAGCGCAAAGATCAGCAGCGTGATCAGCCGCTCTCTGGAGTCCGTTGAAAAAGGAAAGGAGCTCGTCGCAAGGACGGATAAGACGATTTCCGACAGCGCGGAGTATTCAGCGGGCAACACAAAAATGGTGGACGAGATCGTAAACTTCGTGGAGACACAGAAGAACTCGGTGGATGAGATTTCCGTGAATCTCCGCAAGATCAGCGAGATGGTGAAAAACAACGCGGCAAGCGCGGAGGAAAATTCCGCAATCTCGTCAAACATGGGAGAGTGTGCGCGGTCACTGAAGGATATGATCGCACAATTCAGGCTCAGGCAGTAGGCGGCTGGGGCAAACGACGCCCCGCAGCCGGGCGGACTTATTTTTCCTTTCGGAGCTGGTTAGTCAGAAGCGATGAAACGATGGAAGCGCTGTCGTGCTGAAAAAACTCAATCAGATTTTGAATAGCATCATAGGCTCATTCCTTGGAGTTTTTATCGGACATGGTATATATGTATTCTGGGATTTTAAGGCACACCCCGATTTATATGCCATGCAGTCTGCACCATGGTATACAAGCATTATAGTTTATGGTATCGCAGCAGTTATTGTTTTGGCCGCAGCCATTATCATAAAGCTGTTGATCCGGAAGAAGTGAAAGAAACCATAACTTCAAGTTTGTGAAGGGATGCAATGTTACGCTTTAAATGCGCTGGAAGCCTTATTTTTGAGAGATTTTAGGCGCAATGGGAGGGGAAAGATTGAAAATTAAAATTTTCAATCGCGAGATTTGTGTCCGCGCGCCGCTTGACACAAACTCGTTATGCGCAAAGAGCAGCGCGGAAATGAGGTATAAAAATGATCATTCAGAACAGATACCCGGTTTGTGAGTATGACACAAGCAGAAATCCCATTATAAAACCCACGGATTTTTTAGAAAAGACGCTTCCCTCTAAATGTGTCATCACGTTTTTCAGAAAAGAACTGAATGAATTTGTTGCAAATAACAATCTCGCCGTCATTGGGCATCTTCATTCCGAGGTTTTAGACATTCCAATTTATGAGTACAACTTATCGAAAGAAAGAATTTGTATTACAATGCCATTTTCTACTGCTCCCGGTGCGGCAGGAACAATCGAAGAATTACACGCTATGGGGTGCAGTAAATTTATCATATGTGGCGGCGCCGGTTCCATAAAGAAGGATTCTACAGTGGGAGAAATTATTGTTCCGATTGCTGCTGTGAGAGACGAGGGGACATCTTATCATTACTTAGAACCTTCCCGGGAAGTGGAATGCCATAAGGCAACCGCAGATTTTGTGATTTCTGGTTTGGAAAAACTGGGGATACCATATACAACTGGAAAAACATGGACGACAGACGCCATGTATAGAGAAACTCCCGAAATGATTGAGTTACGAAGAAAGGAAGGTTGTATAACAGTTGAAATGGAAACCGCAGCATTTTTTGCTGTGTCTAAGTATTACGATATTCCTTTGGCTCAATTGCTTTATGCAGGTGATGATGTAAGCGGTGAAAAGTGGGACGCCCGGAATTGGGACAGCCAAAAGAGTGTACGTTCCAATATGATTTTAACCGCTATGAAACTGATGGAAGAATTGTAAGGTCAATAAAACAGTTTTGACGGAGCGGAATGGTAGAACGTTCTGGACGATGACTATTTCGTTAGTGTCACACTCAACGAAAACACTATGAAAATAAGAATTCTTTTGCAACTAATGTTGCAATAATGAAGGGAATCCTATTTTATGAAAAAGGAAGAGTTGTATATTTCATTCAGCGAAAAATATGGAGAATTACGAAAGGCTTTAGCCGGAACAGACGAAAAAAAGATAAAAGAACTGACATTGGAAGTGTACGCCATGGTGCATCCGGCTGAAATATCCGGAAGATCCGAAAAAACGATTGCGGATTATGTTCTGGAGTATATGTTGGCGGGAAATCAGAACAAGGTGGTGCCGAGAGAAGATCACGATGTGGATCTGCATTACGCGGGTACGAATAGAGTTCCCATGTGCTGGCAGCTTTGGCATACCTACCGCATTGAAGATCTGGTAAGCAATATTCTGATGGCAGATCAAAAGCAGATTTTTAACGCAGAATGGCAGAAAAGAATAGGCTCTCCGATTACCGACACCGGAAATGCACTTGAATTTGAGGAAGCGGTGGAGTTTGGAAAGAAGATCGACGTTTTTGCCCTCCGCGATTATATGATCGAGGTGGGCAAAAACACACGCTGCATATTAGAAAACTTAACCTTGGAACAGATACAGTCCATGGTGCCGGAAGAATGGGTCATGCGGATTCTGGAGGAAGGCGGCGTAACGACCGATTTTCGTTCGGTGTGGCTGTTGGTATTTTGGGGAAGGCTGACGAGGGGAGGCATGATTCTGACTCCTATGACAAATCATCATATGATGCATTTGCCGCCCTGTCTGAACAATCTGCCGATATTGGATGAATGAATAAGACCATAGACGCCAAACCATTTGAAACGGTTGGCGTGTTCTGGGATGAAATTTTTTCTGAAGCCGGAAAAAGGCTTATTTTACGCTGATTGCACTGTTAGTGCTTAATGAGATAAGGCATTTCTTGAATAGCGGATCATTTTCACTTCTGCGCCGGGGCGATTCATAGACTGAGAAAATTCATTTGAGATTATGAGCGTTGAGAGTATATATTTATACAATGTTTTCAGTATTTGTTCTACTTTCTGATAGCATAAGTTGTTCCAAACGTGAAATATCTGGAAAAACAACCTTTTTCCCTCTGGCATGAAGCTGCCGGAGCTGTTTCATATTTGTGCTGATTGTTCGGTGAATAGAATGTTTTACGGGGACGGGGTTGTTATTGCGGGTATGTATATGGTCGAGATAGTATTCTGTTACCGGAAACATTCATCTTTGATATGATAAACATATCCTTCCTGGTAAATCATAATCTCCCCACCGTTCAGATAAAAATAGCCCTACCTTTCGATAGGGCTTGATTTTCGAGCCGGATATTTATTAGATGCTTCCGATAAGCGAGCAATATTTTCGATGATGGAGTACTTTCCACATCTTCATTATCATTATACGCAGCCAGCGAAAATATGTCAATTAACATTAAAAACTTTAATTAAATTAAAAAACTTTAATTAAATTTTTAGGGTTGCGCATACTGGGCTGACTTGCAATCCGAAATTCCAGTGAAAAAGTAAATTCCGCTGCTCTTTCAAATCTGGCGTATTTTATATATTTC